>JAEXYH010000093.1 GCA_023451735.1 Pseudomonadota bacterium | reverse complement strand
TCTACCGGCCCCCCCCATCCGCATGGAGCAATGACCGTGAACGCAGCCTCATTTCCGCATCGGGAGTTCATCCTTACCGGCACGGCCATTCCTGTCGATGCCGAGGACATGCTGGCGGAGATCTGCGAGCATTTTGTCGATCATTCAGAGGTGTTTCGCGACGGGGACCATGTGACGCTGTCGAGCGAGATCGGCGAGGCCTATATCTCGAAGGTCAGCGAGCAACTCGATATCAGGCTTGCCTGCTCGACCGAAGACATGCTGTCTATGACCCGCGGCATTATTGCCGAACATCTGTTCATGTTTGCCGGAGACGACCCGCTGACACTCGAATGGGCCGATCAGCCGAAGCCGGCGAAACTTGCCAATCTCAGCGAGGTCACCGTCGTTTCTGCAGAAAACGTGACCCCGCGGATGCGCCGGCTTACCGTTTCCTGCGCGGACACCGCGCGTTTCGACACGACGGAAGGACTGCATGTGCGGTTGCTGATGCCGCCGAAGGCGCGCGAGCCAATCTGGCCAGTGACGCTTGCCGACGGGCGCATCGGCTGGCCGAAAGGCGAAGACGAGATCGCCGTGCGCTATTACACCATCCGCAGCCTCGACCTCGAACGCTGCGAGATGGTGATCGATTTCGTCGTGCATGACGATTGCGGAAGACGCATGCCGGGCGCCGAATTCGGCCTTACCGCACAGCCGGGCGACCGGGCCGCCCTGCTCGGCCCCGGTGCCGGCGGCATGCCCGAGGCGAAAGACCTGCTGCTGGCGGGCGACGAGACGGCGCTGCCTGCCATCGCGCGGATGATCGAGCTGGCAACGCCGGAGATGAAGGTCCACGCGATCATAGAGGTCGCGGACAAGGCGGAGGAGCAGACCTTCACTTGCGCCGCGCGCGACTTTTCCATTGAGTGGCTGCATCGCAATGGCGCCGAGCCGGGGACCGCCGGATTGCTGGAGCCGGCAATAACCGCAAGGCTCGGCGCGCTGGGACCGGAAACATTCGTCTGGGCGGCCTGCGAGAAGACCGAGGCGCAGGCAATCCGCGCGCGACTGAAAGAACAGGGGCTTGACCGGACCCGGATGTCGTCGATCACCTATTGGCGTCGCGGCCACACGGATTGATCCGGTCCATCCGGCTTGCTCCGCTCGTCGCGAAGACTTATCTCCGTGATGAGTAGAGGGATTCCCGTTCCATGACCAAAGCCTATCTTCCGACACGCAGCCTGATCCGCATTCTTGGCAAGGATGCGCAGGATTTCCTGCATTCGCTGATCACCACCGATGTCGAGGGACTGCCGGAAAACGAAGCTCGTCCCGGCGCGCTTTTGACACCACAGGGCAAGATCCTGTTCGATTTCCTGATCTGGCGGGATGGCGACGGCTTTCTCATCGAAACCGATGCCGGTCAGCGCGATGCACTGACCAAGCGGCTGACAATGTACAAGCTGCGCGCGGCGGTCGAGCTCGCTGCCCTACCCGAGAACGGCGTCACCGTGTTCTGGGACAACGATGCCGGCCAGGGTAAGGTTGTAGATGGCGGTTTTGCCAAGGCAGGGATCGCGCTTTCCCGCATGCCGGGGCAGCATGCAGATGGTCCCGCACAGGCTTATCAGGCGCTGAGGATCGCGGCAGGTCTTGTCGTCTCCGGCGAGGACTATGCGCTGCAGGATGCGTTTCCGCATGACATCCTGCTCGACAAGAATGGCGGGCTTTCCTTCAGGAAGGGTTGCTACGTCGGCCAGGAGGTCGTGTCGCGCATGCAGCATCGCGGCACGGCCCGTCGCCGCGTGGCACAGGTAACCGCGCAGGCAGCATTGCCGGCTACCGGTACAGAGATCACCGCCGGCGGCAAGCCGGTCGGCGCGCTCGGCTCGGTATCCGGTACACAGGCGCTGGCGATCGTGCGGCTCGACCGGGTCGGCGATGCTGTCGCCAATGGCGTGCGGCTTCTGGCTGACGAGGTGCCGGTGGCGATTACGCTTCCCGAATGGACCGGCCTCACCTTCCCTGCCGAAACGGCCAGCGGGACTGAAGGAGCCGAAAGTTGAGTGCCATGACCGGCGCCCGTGCCTGGCAACGCATGCTCTCAGGCCGGCGGCTCGACCTGCTCGATCCCTCGCCGCTCGATGTGGAGATTGCCGATATCGCCCACGGTCTCGCCCGTGTTGCCCGCTGGAACGGCCAGACACGCGGCGACCACGCTTTTTCCGTCGCCCAGCATTGCCTTGTGGTCGAAGAGATCTTTCGCCGCTGCAACGAGGCGGCCCCTGCCGATGCGTTACAGATGACGCTCCTGCATGACGCACCGGAATATGTGATCGGCGACATGATCTCGCCGTTCAAATCGGTGGTCGGCGGCGGTTACAAGACGGTCGAGGCGCGGCTGGAGGCTGCAGTGCATCTCCGCTTCGGCTTGCCGCCGCACCCGACAAAGGACCTGAAGGTGCTGATCAAGAAGGCCGATACAATTGCCGCCTATTTCGAGGCGACCGAGCTTGCCGGCTTTACCACCACTGAGGCCAAAAAAATCTTCGGACAGCCGCGCGGCATTACCCGCGAGATGCTGCCACTCCAGCCGCTTTCGGCGGTCGAGGCTCAAGCGCTGTTCATCGCCCGGTTCGAGGCAATCGAAACGGAGCGGACGGAGGTTACCGCCTCGTGAGTTATATCGTCGTCTGCCCGCTTGCCAGCATTGCCGAGACAGCCGTTCGCCACGGCGCAAAGGAAATGGTCAGCCTGATTGCGGAAAAACAGGATTTTCATCGGCCGGGCGTGATCCGGGCCGAGCGGCATTTGAAGCTTGCGATGAACGATATCGGTTTTGCCGGCACCGGCGGGCTGATCGCACCGAGCGAAGAGCATGTGGCCCAGTTGATCGATTTCGTCCTCGGCTGGGACCAGTCAGCGCCGCTTGTCGTACATTGCTGGATGGGCGTTTCCCGTTCTCCCGCGGCGTCAGTCATCGCAATCCTGGCGCTTCATCCGGAAGAGGACGATTTCGCGCTGGCACAACGGCTGCGCAAGGCAGCGCCCCATGCGACACCCAATACAAGGTTGATCGAGATCGGCGATCGGACGCTGAAGCGCGAGGGCAGACTGATTGCGGCGATGAAATCCATCGGCCGTGGCGCAGATACGGACGGACGGGCATCGTTTTCGATAGAAATACAGTAGAAAACCTCGCCAAATAGTTGAAAAATATAATATCTTCTTAAAACTGAAGAAAACCTGCCGCGATTGACTTGACCTCCTAATCCTTTGCGCCAATTACGGGCACAAAGAAAAAAGGGAGTTATTTGCGGAATGGATCAGGCATCCGATTTTGTCGTCGCGACACGAACGGCGCTTGCCCAACTGACGGCCCTCGCCGTCCAATATTCCTTCTCCGTCATCGGCGCGATCATTCTTCTGATCCTCGGCTGGATCGTCGCAGGACTTATCAGCCGCTGGGTCTATAACGGCCTGTCGCATATCAACGGCATCGATGCGACCCTGTCGCAGTTCTTCTCCAATATCGTGCGTTATGCGGCGCTGATCCTCGTCGTGGTGATGGTACTCGGCCAGTTCGGCGTGCAGACGGCATCGATTCTCGCCGCCCTCGGCGCGATCGGCCTTGCCGTCGGGTTGGCGCTGCAGGGCACGCTGCAGAACATCGCCGCCGGCATCATGCTGCTTGTCCTGCGCCCGTTCAGGGTCGGCGAAAGCATCGAGACGGGCTCCGTTACCGGCACGATCGTTGATGTGGGCCTTTTCGCGACCGAGCTTAAGACCGCCGAGGGCGTGTATCGCCTGGCGCCGAACTCGACGCTGTGGAACGTGCCGATCACCAATTACAGCCGCCTTGCCAGCCGCCGCCACGAGATCACCATTTCGATCGGAGCGGATGAGAGTGTCGACGTAACCGAAAGCAAACTCATCAAGCTCGCAGCGGCCGACAAACGCGTGCTGAAATCGCCTGCCCCGGCAGCGTTTCTCTTCGACTTCGATGCCGGAAGCGCCAAGATCACCCTGCGCTACTGGATCGGCAGCAAGCAATGGTGGGAGGTGAGCCGCGACATGACCAAGGCCGTCAAGCTCGCTTTCGACAAGGAGCCCGAAACCGAAACGCCTGACGCTTCCGAGGAGGCTACGGTCTAACAGAGATCCCTATCCATCGCGCTGCCTGGCAGAGTATCGGCACGAGCGGACCTCCGACGCCCTTATGGGCGCGGACGAGCCGGGGCTTGGCACAGACGATGGCAAGGATGTATCGGGTCCGGTTACGAGGACCGGACCCGATACCTTTTGGATCAATCCGATCCTGACGACGTACAGCTGACCTCCGCCATCTCCGGTACCTTGAAACCTCAAACATGCCCCGCCTTGTTCTGGCCTGTGGAAGGCGAACTCTGCCCCTTTTTTCGCCAGGTCGTTCCTCTACATTGAGCTGGTCGGCCCCTGCGACATTTTTGCCCGGAAATCGGGGCTCGCGCCGGCCATGGGGGAGTGAACGTGTTCCTGATCGATATCCTGCTGATCATCCTTGTCTTCTTTCTGGTGTCACAGAACCGGAAAGTGTCGGCCCGCGTCGACGGGGTGGAGAAGGAACTTGCCACACTCAAGCAGATGATCGCAGAGGGTGGTCTCGACCCCGCTGTTGCGCCACGGCCCGTGCGCGAAGAGATGGCGGAGACGGTTCTCGAAGAGATGCGAATCGAGGAGCCGGCAGCCGGATCGGAGGCGATGCAGACGGCAGACGGGGAAACCGTCGTGCCGGCCAATTCTGCTGAGATCACGGACGAAGATACGGCATCGGAAAAGCCGCGCCCGATCCGGGAAAGACCATCGCGCGAAAATCTCGAAAGCTATCTCGGTGCCCGCTGGCCGGTCTGGGTCGGCGGTGTGGCGCTTGCCTTCGGCGGCATTTTTCTGGTGCGCTATTCGATCGAGGCCGGGCTCCTCGGGCCTGCGGCACGACTGACGCTGGCATCGCTGTTCGGCCTGCTGCTGATGGCGGCCGGCGAGATCGTTCGTCGCAAAGCCCTGCCAAAGACTTCCGAACTCTATGCCAATGCGATGATCCCCGGCGCGTTGACGGCCGCCGGTGCGGTGACGCTGCTCGGCACCGTGTTTGCGGCCTATGCCTTCTACGAATTCATCGGTTCCGGCACGGCGTTCGTGCTGCTCGCTCTGGTATCGTTTGCCGTGATTGCCTTGTCGCTGCTGCATGGACAGGCGCTGGCGGGCCTCGGCCTGCTCGGTTCGCTCGTCACGCCGGTGCTGGTGACGACCAACGAGCCGAAGGTCAACGCGCTGTTCCTCTTCCTCGGCGTCACATGGCTTGCGGTCAATGCGGCGTCGCGCCTGCGCCGCTGGACGGTCGTGCCGATGCTCGCCAATATCGGCACCGGACTGTGGGTGCTGACCTATGCCGCAATTGGCACCGGTTTCGATCCGCTGCCGCCATCACTGACGATGATCGTAATGGTGGCGGGGACTATCTTCCTCTGGCCGGGCCAGCAATACGCGGCAGCTGTCCAGCCCGGCTGGAAGGCGCTTTTGACGCGTCCGCCGCTGAAGATTACCCTGTCCCTGTCGATCATGGTCATGCTCGGCGCGCTCGCGACAGTGGCCGGTGGTCCGGGTTCGAGTGCGGGGCTTGATCCGCAATTTGCATTTCTGGCCGTTATCTCCGTGCTGGCAGCGCTTGGCGCCGCCCGGTCTTATGCGTTATGGTCGGCCGTCATTTCGGCCGCGGGTGCCGTTCTCGGCACGCTCGTCACGGCGCTTTCGCTTCTCGATTACATCGCACCGGAAGGCGCGGACGGCACACCGATCCCGCTTCCGGTCTCCGGCAACGAGATTGCGGTCAGCCTCATGCTCGGTGCGATCTTCACCTTCCTCGGCTCGGCTTTCCTGAAGCGTTTCCGCCGGGAGGAATTCGAGTTTTCCCTCGTCTGGGCCTTCCTGATGGGAGCGATGCCGGTGACGCTCGGCTTCATCTCCTTTCTCAACTTCGGCAATTTCTTCCGCGACTGGACACATGGGCTTTACGGGATCGCAATCGGCGCCGTTCTGCTTGGCGTCGCCGAATGGCTGTTCCGCAGGAATGAGGACGAGGACAAGGCGGAGGAAAGGTTCGACTGGCCGGCCAATCTTGTCGTTGCGGGATCCTTCGCAGGCTTCATACTGGCACTGCACGCGCTGACAAACGGCATAGCCACAACCATTCTCGTCTCGGTGATCGGCTTTGCCTATCTGCTGGCGAACCGCATCCGCAACTGGCCGGCACTGCCGTGGATGATGGCGGCGGCGATCGTCATCGTCTTCGGCAGGATTGCCTGGGAGCCGACCTTGATCGGCGCCAACAGCCTCGGCACGACGCCGATCTTTAACGCGCTTCTGGCCGGCTACGGCATTCCGACTGCGTTGGCGATCGTATCCGCATGGCTGCTGCGCGGGTCTTCGGATTTCCGCGCGCGCAATATCATGCAGGCGCTCGCCTCGCTTTCGGCGTTGATCACCATCGCCGTCCTCGTGCATCATGCGATGAATGGAGGCAAGCTTTCCGGCGATGTGCCAACGCTCGGCGAACAGTCGATCTACACGCTGATCACCATCGGCTTTTCGGGCATCCTGATGACGCTCGACCTGAAATCGCCCTCTCCGGTCTTCCGCTTCGGATCGATGATCGCCGGTGTTGTTGCGACGGCCAATGTGCTGTCGCTGCATGTGTTTGCGCTCAATCCGTTCTTCTCGGGCGAGGACACCGGGCCGTGGCCTTTCGTCAACCTGCTGTTGCTCGGTTATCTTCTGCCGGCGCTGGCTTATGCGCTGGTGGCCTATCTCGCCCGAGGACGACGGCCGGTGCCTTATGTGGCGATGCTTGCCGTCTCGGGCGCCGTGCTCGGCTTTCTCTGGGCGACGCTTTCGGTGCGGCGCTTCTGGCAAGGGGTAAACATTGCCGACTGGAAGGGGTTCCTTCCCGGCGAGACCTATACCTATTCGGTCGTCTGGCTGGTGATCGGCGTCGGGCTGCTGGTGCTCGGCTCGAAGCTTGATGCCAAGAGCGTTCGTCTGGCATCCGCCGGGCTGGTGCTGATCGCGGTGCTGAAGGTGTTTTTGATCGACATGTCGAACCTCGAAGGGATCTTGCGGGCGCTCTCCTTCATCGGGCTTGGGGCGGTACTGATCGGGATCGGGCTTTTCTACCAGCGGATATTGGTGAAGAAGAGCGACGCGCCCGATATTGATTCCAAGGAAAGTACCGCATGACCCTGTCCCTTGCCGCTGCGTTTGCCCCTCACGAGGCGCTTGCGCGACAGCTCATTTCGCACGCGACGGATAGCGACGACGGAAGCCACGACATTGCGCATATCCTGCGGGTGTTCCGGAATGCCATGCGTATCCACGCCAAAGAAGGCGGCGACGGCGCGGTCCTGGCCGCCGCCGTGCTGCTGCATGACTGCGTCTCTGTGGAGAAGAACTCGCCGCTGAGGGCGCAGGCCTCGCGGCTTGCGGCGGAAAAGGCGAGCGGCATTCTGGCCGGCTTGGGCTGGGAAAAGGCAGCCGTCGAGGCCGTGGCCCATGCGATTGCGACGCACAGCTTCTCCGCCAATATCCCGCCCGAAACGCTGGAAGCAAAAATCCTGCAGGATGCCGACCGGCTCGATGCGATCGGCATGGTGGGGGCTGCACGCTGTTTTTACATCGCCGGGCGCATGGCATCGGGTCTTTATGACCCGGTAGACCCTCTTGCCAAGCAACGCCCGCTGGACGACAAAAGCTTCGCCATCGATCATTTCGAGGTCAAGCTGTTCAAACTCGCCGATGGTTTCAAGACCGAGGCCGGGCGGGCGCTGGCCGGCGAGCGGCACGAGCGGCTGAAGCAGATAAGGGACATGTTCCTTGACGAGATCTAGGAACGAATTTTGAGGACGACAGGATGAAGGTCGCGGAACTGAATTTCTACCCTTTGAAGAGCGGCCGCGGCATAACGCTCGACGAGGCGGTGATCACCGCAACGGGCATTCCCGGCGACCGGCAGATGATGGTGGTCGATCCGTCCGGCCAGTTCATCACCCAACGTGAACTGCAGGAACTGGCGCAGGTGGAAGTCGAACCGCGCGATGTCGGTTACCGGTTTGCAGTCGACGGCAAGGGCGAGATCCTCGTCGCCGTTCCCCCGTCCGAGCGGCGCATGGATGTCGTGGTGTGGAAATCGCCCGTCAGCGCAGCCGTCGCCGATGACGGCGCCAATGCCATCCTGTCCACATGGCTGGGCCGCGAGGTGAAACTCGTGTTTTTCGACGAAAAGGCCGAGCGCACCGCAAGCGCCGACTGGGCCGGGCCGGATACGCCCGTCACCTTTGCCGATGGCTATCAGGTGCTCGTCACTACGACCGGATCGCTGGCCGCCCTCAATGCCGATATGGATAAGCATGGCGAAGGATCTGTCGGAATGGACCGGTTCCGGCCGAATATTGTGCTCGACCACGACGAGGCATGGGCCGAGGACAACTGGGACGGCATCGAGATTGCCGGCATCCGCTTGGATTTCGTCAAACCCTGCGCCCGCTGCATCATGACCACGCAGGACCAGCAGAGCGGTTCGCGCGAGGGACCAAATCCGATACCGGCAATGGGCCGCATCCGCATGTCGGGCGACCGCCGCGTTCCAGGCCCGCTGTTCGGCTGGAATGCGGTGCCGCGCAGCGAAGGAACGATCAGACTTGGCGATACGGCGACGATCACCGGCCAGCGCGATGCCTGGGCCATCAAGCGTCGCGCCTGATCCCGCCAGACTGTTTTAGGCAATTCCGAACGCAAGACCGGCCCCCGCTATTGCTGGACCTGCTCTCAATTCCCGAATTCGATGCCCGAGCGTACCAAGGGCCGCGATCCGGCCCTTGACGCATGGCTGCCATGCGCAATGGTCTGTTGTCGGCATGGTATGCTGGCAGCGAAAACGATTTCATTCGCAAATATCGAGATTCGGGCCTTGGGTTGTCATCATGCTTCCTGGGCGCTTTCTTTCCGGAAAACGCTTAAGAGCATTTCTTCATGACACCACGCACCCAGGGACTTCTCTTCGCGCTGACAGCGGTTTCGATCTTCGCCGTCCAGGACGGGATTTCGAAACATCTCGGTCAAGCCTATCCACCGATCTTCGTTGCGATGATCCGCTACTGGTTCTTCGCCGCCTTCGTACTTGCGCTGGCGACCCGCAATCCGGGCGGCATCAAAGAAACGGCAAAAAGCACCCGGCTCGTGCTGCAGATCATCCGTGGCACGCTTCTGGTCTTCCAGATCGTCATATCGATCTACTCCTTCGCCAATGTGGGACTGGCTCAGACCCACACGATCTTTGCTGCCGCGCCGCTTGTCGTCGCCTGTCTTTCGGTTCCGCTGCTCGGCGAGACCGTTGGCTGGCGCAGATGGGCAGCGATCGGCGTCGGTTTCCTCGGCATTCTTCTGATCATCGACCCGACACATGCGACCTTCAACAGCAACATTCTGGTGCCAGTCACCTGCACCGTGATGTTCGCGCTCTATTCTGTGTTGACCCGGATGGTGAGCAAAACTGACACGTCGCATACCAGTTTCTTCTACACCGGAATTGCCGGTGCGGTGGCGATCACCCTCGTCGGGCCGTTCTACTGGACGTCGATCACGCCCGACTACTGGTTCTGGATGCTCGCGCTCTGCATCACCGGCATGAGCGGCCACTACCTGCTGATCCGCGCCTTTGACGTGCTCGACGCCGTTGTGGTGCAGCCCATCTTCTACTGGCAGACGGTTCTGGTCTGCATCATCGGGACGTTCATCTTCGGTGAGGTGATGAGCTGGAACATGATTGCCGGCTGCGTCATCGTTATCGGCGCAGGGCTGTTCACGATCCTGCGCGAGGCGCAACTCGGCAAGCGCCGCCCGCCAGTCCAGCCGCCGGGCTCGCTGTAAACAGTGAATGACGCGAGCTCCATGAGCGGGATGAAGCGCTGTCATTGCCTCACCACCCCGGATCAAAACCGCCGTATTATCAACGGCGATGATGGGTTGCTTTAGCAAAAGTCGTTTCACCAAAGCTCTGGGAAAGAGTATGGATTGCTCTCCAATTCGAGGAGGACACCCATGTCTCTTGCAGCAAGCCGTTCGGCCCGAGCGCCGATGCCCTGGCTGATCATTTCGGCAGGCGCGCTGATTGCTCTTTTGACCTTCGGGCCGCGTTCGGCAATGGGGTTCTTCCAGTTGCCGATGCTAGGCGATACCGGCTGGGACCGGTCGACCTTCGGGCTTGCCATGGCGATCCAGAACCTGGCCTGGGGGCTGGGCCAGCCGATTTTCGGCGCGATCGCAGACAAATGGGGCACCGGTCGGGTCCTGACTTTTTCAGGCCTGCTTTATGCGGCCGGCCTGGCGCTGATGTCGACGGCGCATTCGGAGAGCATTCTGTATCTCTCCGGCGGCGTGATGGTGGGGCTTGCGGTTGGCGCAGGGTCCTTCGGCACCATTCTTTCCGCCTTTGCCCGCAACGTGACACCGGAACAGCGTTCATTTGCCTTCGGCATCGGCACAGCGGCAGGCTCTGCCGGGATGTTTCTGTTTGCGCCGCTCAGTCAGGCCCTGATTTCCACCTATGGCTGGTCGGACAGTCTCGTCATCATGGCGGTGATGATGCTGGCAATCCCGCTGCTGGCCATACCGCTACGCGGCAATTCAAGCTCGGGCACGCAGTCGCAAGTCGCGTTCAAGCAGACGGCAGGCGAAGCGTTGAAGGAGGCATTCGGGCATAAGGGCTATCTGCTGCTGACCAGCGGCTTCTTCGTTTGCGGCTTTCAGGTCGCCTTCATCACCGCGCATTTTCCGGCCTATCTGCGCGATATCGGCATCGATGCCCGTTATGCGGTGATCGCCATGGCGCTGATCGGCTTCTTCAACGTTATAGGATCGCTGTCGGCCGGCGTCATCGGCCAGCGTTATTCGAAGCCTTACTTCCTCGCCTATATCTATCTGGCGCGTTCGGTGGCGGTGACGGCCTTCCTGCTTCTGCCGCAGACGCCGCTTTCGGTCATCATCTTCGCCATCGTCATGGGCCTGCTCTGGCTCTCCACCGTTCCGCCGACAAACGGGCTGGTCGCCATCATGTTCGGCACCCGGCATCTCGGCCTGTTGGGCGGGATCGTCTTCCTGTCGCACCAGGTCGGTTCGTTCCTTGGTGTATGGATGGGCGGCTATCTCTACGACCGGCTCGGCTCCTACAACGTGGTCTGGTGGTTCGGCGTGGCGCTCGGCATTTTTGCCGCGGTCGTTCACTGGCCGATCCAGGAGAAGCCCGTCGATCGGTCGCTGGTCAGCCAGCCCGCGGAATAGGCCTCAGCCGGCCTGACGATCCGCAGGAGGCGCGGAAAGCGCCTTTAGCGCCGCCTGGACAAATCCCTCACGGGCATCGTTGGCGGTAATGCCGCGCGGCTCGTAAACATGCCGGTGCAGAAAGAATTGGGTGAGCCGGAAGGCGGCCAGCATGCTCTCACGGTCGGCCGCGGGCTTCGGCCCCTCCCCGAGGAAAGGCGGTAACACCAGCATGCGGTCAGCATAAGGCGCACCCGCCTCGCCACAGACGGCTCTGCCGCTTTTCGGCGAAACATAGAGCAGGTTCTGCCGCACGCCGGTTGCCGCACATTCGGTGAGGTCGAGGCCGTAACCGAGGTCGTTCAAGACAGCGAGCTCGAACCGGACAAAGAGCTCGCCTGCATCGGCGGGGTCATCCATCGTGTCGAGAATGATGTCCAGCGCATCGAAGAGATGGGGATGTGGATCGCGTTCGGGAAGAAGACGCAGCAGAGCGCCCATGGCCTGCACGCCGTAGACGGCAGTGGCGGTCTCCATCAACTTTGCGGCTCTCAGTCTTACAGGCTCGAGTTTCAGCTCTCCCAGGTGCTCGTCGAGCCTGGCGCGCCAGACCGCTTCAACCCGGTTTCCCGGTTGCAGTACCGGCTGCATGGCGCGGGAACGGCCAGAGCGGACGAGGCCCAGGTGGCGGCCGCGCTCACGCGTCATCAGCTCGGCAATGACGCTGGTTTCGCCATGCCGCTTGACGCCGATGATGATCGCTTCGTCCTGCCACTGCATCGATACTTCAAGACCTTTCCGAACTGATTCAGTTCTATCGCATAAGTCGTTCAGATTGAATCGGTTTCGCGATTTGCAACAGCGTTTGAAAAATTGCGATCAGGTGTCGCCTCTCTTGGAACAAATTGCCTGTCAGCGGAATTCTCCCGCAAAACAATAACGGGCTCAGGGAGTTCCCATGAAACATGTCGCTTTAGCCGCCGCTGCGGTCTCCGCCGCCTTTGCCGGGTTTCTTCCGGCGTCACCGGCAGCAGCACAGTCACCGCAGCTGGAACAGGCCTGCCTTTCAGTCGCCAAGAATTTCCTGCTGGTGCCGACAATCAAGACAGGGATCGTACAATCCTTTCCGGAACTCGACCCGCCTGGTGCACGACTGACCTATTCGACCCGCGCGGACGCCAAGCCGACCGATTACAATAACGAGATTGATTGCGAATTCGACAAGGCGACACCGCCGTTCGGTCTTATCCGCTTCTGCATTTCCAAGACCTGTTACGGCCCGGGCGAACAGGAACCGGACAACCGCCGTCGCTTCCAGGAGGTGAAGGCTTTGATGGATCGTCAGAAATGAACGTCAAGACCGGCGGCAGACAGATCGTTTGCCGCCGGCGCCATATTGGGTGTTAATTGTCAGCCCGGCGACCGAGCGCTCCCAGGGCTGAAGTTAGGTAGCGTTCGGCCAGGGCATGCCGACGACGCTTGGCAAGTTTCAACGCTTCCATGCAATGCGAAGCCAAAGGATCGGCTTCAGGCAACGTCGCGCCCTTTTCCTCGGCAGTCACCAGACCTGTAAAGATGGACGGCATGCCGTCGCCGTTGCGCAGACAACGCCCCTGCCCTGTCACAACGATGTGTCGCCCGTTCGGGTGGACAATTTGATAGGTGTGATGGCAAGGGTTGCCGGAGACGATCGTCTCGTGCAAAGCCTTGGCCACCCGAGGCATGTCGTCTTCCGCCACATGCCTGATGACCTGTTCGATCGGAGCTCCGATCTCCAATTCATGCGGCGGTATACCATAGATATACGCGAAAACATTATCCGCGAAGACCTTGTTCTCGTTGAGATCCCAGCTGAAGAACCCAACAGCGTCCTTCAGATCCACGCCCTTGTCTCGTCCCATGTATTTGCTGGTGCCCATGCGGCTCGCAATCCCTGTGGTGTTCTTGTTCCATCTCTGTTGCAAACAGCTTGAATCGCGCTGTTATGATAGAGATCAAAGTTCCACAGTTGCGTCGTGTCAAGCGCACTGCGCAGAGTTGCACAGATTACCAATAACATATCATGTTGGACTGTGGACGATGTCTATGCAGATTGGGCACAAGCCAAGGAAATCAAGGAGAAAGAATTCGAGCGTACGCTGTCGTACAAAATATTTTGATCAACCCTTGGGAAATTCCAGGCCCATCTCGCGGAAGCGTTCCGGGTCGTTGCCCCAGTTCTCGCGAACCTTGACGAACAGGAAGAGGTGGACAGGCTGCTCGAGAATTTCGGACAGCTCCTTGCGGGATGCGGTCGAAATCGCCTTGATCGCTTCGCCGCCTTTGCCGAGTGCGATCTTCTTCTGGCTTTCGCGCTCCACATAGATGACCTGCTCGATACGAACCGATCCGTCCTTGCGCTCTTCCCACTTTTCCGTTTCTACGTGGGAGGCATAGGGAAGCTCCTGATGGAGCCGCAGGAACAGTTTTTCACGGGTGATTTCGGCTGCGAGCTGGCGCATCGGCAGATCTGAAATCTGGTCCTCGGGATAATACCAGGGACCTTCCGGCAGGGTCGTGGCGAAATAGTTCATCAGGTCATCGCAGCCCGATCCGGTCGTTGCCGAAATCATGAAGGTACGTTCGAACCCGACCCTTTCATTGGCAGCGGCAGCAAGCGCCAGAAGATCCTCGCGCTTCACCTGGTCGATCTTGTTCAAAAGCAGGATTTTTGGCTGATGGACATCCTTGAGACCTTCGAGGATGGTCTCGGCGTCGCCACGGATGCCGCGCTCGCTGTCGATCAGAAGTGCGATCACGTCAGCATCCTTGGCGCCGCCCCAGGCGGACGTCACCATGGCGCGGTCGAGCCTGCGGCGCGGCTTGAAGATGCCGGGCGTATCCATGAAGACGATCTGGGCATTGTCGTGGATGGCAATGCCACGCACGATGGCACGCGTCGTCTGCACCTTGTGGCTGACGATCGAGACCTTGGCGCCGACAAGGCGGTTGACCAGCGTCGACTTGCCGGCATTGGTGGCGCCGATCAGGGCGACGAAGCCGGAATGGGTCGGGCCGGCTGCGGCTTCATTTTCTTCGCCGGCAATGTTGTGGTCTTCGGTCATATCGATCCAATCAATCCTGGCTTTTCTGCCAGATGCCCTCACGTTCGAGGAGCTTCGTTGCGGCAACCTGTTCGGCTGCCCGTTTCGACCGGTCTGTACCGGTTTCGGGCGCGACGCCCTTGATTTCCACCGTCACCGTGAAGCGCGGATCATGATCCGGTCCGGAGCGATCATCCACCCTGTAGGACGGGGTGGTATTGAACTTGGCATGCGCCCATTCCTGCAGCTCGGTCTTGGCATCACGCCGCGCGGCATCGGGCTTTTCCGCCCGGTCCTGCCAGTAACGCAGGATGAAAGCGCGGGCAACTTCCAGCCCACCATCAAGATAGAGCGCAGCGATGAGGCTTTCCACCACATCGGCACGAACATTGAGCATGCGCTTGCCGGTCAGTTTCTTGACGTCGGCGCCGGTGCGAATGAAACGGTGCAATTCCAGTTCATCGGCAACGATGGCACAGCTTTCTGCGCTGACCAGTTGGTTGAGCCGAACCGATAGCTCCCCCTCTTCCGCGGCGCGAAAGGTGGTGAAAAGGAGTTCGGCGACACACAAGCCCAGCACGCGGTCGCCCAGAAACTCCAGGCGCTCGTAATTGGCATTCTTGGCAGTGCCGGTGCTGGCATGGGTCAGCGCCCGGTCAAGCCACTGCTTGTCGGCGAAGACATGACCGATCGCAGCTTCCAGCTGGCCCCGCTCCTCCGCCGACAAAAGTCTCATCTTCATCAGTTGACGCCCTTGAACAGACGATCCCAACGCATGTTGGACGGCCATTTCCAGATTTCGCGGAACGAGGTGTCGTTGCCGAGCGAGAAGAAGATCACGCTGGCGCGACCGACGAGGTTTTCAGCCGGAACGAAACCGACGTCGAAGCGGCTGTCGAGCGAGTTGTCACGGTTGTCGCCCATGAAGAAATAATGGCCTTCCGGCACATTGAATTCAGGCGTGTTGTCGCCGCGCGAATTCGGGATCTGGTCGAGTGTATCGTAGGTCTTGCCGTTGTCGAGCGTTTCGCGGAAGACGGGAACGTTGGCGCCCGGATCGAGACGGTAATCCGAGGTGAAGCTGCCATCCGCCTGTTTCGGCACGGCCTGGCCGTTGACGTAGAGAATGCCGTCACGCATCTGGACCTTGTCGCCCGGCAGGCCGATCAGACGCTTGATATAGTCGATATCCGGCTGCTGCGGCAGGCGGAAGACGATGACGTCACCACGCTTCGGCTCACTGAATTCGAGGATACGACCGTCGAACACATCCGGCGAGAAGGGCAGCGAATATTTCGAATAACCGTAGGCGAACTTGTTGACGAAGATGTAGTCGCCGACGAGCAGGGTCGGCATCATCGAGCCGGACGGAATGGTGAAGGGCTGGAACAGAACCGTACGGATGACCATGGCAAGCAGCAGGGCCTGGATAATGACCTTGATGTTTTCCCAAAGGGCATTCGGCTGCTTCGTCTCGGCTTTATCGGACACGTCAAAAATCTTTCTATCTCGGGGCGAGTGGCTGAACTGTCTAAACGCTTAGCTTAGCCTCGGCAATGGTGGTGAGATTACGAATCCTTCATCGAATGCGCGAGGCATCTCCTGCGGCTTCGCCATCAGGTGGAAACCGGACGCGCCTCGATGATCACGAAGGCCTGCGCATAAGGATATTCGTCGGTGATGGTGATGTGGATAACGGGTTCGTGGCCGGCCGGCATCAGTTCCGCCAGCCGCTCGCCGGCGCCGCCGGTCAGGACCATTGTCGGCTTGCCGCCCGGAAGATTGACGACGCCCATGTCCTTCCAGAACACGCCGTTGGCGAGACCGGTGCCCAGCGCCTTGGAACAGGCCTCTTTGGCGGCGAACCGCTTTGCATAGGATTCCGCCCGATTTTTACGGCGCTCGGACTTGGCCCGCTCGATTTCGGTGAAACAGCGATGGGTGAAACGTTCGCCAAACCGTTCGATGGATTTTTCCACGCGCCTTATGTCTATGAGGTCGCTACCCATGCCGATAATCATCAAGCCAATCCTGTCGCCTAAACTGCTGATCCGTTTTCGGCTGACTTGAGCACTCTTGCCCTTTCCGTCAAGCGGCTGACGCGACGATTGCGGAAACCGCGCACGGCAAGATAGGTCACCGCATAGAAGAAAAACGCGCAGAGCAGGCCCAGCGGCAACGAGCCGACCAGCATCGGTTCAAGCACCGGACGCCAGAGTTGCGAGACATCCAGGTGGGCGAACAACGCCTCCAGATCGATATGGCGCGAGCTTGGCTCCGCACCGAGCAGGAACTGGCCCACTTCCCAGGTGAGCGGCCAGATGATCGGGCAGGTCAGGGGATTTGCGAAAGTGGTACCGATGGCCGCCGCAATCATGCTGCCGCCCAGAAGCCAGGCGATCGGGATGGCGAACAGAACATGGAAGCCGAGAAAGGGTGTCCAGGCGCTCAGCACGCCGACGGCAACACCGGCTGCAACGGCATGGGGCGAACCGCCGATACGCATGACCTTGAGACGGTAATAACCAAGCAGACGGCGAAAACCTCTCTTCGGAACGAACATCCCGAAAAGCCTCTGACGCAACGAAAGAGGAGTACGGCGGCGAAACGGCATTCTGTCGAACCTGTCCAGTCGATCCAGACGGGACCGGCGTCAATTGGCTACATTACCAAATGATACGATAGCGGAAGCCGATAATCGTGTCGATTTTTGGGATGCAATCGACGATGGACGGTCGCCATCATGGAAATCGAGAGCTTTATCCCCGGAGAGACGGCCTACCCTCACCTTCCCGAGTGCCAAGGGCGGATCGCCTATGGCACTTCCATGCAGGTAGAGACAACCCGGCTTTAAAAACCAGACTTGCGGAACAGACCGCGGTCAATCTGGCGCATACGGTATTCAAGGTCGATACGGTCGCGGGATTCATTGAGATATGCCATCTCGCGATCCTGGGCCGAAGGGACGCGCAGAGCGCGTGCAAACTTGCGTACTGTGTCAAACATAGCCTTAGCTTTCGTTCTGGTTGCTGTGTTGTTGCTAAAATACGCTCTCTTGAGGTCTTTTACCAACGCCAGCGCAGCGACACAGCCTTGCTCCCAACGCATGGCAAGGACATTGATTACCGTCAAAATTGCACAATAGGGGGCGGCATCAGACACCCAACGATGAAGATGCTCAAAAAAGAACCGCGGAAGCCGGTAAGCTCCCGCGGTTGGACATATCGTCGCAGTTGAGGGGCAAATACCCCTCACCTCATCTCAAGCCAGATGTTCAGAACTCTTCCCAGCTATCGTTCCTGAGCGCAGCGTTGCCGGAGAAGGCGCCGGCCAGTTTGCGGCCGAGAGCTCGCGCCGGAGAAGCTGCCGGTGCTTCGTCGACTTGAGCCGAGCGTACCGGCTTCTGCGGCTGGCTTGCCGGGCGTTCTGCCGACACGCTGCCAAGCTTGAACTGGCCAAGCAGGGCGTTGAGCGAGGCAACGTCGCGGGCAAGACCATGGCTTGCAGCGGTCTGCTCCTCGACCATCGCCGCATTCTTCTGCGTGTCCTGATCCATCGTGTTGACCGCCGTGTTGATCTGCTGCAGGCCCGACGACTGTTCCTGGGCGCTTTCGACGATGGCGGTGACGTGCCTGTTGATTTCCTGGACTTCGCCGACGATCGTTTCCAGCGCCTTGCCGGTCTCGCCGACAAGATGCACGCCGTTCTGCACCTGATGGTTGGAGGCGGTGATCAGCGTCTTGATCTCCTTGGCGGCATTTGCCGACCGCTGGGCAAGTTCGCGCACTTCCTGGGCAACGACTGCAAAACCCTTGCCGGCCTCACCCGCACGGGCGGCTTCGACACCGGCGTTCAGAGCCAGAAGGTTGGTCTGGAAGGCGATATCGTCGATCACGCCGATGATATTGCCGATCTCGCCCGATGACTTTTCGATCGCCTCCATCGCCTTGACGGCATTGTGGACGACCTCGCCGGACTTTTCCGCACCTTGACGGGTGCGGGTGACAAGCGAGCCTGCCTCAGTGGCGCGGCGGGCTGCATCCTTCACCGTGGTGGTGATTTCTTCCAGAGCGGCTGCAGTCTCCTCAACGGAAGCGGCCTGCTGTTCGGTGCGCTTGGCAAGATCGTCTGCTGCCGAACGGATTTCTGCCGAGCCGGCTTCGATGCTGCGGGCATTGTCCGCTACCTGTTCGAGTGCTCGCTGAAGATTGGAAGCCGAGGCGTTGAAGTCGTTACGAACACCGTCGAGTGCCGCCGTGAAGGGCTGCTCGATGCGATAGGACACATCACCATTCGAAAGCTGGCTCAGGGCCGCGGCCAGATTGTCGACGGCAAACTTGACGTCGGCAGCTTCGCGGGCCTTGGCGGCTTCGCGCTCGAGGCGCTCCTTTTCCGACAGGCTGCGGTTATCATTCGCTTCCTGTTCAAGACGCTGACGCTCAAGCGCGTTGTCGCGGAAAACGGCAACAGCTTCAGCCATCTGGCCGATCTCGTCCTTGCGGTCGAGACCATCGATCTCGGCTTCGGTCTCGCCGGCAGCGAGCGACGCCATGCGTTCACGCAGGCGGACCATCGGCGTGGTGACGCCTTTCTGGGCGATCAGCATGGAGAAAGCGATGGCGACGGCGATGCCGACCAACATGCTGACGATCGTAACCCAGATTGCATCGGTAACCCGCGCATTCAACTGTTCCGAACCGTTCTTGATCAAGTCCGCCATGGCTGTGTTGTTGGCGGCGGATTTTGCCGAAAAGTCGATGGTGATCTGCTCGAGCTTGACCGTCATGCTGTCGAACAACGCCTTGTCGCCGACGGCATGTGCCTTGATCATTTCCCCGCCGATCTGCCGCATCACGTCCATCGCGCCTACCAGCTCGTCGATTGCCGCCTTTCGGCTCGGAACGATGGCCGGTATCTGCTCGAGACGGCCACGGGCACCGGTCAACTCGTTGTTGAAGCGGGCTGCGAATTCCGTAAACTTATCCGACTGTGGATCCTGCGTGACGGTTCTGTTCAACCAGTTGATGGCCGTCCATGCACCGGCAACACCGCGTGGTCCATAGACCGCCGCCGTGCTCTCGTTCTGAAGGAAGCTGAAATAGGTCTTGTTCGCTTCCGCGAAGCGTAAAGTGACAAAAGCCAGCCCTGCCAGCGAGATGAACGCCAAGATGGCAATCGCCATCAGAAATTTGGTCTTTATTTTTAGATTCTTGAGCATCGGATACCTCCACAACGCGATGAACCCAGCACATCGAGCCGAAAGCCGGACTGGCTCTCGGAGGCACGATGCACAAGTCTATTTGCTGCAGCACCTGCGACCGTGGAATCCGGCGCCTGGCATTGCAGTGCAGGCTCCCGACGAAAGAGCCAACCAAACAGGAGCCGTCCAACCATATGACCTGGAGAGGCGGCGCACATCATGCGCGCTTGAGAACAAGGGGGGTATCTCGAATGTCCCGGGCGAACCGTAGAACCAGGCTCGATAATAAAATCTTACGTTGTATCGATTTTTATGCATTTCACGGCAAAATGTCGCAGCTGCCGTTCAAATGCGTCTCACGGCGCCTGCGCGAAGACGCCAAATGTTCTTCCGCGCAAGAAGCCGTTCCTAAAAGAAAAGGCCGCAGACATAATGCCTGCGGCCTTTCTTCGTTTCGCGAATGGATCGTCGCAAGGACGAGTGGGGCTTAGAACTCTTCCCAGTTGTCAGCCTTGACCGCAGCGTTGCCGGAGAAGGCGCCGGCCAGCTTGCGGCCAAGAGCGCGGGCCGGCGAAGCAGCGGGCATTTCGTTTGCCTGGACAGCACGGACGGTCGACTTGTAGGTCTGAACCGACAGCTTGAACTGGGCGAGAAGCGCGTTAAGCGAGGCGGCGTCGCGGGCAAGACCATGGCTTGCAGCGGTCTGCTCCTCGACCATGGCCGCATTCTTCTGCGTGTCCTGGTCCATGGTGTTGACCGCCGTGTTGATCTGCTGCAGGCCGGAAGACTGTTCCTGCGCGCTCTCGACGATGGCGTTGACGTTGCGATTGATCTCCTGGACCTCGCCGACGATCGTCTGCAGCGCCTTGCCGGTCTCGCCGACAAGATGCACGCCGTTCTGGACCTGCTCGTTCGAAGCGTTGATCAGCGTCTTGATCTCCTTGGCCGCATTTGCCGACCGCTGGGCGAGCTCACGAACTTCCTGGGCAACGACCGCAAACCCCTTGCCAGCTTCACCCGCACGGGCAGCTTCGACACCGGCGTTCAAGGCAAGGAGGTTCGTCTGGAAGGCGATATCATCGATGACACCGATGATATTGCCGATCTCGCCAGACGACTTTTCGATCGCTTCCATCGCCTTGACGGCATTCTGGACGACTTCGCCGGACTTTTCCGCGCCCTGACGGGTACGGGCAACCAGATTGCCGGCTTCCGTGGCACGGCGCGCTGCATCCTTCACCGTGGTGGTGATTTCCTCCAGAGCGGCTGCAGTCTCTTCAACCGAGGCTGCCTGCTGTTCGGTGCGCTTGGCAAGATCGTCTGCTGCCGACTTGATCTCGGCCGAACCGGCCTCAATGCTGCGGGCGTTTTCAGCGACCTGTTCAAGGGCTGCCTGAAGCTTGGAAGCCGAGGCGTTGAAATCGTTGCGGACGCCATCGAGCGCTGCCGTGAACGGCTGTTCGATGCGATAGGAAACGTTGCCGTCCGACAGCTGGCTCAGCGCCTGGGCGATATGATCGACGGCGAACTTGACGTCGCCGGCTTCGCGAGCCTTGGCGGCTTCGCGCTCGATGCGTTCCTTTTCCGACAGGCTGCGGTTGTCGTCGGCTTCCTGCTCAAGGCGGGTGCGTTCAAGGGCATTATGGCGGAAGATTTCAACCGCTTCAGCCATCTGGCCGATTTCATCCTTGCGGTCGAGGCCGTCGATCTCGCTGCGGGTCTCACCGGAAGCGAGCGACGCCATGCGTTCACGCAGGCGCGCCATCGGAGCAGTGATGCCCTTCTGGGCGATCGTCAGCGAAAGCACGATAGCTACGGCAATGCCGATCAGCATGCCGATAATGGCGAACTGGATGGTGGAGGAGACTTCAGCCGACAGCTTGTCGCCGCCGTTCTTGATCAGGTCCGCCATGGCGCCGTTGCTCGCGCCGAACTTCGGCGACAGTTCAACGATGGCCTTATCGAGATCGGCTTCCAGAGCATTGACCTTGGCTGCATCGCCGGCGACGTGAGCCTTCAGCAGATCGTCACCGATCGCCTTCAGCTTGTCGGCGCCTGCCAGCAACTCGTCGGTGGCGGCCTGACGGCTCGGGACGAGGCCGGGCACCTGCGCCAGACGGGCGCGCGCACCGGTGATTTCCTTGCCGAAACGCTCGGAAAGATCCTTGAAGGCGGCGGACTGCGGATCCTGCGCAAGGGCGCGGCTGAGCCAGGTCGTAGCCGTCCACATGCCGGCGGCACCGCGCGGAACGAAGGTCGCAGCCGTGCTCTCGTTATGCAAGAAATTCGAATAGGACTCGTTTGCAGCACTGAACCGCTGAGTGACGAACAGCAGGCCGGCAAGTGAAATGACGCCAAGGATGGCGATCGCCATCAAAAACTTGGTCTTGATCTTTAAGTTCTTGAGCATGGGGGGACCTTCTCAGGAAAACTGAAAACACGCATTCGGGGAAAGGGAAGAAATGCAGGAACCGTCTTTGACGGCGCGCATCATGCGCGTGAAGGATCGGCCAGCGATCACGTGTCCTGCCGGCACCCTAGGGCGAATTTCATAAAAAAATCTTACATTTGCTGCAGTGCGTTATAGTTTTTGGCAAACGTGAAGAATCCGAGCCTTGATAGCCCGGCTGCTTTTTCATCCCTCCTTAATCATGGGGGCAGAATGCCACAGTTTTATGTTGCGACGCACAATGTCAGAACGCTAACAGGGCGCACAGGCCATGATTGCCGCCTCCCGCAAACGGGCAGATTGATATGAAATCAACGACTATTATCGAAGGACTTTTCCCGTGGATCTTAGCCGCCGCAACCTCATGACATTCGGTGCCGTCGCAGCAGCAACCGCCGTCACTACCAAGATCGCCTCCGCGCAGGCCATCAGCTTCACCCCCTCCCCGATCTATCCCGATCCGGCCATTCAGGTTCTCGACCCGAGCTTTGCAAAATATCGCGTCGCCAGCGCCTCGCTGGAACAGGTCGCAACCGGCGCCCGCTGGCTGGAAGGCCCAGTCTATTTCGGTGACGGCAAATATCTGCTGGTCAGCGATATCCCGAACAACCGGGTGATGAAGTTCGACGAAACGAACGAGACCTGGAGCGTGTTCGACGCCAACTCGAACTATGCCAACGGCCATTGCCGCGACCTTCAGGGCCGCCTGATTGCTTGCGAGCATCTGACCCGCCGCGTCACCCGCACCGAACATGACGGTTCGATCACGGTTCTGGCCGACAACTACAAGGGCAAGAAGCTCAACTCGCCGAACGACATCGTCTGCAAGTCGGACGGCTCGCTGTGGTTCACTGACCCGCCGTTCGGTATCGGTGGCATGTGGGAAGGCGAAAAGGCCGATCCGGAATTGCCGCATTCCGTCTATCGCATCTCTGCGGAAGGCGAACTGTCGCTGATCACCGACGAACTGAAAGGCCCGAACGGTATTGCCTTCTCCGAAGACGAGAAGAAGCTTTATGTGGTTGAAGGCCGTGCACAGCCTTACCGCATCGTGTGGTCTTACGACGTGTCCAAGGACGGCAAGACCGTTTCCAACAAAAAGGCGCTGATCACTGCTGACGACAATGGCGGCCTCGACGGGTTCAAGGTCGATGTCGACGGCAACCTGTGGTGCGGCTGGGGCTCCTCGGGTGCCGCCGGCGCCAAGCCGGAAGAGCTGAACGGCGTCAAGGTGTTCAACAAGGACGGCAAGGCAATCGGCTTCATCAAGTTGCCGGAGCGCTGCCCGAACCTCGTCTTCGGCGGCAAGAAGAAGAACCGCCTCTACATGGCGTCCAGCCACTCGGTCTACGCACTTTATGTCGAGACCCGCGGCGCTGTCTGATTAACGGGCAGCATGCCGAATTGGGAAACGGGCCGGAGCAATCCGGCCCGTTTGCATTTTGTCTGAAAGGAAATTTCGGCGCTCCGGTCCTTTCGGGATGACAAGCCGGCCTTGCGCCGATAGGAAGCATTCTCATCGTCTTGAGATCATGTAATTTCGATGATCGACGCTAGTCCGAGCGCGGGCTTTCCGGCGTAGACGATAAAATCCCCCGTAGTTTCAATGGATCGTGGGATCAATGGGCGTGCACCGCCCGGTCGACATGGCTCGGCTTGACAGGCGTCAGACGCCACCAATGACAAGGAGGTACTTCCGGCAAACATCCGACTTCAAACAGGATGAAACCAGACCGGCCAGAGCACCCGCCCAGGCCATCTCTACATGCTGCCGTTTCCAGAGCGGCGGCCGATCGAAGTGGTTTCACACTTAGATTTATTACGAGGAAAATTTGATGAAGACCATGATGCGATCGCTGGCCGTTGCGGCCTGCGTGCTTGCCCTTTCTGCCTGCGACGAGGGCAAATCAGCCAAGACCGAAGAAAACCAGCCATCCGCCGAACAGGCGGAGGTGCTGAAGTATAACGAATATGTCGAAGTGGCCAATTCGGCGCAGCGATCCTATGCCAAGGAACTGGCGACCTACCAGAGCTACGTCCGCCCCGTCCTCGACGGCAAGGACAAGAACGACAACCTGTTCTATTCGACCAACGATCTGGCGCGGATCAAGGAGCGGCTGGACAAGGCCCGCGCAATGAAGCCTGACATGCCCGAACTCGATGCTCCTGCCCTTGCCTATGGCGAGGCGCTCGGCAAGGCGGACCCGCTCGACCGGGACATGGGCAATTATATCGCGGCCAAAACCTATCTGAGCGACAAGGGCGCGCATGGACGAGAAATCCAGCCGGCCTTCATTGCCGCCATGGAAGCGCTGTCAACCGCGCAGGCAGGTTTTGTGAGCGCCATCGACGCCAAGGATCGCGCCCGGATCAAGGCCGAGTTCGACAAGGCGGAAAAGGATACGCGCGACTATTTCCGCATCGGCATGATCTATCACATCAAGAGCAGCATGGATGCTGCCGACGGTTTTCTCCAGGGCAATGGTCTGGGTGACAAGAAGGAGCCTTTCAAGGTTTCGCTCGACCAGTTCAACACGATGGCGACGGGCTATGATGCCAAGGTGCGCGAGGCGAATAATGCCGGATGCTCATCGATGATGCTGAACATCAACGCCTATCTTGCCACCGGCCGCCAGATCATTCTGCGAACGGAAAACGGTCGTTACGAGGAAGACAAGAAGAACTCTCAATTCCAGATGATGTCTGCCGAACGGCAGGACGCGACGCAGTTGCTGCAGGACTATAACAACGTCATCAACACGATCAATTTCAACAAGTGCTGACGTGGCGCGGCACGATCAGCGCCGCATATTCTCAGCGTTGAAAAATCCATCAATCCGGCCCGTTTGCGTGAACGATCAGATGCGACCAGCAGGCCGGCTTCGAACCCGCGAGCCTACGAATACCCGTGATATGTTTGAGACATGCATCGTGTACCGTAGAATTGTCACATTGAGCGGTTCCAAGCTTTGCAGCTTGACGATCGCAAGCTGCCAGACCTATGCAAATATGATTTCCAGCCTCTCCCCGGAAATCTCGTCTTATCCTTGAAGCCTATCCCCAACCTTCGGAGCTGCCATGAGCGTGAGTTGGACTGATGCCGCCATCCTCGGACTTGTCCAGGGACTGACCGAATTCCTGCCGGTTTCCTCCAGCGCGCATCTGCGCATCCTCGGCGAATTCCTGCCATCGGGCACCGATCCAGGCGCGGCATTCACGGCCATCACCCAGATCGGCACGGAGACGGCGGTTCTCGTCTATTTCTGGAAGGACATCATGGGGATTGCGACCGCCTGGCTGCGTCAGGTGTTCAGGCTCGGTGAATATGACAAGGATGCCGCCCGGATGGGCTGGCTGATCATCATCGGCTCGCTGCCGATCGTCATTCTCGGGCTCGGTTTCAAGGACCAGATCGAGCACGGCCTGCGCAATATGTACATCACCGCCGTGATGCTCATCGTCTTCGGCCTGATCCTCGGCTGGGCCGACCGGATCGGCAAGAAGAAATATGCGCTGAAACAACTCATCTGGCGCGACGGCATCATCTTCGGTTTCGCACAGGCCATGGCTCTTATCCCCGGCGTCTCCCGCTCCGGCGGCACGATCACCGCCGGCCTCCTGATGGGTTACACACGTGAAGCGGCGGCCCGCTATTCATTCCTTCTTGCCGTTCCCGCCGTCTTTGGCTCGGGCTTCTATCAGCTGTTCAAGACGCTGGGCGAGGAAACAGCAGTTGCCGCCGGCCCGACCGCGCTTGCGACGCTGATCGCCTTCGTCGTCGGATACGCCGTCATCGTCTGGTTCCTGAAACTCGTCTCGACCAGGAGCTACATGCCCTTCGTCTGGTATCGCGTGGCGCTTGGCGTGGTGCTGCTGGGACTGCTCGGGTTCGGTTATGTAAGCCCTATCTGAGGAAGAATGCCGGACTTGTGAGACGGGCGTCGTCGATGACCCGTCTCACTCATCGGGGCAACGGGCACCTGCGACCAGACGAGAGTTCCATCGTCCCTTTCGATCATGCCGAAACGCGGGCCTCCAGGACCATGTTGAATGGCCCCGTGAACGCCCTCCTGACATGCTTGAAGCCACCGGAATGGATAACCTCGGTGAGTTTCTCCTCCCCCGCCTGCGCACCCAGACCTTCGGCGACTTCCTGATCCAGCGAGGTCGGGACGCAGATCATCGTTGATGCGTTGTAATAGAGGCGACCAACGGGGTTCATGTTGTCTTCGGGACGGTCGCCTGCCACAGGCTCCACGATCATCCATGTGCCATCCTTCTTGAGGATCAGGCGCATACGATCGGCGCAGCCTCTCGGGTCTCCCATGTCATGCAGACAGTCGAAACTGGTCACTAGGTCATAGTCGGTTTCTTTGATGTCCTTGGCGGCGGCTGCAACAAACTTCACCCGGCCATCCACCCCGTGGGACTTGGCATGGCCATTGGCTTCCGCGATCGACGGCTCGTGGAAGTCGTAACCGACGAAGCTGGAATTCGGGTACGCCTTGGCCATGAGGATCGTCGAAAACCCGACACCGCAGCCGACATCGGCAACCTTTGCGCCTGCCGTGAGCTTGTCCTCGACGCCTTGAAGAGCAGGCAGCCAGAGCTGGACGATGTTGTTGACGTAGCTTGGGCGGAAGAACGCTCCGACCGCGCAGAACAGGCATCCCGCGGTATCTCCCCACCGGACACCTGAGCCGGTCCGAAATGATCGCTCAACCTTCGGCTCCCCCTCGATCATCGCGGCCACGAGATCAAACGCGCCTTCCATGTATACAGGACTATCCCGGTTCACGAAGACCATCGCCTGCTCGGGCGAGAGGCTGAACATCCGGGTGCCGCTGTCGTAGTCGATGTATCCATTGGCAGCCTGTGCCAATGCCCACTCCCTGACATATCGCTCGGTCAGCCCGCCTGCCGCACTCGCCAGATCCGCGGCGGTCGCGGCCCCTAAACGATGCAGTGTCGCGAACAGGCCCAGCCGCAGGCCGATCCTGGCTGTCGGGACACTATACGCACCGCCGAGATCGCCGAGCATCTTGCCAACGAAAGAATTAAGTTTGTTTTCATCGAGATGTACCATGTCATTGCCTCCCAAAACCCGTCATCCGACAGAACAAAATGGGGGAGCGCGAAGGCGCTCCAACGAACGCTCGTACATGGCGAAAGATAGCTCAAAAGCCCTCCTCTGTCACGTCAGCGACGGTACAGATCAGTCTCCGGCAGGCGAGGAGAGCGCGGCAAGCAGCTCCGTGGTCCGGGCATGGCGACCGCAAGAGCAGTCAACTCCTGATAACCGCAGAACGGCCTGTTCTCAATCGTAAATCCGCTTGAGGTTTGCCACACAGTCGAGCTCCTTCAGCTGCGACAGAAGCTGGTTGAGCTGGCGCAGGTCCCAGACCTCGATTTCCATCGTGATCTCGGAGAAATCATCGGCGCGATTTGAACCCATGGCGAGAGTGCGGATGTTGATGTCCAGACCGGCGATCGTCCTGGCGACGGTTGCAAGCGTGCCGGGTTCGTTGATCGTGTTGACCGCGAGTTTTGCCGGGAACCGCGACTTGTTGGCCTCGTCGAGATCCCAGCGGACATCGATCCAGCGTTCCGGCTCGTCATCGAATTTCTGCAAAGCCGGCGCCTGGATCGGGTAGATGGTGATACCCTTGCTCTTGCCTGCGTCCATGATGCCGACGATGCGATCGCCGGGGACGGCACCGCTCGGGGCAAACCGCACCTGGGTGTTGGATGACAGACCACGGATCGGCATGAGCGTGGCGACCAGTCCGGCGGCCTGGGCATTTTCCAGGTCGGTCTGCGATCTGGCAGGCAACTTGAACATCATGCCGGAGCCGCTCGGGACGTTGAACCAGCCTTCGTCGGCGGAGGGTTTTACGGTGACGCGCTCGTCCTTGTAATCCGGGAAGACGGCGCGCAGCACGTCGAGTGAAGAAAGTTCGCCGCGGCCGACCGAGGCGATCGTGTCCTCGACATCCTTCTGCGCCAGACGGTGCAGTGCGGGCTTCAACGCCTCGCGGGAAAAGACCTTTCCGGCGCGCTCGAAGGTGCGCTCCAGAATGCGGTGGCCGAGGCCGGCATATTGCTTGCGGATCGCCATGCGGGTGGCGCGGCGGATCGCAGAACGCGCCTTGCCGGTGACGACGATCTCTTCCCAGGCGGCCGGGGGCACCTGCACGCCGGAACGGATGATCTCTACCTCGTCGCCGTTGTTCAGTCGGGTGACGAGCGGCATGATGCGGCCGTTGATCTTGGCGCCGACGGTGGTGTCGCCGATATTGGTGTGAACCGCATAGGCGAAGTCGATCGGGGTCGCACCTCGCGGCAGCGCGATCAGCTTGCCCTTCGGGGTGAAGCAGAAGACCTGATCCTGAAAAAGTTCGAGCTTGGTGTGCTCGAGGAATTCTTCCGGGTTGTCGCCCTCGGCCAGCGATTCGATCGTATGGCGCAGCCAGGAATAGGCATTCGATTCCTTCGGCAGCAGCTCGTCGCTCTTGGCGGGCCCCCTTCCCGCAACTGATTGGCCGTCCTTGTAGAGCGTATGCGCGGCGATGCCGTATTCGGCGATTTCCTGCATCAGCTGGGTGCGTATCTGCAGTTCGATACGCTGGCGCGACGGGCCGACAATGGTCGTGTGGATCGAGCGGTAATCGTTCTGCTTCGGGTTCGAGATATAATCCTTGAAGCGGCCGGGAACGACGCGCCAGCGGGTATGAACGATGCCGAGCGCCTTGTAGCAGCAGGCGACATCATCAACGATGATGCGGAAACCGTAGACATCCGACAGCTGTTCGAAGGACAGAGATTTCGACTGCATCTTGCGGAAGACCGAATAAGGCTTCTTCTGCCGTCCCTTGACGAAGGTGCCGTTGAGGCCATTGGCGACCAGAAGCTCGCGCAGCTCGTCCTCGATCTTCTTGATCAGGCCTTCGTTGCGCGCCGACAGATCAGCAAGGCGCTGCGTGACCGTCTCATAGGCTTCCGGATTGATATACTGGAAGGACAAGTCCTCCAGCTCGTCGCGCATGTCCTGCATACCCATGCGGCCGGCGAGCGGCGCGTAGATATCCATCGTCTCTTCGGAAATACGTGCCTTCTGCTCGGCCTTCATATGGTCAAGCGTGCGCATGTTGTGCAGGCGATCGGCGAGCTTGACGAGAAGCACGCGCACGTCATCGGAAATGGCGAGCAGCAGCTTGCGCAGGTTTTCGGCCTGCTTGGCCTTTTTCGACACAAGGTCGAGGCGCTTCAGCTTGGTCAGACCCTCGACGAGACGACCGATATCCTCACCGAACAGTTCGTCGATCTCGGCGCGGGTGGCCGTCGTGTCCTCGATCGTGTCATGCAGGAGCGCCACCGCAATGGTCGACTCGTCGAGATGCATGTCGGTGAGGATGGCCGCGACTTCGAGCGGATGGGATATATAGGGATCGCCGGAAGCGCGCTTCTGCTGGCCATGCTTCTGCATGGCGTAAACATAGGCCTTGTTGAGAAGAGCTTCGTTGGCATCGGGCTTGTATTTCTGCACCCGTTCAACAAGCTCGTACTGCCTCATCATTCCCGGATATGCCCTTCAAATCCACTGCGGCGACAAAAGAAAATGGCGCGCCAACCATCGGTTAGCGCAGCCATGATCAGTGAGACAACCAGATTAGGGCGATAGAATGAACGATAAGTTGCCCGAAGGCACCAATCTATCAGTAATCGTCGCTCTTTTCCGGCGGAACGAGACCTTCGATACCGGCCAGCAGCTCTTCTTCCGACATCTGGTCGAAGGTGATGGCTTCCGGGGCATCTTCGTCTTCCGCGTCAGCAGCGACCGATACGCCGCCTGCAGCGAGAAGTGCAGCCGGATCGGGCTCGGGCTCATCGATTTCGACGTGCTTCTGCAGCGAATGGATCAGGTCTTCCTTCAGGTCGTCGGGAGACAGGGTCTCGTCGGCGATCTCGCGAAGGGCGACGACCGGGTTCTTGTCGTTGTCGCGATCAATGGTGATCGAAGCGCCCTGCGAAATCTGGCGGGCGCGATGGCTTGCGAGCAGAACCAGTTCGAAACGGTTGTCGACTTTGTCAATGCAATCTTCTACTGTGACACGGGCCATTGCCTGTCCTTTGCGGTCCTGGATTTCCTGAATTGATACGCCCGATACAGCCATCGGACGGGAAATTCAAGTTTTTCCTAACCCAGGACCATCTGAGTCGTGAGTTACGGGGCGTTTACTGAGGAGAAAACGCTCCATTCGAAGGCGCAAACCGATGATGGAATGATCTCCATCAAGGCTTGCCGGCAAATAAACAGGTGAGGTTTACCTGTTTATCCGGATACCAAGCCGGTGAGCGCTAAGCCCGAGAACTCATAGTCAAATGGTCCACGCCTTGGACATACGACTAAAGAGCCTGGGCAGGAGGACTATATTCAATCACTAGATGCTTGGAATATTGCGAATCATAACATAAATGACAGATATATGAATAATTCATAATGTAAGAGAATTATTCCAGTATCGTCGGTTCAACTTTTCGTTTTGCCGATACTCCCGCAACGCGGGCAAAAAAGGGATGGAGACATATGTTTGACCCGAGAGAGAAAATTGCTCTCTTCATCGATGGCGCAAATTTGTACGCCGCATCGAAAAGCCTCGGCTTCGATATAGATTATCGGAAGCTTCTGAAGGCTTTCCAGAAACGCGGCTACCTGCTTCGCGCCTATTACTACACGGCGCTTATCGAGGACCAGGAATACTCGTCCATTCGTCCGCTGATCGACTGGCTGGATTATAACGGCTACAAGGTCGTAACCAAGCCCGCGAAGGAGTTCACCGACAGTCTCGGCCGTCGCAAGATCAAGGGCAATATGGATATCGAGCTGGCCATCGATGCGATGGAACAGTCGGAAACCGTCGATCACCTGGTTATCTTCTCCGGTGACGGAGACTTCACCAACCTGGTGGAAGCGCTGCAGCGTCGTGGCCGAAAAGTTTCGGTCGTCTCAACGATGCAGACCCAGCCGCCGATGATCGCCGACGACCTGCGCCGGCAGGCGGATCACTTCATCGATCTGATGACGCTGAAGGCGGAAGTTGGCCGCGACCCGAGCGAACGAGCCGTGCGCCCGCCCGAGCCCACCGAGCCGGCCGATGCGTGATCGTAATAGACTCTGTCGAAAGGCGCTGGAAACAGCGCCTTTTTTCAATACCTGGTAGAATCAGTCATGCAGGCTCGGCGGCAACCGAGGCATGCTTGCCGCCCTCGCCTGCCCTGTTCCGCGCTTTCCTTGCCCGAAAGATGGCCTCGACAACCAGCGAAAGCGGCAGACCGATGAAAAGCGGGATGAAGAAATAGATGACCCGGAAGGCGACCAGCGAGCCGATCGAGGCCTGCTCACCCATGACATGACGGACGGTTGCCTCCAGCACGCCAAGCCCGCCCGGGGCATGGGTGATGAGGATCGCAACATTGGCGAGCACGAAGGCTGTCGCCGCCTTCAGATAGCTGACATCGGCGCTCGCCGCCATGACCTCCCGCAGGCAGGCGGAAACGAAGGCGAAATTGATAGTGCCAATGACGACCTGCGCCACCGCGATTTTCCATGTGGGCATCTGGAACGTCCAGCTGCGAATTTTGAGGGGCGCGCGAAGGAATGCTGCCAGCGCCACATAAAGCGCCGTGGCGGCGAGGCAGCCCGCGCCGATCGCGACGACGACCTCTTCCTTCAGACGCAGCACGACGGCTGCATCCTTCGGATTGATTACCATGACGATGCCGGCAAGCACGGCCATGCCGAGGCCGACAGTGACGCCCGAGAGAAGTACGATCTTCGCCACATCCTCTGTCGTCATCCCCCAATGGGCATAATATCGGTAACGCAGCGCGCCACTGCTTAATCCCGACATGCCGACACTCTGGCCGATGGACAATGCGATGAAGGAGGCGAGCGCGATTTTCGGATAGGGCAAATCGTTCTTCACATAACGCACGCCGCACCAGTCAAAGCCTGTCAGGCAAAGATAGGAGGCAAAGGCGAAGAGGAGCGCCAGCGCAAGATTGGCTGCAGGGATATCGCGGATTGACTGGATGATCTCCGAGACAGAATGCTCACGGAAGACTTGATAAAGAAGCCAGGCGGCGAGGCCGAAACCCACGACCAGCATCAGGTAGGTGAAAATCTGCTTCTTCGTCATCGTCCGCTTGCCCACACAAAGGTGAGACAAAACGGTGAGATAAGATGTTTTGTTCCGGCATGGGCTTACTGCTGGCCACCGGTTTCCTATAACGAGGACATAGAGCATGACGGCGCAGATCAGGATCGAACCGCCAAAAGAGAGTTGGACTTCAGACTTTCGCGACCTGAAAGCGACCCTGCAACGCGCCCTGCCCGCGGGGTCGTATCTTCACCATATCGGCTCCACTGCGGTGCCGGGTCTCGCCGCCAAGGACATCATCGACATTCAGGTTACGGTTCGCGATCTTGCACGGATCGAAGAGACGGTCATGCGGCATGAGGGGTTTGAACTTTGCCCTGTCACTAGGGATCACTGCCCGCCGACTGTCGACCTTCCGGATACCGAATTACACAAGCTGTTTTTCAAAAGCCTGAGCTGGCCCGCAAATATCCATGTTCGCGAAAAGGGGCGCTTCAATCAGCGCTATCCGCTTCTATGTCGGGATTTTCTGCGCGCTCACCCGGTTGCCGCTTACGCGTATGCGCAGATCAAGCAGCGGCTTGCGGATCGTTTTCCGGCCGACATCAATGCCTACTACGAAATCAAGGACCCCGTCTTCGACATCATCATGGACGGCGCTTGTGACTGGGCAAAGCTAACCGGCTGGATCGAGCCGCCGGCGGACTGAATGAGACTCACTCAACCGCCCTTCAACAGTCTCGACTTCTGGCGGTTCCAGTCGCGTTCTTTCTCGGTCTCGCGCTTGTCGTGCAGCTTCTTGCCCTTGGCGAGGGCAAGTTCGAGCTTGGCGCGGCCGCGATCGTTGAAATAGATTTTTAGCGGCACGAGCGTCATGCCTTCGCGGTTGATGCCGACACGAAGGCGGTTGATCTCACGTTTCGACAGGAGCAGCTTGCGACGCCGGCGCGGCTCGTGATTGAAGCGGTTTGCCTGCAGATATTCAGGAAGATGGCTGTTGATCAGCCAGATTTCCTCGCCCTCGTCCGACGCATAGGATTCGGCGATATTGGCTTTGCCGTCACGCAGGGACTTGACCTCCGTGCCGGTCAGCACGATGCCTGCCTCATAGGTATCGATGATTTCGTAGTTGAAACGAGCCTTGCGGTTTTCCGCAACGATCTTGTTGACCACGCGCTGGCTGCCTTTGGGGGCCATCTGACGAATTCCATTTCGCTTAGAGCATTCCCGTCTTTCTTCGAAACACGACAACGCTCTATCTTACTGTTTCAATGCAATTCCGGACGCAAAAGCGATTCCCACTTTTGCTGGAATTGCTCTGGCAAAAGAAGAACCCCGCCCAAAAGCCATGAGCGGGGTTCAGTCATTCATATAATGCGGTCATGGCCGAATGTGAAGCTTGTGCGTCAGCGCGGCCGACGCTTGGGCCTCAGTTCAACAGGCCTGCATGGCGCAACGCCGAATCGATCGCGGCTTCTGTCGAAGGCTCAAGCTCGGAGACCAGCGGCGAACGTACCGCGCGCTGCATACCCCGCAGCCTGTTCAGGCCGTATTTGGCGCCGCAGAGGCCCGGCTCCAGGAAGATCGCCTTGTGAAGCGGCATCAGCCGATCCTGATATTCGAGCGCCTTCTTGTAGTCCCCGGCAAGCGTCGCCGCCTGGAATTCCGCACAGAGGCGCGGCGCGACATTGGCCGTGACCGAAATGCAGCCGATACCGCCATGGGCGTTGAAACCGAGTGCCGTTGCATCCTCACCGGAGAGCTGGATGAAATCAGGCCCGCAGGTGATGCGCTGCTCAGAGACGCGCTCGATCTTGCCGGTGGCATCCTTGACGCCGGCGATGTTCTTGTGTGCCCTGGCGAGTTTGCCCATGGTTTCCGGCGTCATGTCGATGACCGACCGGCCGGGAATGTTGTAGATGAAGATCGGCAGAGAGACCGCTTCGGCAATGGCGGAGAAATGCGCGATTAGGCCCTTCTGGGTCGGCTTGTTGTAATAGGGAGTTACGACCAGCAGGGCGTCCGCGCCAGCCTGTTCGGCGTGCTGGGCAAGCTCGATCGCCTCGGTCGTATTGTTGGAGCCAGCGCCGGCAACGACCGGCACACGCCCGGCCGCCACCTCGACACAGAGTTCGACCACGCGCTTGTGCTCATCATGGGAAAGGGTAGGCGATTCACCTGTCGTGCCGACAGGAACGAGACCGGAACTCCCCTCCGCAATCACCCATTCGACGTGGTCGGCAAACGCTTTTTCATCGACAGCCCCGCCAGTGGTGAACGGCGTTACGAGCGCGGGGATCGATCCCTTGAACATGCAAAAACTCCCATGGCCGCGGTCCATGCTTCGGCCGTAATCAATGACTAAGGTTGCGCACCATAAAGCGGCGGTAGATCGCCGACAAGCGCAAAGCTCACGGGATTCTGATCATCATCAATCCCGGAAATGGTGCTATTTCAGGAACGTGGTAAGGTTTCGTTAACGCCATCGGCGCCTAATTGGAAAACCCGACGGGGGTAAATGTCTTTTTCGAGAGTTGCCGGATGAAGAAGCCCGCTCTGATCCTCTCCCTGGGATTGGGTGCAGCCAGTATTGCGAGCCTTGCGCTTGCGCAGAGCAGCCCTTTAAGCGGCGGGATCGTTCCGCTGCCTTTCGCTCGTCCGGATGCGCCTTCCGGCGTACCCATGCCAGCGCAGCCGGGTTCGCAGGGGGCCCCGCGTGCATTGCCCACGCCGACAGCCATGCCCGTTCCCGAAATCACGGGATCGATTCCGCGGCTCGACCGGCCGCTTGCATCCTCGGCACTGAAGACCGGCCTTGATGCGCTTTCCGACAATGACGCGGCACAGGCGCTGGCCGCCCGAAACAGCCTGCCCGAAGGCTCGCTCGACAGGCGCATCCTGACCTGGGCGATCGCCAGTTCCGGCATGCGGGACGTGCCCTATCGCGAAATCGCCGCAGCGACGCGGGAGTTGGCCGGCTGGCCGGGGCTTGGTGGATTGCGCGAGCGGGAAGAACGGGCGCTTTATCGGGAAAATCCGCCTGCAGCCGCCGTGCTTGCCGCCATCGGCAACAGCCGTGTGCAGACGCCGGAAGGAGCGATGATTCTCACCCGCGCGCAGGTGGCAACAGGACGAAGCGCAGAGGCGACGCGGACAATCCGCGGGCTCTGGATCTCCGACACGCTGGACGTCGCGACGGAAAACAAGGTGCTCGGCGAATTCGGCTCCCTGTTCACCGCTGCCGATCACAAGGCGCGCATGGACTATCTCATGTATCGCGGCCGCACCGCGCAGGCGAAGCGGTTTTCCACCCTCGGCAATGCCCAGTCTCTTTACAATGCCTGGGCGGCTGTTGCGAACAATACCAGAAATGCCGGCACACTGATCAATGCCGTCGCAGGTTCCTGGGCAACCGATCCCGCCTATCTTTTCGTGAAGATCGAATATGCAAGGCGGCAGAACGATTATGCCGAAGCGGCCAAGCTTCTCGAACGCGTGCCGCGGGATCCTGCCAAACTCATCTATCCGGCCGAATGGTGGAATGAGCAGCGGATCGTGTCACGCGGACTGGCCGATCAGGGACAGTTTCGTGCCGCCTATCGGCTGGTGGCAAACCACGTGGCCCAGACCACGGTCGACCGGGCCGATGCGGAATTCCATGCCGGCTGGTATGCGCTGAGGGCACTTCAGGATGGAACGACAGCGGAGACGCATTTCCGCAAGATTCTGGACGCTTCCAGCCGCCCGCTTTCCGCTTCCCGTGCGCTCTACTGGCTTGGCCGCTCCGCTGAAGCCGGCGGACCGGGACAGGCGCGCAGTTTCTATGAACAGGCCGCGCGTTACTCCGGTACGTTCTATGGCCAGTTGGCTGCGGCAAAGCTCGGCAAGTCCACGCTCGATGTCAGCTATCCCTCACCTACCGCGCAGGACCGCGAGCGTTTTGCATCTCGCGAAGTCGTTCGCGCCATTGCCCGGCTCGACGCCGTCGGCCACGACCGACGCTCGGCGGCGCTTTATGCGGCGCTCGGCGAGCAGATCGACAGTCCCGGCGAACTTTCGCTGCTGACGGCGCTTGCCGAAGCGCAGGGCGACCATGCGCTGTCGCTCAGGATCGGCAAATCGGCCTTTTCCCGCGGCGTCGATGTAGCGGCACTTGCCTATCCGATCGGCGTCATTCCAGCTGGCGCCAACATTGCCGGTTCCGGCAAGGCGCTTGCCTATTCGATCGCGCGGCAGGAAAGCGCCTTCAATCCGGCAGCCGTTTCCCCAGCCAATGCTCGCGGTCTTCTGCAGCTTCTGCCCGGCACCGCTCAGGGTGTGGCCAAGCGGCACGGGATCAGCTTCAAGGCCGACCGGCTGACCAGCGATGCCGGTTACAATGCGACGCTCGGCGCGCATTATCTCGGTGAGCAGATCGATGCCTTCGGCGGCTCCTATGTGCTCACCTTTATCGCCTATAACGCCGGGCCAAAGCGCGTGCCGGAATGGATCGCGCGTTATGGCGACCCACGCGGCAAGCCGCTCGATGAAGTGATCGACTGGGTGGAGCGCATCCCCTTCCCCGAAACGCGAAACTATGTGCAGCGCGTGCTGGAAAACTATCAGGTCTACAAGACGCGGCTGGGGCAGAAGGCCGATATCGTTACCGATCTGAGATACGGACGGCAGTGAGATTAGAGAGCAGCGCCTCACGTCCCTACTCAAACCGCCCGGTGGGCAAGATGCTTTAACGAGAAAGCCCGGTCTAAGCCGGGCTTTCCAATTCCTGCCGATCAGAAATCTCGCTGCAGCCGCAGGAAGCCATCCCATCGTTCACCATCGCCATAACCGGCCGTATCGATATCAACGTCGGTATAGTTGACGGTTGCCTTGGCCAGCAGGTTTGGCGTGATCTGATAATCCGCCGTCATACCGACGCGCCAGGCACTCCCACCCGTGTAGTCGTCGCTCGTCGGAATGATGTTATCCCAATACTGCGCACCAGGCGTGAGCGTAAACTTCTCGGAGACGGCGAATGCATATTCGGCGCCAATGGTCCATTCGGAATAATCCCAATAGCGGGTCGGGCCGGAAGAATAGACACCGAAAACACCCATTTTTCCCGGCCCGATTTCAGCCGACAGTGTGGATGCGACGAGGCCGTCTTCATGGTCGAATTCATAGGCGCCGAAAAGATCGATGGAAAAAGCATCGAATTCGCCGCTGACCAGACCGTTGATCCCGATCTCGTCGGCACTGCCATCGTCGTCCGTCTTCCAACCGGCCTGCGAGTTGAAGAAATCAACCTGACCGTAGGCCGTAAACGCGCCATTTTCATAGGTGTAGCGAATAGAATTATTCAGCGTATCGCCGCCAATATAGTCGCCGAAGATATCGGATGCGCTGCCAGAAAGCGGGCCTTCGTCCGACAGGACAGTCTCGCCGGGAAGGCCTGTATCGAAATAGTTGTAGAAGTAGCCGATGCGGAAACTGCCGAGTTCGATATATGTTTCGTTAAGCGCGAAATCCGAACTGTCGTCATTGTTGTTGGCGCGTAGCGTGACGCGAGAGCCAAGCGCGCCAAACTCGGTGTCGGACTTGGCTTCGAACCGAAGCTGCGCGCGGGTGTTTGTGCGATAGCCGGCATCCTCATCGAGCTCGGCCGCACCGCCGCTGTTGTCTATGTCGTAATTGCTGCGACCATCCAATTGCACTCGGATATAACCGCCCATCTTAAGGCAGGTCTCCGTACCGGGGATGTAGAAGTAGCCGGTGCCAAAAGCGTCGCAGACCCGGACATATTCCAGCGGCTCAGGCTCGGCAGCAACAATGGCGTCAGCGGCTTGAGAAACAGACACCGCAACAAGGCTTGCTGCCGATGCGATGAGAAAACTGGTCAGCTTCATTGGGATTCCCTCGGTGAGCTGCATACGCAGTACCGAGGACGCTACTCCCGATCAGCAGGGGAGCAAATGGCTTCTTATATTCAAAATATCTCAATCACACAGATAGAAACTGACAGTTACCAAATTATCACCACCAAGATGCAGGGCCGCTCGGCAAATTTCGCTCACCGCCCCCCTCCACGGCTAAAGTGTCCGGCATAGCACAACGTTCAACCAAACGAGAAAAGCCCGGCATGAGGCCGGGCTTTCCAAAATCAGATCCGATAACCGGATTAGAACGAACGCTGCAGACGCAGGAAGCCGTCCCAACGGTCGGCATCGCCGAGATCGTCAGCGTCAACATCAGTGTAGTTGACGGTTGCCTTTGCGGTCAGGCCGGTGGTGATCTTGTAGTCGGCCGTAACGCCAACACGCCATGCATTGCCACCGTCGAAATCGCCATCGGTGTCGAGGACGACGTTATCCCAGTACTGGACGCCCGGAGCGATGGAGAACTTCTCGGAAACAGCAATCGCGTATTCCGCGCCGATGGTCCACTCGGAAGCGTCGAAGTAACGGTTTTCGCCGAAGGAGTAAGCAGCGAAGACGCCGAGCGAACCCGGGCCGATTGCAGCCGTCAGTGTGGAAGCGAGAGCGGCGTTTTCGCGGTCGAAGTCATAACCAGCGAAGAAGTCGAGGGTTACGCCACCGAACTTGCCGGTGATGACGCCGTTGATGCCGATTTCGTCCTGGCCACGACCTGTGCCCGGAACGTCGTCCTTCCAGCCGTCCTGCGAGTCGAAGGCATCGACCTGACCGTAGACGGAGAAAGCGCCGGCGTCGTAGGTGTAACGGATACCGTTGTTGAGGGTATCACCGCCAAAACCGCCGTTGCCGAACGGAGCGGAGTCAGCAAGTACGGTTTCGCCCGGAAGTCCGGTATCGAAGTAGTTGTAGAAGTAACCAACGCGGAGGCCGCCGAGTTCGATGAAGGTTTCATCGAGGAAGAAGTCGTTGTTGGCGACCGAGTTGCTCTCGAACGTGCCATCCGGAGTGGTGATCGAGTAGCTGTTCGAAGAATTGGTGTTGGCTTCGAGCGTGATGGTCGCAGCCAGCGTGCCGTATTCGGTATCCGACTTCGCGTCGAGGGTCACGTGACCACGGGTGTTGGTGCGGTAACCAGCGTCACCACCAAAGTCGTCATCGCTACGCGCGTCGATCTGAACGCGGACGTAACCACCGATTTTGAGGCAGGTTTCGGTACCCGGAATGTAGAAGTAACCCGTGCCGAACGCGTCGCAAACGCGAACATATTCCAAAGGCTCCGGTTCAGCAGCGACGATTGCGTCGGCAGCCTGGGCGACGGTGACGCTTGCAAGCGCCGCGGTCGATGCGATGAGAAGGCTCGTGATTTTCATTTGGGGTTCCCCGGTCAACTCTAGGCTTTACAATCATCAAGCTACAGTTGAACGGCGGGTGTCTACAAGGATTTCCGCATCTAAGAAGGATGAGCATCGGCCACTTGTAGCTCTGGCGTTACTTATTTGTCACAAATTTGACGGGAAGCCTGGCCCTCCAGCTGCCTTTCCGTGCATGTGCGCCCGCTAACTTTCGCGACAACCTCGCAGCGGCAGCGAATCGGAAAAACAAAAAGCCCGGCACAGGGCCGGGCTTTTCGCTCATATCTGAAAAATCAGATTAGAAGGAGCGCTGCAGACGGAGGAAGCCGTCCCAACGGTCGTCAGAAGCTACGCCGTTGTCAACGTCGGTGTAGTTGACGGTTGCCTTGGCAGCCAGGTTGGTGGTGATCTTGTAGTCAGCCGTTACACCAACGCGCCATGCATCACCGCCGTCGAGGTCGTTGCCGTCGAATGCAACGTTATCCCAGTACTGAGCGCCAGGAGCGATCGAGAACTTGTCGGTGACCTTGATGGCGTATTCAGCGCCGATCGTCCACTCAGCTGCGTCGAAGTAACGGTTTGCACCGGTTGCGTAGGCAGCGAAGACGCCGAGCGAACCCGGGCCGATAGCAGCCGTCAGCGTGGAAGCGAATGCAGCTTCTTCGGAGTCGAAGTCGTAGCCAGCGAAGAAGTCGAGGGTTACGCCACCGAACTTGCCGGTGATAACACCGTTGATGCCGATTTCGTCATCGTTGCCAGCTGCGTCGGTCTTGTAACCGGCCTGCGAGTTGAACGCGTCAACCTGACCGTAAACCGAGAACGAACCAGCGTCGTAGGTGTAACGGATGGAGTTGTTCAGCGTGTCGCCGCCGAGACCACCGTTCGACCACGGACCACCGTCGGAGAGAACGGTTTCGCCCGGAAGGCCGTTATCGAAGTAGTTGTAGAAGTAACCAACGCGAAGACCGCCGAGCTGGAGGTAGGTTTCTTCCAGGTAGAAGTCATTGTTAGCAGACGAGGCGCTGTAGGTAACGTCTTCGATTACGCCCGGAGCCGTTTCCGTCGGAACGGTTACCGAGTAGCTGTTCGAAACGTTGGTGTTTGCGCGAAGGGTAACCTTCGAAGACAGCGTGCCGAACTCGGTGTCCGACTTGGCTTCAACAGCGATCTGACCACGGGTGTTGGTGCGGTAGCCGCCGTTCTGACCGTTCAGGTCGAAGTCCGAACGACCGTCAACCTGTACGCGAACGTAACCACCGATCTTGAGGCAGGTTTCGGTGCCCGGGATGTAGAAGTAGCCGGTGCCGAAAGCGTCGCAAACGCGAACGTATTCCATCGGCTCGGGCTCAGCAGCCACGATTGCGTCGGCAGCCTGTGCGCCAGAAATTGCTGCGAGGGCAGCAGCGGAGCCGAGAAGAAGGCTCTTGATGTTCATTTTTGACCTCCAGTCAAAGTTACGTATGGGTCTAGGTCTTGATTTACCGAAGGACAAAATTCCTTGGGCCCATCCCCGTGTTTGAAAGCTGACGAACCACCGCCGCGCTTCGGAGTTGAAAATACAAATCGCCGTGATGTGCGCAATGCCGAACTGGAGACAGACGAGGCTTTCAAAGCAGGTTCACAAAACCATGTTGCCGAAAGGACACAAAACCGCATCGAGCAGTCGGTAAAAATTTAGTTTTCGTTAAGAAAACAGTTTCATGACAGTAACTTAGAGATCGATCACATAGGAGCGGGTGCGCCGCGCGAGCGTTGCCGATAGGCAACAACCCTAAGCCACAGGCACGTTATGTGCATATGCTAATCAGCCAGCGATATCATGAAGGATAGTGGCGGAGAGGATGGGATTCGAACCCACGATACGCTTTTGACGTATACTCCCTTAGCAGGGGAGCGCCTTCGACCACTCGGCCACCTCTCCGGTGCGGCCTGATTATTGCGGATAATTCCCGAATGCAAGGTCTTTTAGCAAAAAGAAGCGTCGCAGGCTGGGGATGAACCCCAGCCGCATCGTCATTTCGGCCTTCCGGCGGGGAACCGACGTCTTTTGGCCATCAGTAACCCGAACCTGCGGGACCGGCACCTGGCCCACGTCCATAACGACCAGCGAGCGCCTTCAGCCTCGCGGCAAGCTCCGTCACGTCGGCTCCGACCGCCACGAAGCTCGCGCCGAGATCCAGATAACGACGGTTGAGGCTTTCGCTGAAAGTGAGGATGCCGGCGGGTTTACCTGCGGCAATGATTCGGCCGATTGCCGATTCGATCACGTCTTGAACTTCCGACGCCTCGATTCGGCCGAGATAACCCAGATCCGCGGACAGATCTGCCGGACCGATAAAGACGCCATCAACCCCGTCCACCGCGGCAATCGCCTCGAGATTGTCGATCGCCATCCTGGTTTCGGCCTGAACAAGCAGGCAGATTTCTTCGTCGGCCGTCTGTGCATAGTCGGGAATAGCGTTGAAGCCCGAGGCTCTTGCAACGGCCGCGCCCAACCCTCGCGTTCCGCGCGGCGGATAACGCACTGCCTGAACCAGCGCCTTTGCCTGTTCGGGCGAATCGACCATCGGGATCAGCAGCGTTCTTGCACCGGCATCGAGCAGCTGCTTGATGAACCCGGTTTCGCCCGAAGGCGGGCGCACGACGGGTTCGACCGCAAACGGGGCGAGCGCCCGCAACTGGGCGATGATGCTGCGCAAGTCGTTCGGCCCGTGTTCCGAATCGATCACGAGCCAGTCGAAGCCCGCACTCGCTGCAATTTCGGCCGGAAGCGCCTCGCCGGTGTTCAGCCAGAGACCGATCTGCTGGCGGCCTGCACGAATGGCAGCCTTGAAGTCATTCTTCGGGACGGGCATTTCTCCTCCTATGCCTTTTAATGTCAATTTCGGTCCGGCCCGCGGACCTTATGGAATCAGGACAGCAAGAGCTTGAGGTCCGTGGCCGTGTCGGCGAGCAGCGTCTTGTCCGGATTGATCCCGGTTTCCAGCATCTTCTTACCCGTCACATAGGCCTTGGCGTCATTAACGGCATCCACGGCAATCAATCGCCCCTGACGGAAATACCAGATCGACACTGCTCCTTCACGGGCGCCGGGGCGTACCAAGGTCTCGTCGTAACCGAGATTGAAACCGGCGATCTGCAGCTTCACATCATACTGGTCGGACCAGAACCACGGCTTTGGCGCATAGGGCTCGCTGCCGCCAACGAGCGTCGCAGCAACCGATTCGGCCTGATCGACGGCATTCTGCACCGATTCGAGACGAATGCGGCCCCCTTCCCATGGCAATAGGGCGCAATCGCCCATGGCGAAGATCGAGGGATCGGATGTGCGGGCGAACTCGTCGACGATGATGCCGTTTCCGACATCGAGCCCGCAATCCTGCGCCAACCGGTCGTTCGGCGTGACGCCGATGCCGACGATGACGAAATCCACGTCGATGACCGAACCATCGGACAGTTCCGCGGCGCGCAGCTTGTCATCCTCGCCGATCAAGCGGGTGAGGCCCGTCTTTTCGCGAATCACCACACCTCGCGCGTCGTGAATTACGCGCATGATGTCGGCGGTCTCCTTGGCGGCGACACGGGCGAGAATGCGATCGGCCATTTCGATCAGCGTCACTTCCAGACCCAGATGCCGCGCGACGGCTGCGGCCTCCAGGCCGATATAACCGCCGCCGATGATCAGCAGTCGGCGACCGGCCTTCATCTCGTCCGTCAGCCGGTCCGCATCGCGCTTGTCGCGCACCGTATAGACGCCCTGCAGCTCGCCGCCGATGCTGGCCGGCAACGTGCGCGGACTTGAACCCGTTGTCAGGGCAAGAGTTTCGTATTCGAGCATCGAACCATCCTGCATGCGGACGGTCTTTTTCTCGCGATCGATCTCCTCGACATAGGTCGAAAGCCGGACTTCCACGTCATGTTCGGCAAACCAAGCGTCCGGACGGAAGGTCAGGCGGTCAAAACTCATTTCGCCGAGCAGGTATTTTTTCGAAAGCGGCGGCCGCTGGTAGGGATAGACCTCTTCGGCACCGATCATCGTGATGGGCCGCGTATCCTTCAATGCCCGAAGTTTCGCCGCAAGCGCAAAGCCCGCCTGCCCTGCCCCGACGATCACCAGCCTGCCTGTCACTTGCTTGCTCCATTCCGATTTCAGCGCTCAAGCGCATAGCACCTCAAGCGGCGCTCAAGGCGTATCGTCGCGACGTCTAGCCGTCAACAACGCGACATTGTGTCCAGAGCGACGGAATAAAGCGCGACGGACACCCTGGATCGAGAAAAATTTACCAATCAACTTTAGAATGCATCAGAATTGCAGGAATAAAATCATATTCGTGGAGAGAATAAGGAGGAAGCCATGGCCCCATTGATGGACGGGACCGACAATCGGGAACCGGCAGGACTGCGCCGTGTATTTGAAAAGTTCAGCATCGACCGACCGGGAAAGATCGTGCTGGTCGAACATCACTTAAGCACCAAGACCAGCATCCGCTGCCTGATCCGCACGATCTCGCTGCAGGGCGCGGAACTCGAGGTCACGCCGCACATTCCTGTGCCGACACATTTCTTTCTCGCCATCCTTGGCATTCGCGACGAGATCGGCTGCACGGTCATGGCGCGTGAAGAGGAGAAGGTGACGGTCGGCTTCAACATGCTGATCAACCCGGAGTTTCTCCACCACGTCATCCGGCTGAGCTTCGAGACGAGCCACTGAGCCCTAGAGCCGCCGATCTACCAAAGATCGGCGCAGGCTAAGATCATTGTCCCGCCCGACGCCATCCGGCGGCACGGGCATCAGCCTCGGAGCAGAACCACCGTTCGCCATATTGGGGGCTGATCCTGGTCTCCTCGTAGTAGAGTTGACCGGGCACATGATAAATTCGTTCGCGGGAATTGATCGAGATATTACCCTTGATTCGGCATGTCGAGCTGAAGTCTGCCTTCAGGGAACGGCTGATGCCAGGCAAAAGCGCATGACCGCCCGTGGCCAGGAAACTCGCGGTGGCGGCAGTGATGACGATCAATGCGAATTTGCTCATGCACCGATGATGCGCCGGAAAGATTGATCCTGCGCTTCAATAATCCTTAAAATTGCATCATTTTACTATGCACCCCAGAGTCGCACCCGCACGCCGATCGGAAATGCGCCTGTTCGCAAATCATGGCGAGGCAAGTCAGTGAAGGACGCTTCCAGCCTTGCACGGGAGCGAAAGCTTTCTATTGTGTCCCGGTTTTCAACCGGACTTATCTGTCATGCCTGCATTTTCCCGTTTCACCCCGCTGATCAGCTCCCTGCCCTCGACCGTGCCTTTCGTCGGCCCGGAAGCGCTGGAGCGAAAGAGCGGCTCGCCCGTCAAGGCACGCATCGGCGCCAATGAAAACGGCTTTGGCCCGGCGCCCTCCGTGCTTGCGGCGATCTCCGAAGCGGCGGCGGGGACGTGGAAATATGCAGATCCGGAGAATTTCGATCTCAAGGCGGCACTGGCAGCCCATCTCGGTTGCCGGCCCGAAAATCTGGCGATCGGCGAAGGTATAGACAGCCTGCTCGGCCAGATCGTGCGCCTCGTGATCGATCCCGGTCTTCAGGTCGTCACCTCTTTCGGTGCCTATCCGACCTTCAATTTCCATGTCGTCGGCCATGGCGGCAAATTGGTGACAGTGCCTTACGTCAACGACCGGGAGGACCTGAACGGCCTTCTCGACGCCGTGCGCCGGGAAAACCCGCCGCTCGTCTATTTCGCCAATCCGGACAATCCGATGGGAAGCTGGTGGGATGCCGGCGATATCGTTTCCTTCGCCAAAGCGCTCCCGGAAACGACACTCATGATCCTCGACGAGGCCTATTGCGAGACGGCTCCGGCCAGTTCGACCCCGTCGATCGAAGCACTGATCGACATGCCGAATATCATCCGCACTCGTACCTTCTCCAAGGCTTACGGAATGGCCGGCGCCCGTGTCGGTTATGCGATCACGACGGAAGGAACGGCGAAGGCCTTCGACAAGATCCGCAATCATTTCGGCATGAACCGGATCGCGGTCGCAGCGGCCACCGCAGCGCTGAAGGATCAGGCCTATCTCAAGGACGTGGTTGCCGATATCAAGGCATCCCGCGAGCGGATCGCAGCCATCGCATCGGCCAACGGGCTAAACGCCCTGCCGTCCGCCACCAATTTCGTCGCGATCGATTGCGGTCGCGATGCGGTTTACGCCCGTGCCATCGTCGATGGTCTGCTTGGCCACGGTGTCTTCATCCGCATGCCGGGTGTGGAACGGCTCAACCGCTGCATCCGCATCAGCGCCGGGCCGGAATCCGACATGGCGCTTCTGGAAGCGGCACTGCCTCAGGTCCTGAAGTCGCTTTGATGAACAAAGGCCGCGCACGACGAGTGCCCGGCCTTTTCATTTCAGTGCTCAACTCCTGCCGGTATCAGACCACGCCACCATTGGTATAGAGCGTCTGGCCGTTGACCCACCAGCCATCCGGGCTGCAGAGGAAGGCAACCATCGCGGCGATATCCGAGGGTTCACCGATCCGGCCATGTGGCGTGCGCTGGGCAAAACCGGCGACCTGTTCATCCGTCTTGCCATCGAGGAAGAGTGAGGTCGCGACGAGGCCGGGCGCGATCGCGTTGACGGAGATCTTTCGGCCGGCCAGTTCCTTGGCGAGAATATTGGCGTAGATTTCCATCGATCCCTTGCTCGCCGCATAAGGTCCGTAAGTCGGCGAGCGCAGCTGGACGATGCTCGACGAGGTGGCGATGATGCGGCCACCGTCACGCAGGCGGCGGGCCGCTTCGCGCAGCGTGTTGAAGCTGCCCTTCACGTTGGTATCCACCATCGTGTCGAAGTCCTCGTCCGTCATATCGCGAAACGGTGCGAGACTCATCACACCGGCATTCGCGACGGCCACATCGACCCCGCCGAATTCACGCTCGGCGACATCGAACAGGCGGCGTACCGCTGTCGGCTCGCGGATATCCGCCTGTTCCCAAACGGCCTGACCACCAGCCTTTTCGATGTCCCGCACGACAGCGGTCGCCAGGTCATGATTGACCCGGCAATTGACGACGACCTTGAAACCATCGGCCGCCAGGCGCTTGGCGGTGGCGGCGCCGATGCCACGCGAGGAGCCGGTGACGATCGCCACCTTGTTCGCCGTCTGGAACTGCTGCGCCTGAGCGGTGCCTGTCGTTACGGCTGCCGCTGCGGCGACGACGGCCGGAGCGATGGCGGCGGCCGAAAGAACGGTTCTGCGCGAGAGTACCGATTTGCTGGAATTATCGTCCATGATGACCATCCTTATGTTTTCAGACAGCCGGGATCGTTACGGCAGGATGGCTCCTGCCGGCCGACCGCAGCTGCATTTTTCGAATTCGCTGCGCCTGTGAGCGCGCCAGCGTTGCGTGCTGCCATCGACATGTTGCGACAGGCAGCATGGGCTCACTCTTCTTGACTAACTCTCTTTTGGAAAGTAGGCACCTGGAGGTGCTGTACGCACTTGAGGGAAAGAAATGGGAAAGCCTAATGAATCGGCGTTCACGGCCGAGGAACTTTTTCGTGCGCAGTCCTACAAGGCACGCGATTACCCGAAAAATGTCGATCCTGGCGTTGAAGGCATGGTCCGGGAGATGATCTCGGGTTTTGCCGACAAGTGGACGGTGGTAATACTCGATACGCTCTGGGATGAGGGAACGCTGCGATTTTCGGAACTCGCCCGGCATGTCGAGGGAATCAGCCAGAAAATGCTGACCCAGACACTACGCCGGATGGAACGCGACGGGCTGGTGATCCGTACGCTTTATCCATCTGTGCCGCCGAAGGTGGAATACCGGCTGTCGCCGCTTGGCCTGACGCTTGGCGCGGCGTTCTGCAATGTGTGGATCTGGGCCGTCGAAAACCACAAGGATGTACGTCAGGCTCGCGAAGCATTCGACAGTCGGGACTGACATGATCCGGTCTTACGCAAAAAACCGCGCCGGCCTTGTTTCTGCCGGTCGCGGTTAAACTGCTGCCACGTCTGAAGCGGACGCGCGCCTCCATTGTTCCCTGTTACTCCGCCCTCTCACGGGGCGGATGAAAATCTGCAATCAGTGGACCGTCATCCACTCGCGGGCAGCGCGAAGCGCTTCAGCGAGCTGCATCTTGCTCAACTGCGGCGCAAGATCGGCGCGCAGTTCGGCGGCGCGGTCGGAACCCTTGATGGCGGCTATGTTCAGCCATTTGTGGGCGGACACGAGGTCGACTTCGACCCCGCGGCCCGTTGCATACATCAAGCCCATGTCGCAGAAGACTTCCGCGCGGGCATCACCACCCATGGTGGCCATTTCAGTCGTCGAAATTTCAAAGCGTGCCATCGGTATTGATCCCTGTTTAAAGACCTGGTTTCTTCTTCTGCCCTGTTCATCATGACCTTTCGGATCACCGTCTTATGCGGCTTTGTTAATCCATCAGGCTGGCGGTTTTTCCCGCTCGTTTGATGAGACCAATATGATCCCAAGGTTCGAAAATCCGACTAAAAAGAATGCTTAACTTGCGGAAAACAAAGTTCAAATGCTTCGTAAATTTGAGTTTTCGTTAAGCACTACAATGCCTGCGCGTTAAGGGTTTTACGCTTCTGTTTACAAAACGTTAGGATTTCGATCGAAACCCTTTGTTCAGCATGTTTGACGCTTGCGTTTTTAGAAACAGGCGAAAGACAGGCTCCGGCGAAGGGTGATGCACTGAGAAAAAGGCAGGGATCCACCACTCCATCGTCTTCTTTACCTTTACGTACGGGTAAGCTAATTGTGCATTCGACACCGGTTGCAGGAGGGCGATCGCGTGCCGACAAGAATGACGATCTGAGGAGGGATCTCATGCTAAAGACTGTTGTCGCGGCTGCGGCATTGCTGATGGCCGTTTCGGTGGGCCATACAGCAGAACCGATCGAGGGCAATTGGAAAACCCAGAGCGGCGCAACCGCCGAGATCGGCAAATGCGGGTCTGCCTATTGCGTAACGCTCAAATCCGGCAAACATTCCGGCAAGCAGATCGGCAAGCTGTCCGGCACCGGCGCCGAATATTCCGGCCAGATTACAGATCCCGACACGGACAAGACCTATGCCGGCTCCGGCTCTGTCACCGGCAATGCACTGAAGATGAAGGGCTGCGTACTCAAGGTGCTGTGCAAATCGCAGACATGGACGAGGCTTTAACCGTTCTTTCTTCTCACGGAAGCCGGCCGTCGGGCCGGCTTTTTTCGTGATATCACCTGACGACCCGGCGGCCCGTTAATCACCCTGAACGCCAGATGAAACACGCTCTCAGCCTGCGTACAGGCGAGCGCCTTTATTCTGCCCCCATTCAGCCAGGAGCCAACCAGAACCTGGGCATAACGGGAGCAGGATCATGACGACCATCGCACGCCGCCTTACCATCGTCACCCTGATGATGACGATCTTCGCATTGTCCTTCGCCGCTCTCGCCACCCATCCGTCCAAGCGCCCGCTGGGCTTCAATATCAGCACCGGCAGCCTGTGCGTCTATTCCGGCAGCGGCGATTGCGTCGCCACGCTTTAAACCGGCACGCCGCCTATGCCTTTCAGGGCGAAAAGAGGAACGAGGATCGCCGTTTGATTGTCATGGAGTTCTCTCTATAATGGCTCATGAACACACGAATCTCTTCCCTTTCCCCCCTTTCCTTCATCAGCCCGAGCGCGGTGGAACCGCAGGTTTTCGACAATGCCGAGGAGGCCGTCGATGCCCTGACCGCGCTTTATGAGCGCAATACGAAATTCCTGATCGACAGTTTTGGCGCGCTTGCCGGAAGCGGCAACATTACCGGCCGCTATCGCGCCTTCTATCCGCAGGTGTCGATCGAGACGACCTCGTTCGGCCACGCCGATTCCCGGCTTTCCTACGGCCATGTCGCGGCACCGGGCATCTACACGACGACCGTGACGCGGCCAAAGCTGTTTCGCCACTACCTGATCGAGCAGCTCGACCTTTTGATGCGCAATCACAGCATCCCGGTCACCGTGTCGGAATCGACAACGCCCATTCCGCTGCATTTCGCCTTTGGGGAGGGTGCGCATGTCGAGGCTTCGGCTGGCAATGCGATGGCCGATATTCCGATGCGGGACCTGTTCGACACACCGGATCTCAACAATACCGACGACCTGATCGCCAACGGCGAATACGAGGCACCAGCGGGAGAACCTGCGCCGCTTGCGCCGTTTACCGCCCAGCGCATCGACTATTCGCTGGCACGGCTGAGCCACTATACGGCGACCAGGGCCGAGCATTTCCAGAACTTCGTGCTGTTCACCAACTACCAGTTCTATATCGACGAATTCGCCGCCTGGGCCCGCAAGCTGATGGCTGAAGGCGGCGATGGCTATACGTCCTTTGTCGAACCAGGCAATGTCGTGACGCTTGCCGGCAAGGACGCACCAGAGACAGCTCCGGTCACCCGCATGCCGCAAATGCCGGCTTATCACCTGAAGAAGGGCGACCATTCCGGCATCACGCTCGTCAATATCGGCGTCGGCCCCTCGAACGCCAAGACGATCACCGACCATATTGCCGTGCTGCGGCCGCATGCCTGGCTGATGGTCGGCCATTGCGCGGGTTTGCGGAACAGCCAGCGCCTCGGCGATTACGTTCTGGCCCACGCCTATGTACGCGAAGACCATGTGCTGGACGACGACCTGCCCGTCTGGGTCCCGATCCCGGCACTGGCGGAAGTGCAGCAGGCGCTCGAGAGCGCCGTCGAGGAAGTGACCGGTTACGAGGGTTTCGAGCTGAAGCGGATCATGCGCACAGGAACGGTCGCGACGATCGACAACCGCAACTGGGAACTGCGTGACCAGCGCGGTCCGGTGAAGCGGCTGTCGCAGTCGCGCGCCATCGCGCTCGACATGGAATCGGCAACGATCGCAGCCAACGGCTTCCGCTTCCGCGTGCCCTATGGGACGCTGCTTTGCGTTTCCGACCGGCCGCTACATGGCGAACTGAAGCTGCCGGGTATGGCGACGGCCTTTTACCGTACGCAGGTCAGCCAGCATCTGCAGATCGGTATCCGCGCCGTGCAAAAGCTCGCCGCAATGCCGACCGAGGCTCTCCATTCCCGCAAGCTCAGAAGCTTCTACGAGACGGCGTTCCAGTAACAGTGTCGGCGTCGGCCTCGTGGTGTATGATCTTGTAAATCCATACACCATGAGGCGAACATGCGTGCCAATGTCGAGTTGGATGACGACCTGATCGCCGAGGCAATGCAACTTGGCGGCTTGCCGACGAAAAAAGCCACAGTCGATCAGGCGCTGCGAGATTTCGTGCGGATCAAGAAGCAGTTGCGCGCCATCGACAATCTCGAAGGCATCGGGTGGGACGGAGATCTTGAGATTTCGAGGAGTAACTCCGTAAAATACGGTAACTGGGGCTTCCAGGAGGGCGAATGATCGTCGCGGATAGTTCCGTGTGGATTTCGCTTTTTCGGAAAGACGATAGCGATGTCGCCTCAACGCTCAGATCGCTGATACCGCGTGGGGTTATTCTGCTCGGAGACATCATTTTGATGGAAGTGCTTCATTCAGGGCGCCAGGGATATTCATCAAGCGCGCTGGATAGAACGTTGCGTGCACGTGACTTCACGACCAGCAAAGCTCCCGATCTGATTATCGGCACCTACTGGATCGAAAACGGCCATAGCCTGTTGCAGCGAGACAAGGACTATCTGCCTATGGTCGAACATCCCGGGCTCAAGCTCGCCTGAGGCTCCTGTCTCCCGCTACCCCTTCCCCCTCGCGGCAAACAGCGACAGCGCCGTGCCGATGAGCGAGGAGACGATGACGAGGAGGTGGGTGTTGACGGCCGCCTGTCCGAGTTCTTCCAGAGCCGACCCTGCGGCTGCGGCACCGAAGGCGATGGCGCCGGCGCTGATGCCGGCGGGATAGGTTCCGACACCGGCTGGCGCATGGACCGGCAGCACGGAGGAGAGTTCGCCACCGAGCGCCCCGCCGAAACCCTGTGCGATGGAAAGGCCGCCAAGCAGGCCGAGCACCCAGGCCAGAACTGCGATCTTGGTGAACCAGTTGATCAGCGTCGCGCCCCAGGCGCGGGCGAAGGCCGAAGCATCGACCGGGAGACCGGCCTCGACTTCTGTCAACAGCTTCTCGGCCCTGGCAGGCAGGATCTTTGCCGCAAGTCGCAGACCGACACCACGCAACGCGAAACCCGCGGCCGGCAGGATTAGGAAAGCGCCCCAAAGCGCCCAGGCCCAGAGTGCCGGGCGCGGCAAAACAAGACCGATGCCGGCTGCGGCGAGCAAGGCGTGGAGGTCAAAAAGCCGCATGACGAAAAGCGCTGCGGTGCTACGTGCCAGCGACAAGTCGAACTCTCGCTTCATCAGCAGCGGAAAACTTGCCTCGCCGGAGCGAAAAGGCAGCATGATGTTGAGCAGATTGTGGACCTGGGTCAGGCGCAGCAGCGTGCCGAAACGACCGGCAGTCTCGTTCGGAAAGTAATCGTAAATGCGCCAGGTCCGCAGGACATAGGTGCCGAGCAGTGCTGCAAGCGCGATGAGCGCCGAACCTAGGCCAGCGCTTTCCCATAAAGCCAGCACGCTCTGCCAGCCCCAGATCCACTGGATGAACACGGCATAAAGGGCGACGATCGCGAGTGTCAGCAGCGTCATTGCGTTACGAATTATCCACGCTCTTTGGCTGGCAACGCAATAATTCTTCATATAGTAGGTGGCCTCAATGCGATAAACCCGGGTCTATGCGAGGATGCTGCGCCGTAACGCGCCGTCCGTTCAGGCCCGCACTTCTAGGAGAAACCCACGGTGGGTACAACAGCAGAGTCGGTCACCCGCCTCGTCGATACGACCAGCCCGATCGAACTGTCGCTGGTCGTGCCGCTTTTCAACGAAGAAGAAAGCGTCGAGCCGCTGATCGAGCGGATCGTCGCGTCGATGGCCGGTTATGCCGCATCCTGGGAACTGATCCTGGTCGATGACGGCAGCACTGATGCCACGATCGCCAATGCGCGCACGGCGCTCAGCCGCCCCGGCCTTGACCTCAAGATCGTCGCTCTGCAGCGCAATTTCGGCCAGACGGCCGCCATGCAGGCCGGGATCAACCAGGCCGAGGGCCGACTGATCGCCACGCTGGATGGCGACCTGCAGAATGACCCCAAGGACATTCCGAACATGGTCGCGGAACTCGAGCGCCGCGAACTCGACCTGCTTGTTGGCTGGCGCCAGAACCGCCAGGACGGGCTGGTACTGCGCAAAATTCCGTCCTTCATCGCCAACCGGCTGATCGGCCGCATCACCGGCGTGCGCCTGCACGATTACGGCTGCTCTCTGAAGATCTATCGTTCGGCGGTGATCAAGCAGGTGAAGCTTATGGGCGAGATGCACCGGTTCATCCCTGCCTGGGTCGCGGGTGTAGTACCAAGCTCGCGGATCGGCGAAATGCCGGTGACGCACCATGCCCGCCAGCACGGTGTTTCCAAATACGGCATTTCCCGTACCTTCCGGGTGATCCTGGACCTTCTGTCGGTGATGTTCTTCATGCGCTTCAAGGCGCGGCCGGGACACTTCTTCGGCTCGCTCGGGCTCGGGCTCGGCGCGATCTCGGCGTTGATCCTGTTCTACCTGTTCATCGACAAGTTCATCATGGGCAACGATATCGGCACCCGACCGCTATTCCTGATCGGTGTCATGCTGTTCCTGTCGGCCGTGCAGATGATCACGACGGGGATTCTGGCCGAGATGATTGCCCGGACCTATTACCGCGAAGATACGGCCCTCAGCTATATCGTCAGAGAAGTCTATCAGGCCAATGCGCCGGCTGCGTGACGCGCTGACGCTGAAGCCGGAGCGTGTGCTCTGGCTGATCGCCGCCTATTATCTGGCCGCGATCGTCTTGCGGGTATTGCGCACGGAAGGCCTGCAGGCGGACGAGGCCGAACAGATCGTCATGTCGCAGTATCTGCTGCTGGGTTACGGGCGACAGCCGCCCTTCTACAACTGGCTTCAATATGGCGTCATACACCTGATCGGACCTTCGATCTTCGCTTTGACGCTGCTTAAAAACAGCCTTCTGTTTCTCTGTTGCGTGCTCATCGGACTGGCGACCAGACAGGTCAGCGACCGGAAAGAGGTTGCGGCGGCGGCCATGCTCGGCGTGCTGGCATTACCGGCCGTTTCGGTGCTGTCGCAACGCGACCTCAGCCACGCAATTGCCCTGCTTTTCTGCGTCTCCCTGTTTCTCTACGGTATCCTCGGCGCGTTGAAGCGCCCCGCACTCTGGCGCTATGCACTGACCGGACTTGCAATCGGCATCGGTCTAATTTCGAAATACAATTTTATCGTGGTGCCGATCGCCGCAATCCTCGCTATCCTGTCCGAAGCGGAGCTACGCCGCCGCCTGTTCGATCGTCGACTGATCGCAACAATCGTGGTGGCGGGGCTGATCTGTCTGCCTCATGCCTTGTGGTTCCTCAACAATTTCGACAGGGCCACCGCAGACACGATCGAAGAGATGCGTGACGATCCCACCGGGCATTTCATCGTCGATCGTCTGGACGGCATAACGTCTCTGATCAGCGCAACCGTCGATGGCGTTCTGCCGCTGATCGTCTTCGTGACAATTGCCTTCGGCCGCGAAGTTTGGGCCAGCAGGCGAACGGAGACGCTCTGGACACGGATGACGGGCCGTATGTTCCTGCTCTGCCTGGTGATTGTCGGCCTGATTTCTTTCGGCATGGGAGCAACGACAATCAGCCAGAAGTGGCTGTCACCCTTTTTGCTGATCCTGCCGATTTATCTCTTTCTGAAGATCGAGGCTGCGGGCGGTTTCGCGCGGCGTCCCCAGGCCGTCGCAATTCTCGCTCTGCCGACCTCACTGCTCGCGTTCGGTTTCCTGCTTTACCTTACCGCCGGCAACATGCTTGCACCGCTTCACGGGCGATACCAGAAGGACAGCTTTCCCGCAGTGCCTTTCGTTCGCCAGGTGCTCGCGGAAGCGGGGGTGAACAACCGCCCGGACTTCATCGTCGCCAACGGCATGGCGCTGGCAGCCGCCGCACGCATCAACGCCCCGGATATCCCAATAGCTCAACCCGGCATCAAGCACTCTGCAGCCTTCATCGCCCGACAGAGCCGAGGACTGGCAATATGGAACGGAGCGAAGACAAACGCGCTGCCCGCCGCGCTTGATGATTTTCTGCGTCTGAATGGCATTGACACTGCCGCTCTTGTCGCCAAGACCATGGTGGTTCCCTACCCTTTCTCGGACGGGCGTGACACGGAGCATTTCAATTATGCCTGGATCGCAGATCCGCCGGACCAGGACTAAGGCGTAGGGCGTAGGGCGTTTTAACCAATACGCTTCTCACGCTTCAGATCCTTATTTTGTCGCATGTCTCTAGCGCAAAACGGCTGCATAGTTTTGCGCGACGTGCTTTAAGGGGCCGAAATTGGCCCAATGCCGGAGATACTCTTGCCCAAAACTTCCTCTCCAATGCGCGCCCACGCAACGCCGGTGATCGACAGGCTCGGTGCCGGACAAACGCTGATACTGGTGCTTGCCGCCTATTTCATTGTTCAGGTTATCGTGCGCTTCATTCTTCCGCATGGACTGGAGCTCGATGAGGCCGAGCAGGTCTATGTCTCACAGTGGCTGCTGCCGGGTTATGGGGCGCAACCGCCGTTTTATAACTGGCTCCAGCATGGTGCGATCCAGATTTTCGGCATCTCGATCGTCACGCTCTCGGGACTGAAGGGGCTGATGCTCTTCCTGTCCTATATATTCTATTATCTCGCAGCTCGGCAGGTGCTGGAAGACAAGCGGCTTGCCGTGATCGCGGCACTCGGTCTACTGACCATTCCGCAGGTCTCCTTCGAGGCACAACGTGATCTCTCGCACACGGTTGCAGCGATCTTCGGTGCCTCGCTGTTTCTCTACGCGCTTTTGCGCGTGCTTTCGGCGCCTTCGCTGCTCGCCTTCCTTATCTTCGGCATTGCCACCGGCATCGGCGGCATCACGAAATACAATTTCGCCGTCCTGCCGATCGCAGCCGGATTTGCTGTGCTGATGGACCGCGAGATGCGCCACACGATGCTCTCGTGGAAATTGCTACCGGCGGCAATCCTGGCGCTGGCGATCGTGACGCCGCATGCGTTGTGGCTTCTCGATAATTTCAACGATGCGAGCCAAGGCACACTGAAGAAGCTCGCCGGCAACGATACCGGCGTTCTTGGCGGGATCGCCAGCGGCATTGGTTCGCTGACTGTCGGCGTTTTCAGCTTTCTTGGGCTTACCCTGATCATCTTTGCGGCCGTCTATCGCGAGCATCTGAAAGCGATCGTCAGAGCCGATAGCCGCTGGACACGACTTGTCGGCCGCATTCTTGTTCTTTCGCTTGCGCTAATCGTGTTGATGATCCTGTTTGCAGGCTTCGAGAACGTGCGTGACCGCTGGCTGACGCCGCTTCTTCTGGCCGCCCCGCTCTACCTCGCACTGAAGGTGGACGCCGCAAAAATCCCCGTCGCCGTTAGCTTCAGGCGGCTCTGGGGTGTGGCGATCGTGATCATGGTGCTGATCCCGCTAGCGCTGGCGCTACGCGCCAATATGGGCCGCATCAACGGCAATTACGGTTACGTCAACATCCCCTTCGCCGCCCTTTCGAAGACCGTCGCGGAAAAGGCTGCGGGTGCCAATACAGTCGTTGTGGCTTCGGACAGGCAGCTCGCAGGCAATCTGCATTTCAACCTGCCCACGCAGCCGGTTGCCGTGGAGCCGCCGCCATCAGGCATGAAGAACCGGCCGCTTGCCGAGTTCGACCGGATCGTGTTCGTCTGGCGCACAAAGGATGGCAGCATGCCCGTCGCCTTCGACAAGGAGTTCTCCGCCTATCTGCTTGAGCAAGGGATTACCAAAGCGCCGCAGGATGTCGCGATCGTCGGCTACCCCTATCAATGGGGCCGCCCGGCCGACCAGTACCGCTTCGGCTACGCAGTGCTGGATCTTGAGAAATAGAGGCTATTCCTTCACCGTATCGCGCAGATGATCGAGCGCATGGCGCAGCTTTTCGATCACCTCGTCGATTTCGGGCCGAGTGATCGTCAGCGCCGGCGACGCGAGCATACGGTCGCCGGTGGCGCGCATGATCAGGCCATTCTCGACGCAGTGATTGCGCACCAGCGTGCCGATATCATCGGGTTTTGCGTAACGCCGGCGGATGGACTTGTCGGCGGCAAGCTGCAGCCCGCCGATCAGGCCCACACTTTCAGCCTGGCCGACGACGGCGTGATCCTCGAGGCTTTTCCACGCAGAGGCGAAATAAGGGCCAATATCGTCACGGACACGTTCGACCAGCCCCTCCTCCTCGATAATGCGCAGGTTTTCCAGTGCAGCGACTGCGGCAACAGGATGGCCGGAATAGGTAAAGCCGTGGGCGAAGTCGCCGAACTCGTTGACCATGACTTCGGCAACCCGATCAGACACCAGCACGCCGCCGATCGGCAGGTAGCCGGAAGACAGGCCCTTGGCGATCGGCGCCAGATCCGGTTCCACACCAAAGTGCTGATAACCGAACCAGGAACCAAGGCGGCCGAAGCCGCAGATGACTTCATCCGAGATCAGCAGGATATTGCGGGCCTTAGCAATACGGGCAATTTCCGGCCAGTAGGTGTCCGGCGGGATGATGACGCCGCCGGCCCCCTGGATCGGCTCGGCAACGAAGGCCGCAACATGATCCTCGCCGAGTTCGTCTATCTTGGCGTCAAGTTCGCGGGCCATTTTCAGGCCGAACTCGGCCGGTGAAAGATCGCCGCCATCGGCGTACCAGTAGGGCTGGCCGATATGATGGACGCCTCCGATCGGCAGGTTGCCCTGTTCATGCATATGCTTCATGCCGCCGAGAGAAGCGCCCGCGACGGTGGAGCCGTGATAGGCATTTTTCCGGGCGATCACCTGCGTTTTTTCCGGCTTGCCCAGCGCCTTCCAGTAGACCCGGGCGATACGGAACCAGGTATCAGTCGCTTCCGAGCCGGAATTGGTGAAGAAAACGTGGTTCATCTTGCCGCCGGTCTTGGACGCGATCTTCTGGGCAAGAAGCGTGGCCGGCGGGGTCGTGGTGCCGAAGAAGGTGTTGTAATAGGGCAGTTCCTGCATCTGCCTGTAGGCCGCTTCGGCAATCGACTTGCGGCCGTAACCGACATTGACGCACCAGAGGCCGGCAAAGGCATCGAGATATTTCTTGCCGGTGGAATCATAGATATGGACGCCTTCGGCACGTTCGATGATGCGCGTACCCCTGGCGTTCAGTTCCTTCATGTCGGAAAAGGGATGCAGGTGATGGGCGGCATCGACGGCTGCAAGATTGGAAATGGCCGGCTTGTCACTCATCGCATCGCTCTCCGTCATCCTCAGATTGTGCGGCCAATTCTTATCGGTTACGAACGAGGTTTCGCAACCTTTGAGATGATGCTTCATGACCGATCGCATTGAGCCCCATATCGAAATCCTGCTCGTCGGCATGAACGGGGACCTGCGCGGCAAACGCATTCCGAAATCGAAGGAAAAGAAGGTCTGGGACGGAGCTGTACGGCTGCCGACCTCCACCCAGTCGCTCGATATCTGGGGCGACGATAATGACGACATTACCGGCCTGTCGTTGACGATCGGGGATCCCGATGGCCAGTGCATTCCGGACCCGCGCAGCGCGTCAAAGATGCCCTGGGGACCGGAAGGATCAACCCAGGTTCTTGCAACGATGCATGAACTGTCCGGCGAAGCGAGCTTCATGGACCCGCGTGCGATCCTCGCAAATCTCCTGAAGCGTTTCGACGAACGCGGACTGACACCCGTCGTGGCAACCGAGCTGGAGTTCTACGTGGTGCAGAACGACTGGCGCGAGACCGGCCGCCCTCGCCCGCCGGAAAAGCTGATGTATCAGGAGCAGCCGAACGGGTTCCAGCTCTACGACATGAGCGCGGTCGATGCGCTCGACGATTATCTGCAGACGGTGCGCCATTGGGCGATGTGTCAGGACATCCCGGCGGATGCGACGACGGCGGAATTCGGCCCCGGACAATTCGAGATCAATCTGTTGCACCGCGCCGATGCGCTGGCTGCCGCCGACGACTGCATCTATCTCAAGCGCATTGCCGAACAGGCGGCGCGCAAGCATGGAATGAAATCGACCTGCATGGCGAAACCCTATGCCGATCAGGCCGGGTCAGGCCTGCATGTGCATGCCAGCATCATCGACCGTGACGGAAACAACATTCTCGATGCCAAGGGCGGCGATCCGGCAAAGCTGAAATCGGTAACGGCGGGCATGCTGAAAACGATGCGGGATGCGCAGTTGATCTTCGCACCCTTTGCCAATTCCTATCGTCGCTTCCAGCCGGGATCGTTTGCGCCGGTCGATATCGACTGGGGTTTCGGGCATCGCGGCACGGCAATCCGCATCCCCGATGCCAATGGGCCGGCGGCGCGCGTCGAGCACCGAGTTGCCGGTGCCGACGCCAACCCGTATCTGCTGCTCACCGCCATTCTCGGCGGCATGCTGGCGGGATTGGACGAGACGTTCAATCCCGGCCAGCCGACCGAACCCGGACAGGAGCCGCCAGCAGGCACCAAGCGGCTGACGCATGATTTTCTCACCGCCGTCGAGGATTTTTCTGCCTCGGCGTTCATCAGGGACGTGTTCGGAGAGCGCTACCAGACGCTCTATGGCGACACGAAGCGCAAGGAGGCGATCACCTATCTGCGCACGGTCAGTGATTTCGACTATCGGACCTATCTGCCAAGGATTTAGAACGGCGCCCCTGGCAGAACAACGTTTCAGGCATGGCTATCTGCGTAGAATATCGAAAGTTAATACTGATAAACATCAACAATACTGCCAGTCTTTAATGGTTTCATTCAGCCCATATTAAAATTCGTCCCTCTAATCACATCCCCATATTTAATTGGTTTCGAGGCGGGGAATGCTCATCATTCTGGCGAAATCCTTACTGATCGGAATATTGGCGACGATTGCCTCGCTTGCGCTATCCTTCGCAATCGTGCCGCATCTAGGCGGAAAAGTGGCTGGCGCCGGCTTGATCATGACCATTGTCTGCCCCTTCGTCGTCTCCATTCCCGCCTCGATCCTGCACCTGTGGCAGGCTGACCGGATCAGGCGCGCCCGCGCCGAGACTGCGGAGGCCCTGGAAAAACTCGCCATTGCCTATGAGGATCTGAAACAACTCTCCCGCCACGATGGCTTGACTGGCATTCTCAACCGCACCGCGTTTCTGGATGAATTGGCCAATCTCAGCCAGAAGGGTATGGCCGGCGGCCTGATGTTTCTTGATCTCGACCATTTCAAGTCGATCAACGATCGCCACGGGCATGCCACCGGAGATGAGGCGCTCAGACTGACCGGCAAGCTACTGGCTGGCTGGCAGACCGGGCAATCCGACATTTCCGGCCGCCTCGGGGGAGAGGAGTTTGCGCTTTTCCAGGTAGGACTGACGCCAAAGGCTCTGGCCCGTCGGTGCGAGGACGTTCGGCAAGCGATCGAGGCAATCGACCTACGCTCGACTTCGGGCTCCCGTATCCCGCTTTCGGCCAGCATCGGCGCACTCATGTGCAGTCCAGGCTTCGATCCGGACGATTGCCTCAAAGGGGCCGACGCGTATCTCTATGAGGCCAAGTCACGCGGCCGAAACCAGGCCGTCGCGTCGATATAGGCTTCCTGAAAGTCCCCATTCGCGCCGGCCCATCTTGCTGCTATACATTGCAGGTACGGATTGTCGCACCGGTCTGTACGGAAAGCGGCAACGTCGTTGAGGACGTTGATCATGGGCATGATTTTCGCATTCCTTCGCATAGGCCTTCGTATGGGCCTCACAGCCTTCATCATCATCGCCGCATCGGCCATCCGCTTGCCTGCGCAAGACGTGCCGCTGACGATCATCGTCCATCCCGGACAGAGCAGTGCCGACGTGCAGCAAATCCTCGATTTCGCCGCCAGGAGCGGCAGGCCGGTGGAAATCGAGGTCGGACAGGCAGAGGCGACAAAGCCTAGCGTTATCGCCCCGCCGGCGGCCGCCAATCCCGGCCCGACCCCAGTCAGCGATAGCGCGACGGCCCAACAGGCCCCCGTTGCAGCGGCTCCCATTGCCGCAGCACCGGCTGTGCCCACCACATCTGCGCCCACTCCCGCTCCGATGACGCCGACGCCTGAAATGATGGCGACCGACATGGGCATGGCAAAGTGGAGCCAGTTTTCCGCAGCCTTCATGCGCGGTGCCACGACAGCGCTTTCCGGTGTCGGCGGATTACCCAAGGCCATGGCAATGGCCGACGACAAGCTGATCGAGGAGGGCAGCAGCCATGGGCGCGTATTGCTGATCGCCCTTGCCACCATCTGTGCGGCAGCGGCGGCAACGCTCATCCTGCGCCGCATGATCGTTATGGCATTTTTGGGAAAGTCCACCCCACGTTCACGTGTGGCCGGCGTCGTCGGCCAGAGCCTGAGGCGGATGATCGGCGATCTCGTCTCGATCGCCTTCTTCCTTTTCGCCACACGGCTGGCGCTCGATATGTTCGGCACACCGGGCACGGCGACGGAGCGGATGGTGCGCGGCATCGTGACCGCTTTCGTCGTCGCCTCGCTTTACGTCGCATTTGCCCGGCTGCTGTTCAAGACGAACCGGGACGGGCGCAGTCTCGTGCCGATCAGCCGGCCGCGATGGCATTTCCGCATGCTGGTGTCCTATGGCCTGATCAGCGCGGCCCTTGCCGAAATGGCCCGGCTTGCCGGCGATCTCGGTATCAACCGGCTGATCATCGACGGCTGGTTTTTGACCGGCAATACACTTCTGACGCTGCTCAAACTGTTCTGGTTTATCGGCGGGCGCAACGATATCCGGCTTGCCTTTACCGGCAGCAATCCCGGCATCGTGCGGCGCGTGACGGGCAATCTGTTGCCGGAATTCTATGTGGCGACGGCGCTGGCGCTGTGGCTGATCTGCGTGCTGTTTGCCGGGACACCGAACAGTGCGCGCTGGATCTTTGCCGCAGGGACAACACAGATGGCGCTGCTGGCTCTGCCGATCCTGGCACTTGGCGCGCATGCGCTGGTCGAGGATATCGGCCGCCATCACGAGCGGGTTCATGGGGCGGGGCTTGCCTCGTCGCTGCTTGCAAGCCTCAAGGTGATCTGCGCCGGTGCGGTGTGGATCGGGGGGTTACATCTGATCACCGCCATCTGGTCGCCGTTCATGGGCGGACAGGCGGCGGATGCGACGGGCTGGATTTTATGGCTCGAAAGACTGAGCTTTGCGGTCGTCGCAAGCTGGGCAATCGCAAGCTTCATCTGGAATTATTCCGAGGCGCTCGCTCCCTCGCCCGCCGTCATGCTGCCGGGGCATGAGGACCAGAACGAGAAACGCCAGACGAGCAGGTTATCAACCGCCATGCCCGTGGTGCGCAACCTGGCGCTCGGCGCCGTTTTGGCGGTCGGCGCGCTGGTGATCCTGAGTGCGCTCGGCGTCAACGTGGCGCCGCTTCTCGCCGGCTTCGGCGTGCTGGGCCTGGCCTTGTCCTTCGGGTCGCAAGCACTGGTGAAGGATATCGTCTCCGGCATATTCTTCATCGCCGAAGATGCGTTCCGTATCGGCGAATATATCAGCACCGGCAGCCAGCAGGGCACGGTGGAACAGATCGCCATCCGCTCGGTCAGGCTTCGCCATCACAACGGGCCGATCCATACCGTGCCGTTCGGACAGATCACCTCGGTCAGCAATTTCAGCCGCGATTGGGGCACGATCAAGTTCCAGCTGAAGTTCGAGCGGGACAGTGACCCGGAGCTGATCCGCAAGACCGCCAAGAAGGTGGGGATCGCGATGCTGGACGATCCGGAATTCGGGGCGGATTTCCTCGTGCCCCTGAAGATGCAGGGCATTCAAGACATTACCGAGAACTCGATCGTGGTGCGCTTCAAGTTCACTTCGCTGCCGGGCAATCCCAGCATCATCAAGCGCGAGGCGATCAAGCGGCTGATCGCTGCCTGCAAGGCCTCGGGGCTGGAATTCGCCTCGAACGCAGTGACGGTAAGGTCGCGTGGCGAGACCATGCATGACGAGGTTGCGGCAACATCGGTGCTGCAGCCGCTTGCGCCAGCAGCTTCCGCCTGAAGCCGCCTGGCGCGTTCAGATCCCGCTGCCGTTCTGCTCGGTCAGGTCCTTCGTCGGGATCTTGTCCACGAGGACTTTCAGCTCGCCGGCATGGATCCTGAGCAGGATGTCGCGCTCCATCGGCAGAAGCTCGCCGTCGATGACGCAGCGGACATCCTTGCGATGACGCGGAAAATGCAGTTCGAGCTCTGTCACAGTCATCGCTGTCACCGCCTCATTGTCCTTCAGCCTGCCTCGCAGGATATCGAGCGTAAGCTTTGCCACCCCGGTCGGCGTCAGGGGATCGGCGATATAGAAACCCAGATGACCACGGGTGACGTCGTCGGCATACATCAGCGCGTCGCTGCCGAACTCGTTGTTCGATACCGAGATCGCCGAGACCCGACGCACGCCGGTCTTGCCCTCGGCGTTGAATTCAACCTCGAATTCCGGCGGGTTGAGCATCACGCTGATCGCCGCGCGGGTGCTGGCGCGGATTTTTCCAAGGCGCGAGGCGAAGCTCATGGAGTTGCGATAGCGCACCATTCGGGCATGCAGGCCGGCGGAGAACTGGTGGACGAAGCTACGGCCATTGGCGCTAGCGATATCGACATCGCGCACGTGGGAACGGGAAAGAACGTCGATCGCCTCCCAGATATCCAAGGGGATCTTCAGCGAGCGGGCAAACAGATTCATCGTGCCGGCCGGAACGATGCCGAGCGCAATGCCGCTTTTCCAGGCGATCGAAGAAGCAGCCGAAATCGTGCCGTCACCGCCGCCCGCGATCAGACCATCGACGCCATTCATCGCAGCAGCCTTTTCCATCGTCTCGACAACCTTGTCGCCGGAGACGACATGGCACTCGATCTCATGCCCTGCCCCTTCGAATGCCCGCAGCGCATGGGCGCAATAGGCGTCCATGTCGGTGGTTCGAAAGGTCCCGCCATCGCGGTTGAAGACTGCATAGAGGTTCATGAAATACCCGGTTTGGAATTACGGCGGCGTGACAACGACTGGATCAGGAAATGGTTGCGTGACGCTGCCTTATCAAGAGCGCCGCATCAAACGCCTTAACGGACCAACTATCGGCGGCGCATGAAAGTTTGACGAAATCCAATGTTCGTCTACCGCACTGCACAATGCCATGCTAAGTCTGGTGTCGGAGGCAAGCTGTCTCGGCCGCCTCCGGACGCTCAGACAGGTGCTTACCTGTCCGCCCATCATTCAAAACAGATCCGATATCATGACCGACAGCGTACATTCCATGGATGCCGCACGCCCCGCATCCGACCACCCGACTCTTTCTCCCCTCGCCGTCCTGCTGATCACCTGCGCGCTTGCAGTGGGCGGATTCGGCATCGGCACGGGCGAGTTCGTCATCATGGGCCTGTTGCCGGATGTGGCGGCGACTTTTGACGTCAGCATTCCGATGGCCGGTTACGTGATCAGCGCCTATGCGCTCGGTGTCGTCGTCGGCGCGCCAATCATTGCGGTTCTTTCAGCGCGGGTGCCACGCCGCACGCTGCTCCTGTGGCTGATGGGTGTGTTTGCCGCCGGAAACATCCTTTCCGCCATGGCACCGGATTTCTGGAGTTTCACCTTCCTGCGTTTCCTAACCGGCCTGCCGCACGGCGCCTATTTCGGTGTCGCCTCACTGGTTGCCGCCTCCATGGTGCCACCGCACCGGCGTGCGCGCGCCGTCGGCCGCGTCATGCTGGGCCTCACCATCGCGACATTGCTCGGCACGCCGCTGGCCACCTTCATGGGGCAGATGCTCTCCTGGCGCGCCGCCTTTTACCTGGTCGGCGGCATCGGCGCGCTGACGGTTGCGCTCGTCTGGTATTTCAAGCCGAAGGACAAGGTGCAGGAGGGTGCAAGCATCCTGCGTGAACTCAGCGCCTTCGCCAAACCACAGGTCTGGCTGACACTCGGCATCGCCGCGGTCGGCTTCGGCGGCATGTTCTCCGTCTTCAGCTATATCGCATCGACGACGACTGAAACAGCCGGCCTGCCGGTTGGCATGGTTGCGGTCGTGCTTGCGCTGTTCGGCATCGGCATGAATGTCGGCAATATTGTCGGGTCGCGGCTTGCCGATATCTCGCTTAAAGGCACGATCGGCTGGTCGATGGTGTTCTACATCGTCGTGATGCTGATCTTCGCGAACTTCGCGCAATATCCGATCGTGCTCTACATCACCGTCTTCCTCGTCGGCTGCGGCTTTGCTCCCGGCCCTGCCCTGCAGACACGCCTGATGGACGTGGCCGCCGATGCGCAGACGCTGGCTGCCGCCTCCAATCACTCGGCTTTCAACATAGCCAATGCGCTCGGTGCGGCACTCGGCGGCATGGTGATTGCATGGGGCTGGGGTTTTGCGGCGACCGGCTATGTCGGCGCCGTACTTTCCTTCTTTGGTCTTGGCGTGTTCTTCATCTCCGTCTGGCTGGAGCGCAAGACGGGCCACGCCTGAAAACAGGATGGGCCGTACCAGGTGCGGCCCATCGCTCCTTGCGCCATGACCGTCTCCGCGCCATCTATTCCCGAGAGAACATCAAGGGAGTTGATCGATGCGCGCCGTGGGCTTCAACCAGAACCAGCCGATTTCGTCTGAAACAGCGCTCGTCGACATCGACCTGCCGATGCCCGAGGCCAAGGGCCGCGACCTGCTCGTCGAGATCAAGGCGATCTCGGTCAATCCCGTCGATACCAAGACCCGCAAGAACGCCGTACTGGAACCCGGCCAGTACAAGGTTCTCGGCTATGACGCGGCCGGCGTAGTCAAGGCCGTCGGGTCGGACGTAAAGCTCTTCAAGCCGGGTGATGAGGTCTATTACGCCGGTGCGATCAACCGGCAGGGCACCAATGCCGAGTTCCATCTGGTCGATGAGCGCATCGTCGGCGCAAAACCGAAGACGCTTAGCTTCGAACAGGCGGCGGCGTTGCCACTGACTGCGATCACCGCCTATGAGACGCTGTTTCACAGGATGCGCGTGCAGGACAAGGTGGCGAGCGCCTGGAATGCGGTTCTGTTGATCGGCGGCGCAGGTGGTGTCGGCTCGATTGCCATCCAGCTTTTGCGCGAACTTTCCGATGTCACCGTGATCGCCACCGGCTCGCGACCGGAAACGCAGGACTGGATCAGGGAGCTCGGCGCCCATCACGTGCTCGACCACTCGAAGCCGCTTGCCAAGCAGATCGCGGATTTGGCGATCGGTGCACCCGCCTTCGTCTTTTCGATCACAGAGACATCGCAACATCTCGCCGACATTCTGGAAGTCATCGCACCTCAGGGTCGGCTGGGGCTGATCGACGATCCGAAAGAACCGGTCGATGTGCGGCAGTTCAAGCGCAAGGCGCTGTCGATCCATTGGGAAACGATGTTTGCCCGCCCCGTCTTCGAGACCGCCGACATGATCGAGCAGCACAAGCTGCTTACCCATGTGGCGGAACTGGTCGATGCCGGAAAGATCAGGACGACGCTTTCGGAGGTTATCGGTCCGATCAATGCCAAGAACCTCAAGGCGGCACACGCATTGATCGAAGTCGGACGAACCCGCGGAAAGCTTGTCCTCTCGGGCTTCTGAGATTTTCGGCAGTGCGCCGGGGCCTCACCGACACACTTACCAAAACGCAAATTTCTCGCTATGATTGTCCCCTCAGCCTAGGGGGACATCATGGCTACATCACAGACATCATCATTCGGCACTCCGAATCCTATCGGGGCACTCACCGGCTCGACCTGGTTCGGCTATCTCGCGCGGACGGTCCTGACATTCATGTTCTGGGCGAGCGGGCTTTCCAAGCTTATCGACTTCAACGCTGGCGTCGCCGAAATGACGCATTTCGGGCTTGAGCCCGCGATCGCCTTCAATGTCGCGACGATCATCACCCAGCTCGGCGGCTCGATCCTCATCATTCTCAATCGCTGGACCTGGCTCGGTGCAGGGGCACTTGCAGTCTTTACCGCGCTGACGATCCCGCTCGTGCATCACTTCTGGACGATGGAAGAGCCGTTCAAGACGATCGAATTCTACGTGGTGATGGAGCATATCACTGTCATCGGCGCGCTGATGGTCGTCGCGTGGAAATCGCGCTGATGTAAAAAAAGCCCGCCGCGTCAGATGCAGCGGGCTTTTTTCCATACAGCCTGACCGTCAGGCTCAGGCCTGGATGACGACAACCTTGGCGCCGACCTGGACGCGGTTGTAAAGATCGATCACGTCGTGGTTCATCATGCGGATGCAGCCGCTCGACATGGCGTGGCCGATCGATTCCGGCTGGTTGGTGCCGTGCAGGCGGAACATCGTATCGTTGCCGTTGCGATAGAGATACATGGCGCGGGCGCCGAGCGGATTGTTGGGACCACCCGGCAGGCCGCCGGCAAGCTTGCGGTAACGCTCTTCGCGACGCTGCATGTTGGGCGTTGGGGTCCAGGACGGCCATTCGGCCTTGCGTCCGACATAGGCATTGCCGGAAAGAGCCATGCCCGCGCGGCCTACGCCGACGCCGTAACGGATCGCCTGACCGCCACCGAGGACATAGTAGGCGCGCTTGGCCGGGGTATCGACCACGACAGTGCCGGGCGCATAATTGCCGCCGAAGGCCACCTGCTGGCGGCGCAGTTCCGGCTTGATCTTGTCGATCGGTACGCGGCGAAGCGGGAAATCCTCTTCCGGCAGGGCAGCATAGTTCTGCTGCTCGTTATAGGTCGAAGCGCAACCGGCCAGCAGGAGCGGCAAGCCAGCCAGAAGGCCGCGGCGTGAAATCGGCATGATCGTGTCCTTGATGCGTCGAAAAGATGACGCAAGCTAAGGACGTTATGGTTAATGCTTCGCTAATGACGTGTGTTGCCAAGGCACCTGCCGGTAACAATCGTGTTTGACGTCACTCGTCCTCGCAGGGCCACTTATCCGGCTTCTGCAGCCCCACGGGCAAGATCGTCTTGTCGTCACCGCAAGCGAGCGCAATCTGATCCTGTTCGAGGCCCGTCGCCTTCGACAGATCGACACCTTCGATACGGGTCAGGAAGAGAAACGCGTTGGTGAAATCGATCGGCCCGCTGATATCCGCATTGTGGAAGGTCGAACGCGATAGGTTCACCAGCGCGAACCGGGTATTTGCCAGCTTGGCCTTGTAGAAAACCGCACGCCCCAGTTCAGCCTTGGTGAAGTCGACATTCGTCAGGTCGGCATCGGAAAAATTCGCCCGCTGCATTTCGGCCGAGATGAAACTCGAGCCGGAAGCCGAAATACCGGACAGATTGCTGCGATACCCTTCCGCACGCTCGAAATTGGCGCCTGTCGCCTCGGCCTGGGCAAGCGAGGCGCGAACCAGCATCGCCTTGCTGAAATTGGCTTTCTTGATGTTCGTCCGGCTGAGATCGGTCATGCTGAAATCGACGCCCGAAAGATTGGCTCCCTCGAAGTTGCTGTTATCCAGCATGAGAAGGCGCTTCTTGCAGTTGCTCCAGTCCACACCGGGCGTCGGATAGGCGCGGCAATCGACTGCAGCCGCATCACCCGCGCCGAGGATAGTCGCCGCCATCGCAACCGTGGCGACCACAAGCCATGTCCTGAAAGCTCCGATCGCGGAGGTGACGTCGAAGAGGATATCCCTGTTACTCATCGCTTGCCGACCTGTTGGCACAGAAGAAGCCCGATTGCCCATCTGGAACAATACCTATTCTTCTTTCAACCGACATGAAAGAGACAGGCACATCAGCCAGATGTGATCAGATATAAGGATGAAAACAACCTTACCAAGGGCTTTTCCTCACCGGACAATACCTGTCAGAGGGAAGTTACAAACGCCAACTCGCAAATTGCCGTTTACCGACCGTACCATGCAGGGCATTCGTGCGGGCTGCCGACCTCACATATTCGGATAGACTGGTCCCTCTCCGCCCTGTGGCGGCACCCAGTTGATGTTCTGGTTGGGGTCCTTGATATCGCAGGTCTTGCAGTGGACGCAGTTCTGCGCGTTGATGACATAGACCTCTTCGCCGTCCTTCTCGACCCACTCATAAACCCCGGCCGGACAGTAACGTGTCGAGGGACCGGCAAAGACGTCGTGCTCTGAAGCCTTCTGCAGGCCCATGTCCTTAACCTGAAGATGGACCGGTTGATCCTCCTCATGGTTGGTGTTGGACAGGAAGACGGAAGACAGGCGGTCGAAGGTGAGCACGCCATCCGGCTTGGGATAGTCGATGCGCTTGTGTTTTGCCGCCGGCTCGAGGCTTTCCGCATCGGTCTTGCCATGCTTCAGCGTACCGAACAGCGAGAAGCCGAACAGCTGGTTGGTCCACATGTCCAGCCCGCCGAGCGGAATGCCGATCAACGTACCGAATTTCGACCATAGCGGCTTGACGTTGCGAACCCGCTTCAGATCCTTGCCGATCGGGCCGTCGCGCCATGCGTTTTCTATCTCGATCGGCTCGTCATTGGCGCGGCCGTCGGCGATCGCGGAAGCGATCTTGTCGGCGGCGAGAATGCCGGAGAGGACAGCGTTATGCGACCCCTTGATGCGCGGCACGTTGACGAAACCGGCCGAGCAGCCGATCAGCGCGCCACCCGGGAAGGACAGTTTCGGCACTGCCTGGTAACCGCCCTCGGTAATCGCACGAGCGCCATAGGAAATCCGCTTGGCGCCCTCAAAGGTCGGAGCGATCGCCGGGTGGGTCTTGAACCGCTGGAACTCCTCGAACGGGTAGAGATAGGGGTTCTTGTAGTTGAGATGCAGGACGAAACCGACGGCGACGAGATTGTCTTCCAGATGGTAGAGGAAAGATCCGCCGCCGGTCTTCATGTCGAGCGGCCAGCCGAAGGAATGCTGCACGAGACCCTGTTTGTGGTTCTCGGGCTTGACTTCCCACAGTTCCTTGATGCCGATGCCGAATTTCTGGACGTCGCGGTCCTTCTGAAGATCGAACTTTGCGATCAGCTGCTTGGCCAGCGAACCACGCACACCCTCGCCGATTAGCGTATATTTGCCGAGCAGAGCCATGCCTCGGGTATAGTTCGGGCCGGGCTCACCGTTCTTCTCGATGCCCATGTCGCCGGTCGCAACACCGATCACGTTGCCTGCTTCGTCATAAAGCACTTCGCTTGCGGCAAAACCCGGATAGATCTCTACGCCGAGTTCCTCCGCCTTGCCCGCAAGCCACCGACAGACATTGCCGAGCGAGACGATATATTTGCCGTGATTGTTCATCAGCGGCGGCATGGCGAAGTTCGGCAAGCGGATAGAGCCGGCTGGACCTAAGAACAGGAACTGGTCGTCGGTAACTTCGGTCTTGAACGGATGGCTTTCGTCCTCGCGCCAATCTGGCAGGAGCGCGTCGATACCGACCGGATCGACCACCGCGCCGGAGAGAATATGAGCACCGACCTCCGCGCCCTTCTCCAGCACCACCACCGTCAGATCGGGATTGACCTGTTTCAGCCGGATCGCAGCGGACAGGCCGGCAGGCCCAGCTCCGACGATCACGACGTCGAATTCCATCGATTCCCGTTCGGGACGTTCCATTTCTTCGCTCATTCCACATGCCTCCGCCTTGGCGGGATCCCCTTTTGTCAAATTACTTCTTGGCAAATGCCAAGATGGATGTCGAGCCGAGGTGCGACACTGGCTGACCTGATACGAAGACCCGTTCCCTCATATGTGCAAGACAAATGACGTTTACGTCAACGTCAAAAAGCCATACGCGCCTACACAATCTTGTTGTCATACAACCTGATGACCTTCAACCGTTCTTCGACACAGGGACATCCGTAAAGTCAAATTACGCCGCAAGCCACGCCTTGTTCCATGATTGCGTCCTAAAGCCGCCCCGCGCTCTTTCGCGTGCGACCAAGACGGTTCCGGCCCGGATCGGGCTTCCAATGTGAGCATCGGCCACTATAACCGCATCGACAGACAACCTCGTCACAGGAGAACGAAATGGATCTCGGAATTTCGGGAAAGAGAGCTCTGGTGCTTGCCTCGTCGCGCGGATTGGGCCTTGGCATCGCCACGGCGCTGGCCAAAGAAGGCGCCAATGTTCTTCTGGTAGGACGTTCAGGCGACAAGCTTGCCGAGAACTGCAAGACGATCAACACTGCTGGAAAAGGCAAGGCTGACTGGGTCTGGGGTGACCTTGCCGACGATAATTTCGTCGAGAGCATGGTTGTGGCAGCCGGGGAAAAGCTCGGCGGCGTCGACATTCTTGTAAACAATACCGGCGGTCCGACGCCGGGCGGCACCGAAGACATGAGCGCAGACAAGCTCGACAACTTCTTCCAGTCGATGGTGCTGCGGGTGATTTCGCTCACCAACGCCCTGCTGCCGCAGATGAAGGAACAGGGCTGGGGCCGCATCCTCACGGTTGCCTCTTCCGGCGTTTTCGAGCCTATCCCGAACCTGGCGCTGTCCAACACCCTGCGCGGCGCGCTGGTCGGCTGGAACAAGACGCTTTCCAGTGAAGTCGCCGGTTCCGGTATCACCGCGAACATGCTGCTTCCGGGCCGCATCCTGACGGACCGGATCGAGGAGCTTGACGGTGCCAATGCCAAGCGGCTCGGCAAAAGCGTGGAAGAAATCCGGGAAGCCTCGGTGAAAACCATTCCGGCCGGCCGTCTCGGCACGGTAGGGGAATTCGGCGCTGCCGGGGCCTTCCTCTGCTCGGAACCGGCAAGTTACATTACCGGCACTATGCTGCGCGTCGACGGCGGGGCTGCGAAGTCGCTCTGACAATCCCGGGCCCGGCGACAAGGTCGGGCCTTTTCCTATCGCGAAAGTATTTTTCCGCTTTTCGAATATGCCGTCTGCATTGATGGCTGCGCCTTCCGCCATATGTTCCTTCGGACGGTACAGGTGGCGGAGAGAGGCAATGCGTGTAATCAGGCTCATCGCCGGGATTTTCGGCTTGCTGGTCGGTGTGACAGGCCTTGTCTGGATCGGCCAGGGCACTGGCGTCTTCCCCTATCCGCGGTCCAGTTTCATGATCAACCAGACGCCCTGGATCTTCTGGGGCCTGCTGACATCGCTCATCGGAGTGCTGATTGTCTGGGCATCGCGTCGCTTCCGCATCTGACAGACTTCAGCTATCATCTGATTCCGGCGCGGCCCGCGCCTCCCCCCTCCGATCGGGAAAGTAGATTTCATACGGGGCATTTAACATCCAAACCGACTGTCCGGGCAGGCCGCTTAAGGAGGGATTGCGAATATTGCTCGCATCAGGAGGTTTAATCGGTGAAACTCACTGCGCCCATCTATCATCTGAAGCGCAAGGCCAAGGCCCTATCCCGCGAAAAATCCATCCCTCTCCATACCGCGCTCGACCGGATCGCAAAATCTGAAGGCTGCGAAAGCTGGAGCCTGCTGGCCGCCCGCCATGCCGCAACGTCTCCCACCAATAAGCTGTACACGCAGCTGAAGCACGGCGATCTTCTGCTGATCGGCGCAAGACCGGGGCTCGGCAAGACGCTGATGGCACTGGAACTGGCGCTCGAGGCCATGAAGACCGGCAGGCGAGCCTTTTTCTTCACGCTCGAATACACCGAGAGGCAGATCGCCGACCGGTTCAAGAGGCTCGGCACGGGGCTCGCGCACCATCGCGATCTGTTTGTCGCCGATTGCTCGGATAGTATCAGCGCCGATCACATCATCAATGCGCTTGCCGCCGCCGCTCCCGGCACATTGGTCGTGATCGACTACCTGCAACTGCTGGATCAGCGGCGCTCGACGCCGCCTCTCGAAAAACAGGTTTCGGCGCTGCAATCCTTCGCCAAGGAAAAAGGCCTGATCATCGTGTTCGTATCGCAGATCAACCGCAGCTATGATCCGGCGCGGGAACCATTTCCGACGCTGAAAGACATACGGCTCCCCAATCCGATGGATCTGGCCGTCTTCGACAAGACCTGTTTCCTCAACGAAAGTGGTGTCCGTTTCCAAACGGCGGCCTGACAATATATGCGAGCCGGTTTGAGCCATCCGGCTCGCGCTTCAGATCAAAGGCTGGACGCCAGTTTCGGCAGATCCGAAATCAGGCCATCGCGAACGGTAAAGCTGATCGGCTGGTCGGTATGTCGCTTGGTATCCACCAGCAGCCGAGCGAAGACGACCTTCCGGTCTCCTTTTTCCGCCCAGCCGACAAACCAGCCGATCGGGCGGCTGCCGTCCAGCTTGCCACTGGCGTTGCGAAGCGAGCCGGCGCCGGTCTTGCCATGAACCGTCCATCCGTCCGCCGCCTTGAATGTTGGCACAATCGCCTGCGTCATCGCGACGGACCTGGTTGAAATCGGCAGCTTGCCGGTCATGAAGCGCCGCAAGAAATCCACCTGCTGATCGGGGGAGATCTTCAAAGACGAACTCAACCATGATTCCGTCAGCCCATCCGTTCCGCCCGGCCCGCCGACAACGTCCCGATTGCCGTAGTCGAACCGGCGGACGTAATCAGCAAAGGCCTCTTTTCCGAGACGACGAGTGATTTCCTGCGAATACCAGACGATCGAGTCCTTCTCCCATATCGTCGGGTCGGTCGTCTTCTGCTCCCGCTCAGAGCGCTTGAACTTCGCCTGGTATTCCCAGCGGGGATTATGCTCATCCACAAGAATACCCTTGTCGTAGCCCATCATCGCCAGCGGCAGCTTGAAGGTCGATTGCGGGTAAAAGGCCTCATCACATCCACCCTGCCGGTGAATGGCCTTGCCGGTCCCGATATCGAGAATGACCGTGCAGCGAACCGATTCGGCGGCACGGGCCGGCGCCGTGACGGATACGACTGCAGCGCCGAAAAGCGCGAGAAAAGAGAGCGTTCCAGTGGTCACGGCAGATCAACTCCATGCATTTGATTCGAGCATCGAGATAGACATGCGCGACCCGGCCAAAACATGGCAGCGCAGGAACCTTGCCGGATGTTTTCACCAGCTTGAGAAATCCATTACTCACTCATATTTTCAGATGCTTAAACATTGATTTTATTTATCATTCTCGCGTTGACCGGCGCTCAATCCGCAACTGCTACAGGCCGCTCCGCATTCGTTAACAGCGGAGAAAACATTGTTTCTCGAAGGTCTTTTCGGCGGCGGCAGCCAGTCTGGCGCGCCTAACCAATCATCCCCGTCGTCCGGTTCCACCGAGACGCCCGCAGCCACAGGCGGCAACTCAGCGACGCCCCCGGCCAATGGCAGCCAGGCCGACACAGTCGAGACTTATACGCCGGAAGAAACCGACGACGGCACCTACGCCCCCACGCCTTCCGCCGAGACGAGCGCGGATGAGCCGGCAGACAATACGGCTGAACCAGAAGACAGTGCGTCGCAGCCAAGTGAAAAAACGGATGGCGCTGCAACCACTCCGGCCGTTGAAACCGACACACGTGCTGACGACGCCGTTGCCGAGCAACCCGCGTCATCCGAACCGACATCCCCTGTCGCGGAAGCACCCGTTGACCATGCGAATAATACCGGATCTGCTGAAAAGGCTGCCGCAAGCATGAGCGTGCGCGATTTCGTAACGCCGCTGCTCGCTGACCTCGAGGCGATCAAGCAGCGTTCGGCATCGAGATCGACCGATGACGTCTCGGCCAGCCAGCGGCGCGCCGCTGCCAATGTCCACGACCAGATGATCCGGCAGATGTTCGACCAGATTTCGGCAAATGGTAGCAGCAGCGCAAGAACGCGACTGTTCGAACATGGCGACACGGAGCAGACACAGTCGCTGCCGGCGCGCTGGTACGCCGAAGCCTGATCCGAACGGCGCAGTCGACAACCGAATGAAAAGGGGCGCCATTCGAGCGCCCTTTTCTTTTTGCTGTGCTCCCCTCCCTTGCCATCCCCGGCCTCCTGTGGCATCAGGCCCGCTCTCAAAATGGCGAGGCGGCGGCTTCGCCCTTATCGCGTCCGGGAGCGTCCCGGCTCAATCATTTTTGCAGACCACAAGGAGCACGGCCATGGCACGGGCGCTCGGGCTTGATTTCGGCACGACCAATACCGTTCTGGCGCTGGCAGACAGCGGCAGCACCACCCATTCGATGCAGTTTTCGAGCAGCGCCGGCGATACGGATTCGATGCGCACCGCGCTCTCCTTCATGAAGGATGCGCAGCTCGGCGCGCAGGCGCTGAAGGTCGAGGCCGGACAGGCAGCGATCCGCCAGTTCATCGACAATCCCGGCGACGCCCGATTCCTGCAGTCGATCAAGACCTTTGCCGCAAGCCCGCTGTTTCAGGGCACGCTGGTCTTTGCCCGTCGGCAAACATTCGAAGACCTGATGGAGATCTTTCTCAAGCGGCTGAAGACCTATGCGGATGGCCACTGGCCTTCGGATGTCTCGCGCCTTGTTGCCGGCCGGCCTGTGCATTTCGCCGGCGCGAGCCCGGACCCGGCGCTTGCCACCCAGCGCTACAACGAAGCGCTCACTCGGCTCGGCTTTCCGGAGATCCACTACGTCTACGAGCCGGTCGCGGCCGCCTACTACTTCGCCCAGACGCTGAAGAGCGACGCCAATGTTCTGGTTGCCGACTTCGGCGGCGGCACCACCGACTACTCCCTGATCCGCTTCGAACGCGTTGCCGGCAAGCTGACGGCCAAGCCGATCGGCCATTCCGGCGTCGGCATTGCCGGCGACCATTTCGACGCCAGGATGATTGAGCATCTGGTGGCGCCGGAAATCGGCAAGGGCACATTCTTCAAGAGTTTTGACAAGCTCCTGGAAGTGCCGTCGAGCTATTACGCCAATTTCTCGCGCTGGAACCAGCTGTCGATCTTCAAGACGACGCGCGAATTCAACGACCTGAAGTCGCTGGTGCGCTCGGCCGTTGACCCGGACAAGCTGGAACTGTTCATCGATCTCGTCGAGCATGACGAGGGTTACCCGCTCTACCAGGCGATCTCGGCCACCAAGATGGCGCTTTCGGGGGCGGAAGAGGCCGACTTCAACTTCTCACCGCTCGGCAAGGCTGGAAAGAAGGTGGTCAAGCGCAGCGATTTCGAGACCTGGATCGCCGACGACCTGGCAAAGATCGAAGGCGCGCTGGACGATGTATTGACCAAGACGAACACAGCTCCGGCAGATGTGGACAAGGTCTTCCTCACCGGCGGCACGTCCTTTGTGCCAGCCGTGCGCCAGATCTTCACCCGCCGCTTCGACACATCGAAGATCGAAAGCGGCGGCGAACTGCTATCGATCGCCCATGGTTTGGCGCTGATCGGCGAGAGCGATAATGTCGGGGAGTGGGCGGCTTAAGGGCTGCTTGTATCCTGGATCATGGGGAATCTGCGAGGGAGATTCCCCTCACTTGCAATTTCTGAAACTTAGCCGCCGGCTAAGATTTCGAAATTGCTTTTTCTCCACAAGGGGAGAGATACCGATGCCGCGATCTCGGCGTTCTACCTCTCCCCTTGTGGGAGAGGTTACAAATCAAGATCTTAGCCGAAAACTAAGTCTTGGATTTTGTTGGTGAGGGGATAAGCTCCTCGGCACATCAAACAATTTCCCACTTCCAGCCAACATGCTGTAAGAACAGTTTCATGAACGCCGCCTCAGATTTCAATCCGGCCGAACTTGCCGCCCTTCTGCATTTTTATGCAGATGCTGGTGTCGAATGGCTTGTCGATGACGAACCCATCGACCGGATTGCGCAGTTCGAGGCGCAGAAGGCGGCACGGGCTCAGGCAAAGGCTCCGGCAAGCGCGCGGGAACGTGCGCCACAGGACAGCCCCCCTTCCCCATCGAGTGGCAGTGGAGCCGCCTCGCGGCGTCCTGGCGTTGCAGCCCCTCCTCCTGCAGCGTCCGCCCCGGTCGCAATCCCGGCCGCACAGGCAGTGGAAGCAGCCCGCTCAGCCGCAGACAGCGCCGGTTCGCTCGCCGAACTGAAGACGGCGATCGAAACATTCCATGGTTGCAACCTGAAAAATAGCGCCCGCTCGACGGTGTTTGCCAGCGGCGACCCCTCTTCCGGCATCGTCGTCATCGGACCGATGCCGAATGCCGATGACGACCGCGACGGCGCCCCTTTTTCGGGCCGGACCGGAGATCTTCTCGACCGGATGCTTGCGGCGATCGGCCTTTCCCGCGACGCCGTGCTGATGACCAATGTCATTCCCTGGCGGCCGCCGGGCAACCGTATGCCGTCACCGGCCGAAATGGATATCTGCCAGCCTTTCATCGAGCGGCAGATCGCGCTTGCCAAACCGAAGGCGCTGCTGCTGCTCGGGAATTTTCCCGCCCGTTTCTTTATCGGCGGCAACGGTACGATCCACACCATGCGCGGACAGTGGCAAAAAGTGTCTTTTGCCGGCATGGAAATCCGGGCACTTGCAACATTCCACCCGCAGGAGCTGCTCACGGCACCCTCTAACAAAGCCCTGACCTGGCAGGACCTATTGGCCTTCCGGCACGGACTGCAATAGCCGAAATTGCGCATATTTTGTGCAAAATGACTGACAAAACGCAAAATATTACTGTTTTATGAAGCAACCCATGCGCGTGCCGCATGGCAGCGTGGCGTTCTGCCGCATTGCGGAATCGAGGTATTTTAGCAATATTACTAATGTCTTGGGAGGGACCAAGGCTCAAGGACTAAACCAATGACCACCCGTTTTCGCCCGATCCATTCGGGTTTTGAGACACTCCGCGTTGCAGGCGTCGGCCCACGTTCGACGCACGGCTATCATCGCTTCGGATCGGCAACGAACGAGCAGATCACCTCCCGCGCCATGGGGCGTCCGGTCGGGGTCTCGCGTCCTTCGGCCATATTTGCCGATTTCCGCGAACGTTGAGAGGTATGTGCGATGAGATCGATTTTCGGGCCTCTTCGCACACTCCGTGAAAACCTGCGCCAGATAAACACCGCCGTGAATGCGTCGCGCGAGTTTTCCGAAGCGAGCAAGACCCGTAGCGACGTGACCGGCTCGGTCGGTCCGTTATCCGGTATTCCACTCTGATTTTCCTTGTTGGACCTTATGCGCCTGGCGGCGAAGCTTTGCGCGCCGCCTTGCGTTCCAGCCCCAACCGGTGCTCCCGGTAGATAATGAAGATGCCAGCGGAGACGGTGATGGCCGTACCAATCAGCGTATTGATGGCCGGAATATCCCCGAACAACGTATAGGCAATCGCAATCCCGAGAATGATCGACGTGTATTCGAACGGTGCTACCGTCGAGACGTCCGCATGGCGATAACTTTCCGTCAGCAGGATCTGCCCCAGGCCTCCAAAAAATCCCGATGCAATCAGAAACAAATGCGCGGAAATGTTGAGGGACGCCCAGCCGAAAGGCAGGGTAATGATCGAGAATACCGCTGCCGTCAGCGAAAAATACAGCACGATCGTTGACGTCTTTTCAGTCTGGACGAGCTGGCGTACCTGGATCATAGCAAAACCGCCGAGCACGGCGCCAAGCAGAACGGCTAGCGCACCCATGGCCTGTTCGGACCCCATCCCGCCAGAGCTGAACATCGTCATCTTCGGCCAGGAGACAATAACTACGCCAACCATGCCGATCGCGACTGCCGTCCAGCGATACAGCCTGACGGTCTCTTTCAGGAAAACTGCGGCGAAGATCACCGCGATCAGAGGCATAGAATAACCGAGCGCGATCGCATCCGGCATCGGCAGATGCACGAGGCCATAAAAGCCGCATATCATGCCCATAATTCCAAGTACGCCGCGCTTCAGATGTCCCGACAGGCTGTTTGTGTGGAAGGCGTGGAACAACTCCCCACGAAAGGCAAGATAGCCCAAGATCGGAACAAGTGCGAAAGCCGACCTGTAGAATGTGACCTGTCCGGCCGGGAGATCCGGCCCCGCAGATTTGATGCAGGTCTGCATCATGACGAACACAACGACGGACAATACTTTCAGCATAATCCCGTGAAGGGGATTCGGGGCATCGGAGGCCATGGGGGAACTCGTTGTGGTTCAGGCCGTAAGCCCTGATCCGAGAAGCTGGCGGGGTGGATTCGCAAGGACATTAACGCAAAAGTGGAGTGCCGTGTGTGAAAATTGACGAAAGCGCGCCAGTGGGCCAATCGACGCAGCACGGCGATGCCCCTCCGAAGTCTCGCTCTGTTGTCTGGCATCTCGTCAAATAGCAATGGATGAAAACGGATCACTATACTGAGAGTGCGACACTTTATTTTAGCCGCGGTTCAACAATCGTTTAGCATTGGATGTAAATATGCCCGCGGCGTTGGGGGCCATACCAGTCCGTTTGGGGACCGGTATCCTATCGTCGCATCCAGTCGTTAAGCCGTTTCAGGAAACATCATGCGAACAGATACGGGCCAGATCGTGCATCTGGCGGATTACCGCCCCACTGACTTTGTCCTGGAACGGGTGGACCTGACGTTTGAGCTCGATCCGACCAATACCAAGGTCGATGCACGGTTGATCTTCCATAGGCGCGAAGGCGTCGACGCATCGCTGCCGCTGATCCTGGATGGTGACGAACTGAAGCTCTCCGGCCTGCTGTTCGACCAGAAGGACGTGCCGGCCAGCCAGTATGACGCGACATCCGAAAGCCTGACGATCCGCGACCTGCCGGCGGAAGCCCCGTTTGAATTGACGATCACGACCTATATCAATCCGGAAGCCAATACCCAGTTGATGGGTCTCTATCGGACCAACGGCGTCTATTGCACCCAGTGCGAGGCGGAAGGTTTCCGCCGCATCACCTATTTCCCCGACCGCCCGGACGTTCTGGCGCCCTACACGATCACTATCATCGGTGACAAGGCAGCCAATCCGGTGATGCTGTCGAACGGCAATTTCCTCGGCGGCGCCGGTTATGACGAAGGCCGTGCCTTTGCCGCCTGGTTCGATCCGCATCCGAAGCCGGCCTATCTCTTCGCGCTGGTCGCCGGTGATCTAGGCGTCATCGAGGACACGTTCGAGACGATGTCAGGCCGCGAAGTGGCGCTGAAGATCTATGTCGAACACGGCAAGGAAGCCCGTGCGACTTACGCCATGGACGCGCTGAAGCGCTCGATGAAGTGGGACGAAGAGCATTTCGGCCGCGAATACGACCTCAACATCTTCCAGATCGTTGCCGTCTCCGACTTCAACATGGGGGCGATGGAGAACAAGGGGCTCAACGTCTTCAACGACAAATACGTACTGGCCGACCCGGAAACCGCGACCGACCAGGACTATGCCAATATCGAGCGCATCATCGCGCACGAATACTTTCACAACTGGACCGGCAACCGCATCACCTGCCGCGACTGGTTCCAGCTTTGCCTCAAAGAGGGCCTGACGGTCTATCGCGACCAGGAATTTTCCGCAGACATGCGCTCGCGCGCCGTCAAGCGTATTGCCGATGTGCGCCATCTGAAGTCGGACCAGTTTCCGGAAGACGCAGGCCCGTTGGCGCACCCGCCACGCCCGGACAGCTATCGCGAGATCAACAACTTCTACACGATGACGATTTACGAGAAGGGTGCCGAGATCACCGGCATGATCGCGACCATTCTCGGACGCGACGATTTCCGTAAGGGAATGGACCTCTATTTCGAGCGCCATGACGGTCAGGCCGTCACCGTCGAGGACTATGTAACATGCTTCGAGGAAGCGAGCGGACGCGATCTCAGCCAGTTCTTCCGCTGGTATGTTCAAGCAGGTACGCCGCTGGTCAGCGTTTCAGGCGCCTATGACAGCGCCGCTGCAACCTTCACGCTCTCGCTCGAGCAGATGACACCGGCTACACCCGGCCAGCCGAACAAGGAGCCGCTGCATATCCCGCTCTCCTTCGCACTTATCCTCGGCAATGGGCAGATCGCCGAGCCGAAGTCAGTCACCGGCGGCGAAGTGACAGGCGACGTGCTGCATCTGACCGAGCGCAGCCAGATATTCACCTTCTCGGGGATCTCCTCGCGTCCGGTTCTATCACTCAACCGATCCTTCTCGGCGCCCGTCAACCTCGCTTTCGAGCAGTCGCCGGAAGACCTCGTCCATATCGCACGGCATGACAGCGACCTCTTCTCGCGCTGGCAGGCCCTCACCGACCTTGCCATGCCGAACCTGACGCAGGCTGCGCGCGATGCGCGTGACGGCAAGGACGTGACCTGCGATCCGGCTTTCGTTGCTGCTCTTCTGGAATGCGCCGGCGATGCATCGCTTGAACCCGCCTTCCGTGCGCAGGCGCTGAACCTGCCGAGCGAGGCCGATATTGCCCGCGCACTCGGCGGCAATAACGATCCCGACGCAATCCATGCGGGCCGCAAGGCGATCCATGAAATGATCGCCAAGGCCGGAGAAGAGATCTTCCTCCGCCTCTACGACGAGATGAAGACCGAAGGCGCCTATTCGCCGGAAGCCGAGGATGCCGGCAAGCGTTCGTTCAGGAACGTCGCCCTCTCCTATCTCTGCCACGCGGAAAACAGCCCGCAGCGCGCGGCGGAAGCCTTCGCCGCCGCCGACAACATGACGGACCTCGCACAGTCGCTGACGCTGCTTGCTCATCGCTTCCCGGATGCGTCGGAGGCAACTGCGGCTCTCGCCAGCTTCCTCACCCGCTTCGACGGCAATCCGCTGGTCATCGACAAGTGGTTCTCGATCCAGGCAACGATCCCGGGAACCGATGCACTCGACCGGGTCAAGGCGCTGATGGAAAACCCACGTTACAATGCGGGCAATCCGAACCGCGTGCGATCGCTTGTCGGCACGTTCGCCTTCGGCAATCCGACCGGTTTCAACCGCGTCGACGGCAAAGGCTACGACTTCCTTGCCGACCAGATCCTCGCGATCGACCCGAAGAACCCGCAGCTTGCCGCGCGCATCCTCACCTCGATGCGTTCCTGGCGTTCGCTCGAACCGGTTCGTGCCGGACACGCACGACTGGCACTTTCAAAGATCGCCAAGGCATCCGGCCTTTCGACGGATGTCCGCGACATCGTCGAGCGAATGCTGAAAGACTGACACTCTTCGTCACCCGCAATGCTTCGGCACTGCGGGTGACATTCTCTTTTTTTGACCTGCCACATTTTTGGCGGCAATTGACACATTTTGAAACACTTTGCTTGACGCCACGCGAAATATCGCATCCGGATTTGGCATTACCCTCCAGCTGATTTGCAGCTTCCAAACGCGCAAATTCCAGCGCTTTTCAAATGGTTAACGAAATATTACCAACCCTCTGGACACGAAGAATCACTCTATGATTCATTAGGGTAGATTCGGGCGGGCGGCGTTCCGGATCATCACGAGGGACCAGATGAACACGATATCGGACGCGCAGCGGGCAACCGCGGCCGGCGCTCGGCTGCGCCTAAAATTTCCGAAGGTTTCGGGCCTGCACAAGGCACTGGCGAACGACAGCAATTTCGCGGTCAAGCCGATCGCGCGCCAGACGCCCCGAGTGGAACTGGTGCTCAAGCGATCCATCCCTCTCCTCATCCTCGCGTTCCTTATGGTCGTGGCTGCGTCAAGGGTCCTCGGCATCATGGGCGAAAACAGCCGCATGGAAGATGCGGCGCGGCAGTCGACCACCTTGATGGCGGCGACCGCCAAGGCGGTGTTCGCCGGCCAGGAAACGCTGTTCAGTTCCGCCAACAGGGCCGCAGCCGAGGCGCGACTTTCATCCTATCTTTCGTCGGATCCGCAGCCGCACGGTTCCTTCACCCTGTTCATCGACAAGTCCGGCGTCGTTTTCGGTGGTTCGAAGGGCATCTCTTCGGCTTATGTAGGGCGCCGCCTCGCCTCGCTTCTGCCTGAAACCGCGACGCTGCGTCGTTTCGGCGGCGTGATCGAGACCTATCTTGGCGACATGCCGCATTATGCCGCGATCCAGCCGATCGGCAATGACGGCGCGCTGATCGTATCGGCGCATTCGCTCGACACGACGAACCGTTTCCTGCGCGGCGAGATTTCTCTCAACGTCACGCTTTTCACCGGCATTTCCGCCATCCTGCTGGTCATTCTCTATGCCTATTACACACAGGTGAAGCGCGCACGCGACGCCGACGAAATCTTTGCGGAATCGAACTTGCGGATCGAGGCTGCCCTGTCTCGCGGGCGCTGCGGATTGTGGGATTTCGATATCGCCAACCGCCGGCTTTTCTGGTCTGGCTCGATGTACGAAATGCTCGGCCTACCGCCGGCCGGCAGCGTCATCTCGTTTTCCGATGCAGCACGGATGATGCATCCGTCCGACGGCAATATCTATGCACTGGCCCGCGCCATCGGCCGTGGCAATGCCAAGCAGGTCGATCAGGTGTTCCGCATGCGTCATGCGGCAGGACACTATGTCTGGATGCGCGCCAGAGCGCAGGTGATCCGCAATTCCTCTGGCCGTATCCATGTGATCGGCATCGCCATGGACGTCACCGAACAGCACCGCCTGGCGCAGCGCTATGCCGAGGCCGACCAACGGCTTGCCGACGCCATCGAATGCACGTCCGAAGCCTTCGTGCTGTGGGACAAGAACGATCGCCTCGTCATGTGCAATACCCATTTCCAGCAGGCCTATGGACTTCCGGATAACGTGCTGGTGCCCGGCACCGAGCGTGCAACGGTCAATTCCGCAGCGGCTCGGCCGGTGATCGAGCGTCGCGTCGCCGATGCCGACGGCAGCGGTTTTTCCCGCACGACGGAAGTGCAACTGGCCGACGAGCGCTGGCTGCAGATCAACGAACGCCGTACCCGTGATGGCGGCACGGTTTCGGTAGGCACCGACATCACGCTCCTGAAACGCCACCAGGATCGCCTGCGCCACAGCGAGCGTCGCCTGATGGCGACGATCGGTGATCTCTCCGCATCGCAGAAGACGCTGGAAAAGCAGAAGACCGAGCTTTCCGTTGCCAACTCCGCCTATCAGGCGGAAAAGGAACGCGCCGAAGCTGCCAACCAGGCGAAGTCGGAATTCCTCGCCAATATGAGCCATGAACTTCGCACGCCGCTCAACGCCATTCTCGGTTTCTCCGAAATCCTGATGAACGGCATGTTCGGCCCGCTCGGCTCACCGAAATACGGCGAATATTCCAAGGATATTCACGACAGCGGCAAGCACCTCCTCAACGTCATCAACGACATTCTCGACATGTCGAAGATCGAGGCCGGGCACATGCGCATCCAGTCGGAAAATATCAATCTCGTGCCCCTGATCGAAGAAAGCCTGCGCCTGACCTCGATCGCCGCCCAAGACAAGCATATCGCGATCCACCAGCAATTGCCCGAGGCGCTCGACATGATCGGCGACCGGCGGGCGCTGAAGCAGGTGATGCTCAATCTTTTGTCCAATGCTGTGAAGTTCACCGACGAAGGCGGCAGGATAGAGCTGCGCGCCCGCAGGCTGGACAAGGGCCTGATGCTGACCATCGCCGACAGCGGCATCGGCATCCCGAAGGATGCGCTGCCCAAGATCGGCCAGCCCTTCGAACAGGTTCAGAGCCAGTATGCCAAGAGCAAGGGCGGGTCAGGCCTCGGGCTTGCCATCTCCCGTTCGCTGGTGGCGCTCCACGGCGGCAAGATGCGCATCCGTTCAAAGATGGGCAAGGGCACTGCCGTATCGCTGATCATTCCCGACCGGCCTTTTGTCGAGCAACGCAAGCGGGCAGCATGAAGGTTCGGCGGATCGATACAAGCACTAGCTTTCCGGTCTGTTCTTCCGCTTCACCCATATCCGTATCACCGGGATCGACAGGAGCAGGCCGAGACAAGCTGCCGTGATTGCCAGCATGAAGGCAAACCGGGCATCCTCGCAGTCACTTCCGCCGGGGCACTGATTTTGCAATGAAGACAAGCTTGCTTCCGAGACCACACCGAAGAGCGTCCAGAAAGCCAGACCGCCGGCCGCACTAATCAGCGCTAGCAAGCGTGACATCAAAGGCCTTTCGGAAAACCTTTCTCACTTCCGCCGACAGCCTCTTCACTTCCCCCTGCAGCGTGCCGAGATCCGGGCAGTCTCCCGCACGGCAGATCCGCTCAACGAGGCCAGCGGGTGCGTCCTCGGCATCGAACGGACCATCGACGCAGAGCCGGATGATTTGCGAGAGTTCGGTGAACAGGCGCAGCGCTTCGAGGCAGGTATCGAGGTCGGCCCGTTCCGGCAGACCGTCACCGAGCACTTTCAGTGCTTCAGCTGTCGACAGGCCGTAAGTGTCGACCCGCAGATCCTTGCTCTTTGCCCGTATCGGTGCCACCAACCGCAGATATTGGGCGATGAACTCGATGTCTATCAATCCGCCCGGGATGAGTTTGAAGTCCCAGATATCGCGCGGCGGCTTTTCCTGTTCGATCAGTTCCCGCATCTCGGCCACGTCGCCGGTGATTTTCTTGGCGTCAGTCTTGGCTGAAAGAACCTCGCGGATGATCGCCTCCGCCTCGCCGCCGAGGCTTTCGTCACCGCAGACGATGCGGGCGCGGGTGAGAGCCATATGCTCCCAGGTCCAGGCTTCCTCGCGCTGATATTTGGCAAAGGCGGTGATGCGGGATGCCACCGGCCCCTTGTTGCCGGAGGGCCGCAGGCGCAGGTCCACCTCGAAGATCACGCCTTCGGCCATCGGCGCGGAAAGCGCCGCGATCAATCTCTGAGTCAGGCGGGTAAAGTAACGCTGGGCATCAAGCGGCTTCGGGCCGACGCTCTCGAAGGCTTCGCTGTCATAGTCGTAAAGCAGGATGAGATCGACATCCGAGCCGGCCGTCAGTTCGTAGGAGCCGAGCTTGCCCATGCCCATGACCGCCACCCGGCCGCCCGGATAGGTACCATGCGCCGCCTCTATCTCACCCTTCACCGCCGCCAGCGCCGCATCGATCAACAGGTCGGCGAGGTGGGTAAAGGCGCGGCCGGCATCGTCGCCGGAGATTGCTGCAGTCAGCAGCCTTATGCCGATCAGGAAACGCTGTTCAGCGGCAAAGATGCGCAGCCGGTCGAGCCTGTCCTCATAGTGGCGCGAACCGGAGAGGAACGTATCCAACCGCTTCGACAGATAGTCCCGCGTCGGCACTTCCGACATCAGGCCGGGATCCAGCATGCCATCAAACACATGCGGTTTTGAGGCGATGATATCGGCCAGACGCGGCGCGGACGCCATGATGGTGACGATAAGGAAGAGAAGCGGCGGGTTTTTGCCGATCAGCGAAAAGAGCTGGATGCCGGCCGGCAGCGCCTTCAGAAAGCTGTCGAAGCGCAACAGCGCCTCGTCGGCACGCCGGCTTTCGCCGAAAGCCTTGAGCAGCGCCGGCATCATCTCGGTCAGCCTCTCGCGGGCCTCCACCGATTGCGTCGCGCGGTACCGGCCGGAATGCCAGGTACGGATCATTCGAGACATATCGGCGGGCCGCTCAAAGCCGAGTTCCGCCAATGTCTTCAGCGTATCGGGGTCGTCCTTCTGCCCGGTGAAAACGAGATTGCCGTCCCCCCCAGACAGCCCTTCCTCTTGCTCGAAAAGCCGCGAATAACGCCTCTCGACAGTTTTCAGGATATTCTCCAGCCTTGAAGAAAAGCTCGCGGCATCTTCAAACCCCAGCATGAAGGCGATGCGCTTCAGTTCCGCATTGCTTTCCGGCAGACGGTGCGTCTGTTCGTCATGCACCATCTGGATACGGTGCTCGACATCGCGCAGGAACCAGTAGGCTTCGGTCAGCGCCGTGGCGATCTCCGGCTTGATCCATTTCGCCTCGGCCAGTGCATGCAGCGCCGGTTCGGTTTCGCGCGTCCTGAGGGCCGGCATGCGACCGCCAGCAATCAGCTGCTGCGTCTGGGCAAAAAATTCGATCTCGCGGATGCCGCCTCGGCCAAGCTTGACGTCATGGCCCTTTACCGCGATCGCGCCATGACCCTTGTGGACATGGATCTGCCGCTTGATCGAATGGATGTCGGCGATCGCCGCGTAATCGAGATATTTGCGGAAGACGAATGGCGTCAGAAGCTTGAGAAAGTTATCACCGGCCGCGATGTCTCCGGCCACCGGACGCGCCTTGATATAGGCCGCGCGTTCCCAGTTCTGTCCCCTGCCCTCGTAATAGATCAGCGCCGCATCCATGGAGACGGCAAGCGGCGTAGAGCCTGGGTCAGGCCGCAGCCTCAGATCGGTGCGGAAGACGTAACCATCGGCCGTTCGGTCCTGCAGGATGCGGATCAGCCGGCGCATCATCCGGCCATAGATTTCGGATGCATCCATCGGGTCGGCGAGGATTCCCACCTCCGGATCGAAGAAAACGACGATATCGATATCGGAGGAGTAATTGAGTTCGCGCCCACCGAGCTTGCCCATGCCGAGTACGATCAGTCCCGATCCACAGCTCGGCTCGACAGTATCGACCAGCTTCAGTTTGCCGCTCTCATGGGTCGCAAGCAGGAGATGATCGATCGCCGACGCTACCGAAACTTCGGCAAACTCGCTCAGCCAGCGCGTCGTCTCTTTCGCCGTGAATATGCGGGCGAGATCGGCCAGTGCCAGAATGAAGCTGAAGGCGCGCTTGGCTGATCGCAAAGCGGTCATCACCTCGCCCTCTGAAGGTATTTTTCCCTCTGCCGGCCGCCAGGCGTTGCGTGCCTTCTCGATCAGGGAGGATAAAACAGGCTCGACCGGTCGGCCGATCGCATCGGCAACGAGTTTTGGCGTGACGCTGGCCGCGTCACGGAGATAGGGAGAGAGCGAAAAAGCGGCGATGAGGAAATCCTTGAGGGCGCCCTCACCCTTGATGACCTCACTCACGGCCGGTTCGGACTTGCCGACATCCTTGAGAACCGACAGGGCAGCTTTGGCCTCCGCCTGGTTCAGGGGCCGGATGACGTTTTCCGCCACCGCGTCGAGCCGCCTTTCACCTTCCATGATGTTCCTCCCCTCCAGGTACCGGTCCTCACTTGCAATTTCTAATACTTAGCTTCGCCAAGCATTGAAATTGCTTTCTCTCCCACAAGGGGAGAGATAAGGTCGACATTGCCGCAAGCCTGCTTTTCCTTTAGTAGGAAACCTTACGAAATCAAGGTGTTAGAGAATATACGCCATAGATTTTCTTGGCACAGGATAGTTCAGGCCTTCACCACCGGAAATACCATCGTCACCGTCAATCCCGGCGCATCCGTGTTCGCTTCGTCGGTGGCGGAGAGCTCCAGCTTTCCGCCATGAAGTTCCATCACCGCTTCGACCAGCGACAGGCCGAGACCCGTTCCCGGCTTGGAACGGCTGGCGTCGAGCCGGAAGAAGCGCTTGGTCACCTCGCCACGTTTGTCTGCCGGCACGCCCGGACCGTTGTCGCAGACCGAAAGCCTGACCTCGCCGCGTTCGGATGCCAGCTTTACGCGGATGGCCGGCTCGCCATGCGCCTCGGCGGCATATTTGATCGCATTGTCGAGAAGGTTGAAGATCGCCTGGCCGATCAGTTCGCGATTGCCATTGACGGCGATGCCTGGGTCCAACTCGGTCAGCAATGAAATACCGGCTTCTTCCGCTACCGGTTCGTAAAGCTCGGCGCTATCGGCGGATACGGCCGACAGATCGACACTCGACATTTCAGCGGCGATCGATCCCGCCTCGACACGGGAAATCATCAGCAATGCATTGAAGGTGCGGATCAACTGGTCAGATTCGGCGATGATGCCCTCGAGAGCGACCTTGCGCACCTCCTCGCGGTCCTCGGCCAGCGCATCGGCCGCCTTGTTGCGCAGCCGCGTCAGCGGCGTCTTCAGGTCATGGGCGATGTTGTCGGAGACCTGCCGCAACCCTTCGTTCAGCTTCTCGATGCGGCCGAGCATGGCGTTGAGCGATCCCGACAGCCGGTCAAACTCATCGCCGGAACGCCCGACGGGAAGCCTCTGCGACAGGTCACCCGCCATGATCTTCTGACTTGCGGCGGACATGCGGTCGATACGCTTCAACGCATTACGGCCGATGCCGAACCAGATTACGAGCGCGCCAAGCCCCATGATCGCCAGCGCCACCATCAGCGCCTGCCGCACGATGTAGCGGAAACGGCTCGGATCACCGAGATCACGGCCGATCATAACCCGCAAACCGTTATCGACGCGCAGTACATTGGCGATGGCGAGATGTTTGCGCGAACCGCCGATCTCAGCATAGGGTTCGTAGGAGAAAGGCATATTCGTCCAGCCTTCCTGGTCAAGTACACCCGGCTGGACGGAGGAGACATTGCCGGCCAGCATCTCGCCATTCGGTCCCGCGATCACATAGAGATTGGCGCCCGGCTGGCGGGCACGACGCTCCATGATCCGCAGGAGAAGGTTCACGCCGCCACGCTCATAGGCGCGCTGAATATCTGCCACTTCCTCGGTAATCGTCTGGCGCGTCTGTTGCACCAGCGTCTTTTCCGAAAGCGCCGTGACATAGATGACGAGAAATCCGGCGCAGATCGCAAACAGGAGGATATAGAGCGCCGAGAGCCTCACGGCCGTCGAACGGAACATGAGGCGGGCTCGCTTGACGATGCGGGAAAGCATTACCCCTCGTCCTTGATCATGTATCCGGCACCGCGAATGGTCTTCAACAGAGGCTTGTCGAAGTCCTTCTCGATCTTCGAGCGCAGACGCGACACATGCACGTCGATGACGTTTGTCTGCGGATCGAAGTGATAGTCCCAGACATTCTCCAGAAGCATGGTACGGGTCACGACCTGACCGGCATTCTTCATCAGATATTCGAGCAGGCGGAATTCGCGCGGCTGCAGCAGGATGTCCTTGCCGGCCCGCTTCACCTCGTGGGAAAGCCGGTCGAGTTCGAGGTCGCCGACCCGATAGACCATATCCTGCTCCGGCGTGCCCTTGCGGCGGCCAAGCACTTCGACGCGCGCCAGAAGCTCTGAAAAGGCGTAGGGTTTCGGCAGATAGTCGTCGCCGCCGGCGCGCAGGCCGGTCACGCGGTCATCCACCTGGCCGAGCGCCGACAGGATCAGCACCGGCGCATTGACGCCGCGCTTGCGCAATTCGCTGATGACGGACAGACCGTCGCGGCGCGGCAACATGCGGTCGATGACCATCACATCGTAGGAATTCTCCGAGCCCATGAACAGGCCGCTCTCACCATCGCTGGCGTGATCCACGATAATGCCGGCCTCACGAAAGGCCTTCGTCATATAGGCTGCCGCCTCGAGATCGTCTTCGATAACCAGAATCTTCATGTGCGGGACAATAGCCTCGGCGGAAACATTTGCACTATCGGAATCTTCTGTCTTGGCCGAGGAAAACGACGGGGTCTGCATGATGGTCTCCGTTACAAGAGGGGCGCCGACGTTTCCGGCGGCGCCCCTTGATGAGGTGGATACTGCGGTTGGGCCTGGAGGTACCACCCCCGCAGTGTCACTCAGATGGTTTGCCCGGCATCAGCCTTCGTTGATCGGCAGAGCGACGAAGCGGCTCGTGCCATTGGCCTCGACCTGGAACAGGGCGCGAGTGCGTCCGTCCTTCTTGGCCTGCTCGAGAACCTTGCCGACATCCGTGGCGGATTCGACCTTCTTGTTGTTGACCGAGAGGATCTTCTCGCCGTTCTTCAGACCGCGTGCAGCCGCTTCCGAGTCCGGATCGACATCGGTCACGGCAAGGCCGGAACCATCTTCAGCCGGGGCAACGGTAATGCCGAGACTTGCCAGCGCCTGTTCGCTTGCGGGTGCCGGATCATCCGGCTGCGTGGTTTCGGCAGAAGCCGCCTCATCGCTTGCCATGTTGCCGAGCGTCACCGGAATGGTCTGCTTCTTGCCGTCACGCCACAGGTCGACATCGACCTTGGTGTTCGGGGCAAAGGCTGCGACGCGGCGGGCGAGATCACGGGCATCCTTGACCGGCTGGCCATTGACCGCCTGGACGATGTCGCCCTGCTTGATACCGGCCTTCTGACCCGGAGAACCTTCCTGCGGGGCGACAACGAGTGCACCGGAGGCTTCCTTCAGACCGAGCGAATCCGCGATATCCTGCGTTACCGGCTGGATCTGAACACCGAGCCAGCCGCGCTCGACCTTGCCGTCCTTCATCAGGTCAGCGATGACGTCCTTGGCGGTGGAAGCCGGGATTGCGAAGGCGATGCCGACATTGCCGCCCGACGGAGAGAAGATCGCCGTGTTGATACCAACGACCTGACCGGAAAGGTCAAAGGTCGGCCCGCCGGAGTTGCCCCGGTTCACGGCCGCATCCACCTGGATGTAATCGTCGTAGGGACCGGAACCGATATCACGGCCACGGGCAGACACGATGCCTGCGGTCACGGTGCCGCCAAGACCGAACGGGTTACCGACGGCCACGACCCAGTCACCCACGCGAACCTTGCTGTCGTCAGCAAAGGAGACATAAGTGAACTTGCGGCTGGAAGCCTCGACCTTCAGGAGGGCGAGGTCGGTACGGCTATCCTTGCCGACGAGCTTGGCGTCGAGCTCGGTACCGTCGTTCAGTACAACCGTATAGGCCTGGCCATCGGAAACGACGTGATTGTTGGTCACGACATAACCGTCTTCGGAGATGAAGAAGCCGGAGCCCTGTGCGGTCGGGCGCAGATGATGCGGACGACCTGCGCCCGGGCCACCACGGTCGGCGCGATCGCGATCACGCGGGCCGGCACCGGGGCCACCAGGACCACCCTGGCCGCCGAACTCCTTGAAGAAACGTTTCAGCGGGTGATCATCCGGCAGCTGGTCAAAACCACGGCCGCCGAAGTTGAAGGAGAAATTGCTGTTGTCGTCAGAGACCGGCTGGGCGTCGGACTGGACGCGGACGGAAACGACAGCAGGCGAAACGGCTGATACGACATCTGCAAAGCTCGGGGCCTGCGGCGCGGTCACGGCAACCGGCGCGGCAAAGGAGGACATGACCTGCGCCGGGATGCCGGTAGACAGCATGACGGCAGCGAGGCCGGCAACGGTCGAGGTCTTCAGCACTGTCTTGAGGGAGGGACGTCCAATGCTCATGGTGAAAGCTACCTTCTTCTCTTCGTCACTCAATCTGGCCGGTCTAGGGTGTTCCGGCGTCGTTGGATGACAGAGATATAGGCGTCGTCACCTTAACTGCAGGTGGCTGGCGGATGAAATGTTCGTAATATTTCTAAACATACGCCAACCTCGGGGCAGAACTTACTGCCCAAGCAGTTCGTCGATACGAGCCTTTTCTTCGGCGCTGAGCGCATCGGAAGGCCGGCGGCTCGGGCGGCTTCGGACAAAAATGACCAGAGCGAAAATACCGACAATGAGTAGACCGATCGGCATGGCCCAGAGAATGATCGTCTTCGTGCTCAGGCGCGGGTTGAGAAGCACGAATTCGCCGTAACGCGATACGACATAATCGATAACCTGATCATCCGTGTCGCCATCGGAAATCCTCTGACGCACGAGAACGCGCAAATCCTTGGCAAGCTCCGCATTCGAATCGTCGATCGACTGGTTCTGGCACACCATGCAGCGCAGATGCGCCGATATCTGCCGCGCCCGTTGCTCGAGCGCCGGATCCTTCAACACCTCGTCCGGATTGACGGCAAGGGCAGGAAACGCTCCGAGGCTAAGGAGGAGTGCGAGAAGGAGGCGACGTATCATTCCGCTGGCTCCATCACGGCCTTGATCGCTTTCGCTTTCGCCTTCCGGCTCGGAGCCCCGACACGCAGCCTGCGATCCGACAGCGAGACGAAACCGCCAACCATCATGATCAGGCAGCCGCCCCATATGCAGAGGATCAGCGGCTTCCACCAGATGCGCACGACGATGCCGCCACCGTCCATCGGGTCACCGAGGGATACGTAAAGCTGACTGAGACCGAAGGTCAGGATGCCGGCTTCCGTCGTCGGCATGCGGCGGGCTGTATAGAGACGTTTGGACGACCAGACATCGGCGACAACCACGCCGCCGGAGCTCACCGTGAAGTGGCCGCGCTCCTCTGTGAAATTCGGCCCGACGGCTTCGCGGAAACCGTCGAAGGTCAGTGAATAACCGCCGGATTCGGCAGTCTGTCCCTGCTTCATTTCAACGACATGTTCGGTGCTGAAAGCCGAGGCGGCGACGATGCCGATCACCGTTACACCGAGACCGAAATGTGCAAACGCCGTGCCCCAGGCGGAGCGCGGCAGGCCTTTGAGACGGCGCAGCGACGTCGCCACCGGCAGCTTGCCGAAGTTGCCGCGATACCAGAGATCGGCGACTGCACCCAGCATGCCCCAGCAACCGAGCGCCAGTCCGAAGATCACCAGGATAGGCCCACCATTCTGCATGTACCAGAGAACCAGACCGGCAAGCAGGGCAAGGCCGGCAAAGACCCACAGACGCTGCAGAGCGCCGAGAAGATCGGCGCGTTTCCACGCCAGCATCGGGCCAAGCGGCACGGCAATCAGCAGCGGCAGCATCAAGAGGCCGAAGGTCATGTTGAAGAAGGGCGCGCCGACCGAGATCTTTTCGCCGGTCAGGGTTTCCAGCACCAGCGGATAAAGCGTGCCGGTCAGCACCGTCGCGGTCGAGACCGTCAGGATCAGATTGTTGAGAACGAGCGATCCTTCGCGCGAGATCGGCGCGAACAGGCCGCCGGCCTTCAGAGTTGGCGCCCGCCATGCAAACAGCATGAACGCCCCACCAATGAAGATCGCCAGGATGCAGAGGATGAAGACCCCGCGCGACGGGTCAGTGGCAAATGCATGAACGGAGGTCAGAACACCGGAGCGCACCAGGAAGGTACCGAGCAGCGACAGCGAGAAGGTCATGATCGCCAGAAGCACGGTCCAGATCTTCAGGGCTTCACGCTTTTCCATCACCAACGCGGAGTGCAGGAGCGCGGTACCGGCAAGCCAGGGCATGAAGGAAGCGTTTTCAACCGGATCCCAGAACCACCAGCCACCCCAGCCAAGCTCGTAATAGGCCCAGTAGGAGCCCATGGCGATACCCGCAGTGAGAAACGTCCAGGCGGCAAGCGTCCAGGGGCGTACCCAGCGCGCCCACGCCGCATCAATGCGACCTTCCATCAGAGCAGCAACGGCAAAGGAGAAGCAGACCGAGAAGCCGACATAACCGAGATAAAGAAGCGGCGGATGGATCGCCAGACCGAAGTCCTGCAGTATCGGGTTCAGGTCCTGCCCTTCCGCCGGCGCCGGATCGAGGCGCAGGAACGGATTGGAGGTCAGAAGAATGAACAGCAGAAAGGCAAGGCTGATCCAGGCCTGAACCGCCAGCACGTTGGCCTTCAGGGTTTCTGGAATATTGCGGCCGAAAACGGCGACGAGTGCGCTGAAGAACACGAGAATCAGCAGCCAGAGCATCATCGAGCCTTCGTGATTGCCCCAGACGCCGGAGTATTTGTAGATCAGCGGCATCAGCGAATGGGAATTCTCCCAGACGTTCTTCACCGAAAAGTCGGACACCACATAGGCCCAGGTCAACGCTGCAAAGGACAGTGTCACCAGTCCGAACATGACCAGCGAACCGGTCGTCCCGACAGCCATCATGCTCGCGTCACGACGATAGGCCCCTACGACCGGCACGACCGAAACGATGATCGCGGTTGCCAGCGCAAGCACCAGCGCGAAATGGCCGATTTCGACGATCATGGCGTGGTGCTCCCGACAACCTGTCCCTTCGGATCCTTTGCCGCGCCGGGCGTGCCTGCATCCTTCGCCCGTGCCATGCCGCTGCCCATCCCGTCTTCCCAGACGCCATCCTTCTTCAGGCGATCGGCGACTTCCTTGGGCATGTAGTTCTCGTCATGCTTGGCAAGCACGCTGTCGGCGACGAACGCATGGGTGGCTGCATCGAATGCCCCCTCGGTCACGACGCCCTGCCCCTCGCGGAACAGGTCGGGCAGGATGCCCGTATAGCTCACCGGCACGGTCGCGCTGCCGTCGGTCACGATGAAATTCACCGTCGACCCCTGCCCGCGCTTGACCGATCCCGCCTCGACAAGTCCGCCGAGACGGATGCGGGTTCCCGGTTGCAGGTTGGCCGTTGCCAGATCCGCCGGCATGAAGAAGTAAGCCACCGACTGCGAGAAGGCGAACATCACCAGAAAGACGGCGATGATGATGAAGCTCATACCGCCGGCGATCACTGCCAATCGTTTCTGCTTGCGCGTCATTGCGTTACTCCCTGGGGAGCTGTCCCCTGCGGCGCAGCGTCCGGCGCCTCTGCTTTACCGACACCGGCGGCCGGCAGTCCTATTTCACGGGCAAGCGCTGCAAGCTGCCTGCCCTCGTTTCCATCGGCCGGGAAATGCCCGAGACCGGTGTTCAATGCGGCCTGCGCCTTCTCCCTGTCGCCAAGCACCATGTAGGATCTTACCAGTCGCAGCCAGCCTTCGATATTGTTCGGTTCGGCCTCCAGCCGCGCGGCAAGCGTGTCGACCATGCCGCGGATCATCTCCTGACGATCACCCTGAGACAGGCTTTCGGCCGCCGCCACATCCTCGGCGGTCGGGCTGCCCAGAGTGGAAGGCGGCGCGGAAGATGCTGTCGCGGTGCCGCCGTTCTTTGCAATATGTTCGTTGATCAGGCCCATCCAGGGCGCATCGGACGGTGAGGCCTTGGCGATTTCCTGAAAGGTGGTCTTCGCTTCATCAGCCTTGCCGGCCTGCTCCAGCGCAACCCCGACGTAAAAACGCGCGCGGACGTCGCCCGGCTCCAGCCGTACCGCTTCCTCGAAGGCCGAGCGGGCATCCTCGGTCACGATACCATCATTGGCGACGACCAGCGTCTCGCCGAGACCGGACAGACGAGCCGCGCTGGGTCCGATCAGGCGGATAGCGTTGCGATAGGCGAGTTCCGCATCACCCAGCCGTGCGGTGCGGAAATAGATCGGAGCCAGAATATCCCAGCCTGAACCATCGTTCGGGTTCTGCGCCAGATGACGCTCGGCTTTCGCCACAAGCAACGACATGTCATTGCCGGGGTTCGCCAGCCGTGCTTCCAGCGGCTGATCGGGCAAACCGGGGCTGCCCAGCATGATGTAGAGACAGAGCCCTATTGCCGGCGGAGCAACCGTCACGATGCCGATCGCCATCTTACGCAATCCGCTCGCCTTGGCAGCGTCCTCAGCTTCACTCTGCTTGCCCGCAGCAGCCAGCAAACGACGGCCGATTTCGGCGCGTGCGTATTCTGCTTCCTCGGCACTGATCAGACCGCCGGCGCGATCCCGATCCAGCTCCTTCATCTGGTCGCGGTAAACCTCGATCTCACCGGCGTTTTCGGGCGCAAGTGCCTCGGGACGCCGGTAGAGCGGATAAAGCAGCGCTGCCGCGACGATGGCCGTCAGGAGCGCAAGAAGGATCCATAAAATCATGTTCGCCAATTACTGCAACGCCGGTAGCATTCCAATCGATTGCCCGCCGTTGACGTGAATTTGAGATATCTCCGTGGCCCGCAGCCACGTCACAGGTCAAGGTCTTTAGAACGTTTCAAGACTGATGGGAATGTCTATCAACGGCCATGACCTATATCAAATTCACGAATGCGTGGTGAGACGTTCCTCAGTTCAGAGGCGTCCACGTGCCGTCGGAATTGCGGCAGGCGGCACCTCTGGCAACCATATCCTTGCCGTCGACGGTGACCGTATGCCTGTATTGCCGGCAGTTCTGTGCCCCCACCTGATAAGGAGCGTTGGCGATCACCTCGCCATTGGCATCATTGCCCTTCCATTGAACGGCCTGTCCGCCGGCCGCCTCTTCCAGCGCCCGATATTCCGCTTCCAGCGCCCGCGAGCGGTCGCTGGACGAAAGCTCGGCGCCGCTACGCCCGACAATGCCGCCCTGCAGGGCCGTAATATAACCTGCCGATGCCGACGGTTTCGGAGACAACAGCCCGCGTGCGCCGGCCGTGGAACGGGATGCCGAAGTGCATCCGGAAACGACCGCGATTCCGCAAAGGGTCAACAGCACGGTTGAAAGACTCGTGGGGCGCATCGCTGCTTATGATCTCCGACTTGCACGTTCGGCAGGAAGTACCGGTCTTTTCATATCGATATCTCAAACCGCCCGGAGAATGCTTCTCCCGACCGCGTTGATCGACACTGCTCCAGAACTCGGTCCGTCTGCCTTCCGCTTCAATGATATAGCAGGCGATGCGATCGTCCAGAAGATATGACAGCAAGTCTTTAGCAGTTGCTTATTGGCCACAGATTTCATGACCGGAATCATGCAGCGTCGCGCGTCACGCCCGGCAGCAGCAGCCTTGCCCGCAGGCCACCATGTACGCCGCGGTCCAGATTGATCGTGCCATTGTATTCGGAGGCGATCTCACTGACGATCGAAAGACCGAGACCGGCGCCTGGCTTGCTTTCATCGAGCCGCTTGCCACGCTTCAGCGCAATAGTGATCTGTTCGGGCTCAAGACCCGGACCATCATCCTCGACGATCAGCTCGACCCATGCCCTGCGGGCGGCATCGCCTTCCGCTCCCGGTGGCGGACTTGCCTGTACTGCCGATACCCAGACGCCGACCTTGGCGAACTTGGACGCATTCTCCAGAAGGTTACCCACGGTCTCCTCCAGATCCTGCTGCTCCAGCGCTATCGCCAGCGACAGCGGAGATATCGACAGGTGGAACTCGGTATCGGGGTTCAGCCTGCGCATCACGCGCACCAGCCGTTCAAGCACCGGCTCGACCTCGCTGCGGGCAAGCACAGACTCGCGCTGCGCTGCGATCCGAGCGCGATTGAGATAGGATTGCACCTGGCTCTGCATCGCCTCGGCCTGGGTACGGACCAGATCGGACTGCACCTTTTCCCCCAGCCGGGATTCGTTGAGCAGCACGGCAATCGGCGTCTTCAGCGAGTGGGCAAGGTTGCCCACCTGCATACGTGCGCGCTCGACGATACGGCGATTGCTTTCGATCAACGCATTGATGTCATTGGCCAACGGCATGATTTCGCGTGGGAATTTTCCCTCCAGACGTTCAACTTCGCCGCGCCGGACCCGCTCCAGCGCCCGGCGTGCACCTTTGAGCGGTAGGAGACCGAAGAGGATCGCCAGACCGTTGACGATCAGGCTGCCAAGTCCGAACACCGCGAGTGTGATGTAGAGGTTGCGCGAAAAGCCATGCACGTCTTCTTCCACAACGGCCAGATTGCCGGAGACACGAAACCGCGCGGCTCGCCCCTCACCATCGAGAACCACCTCGGTTTCCGCCACAAGCACATTGTTTCCGAAGGCATCATTGGTACGGTAGAAACGTTCATACCTGTTGTTGAACGGGACGCTCAGAATGGTCGGCACCTTGATGTTCGAGGTCCCGAGCGAGGAAGAGGAAAGTGGCGTCGCCGCAAATGTGCCCAGCGGCTCGATGATCCAGTACCATCCCGTCTCGGGCTGCGAAAACCGCAGGTCGCCGAGCTGCGGATTGCCCGAGAGCTTGTTGTCCTCGCCGATCGTCATCGAATTGATGACGTTATAGAGCTGCGCGCGCAGCAGATCGGTAAACGCGCGTTCCGACGATTGCCGATAAAGCTGCGAGATGACGATCGCGATCACGACCAGCGCCACCGCCGACCAGGCGGTTGCCAGAAGCAGCACGCGTGCGGTGAGTGACCGAAATCCTCCCATGCCCAGGCTAGGGGGCTGTTTGGGGAGACTATTGGGCATCGGCCGGCGCTTGCATCCGATAGCCCAGACCGCGCACGGTCTCGATCAGGTCACCACCGATCTTCTTGCGCAGGCGACCGACAAACACCTCGATCGTGTTGGAATCGCGGTCGAAGTCCTGGTCATACATATGCTCGACCAGTTCGGTGCGCGAAACGACCGTGCCCATGTGGTGCATGAGATAGGAGAGCAGCCTGAATTCGTGGGAGGTCAGCTTCAAGGTCACGCCATCGACCGTTGCCTTCGATGCCTTCGTGTCGAGGCGAACCGGACCACAGACGATTTCCGAAGATGAGTGGCCGGCAGCACGCCGGATCAGTGCGCGCACCCGCGCAAGCACCTCTTCGACATGGAACGGTTTTGCCACATAGTCGTCGGCACCTGCGTCGATGCCGGCCACCTTGTCGCTCCAGCGATCGCGGGCTGTCAGCATCAGCACCGGCATGCCCTTGCCGTTGGAGCGCCATTTCTCGACAACGGTGATGCCGTCCATCTCGGGAAGGCCGATATCGAGGATCACCGCATCATAGGGCTCGGTGTCACCGAGAAAGTGACCTTCCTCGCCGTCGAAAGCGGTATCGACGACATAGCCGGATTCCTTCAGAGCATCCGAAAGCTGGCGATTGAGATTGACGTCGTCTTCGACCACGAGAATGCGCATGAACCGTCCCCTGCATAAAATCCTGCAAGTATCTAGCGCATCGGTCCCAAAACCGCATCCGGTTTTCGGAATCTATAAGGCGCTGATGTCTAGTTTACTTGCTTACATCGGCACCCGGCCTACATCGGTACTCGGACAGTGACCTTGCGCGGCCGTTCGCTGCCGTTGCCCTGTACGAGTACGGTAACAATGCAGGTCTGGCCGTCCGAGGACGGCTGGGCAGACAGAAGCTGCCCGCCCGTGTCGCGAACGACGCGCGATGCGGCCGTGCCGCAGTCGCCGGCAACCAGAACGAGATAGTTCTGTGCGGTCGCAGACGCCCCAGGCAATGCTGCGAATGCAGTGCCGGCGGCCAAAATCGCGATGATCGGCAGTCGCGCCATGTGTACCTGTTTCCACTCAACCGACGAAAGGTCATGTCCAAAGCATGTTATGGACTATGTATCGAATGACGGCTGAATGGCAAATGAATGCTGTGTAATGCGAACCTTCAGGAAGGCCCAGAAGGCCCTTCTCCGCCGATCGAACCCGTTGCGACGAGGCGTCCGTAAAGCGCCAGAAGGCCACCTGCTGCCCCCGTCAATGTGACCGCGATATCGGCCAGTTCCGCCTGGTCAGCAGCCCCGATCTCCAGGCCAGCCAGTTGAAGAGCAGAGGCCGCGACTGCAATCAACGCACCCCAGATCGTCTTTGACTGGTACCAGTTTTTCACCAAATCCATCCGTTCATCTCCTTGTTATCAAAGATTGATCACCGAACGCGCCGGAAGGCCCAATGGCACGGCTCGTCCCATTTGTCTGACCGTGAAATCGAACACCGTCTGCGGCGCACCGAAATCTGCGAGCTCGTCGGCTGCCGGATATAGGAAGGAAGCCTCGGCCACCTCGACGCTCCTCACCACCAGCTCGTCCGCCATCAGGTCGAGCCGGTAGCGCTCCTGCGGCTCGTCCATCGGGATCTCCGACGCGTCCCAGTTGTCGGCATCGATCCGGCCGCGCCTCTTCCAACTCATCGCGATGTCACCATCGGCCCTTCGCTCGGCCCGAAGATGCACCGGCGCAAGCGGCGTTGCGGCCCGCACACCACCCGCGAAAACAAAAGGCCCCGCACGCCCGCCACTTGCACCAAGACTTTCGACCAGCCAGTTCTGCGCCCGCCCGCGTTCCTCGCTTCCAAGTCCAAGCGACACCACCGTCTCATCCAGCACGACGCATGAGCTACCCGCCAAGGCGCCCACGGCCGTCGCATCCTCCGTACCGGCAAGACCGCGCAACAGGCCCGAAAGCTGCCAGCGTTTTGGTGCGATCTCGGTCGCCGACAGAAAGCCGATGATCTCCCACGCGCCGTTTACGGCCTTCACGGCAATCCGGTTCTCGCCGGATAGCACCGCCGGTTCTTCCGCCGAAGCCAGCCCGCCGAAATGGAGGTCCAGTTCAAAGATGCTTGCATGGTCGAAGCGACCCGGTACGCCGGGAAGCAAGGGCGCAGACAACGCTCCGACCCGCGCCGGGCGATCGAGCGTCACACGCGTGCGATACCCCTCACTGGTTGACGATGACGAGATCGCCATACGCCGCCAGGGCCGGCAGTACCCCGCCACGCAGGCAAAATCCTCGGGGTCCGCATTCGTCAGCCTGGGCAGGTCGATGAAATGCAGGATCGGCTGAAAGGCATCGGCAACACCGCTGCCGCCCGTATCGCGCCGGCTTGTCGTCGCCGACGAGCCAGGTGGCGGCAGTGCCAGATGATGCCGAGCCTCGATGCGGCGAACCGCCCCATCCTCGATCCGTTCGATCACGAATGTGCCATCCGGCCCATCCGTGAGACTGATCGCATCCCCCGTCGCAATGGCCTGTTCGCCCGGCGAGATCGCAAAATTCAAGGTCCGCCGCGCAACGCGATTGGCCCTCAGCGCAGCTTCAACCGTCCCCAGCGCCGACTCTTCGCAAAGCGTCGCCGGAAGGTCGTAACCCAGCACCCGGCGACTTTCCCCCACAAGTGGCCTTGAGCGCACGCTCGCCTGCTCATAATCCAGCACCGGATTGTAGAAACTCAATGCCGCCTCTGCAGGAAAATCGCTGTCATGTCCCCGATTTTCCGTCCAAAACGGTTCGCCTTCGATATCGGCGACAACCGTAATTTGATGCGGAGCAAGGCTCGTCCCAAACCTCGACCGGAACCTGATGCGACCGACATCCTCGACGGCATCGATCTGGAAGGCCTCCATCAATGGCTCGATCAAGGCCCGCGCCGAGGTCAGGTCCGCCTGCACATAACCGGTGAGGTCTCCACAGACCGCCGAGACATCGAAATCCTCGACGCCATGATCTTTCAGGATCGCCGCAATCGTATCAGCAAGCGTGGTGCCGCCGATGCGCCCATTGAGCCAGTGCCCGGCCCGCCAGTTGCTGCCGTCGCTCCATACCGAAAGATCGTCGGGAAAGGCCGGCGATGGCCGCGCATCCCATGTCCAGACAAAAATATGGTGCGGATCGACCATCCCCTCCGGCGACCTGCTGCTCTGCCAGTAGCCGTGATGCGCTTCTAAAAACCGTCTCTGCTGGCTGTCGGCCCTACCACCCGACGAAAAATAGGGCAGATTGCTTTCCGCTGATTTCGGATCGACGAAGACATTCGGCTGGTTGGCACCCTTGTCCACCGCCGGGCAGCCCAGTTCGGTAAACCAGACGGGCTTCATCCCCGGTGTCCACGGCGTCGGCGCGGCACGCTCGGCACCATTCACCCGATCGAAATGCCGGTTCGACCACCAGCTTTCGATATCCTTGTGGCGGAATACCCAGGGCTTGCCAGCCAAGCCGTCTTTGATCGTCGAGCGCTTGCGGTTCAGCCGGTCCGCATCGCTCGCGTAATACCAGTCATATCCCTCACCCGCCGTGATCTGCGCCGCCATCGCCGCGGCATCGTCCCGCGCGGCAAAGCCGTCCGGGTTGCGCTCCATGAGATCGTCATCGCGCCAATCCGAGAGCGGCATATAGTTGTCGATCCCGACCGCATCGATATCCGCAGACGCCCAGAGCGGATCGAGATGGAAAAACACGTCCCCCGAACCATCTTGGGGATGGTAGCCAAAATACTCGCTCCAGTCCGCACCGTAGGTGATCTTCGTCGCGGTCCCGCCCCTCGTCCTCACATCCCCGGCAAGCTCTATCAACTCTTCGACGAACGGAAACCGATCCGCCTCGTCACGCACTTGCGTCAGCCCGCGCAGTTCCGAGCCGATGATGAAGCCATCGATCCCGCCTGCATCACCGACCAGATCAGCATAATGCAGCACCATGCGACGATAGCCCTCCGCCGCACCGCTGAAGGCATCCAGCTGCTCCCGCGCGGCCGCAGTCCTGTCGGTAGTTCCCGCCTGCCCCGGTGCCGGATGGCAGGTGATCCTTCCGCGCCAGGGATAGGCCGCCTGTTCGCTGCCGCCATAGGGATCGGAAAGGCCATTGCCCGGCGGGACATCCATCATCAAGAACGGATAGAGATAGACCTTCAGCCCGCGTGCCTTGAGATCTCTGATCGCGGCCCTGACGCTCGCATCACTCGGTGTGCCACCATAGGCCGGCCCGCCGTCCCGCCGGCTCACCAGATGCGCCTGGCCTCGGCCAATCCCGGCCACCGACCATGGATCGCTTTCGTCCCGCCGTTCGCTCACCTCGACACCCGGAACGATCCTGCAATGCCCGGCGCGCAGATCCGTCCCGAACCAGGACACGACCAGCGCCACCCGCTCAAGGCCCGGGCATATCGCCTGCAGCTCGTCTATCGACGCCTGCCAGTCTGTCAGCGCGGTGGTCGTATGACGGTTGATGATCCGCCCGCTGCCCTCACCAGTCTTTTCCGTCACCTGCCGTGTCTGGTAGCCATGCTCCGTCGCCCCCGGAATGATCGTCACGGCGCGGATCTGCGTCTCCAGTTTCCCGATAGGCCGCAGCACCTCGAACTGCAGCAACGGAACGCGATTTCCGAACGTGTCGAGCGGCAGCCGTTCGAAAACGACATAGGCCAATCCGCGATAGGCCGGCGCCAAACCCTCGCCCTGCTTCGCCTCGATCAGCGGATCGGGCGGCTGGTCTTCATCGCCGCGATAGACGCGCATCTCGATCGCCGTCAGGTCGATCTCGCGTCCATCGGCCCAGACACGCCTTACTGTCGCGATCGGTCCCTCACACAACCCGATGGCGAAATTCGCAAAATAGCGGAACGTCTCGACGCGCGGTCCCGTTGCCTTGCCGCCGGTACGCTCGCGCGTCACCTCCTCCTCGAAACGCGTCGCCCAGATCAGCGTCCCGCCGATCCGGGCCGTGCCGTAAAGCCGGTTGACCGACGTCCCCTCGTCCGCTCCCGGAATACGCGCCGTGCCGAGCCTTGCGCCTGAAATCGTCCGGTTTCCATTGATCAATGACCGATCGACGACACTGCCCGCGAGCGCCCCTGCGGCCCGCCCGACGATCGCTCCGATCGGACCGAAAACACCGCCGAGCGCTGCGCCCGCCGCCTGAAAAAGAAGAGTGGCCATAGTCTCTCCCCACGCATCAACGCTCAAGGCTGGATGCGCGCTAAAATTGTGATAGCGTGTGTTTGTTTGGAAGCAAAAGCAGAGATCGCCGCAGCCAGCGCGGCGCATCGGTGGAGACGGGCTCCACCGACTTCGGCAGAGGCCCTGCTTTCAAACCTGGAGGTGATGTTATGAGGCTCAAGCCGATTGGCATTACGCTTATCTGGCGGGTGACCCGGACGGGCTGGTCAATAGCCGTCCGGATCCACTTTACCAAGTAAGTCTAAGGTGGGCGGGGTTGCACCCCCGCTCGCCACTTCAGCAATATACGCCAGCCAGCCGCCGTTTTCAATCAATCCGTGCCGTTGGAAACCGATGCACGGCAGCGATACGCCGCCGCCATGACGGCACCAGCGCCGAGCGTGTTACCGCAGCCTGCTCATAGGCATGAATGAACTGCGCAGGGCCGGCCAGAATGCCGGCGTGCTTTGCCGCGCAATCCGCCCGCCACCGAAACAGCAGCAGATCTCCCGGCACGGCCTTGGCCAGCGGCAGCGCCGGCCCGAACAACCTCTTTGCCGCCACGATCAGTCGATCATCACCGCCACGTTCCGCCCAATCGGGCGCATAAGCCGGCACCGCTTCCGGCTCTTCGCCATAAAGCTCGCGCCAGATGCCGCGAATGAGCCCGATGCAGTCGCATCCCACGCCCTTTGTCGCGCCCTGATGCCGATAAGGCGTGCCGATCCAGCCTTGCGCCAGCACAACGATCCGATCTGCCGCCACGCTCATTCGAAGATCGGACCGCCGTCATGGGTCCGCTCCCCGTCCGCATAGGAATAGGCGAAGTCGGCCCCCGGCACATGCGGGAACCCGCGAAAATTCAGCTGGTTTGCAAAGCGCAACCGGCAGGTTTTGAACGTCTTGTCGCAACCGGCAGTCACCGTGAATGCCCGCTCCGGCGCGACCTCCTCCTCCAGCGGCAACCAGAGTGAAAGGATCGCCATTCCGTCCGCGCGTCTTTCGTGCCCATCCACCTCGGCCGACAGACCGCCGGAAAACACGATCCTGCCGTGGCGGAAGAAGCCGTCGGCAAAACCCGCCAATCCGGACACAAGCAGCCGGCTCCGGTCGATCATCTCGACGACCGTACCCTCGCCACGCCAGGCGGCAAGGTTCACCCGGCACCTGCCGTCACCCAGACTGGCGTCACAATGGCGATTGTAGAGCCTGCCCTGCGGCTGGTTCAAGCGATGCGCCAGACTGCGTAACTCCGCACGAAACTGTCCGCCCGCGCGCACCACCTCGCCGATCTCGCGAACATTGAGCAGCATATGCTCATCCGGCACCGCCCAGTTGACGAGAAACAGCTCGACACGGGCGCCATCAAACCGTCCGACCGCCAGATCCGCCTCGTTTATCGCCGCACTCGAGAATCCGCCTGCAACCTCGTCGGCGCCAGCGCCAAGCCCTGCCACCTGTTCGCTTTCGCTTGCCGCAAAACCGCTCGCCGCGAGAAAATCAGTGCCATCGAAACCGAGATCCCGGTCATGGTCCGTAAAGCCGATCACCACCCCATCGCGCCGTGTTACCCGCCAGCAATTGCATGTCGTCGTCGCCTCGCCGTCCAGATGCGTCTTGAGCGCCGCAGGAACCGTCTTCATGCCAATATCTCCGTCAGCGGAATGGTCGGTATGCGCCCGGCATTAAAATGCGCGAGATTGACGTCGATCCGGTCGATGTCGAAACGCACCGGCACATCGAATTCGTATCCGGCCTCCACCAGCGCACCGGCCTGCGGCACGTGGCCTGCCGCAAAGCTGACGATACCGGTCGTCACCTCTACCGAATATGCCGCGTCCGCCACCACCGCTCCGTCCACCGATACAAGCACCGTCCCCGCCACCGGCTTGGTTATCCGCCGTGTCCAGCTGCCACCCGCATCCTGATAGGCTTTCACCAGCGGAAAGGTGGCGGTCGTGCCATCGCCGGTACCGATCACCTGGTCGGCGGGTGAAACCGATCCACCTGGCGGACAGGATGCCCAGTCGATGGGGTCACGAAACCGAAATCCATAGAGCTGGCCCCGGCGAGCCTCGAAAAACTCCAGCACCGCATAAAGATCGGACAGCGATCTTATCCCCGATCCGGCATCATAGCTGCGACGACTGTCGCGCCAGCGCTGGTTGCGCTGTTCGCGCCCGTTCGACAGGTTGACGATATCGGTGCGCCGCACAGGCCCGCCGCTCGTCCCGAGCGCTACCCGCATCGGAAAGCGCACTTCATGAAACCCGCTCATCCCGCCTTCTCCTCACAGCCCAGATCACAGCCCTCTGCGCCCACGCATCACGCTGCGCGCCAGCATGGCCGAAACCTGCCCCTCGCTCTTGCGGAAGCTCGCTGCATCGGTTGCCGTCACGTTGAAAACGATCTGCGGCATCGCCCCGCCACCGCCAGCCGAAGCCACGCCGAGCGAGCCATCCGCGCCGCGCTTCAGCGGCAGGATCGCTTCCGGCCCGGCCTCGCCCATCAGGCCCGTGCCACCATTCATCGGGAAATAGCTCGGCGCCCGCACTACGCCGCCATCGGCAAACGGCGTCACCGATCCGATCAGCGATTCCACCGCATTGCCGAGCAATCCTTCGAGCGGCTTTAAACCGGCACTCAGCGCGATATCGGTCAGCCGGTTGCCAAGCCCGCGCAGCACATCCTCAAGCCCCTTGCCGCCAGTCGTTGCCGATCTGAGGGCACCGGTGAGCGCCGAGCCGAAACGCTGCGACCGCGCTTCCAGATCCGCCATCACATCGGACAGAGCCTCGGCACCGGCCAGGGTTGAAGAGATATCCGTATCGTCGTTTTCCATTGCATCTGCTCCGTGGAAAAGTGCCCCTCATTCGCCTGCCGGCACCTTCTCCCCACATGGCGGGTAAGGACCCCGGCACGACGCCGCCTCGCTCACTCCGATGCTGGGCGAGGCATGTCCCCACTCCCGGTCTGCGGGGAGCCCAAAACACGGGCAGGAAACGTGGCTCTATCCAGCAACGGGTATGCCTGATCCGGAAAAGCTCGCATCAGCTCATCCAGCTCCGCCCTGTCCGTCGCTGGCGCACGCGGCCTCGCACCACCGGTCATGAGAAAAAACTCGACCGGCGTCAGCGCCCAGAAGTCTTTCGCCGGAAGCCGCAGCAGGCATAGGCCGACATGCATGACGACATCCCAGGGAAAGGGCGTCACCGCCCGCAACCAGCCGTCACATTCATCGCTGCCCACTGCGGCCTTCAAGGGTTTGCAGGAACACCCGACCCGTGCCCGGCAAAGGTCGCCGTCAGCAGATCGCCGACAATGCCGGCATAAGTCGCGATGCCGCCTTCGACGCTCATCGCCGCCACCTCTTCGTCCGAAAAGAGATTGCCGCCGCCGCGCAAACCGGCACCGATGATGCGGATAATGTCCACCGCCTTCAGCCTGCCGGAGGAAAACCGTGCGGCGAGCCCGTTCAGGTCGCCTGCCGCAAATGCAGTCTCCAACTCCGCCAATGCACCGAGCGTCAGGCAGAGAATGCGGCGCTCACCGTCCATCACCGCCTCCACTTCGCCGCGCCGGCGGTTGGCACGATTGCCGTTGCCAACAATCCCCACCATCACAACACCCCGAATGTCAGCGCACCGGCCGATTCCAGCGCCAGTTCAAACCGCACCTCGCCATTGTGCTCGCCGGAATATTCCAGCGCAGTCACCTGGAATGGCCCGGCAATCGTGCCGAACCCGGGAAGGATCACCTGCCAGTTCAGGATCGACGCGGAGAAGAAGGCGGCACGCACTTTTTCATCGCTCGCCTGGTCCTTGAAGATACCGGCACCGGTCAGCGATGCCCGCTGCACACCGGCGCCACCCAAAAGTTCGCGCCAGCGCCCGATGCTTTCGGCATCCGTCACATCCACCGTCTCCGCGTTGAAAGCCAGCCGCCGGGATCGCAGCCCCGCGACCGTCGTGAACGCACCGCCCTCATCGATCTTCAAAAGCAGGTCCCTGCCCTTCTGCGCTGCCATGCCCGAATTCCTTCTCGATTGAAGTTTCTTCTTCGCCCCGGCCACTTCTCCGCCACCACCCGACCTGCTACATCCGAAGCCTGCCTGCCCTGTCCGTGGTGATGTTTCCCGCCCATGACCTTTTCCCTCCGCTCAGCCCAGACCGTGGGTGTCCTTGCCGTCACGCAATTGATCGGCTGGGGCACGACCTTCGAATCCGTCGGCGTTCTTGGCCGTAAGCTGGCGCCGGATCTCGGGCTGGCGAACGAAATCGTCTTTGCCGGGCTTTCCGTGATGATGATGGTGAGCGCGTTGCTCAGCCCGCTCGTCGGCCGACTTCTCGATCGTCACGGCGCTGCCCGCGTCATGGCGGCGGGTTCTGTCTTCTTCGCCGGCGGCCTCATTCTGCTCGCAAGCACCACCGGCATTCTCACCTACGCCGTTTCCTGGGTCATCCTCGGCCTCGGCGGCGCTTTCGTGCTGTCGGCTCCCGCCTATACCGCCGTGGTCGAACGTGAAGGTACCGCGGGCAAACGCACGATCGCCATCCTCATGCTGTTCACCGGCCTGTCGGCCACGATCTTCTGGCCACTGCTGAGCGTGTGTTCGGACATGATCGGCTGGCGTGTCACGCTGCTTCTAGCGGCCGCCTTGCACGTTTTCGTCTGCGTGCCGCTCTATCTCTTTGGCCTGCCCAGGCCGATCGCTTACGAAAAATCCGGCGACAGCGCGGACCTCGCCCCGGTCCCGCTGACACCGGGCGACCGCAAGCTCGCCTTCCTGCTGGTGGCAATGACAACGGCCATCGCATCCTTCGTCACGTTCGGCCTGTCGCCGTCGCTTCTTGAAATATTGCACCGCTCGGGCGCCACCCCGGAATTTGCCCTGCAGCTTGCCGCCGCCCGCGGCGTGCTCGGCATTTCGGCGCGCGGCGTCGATATGTTGCTGGGCAAGCGCGGCAATCCGTTCATCACCTCGGTCGCAGGATCGAGCCTCATGCTGATCGCCTTTGCATGCCTGCTTTTCCTGCCGGCATCGATATTCAGTCTTTGGGCCTTCATCGCGCTTTACGGCTTTGGCTCTGGCATTCTCGTGGTCGCTCGCGCGCTGTTGCCACTGGCGCTGTTTTCCCCGCGCGAATACGGGCGTCAGGCGACACGTCTCGCCATGCCGCAGAATATCGCCAATGCCACAGCCCCTATCGTATTTACCGCCCTTATCGACCGCACCGGCACGGCCACCGCACTCGTCGCCGCGATGGTGCTCGCATGCGTGGCGCTCGGCGCCATCGTCATGCTGATCTCGCTGGTGCGTCGGGCGCATTCGGTCCGTTCCCCGGCTCCGTCACGGCCCTGAAGCGAATGTCCGCAAGGTAATATCTGGTCTTCGGCTCCCGCCGCGTGCGCATTCCGGTGCGCAACAGGCTCACCAGCACCGCATCTTCCAACGCCAGCGACACATCGTCGAGCAGGGTCGTTACCCTTGCCGCAATCTCCAGTGCCCGGCGTCGCCCGTCTCCCTCGCACCAGACCTGGAGCGTCAGAAAATGCTCCGCGCCAGGTTCGGTCGCGGTGGAAAAATCGCGCGTCTCCATGTCGCCGAAAACGATTGCCGGCAATTTCGGCCGCGCCAGCAACCGGTCATGAATGCCATCCGGCCCCACCAGCGCCGTCAGGCTATTGTCACCTGCCAACCGCCCATGGATCGCTTTCAGAAGTGCGTTTTCCACGCTCATCTGGTCTCCTCCTCGCAAAGACATGTGAGGTAACGACCGCTCTCGTCGGGATCCTGCACCAGTTTTATCGCAAACAGGCGCGTGCCTTTGCGAAACCGCTGTCCGGCGGAAACACCTCCGCGAAACCGCAGCCATATGCGATGCGTCACCGTCCCGGTCTGCGCGCCGGCCCGCTCGGCAAAGGTCGAAGACATCGGCTCGATCCTTGCCCACAGAGCGGCAGTTTCGCTCCAGGCCAATGTCGCGCCACCCTGCCCGTCCGGCGTGCCGACCGGTACTTCCAGCAACAGCCGCGCCGTCAGCTGGCCGGGGTCGAAAAACACCACCATCAGAGCCTCCGCATGCGAAACGGTGCGATCAGCCGCTCATAGCCATCGGGAATGCCGGCTGGCTGATCACTCGGTGAAACGACACCGCGAAAGGCGAACATGTGCCCGATATGGATCAGCATCGCCCGTTTCAGCGTATCGGGCACGTCCGTCCCCGCCTCGCCGTAACCGGCCGCAAAATCGATCTCGATACCGTTGAGCGTCCGTCCGGTCACCGGCGTATGCTTCAGCCACAGCCGCGCCGGCCGCCCCGTGCCGTCGAGCAGATGATCTTCAAGCGATACCTGAACCGGCTTGCCGCCGAGGCCGTAAACCCGAACGGTTTGAATCGCTTGCACCGGCGACTTGAGGATGCGGATCACCCCTTCCCTCGGCCAGCGATCGAGATAAAGCCGCCAGTTCTGAACAATCAGGCACAAGCCCGTCTCGCGCTCCAGAAACTGCCGGGCGGTCCTGATGAGCGACACCAGCAACGCATCCTCATCAGCACCATCGAGATGAAGATGTGCCTTCACCTCGACAAGCGTCAACGGCTCCGCGGCAGGCGGAGTGATCAGGGCATAGGTCATGGAATTTTCCTGGAGATTTGAAGATCAGGTATATTGCGAACTGATTGAGGACCGGTCGCATATGCTCCCCCTCTGGCCTGCCGGCCATCTCCCCCACAAGGGGGAGAAGACTTGCCGCAACCTCAAGCATCACCTGGGTCTCGGCGGTGCGGCTGGGTCAGGCCCTCCCCTTATGGGGAGGGTTGGGAGGAGCTTTCTTGAAGTAAGAAGCTCAGCTCGCAGCAAACTTCACCAGCTTGATCGCCTCGAAATTCTGCACCCCGCCGCCGACGCGCTTGGTGGTGTAGAACAGCACATAGGGCTTGGCCGAATAGGGATCGCGCAGGATGCGAACCCCTGCCCGGTCGACGACGAGATAACCGGAGCGGAAATCCCCGAAGGCAATCGACAGAGACCCCGCCGCCACGTCCGGCATCTCTTCCGCTTCCGCCACAGGAAAGCCCATCAGCGTGGCGGGCTGGCCAGCCGATGCCGGCGGGCGCCACATGTAATTGCCGTCGGCATCCTTGAACTTGCGGATATCGGCCTGAACCTTGCGGTTCAGCATGAAGGTGCCGTTCTGCCGGTGCCCCGCCTTCAGCGAATAGATCACGTCGACCAGCGTGTCGGACGGGCCGGTGGATTTCCAGGCGCCTGCAGCCCCGGTCGCGATATACCCGAGATTGCCCCAGCTCCACGACCCGTCGGCCACCGCCGTGTAGCTGAGAAACCCTTTCGGCTTGTTGATGCCGTCGCCGCGAATGAAGGCGTCGCCTTCCTGCTCGGCAAAGACGATATCCACCTCGCCCGCGATCCAGGCCTCGATATCGACCGCCGCGTCATCCAGCAGCGCCTGCGTCGCCGCCGGCATGGCATAAAGCTCCATGGTTGGGAACGACAGTTCGGCCAGCTGCGGCGCAGTCGTCTGGGGCCGCGCTGCCGTCTCCGCCACCCAGCCGGTGGCAAGACCGGTGGTCGCAAACGGCTTCTTCAGCACGGCGGACGAGACGGTGCGCACGGTCGACAGCGCCCGCATCGGTGAGACGATAGAGACCCGCCGGCCGATCTCGCTGTCGGTTTCGTCCGGCACCAGATAACCGCCATCGGCGCCGACACCGGCCGACATCGCCTTCGCCTCCAGTTCGCGCAGGCCCGCCTCGTCGCCACGGCGGACATAGGCGTCGAAGGCCGCCTTGTGCTCGATAACCTCCGGCGAAAGCTCTCCGCCCCCGTTGGCATTGGGGCGCGCAGAACCAAGCTGCGGCCGCGCCTTTTTCAGCACGAGCTGGACCATCACCTTCTTCTGGTCGTCCATCGCCCGGTTGATGCGGTCCAGCTTGTCGCGGGTCACGACATCGGAGGTCAGTTTCTGCTCGATCTCGCCGAGCCTGCGATCGTTGACATCCTTGAAGGCCTCGAATGCCTCCATGAACTCGTCGAAGGCCGCCGTCACCGTGTCCGGCACGGCCTTCACTTCCGGCGCCACTTTCATTGCTTCATCCGTCATATCGATCTTCCCTTCACACTGGAGGTCCACATCATCTTCGCCGCCCGCCGCATCTGGCGGACGAGTTCGGTTTCCCGGTCGCGGAAGAACCGCGCATGCTTGACGTCGGAAACCCTGGCCGATGGCAGCATCGGAAAGGTCACGACGGAAATTTCCCAGAGGTCGGCTTCAAGGATGCGCCGCACCCCCGTCTTCGCATCGGTGCGCGCCTTCACGGTGCGAAACCCGATCGACAACCCGTCCAGCGCACCGGATTTCATCAGCGAAAACACCTCGCGGGAGCGGCCCACGCCGGGCGACAGCATGCCCTCGACATAAAGCCCGCGGGCATCCTCGCGGATTGTCTTCCAGGCGCCGATCGGCTCGTTCGGATCATGCTGGTAGAGCATGCGAACCCCCGGCGCGCCGCGGGCCACAAGCGAGTTCAGAAACGCGCCGCGCTCGATCCGGTCGCGGCCGAGGTCGATCTCGCCAAAAACGCTGGCATAACCGGAAAACACCCCGTCCCCGGTAATGCCGGCCAGTTCCAGATTGGCGAATTTGCGTGCCGTCGGGCGCGCAGGAATACGCATGGGGGCACGGTGCCCGCGGTCAGCGTGCATGAAAGTCTCCTCGATTGAATGGAACCGTCACCCGGCAGGCGGGGCGTCCGGGATTGAGCCGTGCCTCGCTTCGCGGTATCCTACCCTTCGCCGCCCTTGAATGGAGGACGACATGCAGATGCTACTGTTGATCGCACTCGGCATCGTGTCGGGCACCGCCCTGATCGCAGGAGCGATCCGGCTGGCCCTCTATCCGCCCGGCATTTTCAAGAAACCGATGATGGCTGATCCGCTCGACAGGCCGGATCAATCCGACGTCAGCGCCGTTCTGATCACCAGCAGCGATGCGGGTGGTGGTGGCGAGGGTCACGCCTGAGCATCAGCGTCTTCCGCCATATCGTTCCGCCACGCGCGACAATGCCCCCAGCACCCACCAGGCGCTGAGACTCGCCGCAGCGGACCCCGCCAGCATCGTTTCATGCCCCGACAACATGCCGGAAAGCCCGAGCCGCTCGGCCAGCCACAATCCCGTCGGCCCGCCGAAAATCAGCCCGCAGGTCATGCCCGTCGCAAACCGGCTTGCCGCTTCCCGCCTGCTCTTGGGCAGAAGATAGATCAGCGACACGCCGGCGCCTGCAAATGCCCCGGCCGTCTTTGCCGCCCAGACGCCAAACATCGCGCCCGGATCATGTCCGAGATCAGCCATTGTTAATCTTTCTTGGGTTAGAGGGGCAGATGCGGCCATGCCCCAAGGGCCAAAACAGCCGGCCACTGCGCGCCTTCCAGCGCGAGGAGCCTCATGCGGCACCAGATTACCGCCTTCGCCACTGAGATATTGGTCAATGTTCCGAATCGCTTGGGCGCAAACCTTCACGGGTTGAGTCCGGCGATTGAGAAGTTGAGTGAGTTCGACCCCGTTACCCTCCGCCATCAGGTAACATTTCATCGCCCGGACGATCACCCAGCTACGGCTGCCGCGGTTTTCCATCAATATCCCACGGCTTCGCGCTTCTCCTCGTCGGAGAGGAAATCCGCCGCCCCCACACGCGCCCACAACGCTTCCCGCTCACTCGAAAGCCCGGCGATCCGGTCGAGATCGGGCTCCAGCCGCAATCCGTCATGTATCTCAGACAGCCATGCGGTAAAGCTCGCAGCGGTCCGGGCAATCAGCGGCAATATGGTCAGCCTGTAAAAGGCGCGATTCGCCTCCTGGTAATTGGCATAGGTATTGTCACTAATTGGCATAGGTATTGTCACCCGGAATGCCGATCAGCATCGGCGGCACGCCGAGCGCCAGGGCAATGTCTCGGGCCGCACCATTACGGGCCTCGATGAAATCCATATCCTTCGGCGAAAGCCCCATCGCCTTCCAGTCCAGCCCGCCTTCGAGCAGCAGCGGCCGCCCGGCATTCACGGCACCGGAATATCCCGCCTCAAGCTCATCCCTCAGCCGCTGGTACTGGTCGGCGGAAAGATTGCCGCCATCCTTCGGCTGGTAGACCAGCGCGCCGGAAGGCCGTGCCGAATTGTCGAGCAGCGCCTTGTTCCAGCCCGCCGCCGCATTGGAAAGATCGAGCGCCGCCCCCGCCGCCCCGAGCGGCGAAAAGCCGGAATGGTCGTCGAGCGGATGAAACAGCTTCAGATGCAGCAGCGAAAGCAGGCCGTCATCCGCCTCCACGCTCAGCCGGCGCGTCGCCCCGCCGGCGCGGTAATCGTAACCCGTCACCCAACCGTCCGGCCCCTCCACCACACTCACCCGGTCGGGCCGCAGCAGATGCAGCTCACGTAACGAACCGCCGATCATCAGCGGTTCGACATAGGCATTGCCCGACAGAAGCAGATGTCCATACAGCGCCTCAAAGAAATCCGGTCCGCCCTGGCGTCCGTTCGGCCGCGCCAGAAGCGACAATATTGGATGATCCACCGCTTCCGCCGGCCCTTCATAGGCCAGCCACGGCACGGCGGCCGCGGCTTCGGCCACCATCCGCATCGCGCGATGCGCCACCGGATTGCGCATGAATCCGGTCCTCGCAAGTGACGCATAGGAACGCCCCGACCAATGTGCCGTGCCCTCGCCGGAGAGGACGGCGAAGGCGGAAGCGACAGCCGACGCCATCTTCGCCTCGGCCACCGGCCGGGCAGAGATCCCGTCTTTCTTGCCTGCAGGCACGGCTTTGCGTTCCCCCGTGGAAAACCACGGCAGGCGAAAAGGAGATTTCATTCGAATGGTCCTTTATTAGGTCAGTGCGTCGACCCGCAAAACATCACCGATTTTGCGAAAGTACGATGCACAAACTCTGCGGCGCTGCATGTCCGCCCTATCCGAGCGGTGTCTTCACGGCCTTGTCGGTGTCGTAGTCGGCAGCAATGCGAACCTCGCGGATCGGCCGCACGGTCGCGGTCGATTTCTGGTAGATCGGATGTGCCTTGTAGGCCGCCAGCGCCGCCTCGTCCTCAAACTCGCCGTAGACGACGAAATCGACATCCGTGCCCCATTGGTCGGTCTTCACATTGGTGCCGATTTCGAGCAGCGATGCATGCGGGTTTGCGGTCAGCATCGAAAGCCCTGCCCGAACCTCTTCGAGATTTTCGGGGGTGGCCGTGAAAAACACGATATGGCGTATCATCGAAACTCCGCAGCACCTCATTCAAACAGAATGCCTGCTAACACGCGCCCCGGCCCGCATCAATGCACGGCGGCAACGCCAACCGGAACGCCTGTGCAAAGCCCGCCACCAGCTCCGCCCGATCCGTGCCGTTGATGATCTTGCGCGCACCGATCCAGTCCGCCTTGCCGCCTGCAAAATAATCGCCGAGCCTGCGCCCGGTAAACGTACCCGCCCGCATGCCGCCGATCAGGATTTTCACCGCGACCCCCATCTCCATCGCAAGGTCCGGCTCGGAGACGAGATCGATCCCGATCAGCGCCGACATCGCCTCGTAATTTCTCCGATGCGTCAGCTGCACCAGGCCGCGGCCAAGCCAGGTCCTGCCCTGAGCATCCGACCGCCAATAGGGCGTCTTTACCGTCGCAAGCCTGCCCATCGCAAACGCCCGTTCCAGCCGGGCGATTGCTTCCGCGTTGCTTGCCGCCTGCGTCTCGCGCACCGGCTGCATCGTGGCCGCCGTCTCGTGGAAGGCGGTGGCCAGCATATAGGCCAGCGCATCGTCGCCTCCCGCCGCCCTGCGGCCATCTTCGGTCAGTGCCGCCCAGCCATCGAGTATGGCATCCGTCCCCTCCACCTGACGCCGGTTCAGCCGCCCGGAAAACAGGCGTTTGCGGACCTCACGAAAAAAAGAACGACGTTCCGCCGCGCTGTTAAGCTTGTCCATTCACAGTCCGCCTTCATCGCCTTGCGACTTTCAATCGGTTTAAGAAAACTAAATCGTTTTAACGGTTTAAGGGCCAATTTACTTTTGTCGCCGGCTATGGAACCAATATGGACATGCGACGTTATGTCGACGCTTTTCCATGATGGTGCAGCGCAACAAAAAAGGAGATCATGATGATGCAGCAGCCAGCTCAGGCAGCCCCTTCCAATCCGATCCCGCAGGAGGTTCTGGATCGCATGGAATCCGAATGGAAGCAGATGCAGGACAACAAGTCCCGCCAGCCCAACCAGCGCTAAAATAATCGCCGGGGGCCGCCGTCCCCCGGACATCCTGCCGCGGCTTCCGCCCATAACTTTCACGTCGGGCGTACCATCATATCCCCCGCACTCGCGGCTCCCCCTGACCTTCCAGCACCAGCGCCGTCAAGGCCCAGACCAGCGCGTCCAGCCTGTCCGGAGACCGACCTGACGACAGTCCGTCCGGGCCGAAATCGCACATCTGGTCCTCCAGTTCGATAAACCGGCCTGCATGGGCGACCCGGCCCTGCTCGTAGAGTGCTGCAACCGGCTCTGCCCGTAGAAATTTTCCGCGCGTTGCCCGCACCATCGCAATCGGCAGCGCCGCCTCGACGCTTCGAAGCATCGCTGTCACCATCTCACCGCCCTGGTTGACCTCGGCCACGACCCTATCGGCTGCAAACCGCCGATAGGCTTTCACAACGGCCCCGGCCCATGTAGCGGGCGTGGCTCCTTCCACCGAACAATCCGCCAGAACGACGGCACGGCCCGTCGGCTCCAGCCCTGCCACAACGATGCCGCAACAGGAATTCTGTCCTATGCCGGAAGGCGGATCGACTGCCACGACGATCCGTCTCAGGGCCGGCACGCCACGGATCACGCAAGCCTCGATCTCGCCGCGCCGCCACAACGCATCCTCGCGATCATCGATCAACTCGCCGGCCAGTTCCTGCCGCCCCAGCCTTGTCCCGCCATACCGGCGTTCCAGTGCCTCGATGAAACCCGGGGCCAGGTTCTCCCGGTTGTCGCCGGTGGCGATCCGGACCAGCCGCGTCGAAGGATCGGCGATCAGCCGTTTCAGCACCGGCACCGACCGCGGCGTCGTCGTTACCAGTTGCCGAGGATCGTATCCCAACCGAAGCCCGAACTGCAGCATGTCGAAGGTTTCCTCCGCATGTTTCCATTTCCCGATCTCGTCGCACCAGGCGTAATGAAACTGCGGCCCGCGCAGCGCCTCGGGATCTTCCGAGGAAAAGATCTGCGCCACCGCCCCGTTCGGCCAGACAAGCCGGCGGCGGGAGATCTCGAAATCCGGAAACTTTTTCCGCGCGATCCGGCAGATGCCGGATACGCCGTCGATCATCACCTCGCGGGCATCGCCCAGCGTTTCGGCCACCAGCGCGATCCTCAGATCGGAGCGACTGCCTTGGGATGCGAGCTTGTGCACCCATTCGGCCCCCGCCCTTGTCTTGCCCGAGCCACGCCCGCCCATGACCAGCCATGTCCGCCAGTCTCCGGTGGGCGGTTTCTGCTCATCACGCCCTTTGACGTCCCAGTCGCGCAGATGCCCGATCTGGAAGCCGGCGTAAGGATCTGGATTTGCGCTTTCGGTGGTTATCCCGTCGCCACTTGATGGGGGGTCGCCGCAGGGCAGAACGTCACCCGACCCACCCTCATTCCTGTGATCATCACAGTGCTCCGGCGGCGGTGCGTCTGCGGCGCCGGAGATTTCTTTCACGCCACGGACTTGGTTGGGCTGGATCCCCGTAACGGGCACCGGGATGAGGGAACAGGAGGCACCGGCACCAACCGCCGCCACCGCAGGCAAATCCACGCCCGGTTCATCACCGGCGCTCACGCCCTTTCCGATCGACCTGGCGAGACCGGCCAGCCCCGCAACGCCCTTTATCGCGCTCTCGCGTTCTTCCACAATCCCCGCCGTTTCCTGCCCCAGACGGGTGAAAATCCTAACCGATTTTTTCCCGCCTGCTTCCTCTCCCAACCGGATCGTCCGCTGGCTTTTCGATTTCACCCTCCAGCCTCCGCGCAACTTCGTCAGGTGGTCCTGTCCGCTTCCATGCCTCGAGCAGGCGATACGCTCTTTCATTGGCACGCTCCTCGATCATCCTGACGAAGCGAGCCTTCGCCTCATCATACCCGCCCTCATCGGCCACTCGTTCGACTTCGATCTCGCGATCGCGCGCCAACTGGCGCTGCAGGCTGTCGACCTTTTCAAGCGTACGGACGATCAGGCTCATCGCATCGGTTGCAGCCTTCACATCGGCGCGGGCAAGTTTCTGCGCCGCCTCGTCGCCGTCAGACAGAGCCTTGGCCGCGCTCTCGCGCATGTCTCGAAACGTCGAAAATTGTGCCCGCATCTCTACCGTCATCTCGTTCAGCAGCTTGCGCAGTTCGTCGCCCGCCGAGCCAGCACCATCCGCCGATTTCGTTTCCAGCGCAGCCCGCACCTTCTCCGCCAACACCGTATCCTCCATCGGCCTTTCATCGCCATAAGCGGGATGCTCCCGCCAGATGCCGAACATGGCCGGGTCGAACCTGTCGAATTCATCCATGGATTTCGCCTCGTCAGCGCACGACAAATCGGCCGCCGGCCTTGCGGCCCGCAGCTTCGTCCCCGTATCGCGATGTCGGATTGGAATTGGCTCAACGGCGCCCGAATTCAGGCGTCCCTTTCGAAGCGCCCCGCCGCTCGACGCAGCTCTTCGACTATGCCTGAACCCTATCAAAGCACCGTTACGCCGTCAAGGATTATTTTCCTATTTCTGTGTTTTTCCGGAAAATGCCCGCTCGCTCCGCGCCGCTTCCGCCGCAACCCCTTGCGATCGTGCAGCAATCGCTCATAGTGGCCGCCTTGTCGTCCCGCCGGAGAATGCCATGCCGACCACCGCCCCCGCCTTTACCGGTCTTTCCGCTTTCCCGCTGACGCCGGCAAACGAAGCCGGCCGCGTCGATACCGACGCACTGCAGCGGCTTCTCACCCCCATCGTCGAGGCTAAGGTGAATTCGATCGGGCTTCTCGGCAGCACCGGCACCTATATGTATCTTTCCCGCGAGGAACGCCGCCGGGCGGTGGAAGCGGCGGTCGAATGCGTCGGCGGCAGCATCCCGGTCATCGTCGGTGTCGGCACACTTCGCACCGACGAAGCGCAGGCCCTTGCCCGCGATGCGGCGGCAGCCGGCGCCCAGGCTCTGCTGCTGGCGCCGGTCTCCTACACGCCGCTCACCGAAGAGGAAGTTTTCCAGCATTTCGAAGCGGTTGCCGGCGCAACCGACCTGCCGCTTGCGATCTACAACAACCCGTCGACCACGCATTTCTCCTTCAGTGAAGGCCTCATCCAGCGCCTCGCCGGGCTCGCCAATATCAGCGCGATAAAGATGCCGCTGCCGAAGGGCGGCGATTTTGCCGGCGAGATCGCCCGCCTCAGAGCAGCGACCCCCTCCAACTTCGCCCTGGGCTATAGTGGCGACTGGGAATGCCCGCATGCGCTTCTGGCGGGTGCGGATTGCTGGTACAGCGTCGTTGCCGGCCTGTTTCCGAAGCCGGCTCTGGCGCTGACTCGCGCGGCAATGGCCGGAGATATGGAAGAAACGACCCGGCTGGATACCCTCTTCCACCCACTCTGGCAGTTGTTCAAGGCACATGGCAGCCTGCGCGTCGTCTACTTGGCAGCAGAAATCCTCGGCATCACCGCGGCCAAGCCGCCCCGCCCGCTCCTGCCGCTCGGCGCGGATGCGGTTCGGGATATAGAGGCCGCCATCTCCTCTTTGAAAAACTAGAGCAATCCCGCGAAAGCGGAAACCTCAGGTCCCGCAAAACGTCCGCGTCACCCGCTCCTCGGGCGTCGGCGGGATCATGTAGTCGGCAAATTCCGCACGCTCCTCATAGGGCTTTTCCAGCGCTTCGAGCAGCCGCTCGAAAAAGGAAAAGTCTCCGTAATTGGCTGCTGCAATCGCCTCCTGGATCCGATGATTGCGCGGAATGATCGCCGGATTGACGGCGCGCATCCTGCCGGCGCGGCCGGCATCTGCGTCCGGCTCCTGCGCCAGCCGTTCCCGCCACAGCGCCAGCCATTCCGCCGCCTTGGTCGGATCGGCAAACTGAGCCCGAAACCGTGCGTCCCGGCCTTCCGCCGCATCGCCCAAGCCACGGAAAACAAGAGTAAAATCGGCCTCCGCCTCCTGCATGGCCGAAAGCAGGCCCTGGACCAGTTCGCCGTCGCCATCGGCTTGCGCCTGCAGCCCGAGCTTGGCCCGGAACACCGCAATCCATTCCGCCTGAAACCGTTCGCCGAATTCTTTCAGCACCTCATTCGCCGCATCCACCGCCCTGTCCTGATCCTCGTCGATCACCGGCAGCAGGCATTCCGCCAGTCTTGCGATGTTCCACTGGCCGATGCCCGGCTGGTTGCGATAGGCGTACCGGCCGCCGTGGTCGATCGAGGAAAACACCTTCATCTGGTGATATTCATCGAGAAAGGCGCAAGGCCCGAAATCGATCGTTTCCCCCGATATGGTCATGTTGTCGGTGTTCATCACCCCGTGGACGAAACCGACACCGAGCCAGCGGGCGATCAGCTCCGCCTGTCGGGATGCGACCGCCTTGAGCAACGCGGCATAACGGTTTTCCGCCGTCTTCAGTTCGGGGTAATGCCGGTCGATGACATAATCGGCCAGAGCCTTCACACCATCATTGTCACCACGGGCAGCAAAGAACTGGAATGTGCCGACCCGCACATGGCTCGCCGCCACACGAACGAAGACAGCTCCCTGCTCCACTGTCTCGCGATAAACCTGTTCGCCGGTCGCAACCGCCGCCAGCGCCCGCGTGGCGGGGATGCCGAGCGCCGCCATGGCTTCGGAAACGATGTATTCCCGCAGTACCGGACCGAGTGCCGCGCGGCCGTCGCCACGCCGCGAAAACGGCGTCGGTCCCGCGCCTTTCAGCTGGATATCGCGGCGCACGCCGTTTTCATCGACCACCTCGCCCAGCAGGATCGCCCTCCCGTCACCGAGCTGGGCTACGAAATTGCCGAACTGGTGGCCCGCATAGGCCATGGCGAGCGGCATGGCGCCCTGCGGCACGACATTGCCGGCAAGCGTCGCGGCCAGCCGGTCGGGGTTGGAAAAATCAACCTCAATGCCCAGCTCTTTTGCCAGCGCCGCGTTGAATTTCAGAAGTTTTGGCCCTTCGACCGGCTCGGGATAGACCGAGGCATAAAACCGGTCGGGCAGTCGGGCATAGGAATTGTCGAAGTGGAACACTTGGGTCTCCGTCGGGCTCATCCAGCCGTTTCATCCAATATGGGAAATCGCGGGCGACGAACAAGCCGAAAGCCGGGCTCCCGGCCGAACCATGCGCCAAAGCTCATAGACTATCTTATTGAGCACCCTTTTCTTTTTACGATCGGCTCATAATTACAGTTTTGTGATCGGCGCAGGACGCGCCGCAAAATATGGAGACTGGGGTTATGGGTTTGTCACTTCTGATCAGCATCCTGATCACGTTCCTGGTGATCGTGCTGGTGCTTTATCTCATCAACATGCTGCCGCTCGATGCGAGGATGCGCCAGATCGCGCGGGTGATCGTCATCATCATCGGCATCATTTCGCTGCTGAAATATCTGGCGGTATTCTGACCCTTACCCGATCAACCACTTGCCCGGACGGATCACGTGGATCCGCCCGGGCAATGGCGGCTTTCGCCTTGGGAGGCCGCGATATCAAAATTCAGGAATTCATCGACTTCAGATGACTGACGACTTCCGCCTGATGTCTGTCATCGAGAATTTCCACACGATCGTGCCAGAAGCGTGACGCTTCGGCGGGTTCGTCATCCCATTTGCGAGTGCTGATGACGTTATCGTCCATCTTGGCAAGCCGCGTTCCGCCGAGACGGCGATATTCCTGCGCAAGTTCCAGAGCCTGCGTCTTTTCTCCATGTGCCTCAACCATCTGCTTCCCTTTCCTTTGCACTCTCCACAGTAGAACAGGAAGGCCGCCATACGGTTCCCCGATCGGGCAGCAGGAATTGAGCAAAACCGGTTAGTTCGTCAGACGGTTCATCGGCTTGATCGCATTGTCGGCAATCGACTTGAACGATGCCACCAGTGCTTCCATCGTGTTGGGTTCATAATAATGCCCGGCCGAAGAGGCGCAGTATTTCAACAATTCCTGCCCCTTGGGCGGCGCCATGAAGGCGACGGTATAGATCTTGATTCCGGCAGTTTTCGCGGCAGCACAGCCGTCGCGGACGTTCTGGTCCAGCCTCTGGCTCCATGCCGTGCTGTTGCCGGTCATGTCGCCGTCGGTCATCAGGATCATGATCCGGTCGGAGGTCGTGTTGCCCTTCTTGGCATGTTCGACGCTTTCGGTGTCGGTGCCGTAGAGAGTTCTCTGGATGTTGGAGGTCGCGGTGGTCACGGCCGTCGTCGCATCGGTGCCACCAACCGGGTTGAGCGTCATGGCATTGACATACTGCCGCGCCGCCGTGGTTCCCCATGCAACGGCGGACTGTCCCTTGATACCGTTGGTATAGGAAATCGTGCCGGTGCGGACGAAACGGGTTTTGGGGTCGGATTTGTCGAGGGCATCGAACATGGTGACGGCCGCCTGTTTCAATGCCTCAACCTTGGTCACATAGACGACCTGCTGGCCGATGCAGATGCCGAGCAGGTTGATGACGCATTTTGTGCCTTTCACCGTTGTGGTGTTTTCCGCCATGGAAGCCGATTCATCGAGCAGCAGATCCATCGATACGCCGTTGCTCGCCGCCACCGTCCCGTTAGCCCCTGTCCCGCTGCCTGTACCCGATACCGTCTTGCTGGCGGCAGAAACCGGGTAGGTCGTTCCGGCAAAGAAACCTGTAAGCGGAGTCAACTGGATATTGGCTGAGGAGGTCACGGAAACCGAGTAACTTTTGCCCCCGGTCGAGACATCCGTGTTGGTGGTGATCGCCACCGTGGTCGCGTTCTTGATTGCCGCGGTATCGGTCGTGTTCATGTAATTGGCCAGTTGCCCCGCCAGAAAATCCTTGCCCAGCTTCTGGCCGGCCGCAGTATCGGTGCCATTTGCCATCGCACCGGACACGGCAAGGGCCGCGGCATCCGTCGCCTCCTGCAACTGCCGCTTGGAAACCATCAGATTGGCGGTATCGATCGCAAGTCCTGCGCCGCCCAGCAACATGGGCAGGATGAGCGCGGTCATCAGCCCGAAATTGCCGGCCTGGTCGGAAGAGAAGCTGCGATGGGGTCGATCGAATATTAGCATGACGGCATTTAACGCAGAGCAGCGTCAATCGTGTCGCCATACATTCAAACTTGCTTAATTAAGGGCAATGACGCCCGCCGTTCTGTCCGGGAATGGGAAAGGGCGGTTCGCCGAATCCGGCTCAGGTGAGATAAGGAGCAAGCGCCAGCAGCTGTTTTTCCTCCCTCACCCCGATCCGATAGAGATAAACGAGGTTTGAGGCCAGTAAACGGGGATTTCCTTCGGCCGGCCAGCCTTCCGCCCGCAGCCGGCAGTAGACGCGGCGGATCATCAGGATATCTACCACGGCGATACCGTCTTCGGCCGTCATGGCCTCTCCCCCGAAAAGCATGCTGAAACCGGGATTTCTCACGGCCGGAAGATCGTCACGTCTCAAGCAGTCAAGTCGAAGATCTCAATTCCGAACCCGTTCATTTATCTCGGATTGACCAACCAGCAATCACTCATCCGAAGGATTAACTATACTTAAGTAAAATTTGAAAATAACGGCGTCAACCCGCAGCAACCACCACCAGTCGACAAATTGACCTCCCTCGAAAACCTCGCCCATCCCAATTTCATTACATGACAATAAAACGGCTCAGCGTTTTGGACATGAAGTCATCACGCAGAACGCCGGGCAGCAGCCCGGCGTTTCGTTGCAGAAGAAAATTACCACGCGAAGTGCCTGCCGCTTACCGGCCCCGTTGCGCCGCCTCGATTGCATCGGCCATGGTCTCGACACCACGATCGATCTCGGCATCCGAGACGGTCAGTGCCGGGGCGATGCGGAACACGCCGCCCATGCCGGGCAGCTTCACGATGTTCATCGAGAGGCCGCGAAGCATCGCCTCTTCCATGATCTTTGCGCCGAGTTCGAAACCGGGCGCCTTGGTGTGGCGGTCAGTCACCACTTCCAGGCCGAGCAACAGCCCGCGGCCGCGCACGTCGCCAATGCATTCGAAACGCTGCTGCAGCGACAACAGCCCGTCCTTCAGACGCGTGCCGCGTGTTACCGCCTGCTCCACCAGATTGTCGCGGGCAACGACATCCAGCACGGCCACACCGACTGCCGCCGGCAGCGGGTCCGACACGTGGGTCGTGTAGAACAAAAAGCCTTTCTCGAACGCCTTCTGCTCGACTTCCGCGCTGGTCATGACGGCGGCGAGCGGCAGGCCGGCGCCGAGCGTCTTCGACAGGGTCATGATGTCGGGTGTGACGCCGTCCCGCTGGAAGGCGAACATGTTGCCGGTACGGCCGATGCCGGTCTGGGCCTCGTCGAGGATCAGCAGCATGCCGCGCTCCTCGCATTTCTTCTTCAAGGCCGCGAGGTAGCCGAGCGGCAGTTCGAGAATACCACCGGAAGACAGGATCGGCTCGGCGATGAAGGCCGCCAGATTGCCGGTCGACTGGTTGTCGATCAGGTGGAAGGCATCATCCAGTTCCGCCTGCCAGTCGTTCGATCCGTCCGGGTTCCTGAAGCGCGGACGATAGGCGTTCGGCGCGGGAATGGCGAAGGATCCGGCCGTTGCCGGGCCATAACCCTTGCGGCCGGCGCTGTAGGTGGCGGACGCCGCGGCACCCGTCATGCCGTGCCAGCTCTGGGCGAAGGCGACGATCTCGTGCCCGCCGGTGACGAGCTTTGCCATGCGGATCGCCGCCTCGTTGGATTCGGCACCCGTGGTCAAAAGCTGGACGCGATCGAGACCGGGCGCGAGCGCCGCCAGCCGTGCCGCCAGTTCCACCACCGGACGCGACAGCATGCCGGAAAACAGGTGCGCAACGGAGGCCATCTGCCGGTTGACGGTCGAGACGATATCCGGGTGGGTGTGGCCCAGCAGGGCGCTCATCTGGCCGGAGGTGAAATCGAGAATGGCGCGGCCATCCGCGTCATATACAAAACTTCCTTCGGCACGCTCGATGATGACATCCTCGAAGGCCGGCCCGTAGCGGGTCAGATGCTTGTCGGCATCGGCCCAGAAAGCCGGATCGTCGTTCAGCGACGTGACTGCCTTTGCAGCGTTTTCCATATTGTTTTCCCTCTGGTGGTGATTTTGCAGGAGGGTAACAAGCGGCTGGCGCTCCAGTCCAATTGATAGTATTTCAATCGATATCGATTTTCCTGATATCTCGACACCGATGCTCGATCTTGCGCTTCTGAAAAACTTCATCACCATTGCCCGCACCGGCTCGATCAGCCTTGCCTCGGCGCAGGTGGGGCGCACCCAGTCGGCGCTGAGCATGCAGATGCAGCGGCTGGAGGATCAGGTCGGGCAGCCGCTTCTGCATCGCACCGGCGCCGGCGTGCGGCTGACGGCCGCGGGCGAAAGGCTGGTTTCCCATGCGGAACAGCTGATCGCCCGGCACGACGATATCCTGGCCGATCTCGGCGGCACTGTGCTGAAAGGCTCGGTCAGTCTCGGCTGCCCGGAAGATTACGCGCTCGCCTTCGTGCCGGAACTCTTGAAAGGTTTTTGCGCCGCCAATCCGCAGGTGGAGCTGAGGCTCGTCTGCGCCCCGACGATCGGGCTTCGCCCGCTTCTCACCCGGCGGCAGATCGACATGGCGCTGGTGTCGCTGCCAGATCCCGAAGACGAGGCGGTGATCCGTCGCGAGCGCTTCGTCTGGGTGGCGGACCAGCCGAAGACGCTGGTCCTTTCCAACGAGATCCTGCCTTTGGCGCTCTCTGCCCCGACGACGCTCGACTACCGCGCCGCCTGCGATGCGATGGAAGCGGTGGGGCGTCGCTACCGGGTCGCCTTTGCCAGCGACAGCCTTGCCGGGCTGATCGCGATTACCCGTGCGGGGCACGCCGTCAGCGTGCTCACTGAAACGGCGGTGCCGCCGGACCTCCACATCGTCTCGGACGGATTGCCCGACCTGCCTCGGATCGGGATTGCGCTCGAATTTGCCGAAAGCCGGCCCTCCTCCGTTGCCTCGATGCTGGGCGAGCACATCCGCGCGGTCCTGCCCGAACTGGCAGGCTCTGCGGTTGCCGGACGGCTTTGAGCAGGACGATCAGTCGACAGCGTCACCGAGCCTTGTTGCGGGATCGATGCCGATCTGGTCGCGGCCGCGCATCTTTGCGGCGTAGAGCGCCAGGTCGGCGCGGCGATAGACATCGTCCTGCCTGTCGGTCGCCCTTGCACCGGCAAGACCGGCGGAAAAGGTGTAGCGGAAGCTCACCTGGTCGGCCAGCGGCCGGGAGACACGAACCGCTTCCAGCATCCGGCCAAGAATCACTTCGGCGTCTTCCGGTGCGGTATTGGGCAGTAGAAGGACGAATTCCTCACCGCCGACACGGCCCAGAACATCGGTCTTGCGGACATGCTGCTGCAGGGTGGCGGCAAAATCCTTCAGCACCGCATCGCCGACGAAATGGCCGAAACGGTCGTTGATATATTTGAAATTGTCGATGTCGAGCACGGCCACACAGCCGACATATCCCGCTTCTCGATCACCGTGCCGGGCGGCCAGCATGTCGTTCAGCTTGGCCATGACGAAACGGCGGCTGGGGATGCCGGTCAGCTCGTCGGTCTGCGACGCCTTGATCGCATCGTCGCGGTCCTGCCGCAGGCTGCGTTCGTCGGAGCGGATCGAGGTGATGTCGCTGGCCACACAGAGCATCCAGCCATCGGCCTGCATGGTCTCGGTCATCCATAGCCAGCGGCCGTCATGCAGGTCGGTCTCGAAGGCGCGGAAACCGGCCTTGCCGCGACGCGACACGGTGGAAGCCAGCCAGGCTTCGAAATCCTCGACCTTGATGACCGTGCCGCGCCTTGCGAGGAAATTGCGACGCATCAGGTCGGGCCAGAGCGGTCGTTCACCCTCTTCTATGAACCATGCCGCGCGAAAGGCCCGGTTGGCATAACGCAACCGGTCCTCATGATCATACACGGCCACGCAGACGCCGGCAGCTTCCATCAGCTGCACCGCCTGCACCATCGTCATGTTTTCGTCCAAGGCCTTCATGCCCTCAGAATGATGTTCGTCGCCAAGCATCTAATCACGACTTGTGAAAGAGTGCCTAAGAGATTCATTCCAAGGCGAAAGAGCGACGGTCGGTCAACCGCCTCCCCTTCAGTTTGCCATGGTCGAGCGATGCGCCCAGCCGGTCATGCGGCGTTCGATCCAGGCCATCAGCGAATACATGGCGATGCCTTCGATGGCGAGCGCAAGCAGGCCGGCAAAGACCAGCGGCACGTTGAACTGACTCTGGGCCGACGCCATCATGTTGCCGAGGCCGTAGTTCGACGCCACCGTTTCGCTCAGCACCGAGCCGACGAAGGCAAGCGTGATGGCGATCTTCAGCGAACCGAAGAAATAGGGCATAGAGCGCGGGATGCCGACCTTCAGCATGATATCGAGCTTCTTTGCCCCGAGCGCCCGCAGCACGTCCTCCGTTTCCGGCTCGATGGTGGCGAGGCCCGTTGCGACATTCACGACGATCGGGAAGAAGGAGATGAGGAAGGCAGTGATGACGGCCGGAATGGTGCCGATGCCGAACCAGATGACCAGGATCGGAACGACGGCCACCTTGGGGATGGCATTGAAGCCGATCATGATCGGGTAGAGCCCGGCATAGATCGTCTTCGACCAGCCAATGAACAGGCCGATTGCCAGACCGCCGACCACCGCCAGGCCGAAACCGAGCGTGGTGGTGAACAGCGTCTGGGCCGAGTTCTTCAGAAGCGGCGACCAGTATTGCACGACCGCCTGAAAGATACGGCTCGGCGCCGGCAGGATCGTCACCGGCATGCCGAGACCGCGGACCAGCAATTCCCAGAAAAGGAACAGACCGAGGGTGAAGAGCCACGGAGCAGCCTTGACCCAGTTGATGCGGGCGGGATGTTTTGCGGCAGCGGCCTTCTGGGCAACAGCGGGCGTTGTGCCGGAGTTTTCGGTCGTGATCGTCATGCCGTCACCCTCGCTGCCGCGATCTCTCCGTGCAGCTGGTGCACGAGGTCGTTGAACCTGCTTTCATACATGATCTCCAGATCGCGGGGCCGCTCGAAGGGCACGCGATGTTCCTTGAGGATGCGGCCGGGGCGCGCGCTCATGACGAAAATCTTGTCGGCGAGAAAGGCCGCTTCACGCAGATCGTGGGTGACGAGAACGATGGTGACACCCTGCGCCGCATGAAGATCGCGGATGACGCACCACAGTTCCTCGCGGGTAAAGGCATCGAGCGCGCCGAAGGGTTCGTCGAGCATCAAGAGTTCGGGTTCGTGGATGAGCGCACGACACAGATTGGCGCGCTGCTGCATGCCGCCCGAAAGCTGCCAGGGGAATTTTTGACCAAACCCTTTCAGGCCGACGAGTTCAAGAAGATGCTCGGCCTTCTCGATGTATTCCTTCTTGTTGGCGCGCAGGCGATGCCGATGTCTTTCGACGATTTCGAGAGGCAGGAGGATGTTTTCCAGCGTCGTGCGCCAGGGCAGCATGGTCGGGTTCTGAAACGCCATGCCGACGATAGAGACGGGTTGCGTCACATGCTGACCGGCGACGATGACGGTGCCGACCTGCGGGATATGCAGGCCAGTGACGAGCTTCATCAGCGTGGACTTGCCGCAACCGGACGGCCCGACAACAGCGGCGAAATCGCCCTTGTCGACGCGCATGGTGAGGCCGGAGACAGCAAGCGTGCCATCCGCGCCGCCATAGCGCATGTCGACGTCATCGATGGAAACGAGGTGTGCCATGGGGGTGTTCTTTCGTTATGCGTCGAATGCCGTGGCTATCCCCTCACTTGCGATTTCTAGCACTTAGCTGAAGCTAAGATGCTGAAATCGCTTTCTCTCCCACAAGGGGAGAGATACCGGTGAGGCAAACTCGGCGCCTTACCTCTCCCTTTGTAGAAGAGGTTACAAAATCGAGATCTTAGCCAAAGGCTAAGTCTTAGATTTTGTTGGTGAGGGGATAAGCTCCCTCACCCGCTTTCGCCTCTTACGGCAGCATCCGCTCCGCCTTTTCCGGCAGGAAGCTGGCGTCAAACACCTGTTCGGCCTTGACCGCGCCCTTCAGCCCCATGGAGATCTTCAGCGTTTCGATTGAAGCCGAAAGCCTTGTCATGTCGACACCGCCAAAGCCGTTTTCGACCACGTAAGGCGTCTTGATGTTCATGGCGTTGGCCATGTTCAGGCGCTCAAGCTCGATCTCCGGATTGAGCGTCTCGTTGCGCTTCAAGACCGCGTCGACGCCTTCCTGCGGATTGGCGACGGCGGCGGCAAAACCTTTCGCCAGTGCCTTCATGAAGCCCTTGACGGCTTCCGGGTTTTCCTTGGCGAAATCGGTATTTACCAGCACCGAGTTACCGTAGAGATTCAACCCGTGTTCGGCCATCAGGATGGTGGCGATATCGTCATCTGCGATGCCCTGAGCCTTCAGGTTGAGGATGACGGAAAAGGCGAAACCGAAGACGGCATCGACATCGCCCTTGGCGAGCATCGGTTCGCGTACCGGAAAGCCGATGGATTCGATGGCGATCTTGCTGTCGTCGATCTTGGCCACTTCCTTGAAGGCCTTCCACTGGGCAAACGCACCATCCGGCGGCGGGGCGCCGAGCTTCTTGCCTTCGAGCGACTTCGGGTCACCGGTGACGCCAAGCGACTTGCGGCCGACGACCGCGAAGGTCGGGCGCTCATAGATCATCATCGCCGCCTTGATCTTCTGCGACGGGTCCTCATCGAGGAACTTGATCAGCGAGTTGATGTCGCCGAAACCCATCTGGTAAGTGCCGGTGGCGACCCGCGGAATGGCCTCGACCGAGCCATTGCCGGTGTCGATCGTGACGGCCAAGCCTTCTTCCTTGAAATATCCCTTGTCCACGGCCAGCAGGAAACCCGCGGCCGGGCCTTCGAATTTCCAGTCGAGCGTGAACTTGATGGCCGTTTCGGCGAATGCCGGAGCTGCAAGGCCTGCAGTCAATGCCAGCGTGGCGGCGGTTGCAAGTTTGGTCAGATATCTGCGCGTCAGCATTCAATTCCCCTGCTGGTTGTTATTGCCTCATAGAAAGCGACAAAGCATCAACCGCGCAAGTGCCTTTTGCACATTTAATCATCAATATTTTGAGTGCTTATTTTCAAATCACAATTTGAGAGGTGATATCGCCACGGCAACCCGCGCATGGCCGAGCGCTAGGGCTTTCGGCGCCGGTTAACCTTGGCAAAAAAGAGGGAAAGTCGGCGCTAGAATACGATTGCCGATCCCGGCATGTCGCCTATTTCCTCCAATAGGAGGAGAAAGCATGCGCATAAAACTATTTCTCGTCTGCGTCGCAGTTGCGACCATCGCGTGGCTTACGGGCCTTTTCGCATTGGTGTGGTCGCTGATCTGAAACGGAGGCAATCACCTGCGACGGTTCTTTTCCGCAACAGACAGGGCGAGGACAGCACCGAAATAACCGACCTGCATCAGGACAAGAGAAATCACACCAAACCCTGCAGCCCGCCAGACGCCATCGCCCGAAACCAGGCTGGCGCAAGTAACAAGAGCCGACATGACCAGCATCTTAAGGAAACCGCAGGGCAGTCGAAGATGACGAAAAAGACTGTCCATGCATTCCCCCAATATTTAACCAGTAGTTAACTCTACCGTATCTTGCCGATACGTCATACCCCATCTGAGGGATGTCGTTTAAAATTGGAGGAAACTTGCAAAAAACGTGTCCTTCCTGTTGCGCGAAAGATACTCAGGCCGACCTATCGCAGGATTGAAATGACGGCGTGTTGAGAAGCGAATTGATCGGTTCATGCTAAAGCGCATGGTCACAGACACCTTTCATGGAGCCGGAACCGCGATGCCAGAGACAGCCGGGTCACCTCTGCGCCACCACATCCGCGCAACCGCGCTGCGGATGGCTCTTGCGGCAAGCCTGCTGCCCGCTTTGATGGAGACCGCCATGTCCGATACAAACGGCACCCAGCTGCTCGATGCAGCCAGAACCGGCGACAGCCGGGCAATCACCTCCCTCATCCGGGAAGGCGCCGCGATCGATCCACGCGACGATCAGCGCCGGACCCCGCTCCTGATCGCCACCCATGCCAACGATGTCGAGGCCGCACGACTGCTGATCGAAGCGGGCGCGGACGTCAACGCCAAGGATGCCATTCAGGACAGCCCCTATCTTTATGCCGGTGCGAGAGGGCATCTGGAAATCCTGCGGATGACGCTTGCGCATGGCGCAGATCTGAAAAGTACCAACCGCTATGGCGGCACTGCGCTGATCCCGGCCTCCGAGCGCGGCCATGTCGAGACCGTCGATACGCTGATCAAGGCGGGCGTCGATGTGAACCACGTCAACAATCTTGGCTGGACCGCACTTCTGGAGGCGATCATCCTCAGTGACGGCGGGGAGCGCCATCAGGCGATCGTCAGGCTGCTGCTCGATGGTGGCGCAAGGATCGATATCGCCGACAAGGATGGCGTGACGCCGCTTCAGCACGCGAAGGCGCGGGGATATGGCGAGATCGTCGCATTACTGGAGACGGCGGGGCGATAGGGCTTTGCGGGAATGAGGCCGGCGCATGGTTATGCGCGACACGTCCTAACCTTCCGCCGCCTAGAGCAATCCAGCAAAAGCGGAAATGCTCTAAAAGCCCGTCGAGCCCGTATGGCTTCTTTCCAGTCCGAAAGCCCAGCGAGCAGTCCTGCATTCGGAATCGCCGGGGGAGCAGGCACGACAGACATCGGGGCGGACATCGTATATCATGCACGACGTGCTGACTCCGACACGGCCGGACAGCGCCGAGCATCGCTCACCTTCACATCGCATGCCCCGCTGGTCCGCGGAAACGAACTGCAGCGGAACCATGTCGAGGGCCTCATCGGATTCCGTGGTGAATCGCGGCCATTCAGATGAATAGGAACAGCAGGCCCCGCAGGTCTGGCAATCCGGAAGGGCTGCGGTGTCCGCATCGTCTGCGAACAGCGCATCGTGGCGCGACGGGTCGTCGTCCCGCCCAGTACGCTCCGATGGAGCGCCCTCTGCCCTCACTTGTGCTTCAACAGCCACATCTTGCCCGCCATGGTTATACCGTGTGGGGTTTCGCTGGCTTCGGCATCAGGGTCAAGCCCCTTCAGAAGGCCGTAGCCGGTCAGCTGCTCGAGCGTGGTTGTCGTCGCGAATTTCACCTTCAGCGGACGCTCCTTGAAACGATCGGATTTCGCGTAGGTCACCGTGGCGTCAAGATGGGTCCACCGGTTCCCTTCCTGGGGATGCAGGTCGCCAAGTTTTGCAAGCTTCAGCCCCCGGATCTGGGTTGGCGTCAACTCGACTGTCAGTGCGGCAGCGTTCGTGCTGGTCATCTCTTCGTTCTTTCTCCAGAGCATTTCCGCCTTTCCTCGAAACGCGAACCTGCCCCATCTATCTGTTTAAACGCAATTCCGGACGCAAACCGGTTCCTGCCTTTGCCGCAATTGCTGCACATGACGACGCGCGGGCTGGTCGGCCTGCTACGTTCAATCAGATCGGCCTGCGGGCAGCTTCAGGGCTTTTTCGCCGGAGCTGCGCCGGAATGCAGCGCCTCGTTCTGCGCTTCCATGGCAAGGCGCGCCTCCCGCAATCGGGACGTCTTTTCCTGGCGTGCCTTTGTAACGGCGTCGAGCTCATCGCGGGCGCGATTGCCGGCGGCGCTCGAAGCCTGGGTCTTGTCGAATGCCTTCTCGGCAACCTGCCGAGCCTTGCTGTGCTGTTCTGTCATTTGTTTTCCCCGGTACAAGTGGCGACGCATCGAGCAGGAGACCGCAAGCGGCTTCGGGCCTAAGGATGCGCGACTTCCAAAGCGCTACAGCAATGTATGTGCACGCTTGATGATACCCGGTGCCGCACAGCCATCAGAAGCAACAAAAAAGGCCAGGCGGCTGCCTGACCTCCTGTGGTCCCATGCTTTCGACAGTGCCAGTACATCCGTGGTCACACGAAAGCAGATACCAGTTCAAACAGCCTGAAGGTTGCAGGCCGACATCTTGCCGGACTTACGGTCGCGCTCCAGATCGAAGGAGACCTTCTGGCCTTCAACGAGTTCGCGCATGCCCGAACGTTCAACAGCCGAGATGTGAACGAACGCATCAGCTTCGCCATTGTCAGGCTGGATGAAGCCGAAGCCCTTGGTGGAATTAAACCATTTAACTGTGCCAGTGGTCATGATGAACCCTTTCTTAGCAACATAGAGGGACCGCAACGCAAAAGCGCCCGCGGATGATGATAACGATGCTTTAAAGGGAGGGTCGTTCAATACGCGGTGCCACTCGCGCAGTAACCAAATCTCGGCAAGAAAAAATCGATAAACTTTAAATAGTGAGCCTGGCTCAAAAAGTCAACTTTTAGTTTTTCAGGCCGCCACGGAGACCATCATGCCTGCCTGCCCGGCCTCACGCCCGTCAGAATAATCTGCTAGCTGTCGATGCACATAGACGAGGCTTTGCGCGATCCTTCACCGGCCCCACAAGGATTTTGGATTGGACTTATCGGCATCGGTCTGTCACAAGCGCGCCCGGGCGCGACTGCCGTTAACTTTAGAACGGGGTCGGGCGATAGATTGACGTCACGTCGCTGCCGCGAGATCACGCTGGCCGTCCTTAAACTCCTGACCTTTTGAAGCAGATTTACCCGGCCGTCGACACATCGACCAGGTCTTGGGCGGACGCAGCCGATATGGGTGGACATTCGCTTGCGGCCGCGCGTGGAACGAACGTGCCGATTGCCGAACGGGAGCCGATTAAAAACTCACTGAGAGGGTGCTCGGCCTGACAGAGGCTGTGTTGGCGCATCTTTGCTGCGGCGCGGCGTTTCCGGCAGACGTTGCGAGTAACGCGATCCTCGACTACAATGCACTTTATAGGTGCATGTCGGGGTGTGTTATGGAGTATCTGACAGCAGCATTCGTCGGGGCCGGGATCGGGTTTATCGGTTTCTGGATCTGGCTCAACATCCACCACTTCTGGCTTCGCCGACCGGCGCTTGCAACCGTCGCCACGCCTGAGGCCTTGGAGAGACGATTTCGCAATGTCTTCGCGGTGATGACGGAAGGCCGACGGCAATCGCTTATCCGCTCCTACATGGACAAGCATGGATGTGACCGAACCACTGCCATGCGGTATGCGGTAGAGGATCACGAAGCCGATACCATGAGATGGTGATGGCGTCGGCACCACCGACCGAAGACGCGCACAGGGATGAGAGTGGAGTGGGCGCCCGTCAGGGCATCGTCACCGCGCGAACTTCCGCGCCGCTGCGACACACAGGATGACACCGAGGGTGACGGCGAACATGGCGGGCGTGACCGTTTCTCCGAGCAGAATTGCGGCGAGCGCCAGACCGAAGAAAGGTTGCAGCAGCTGCAACTGGCCGACCGAGGCGGTGCCGCCCTGGGCGAGGCCGCGATACCAGAAGATGAAGCCGATCAGCATCGAGAAGAGCGAGACATAGGCAAGGCCGGCAAAGGCCGATGCACCGACCGTAGCGAAGCTTCCAGGCATGAGTGCCAGTGCGCCGACCATCATGACCGGCAGCGAGATGACCAGCGCCCAGCAGATGACCTGCCAGCCGCCGAGCCGCTTCGACAGCGCGGCCCCTTCCGCATAACCGTAACCGCAGGCGACGATCGCGCCGAGCATCAGCCAGCCGCCGAGGGAAAGGCCGAGAAACGTCGCTTCCGCGCCGCCCGTACCGCCGCCGCGTACCAGCGCATAGCCGGTAACGAAGGCTGCCCCAAGGATGGCAAAAAGCCAGAAGGCAGGCTTGGGGCGTTCACCGCCGCGGATGACGCCGAAGATCGCGGTGGCAAGCGGCAAAAGGCCGATATAGACGATCGACTGGGCCGACGTGATGTGCTGCAGGGCAATTGCCGTCAGCAGGGGAAAGCCGACGACAACACCGAGCGCGATGGCGGCGAGCGCCGCGACATCCCTGCCCTGCGGCCGCTTTTCGCGGAACAGGATCAGCAGGCAGAGCGCCAGAAGCCCGGCAATGGCGCCGCGGGCAACAGTCAGGAACAGCGGATCGAAGCCGATCACCGCAAGCCTGGTGGCCGGCAACGAGCCGGAGAAGATCAGCACGCCGATAAAACCGTTCAGCCAGCCCGAGACGCTACGATCCATGTCTTGCTCCAATATTTCGGTCGGCAGGGTGTCGTGCCGGTGGTGTTCGCAGGCTTGCGCCTGTGAGAAGCCCCCCTCTGGCCGGCCGGTCATCTCCCCACAAGGAGGAAAGAAAACCTGCGGCGCCAGCCCTTGCACAATTGAGCCGAGACGATTCTGCGGGGCCAAGCACTCCCCCTTGCGGGGAAGGATCAGGGGGGGTCTGTAATCTTCCTCCTTATCCTCTCGAAACCTTGGCTTAACCAGAAACAGTATGATACAATTTTTCGAAACTGTTATGGCGCAACCACCAATACGGATGAGACAAACCACATGGATCTGACGACAGGATCAGCGGCAACCAAAGCCGAGATGGTGATGGCGACGATCCGTCAGCGGGTTGCCGGGCGGGTGCTGACGCCGGGGGCGAAACTGCCTTCGGTACGTGCACTTGCCGCAACGCTCTCCGTTTCCACCTCGACGGTCGTCGACGCCTATGAACGGCTGGTGGCGGAGGGTGCGATCGTCTCGCGGCCGGGATCCGGGTTTTACGTGGCCAATCAGGCGGCACCCTTTTCCCCCGCCGAAGCCGGGCCAAAACTCGACCGGGCGGTCGATCCGTTCTGGATCTCGCGGCAATCGCTGGAAAGCGGCAGCGACAGTTTGAAACCCGGCTGCGGCTGGCTGCCACCCTCGTGGCTGCCGGAAGAGGCGATGCGCAAGGCGCTCCGGACACTTTCCCGTGCGGAGCCGTCCTCGCTTGCGGATTACGGCACACCGCTGGGCCTTGCGCCGCTGCGCCGGCTGATCTCGCGGCGGATGGGCGAGCGGGGCATGGAAGTCTCGCCGGACCAGATCATGCTGACGGAATCCGGCACGCAGGCGATCGATCTTCTCTGCCGGTTCCTGATCGAGCCGGGCGATACGGTTCTGGTCGACGACCCATGCTATTTCAACTTCCATGCGCTTTTGCGGGCGCACCGGGCAAAGATCATCGGGGTGCCCTACACCGCAAACGGACCGGATCTTGCGGCCTTTGCAGCCACCGTCTCGGAGCATCGGCCGCGGCTCTATATCACCAATTCGGCGATCCATAACCCGACCGGCGCCGTGCTTTCACCGGTTACCGCGCATCGGGTGCTGAAGATCGCGGAAGAATTCGACCTTACGATTGTCGAGGACGATATCTTTGCCGATTTCGAGACCGTTGCGGCACCAAGGCTTGCGGCCTTCGACGGGCTGGAACGGGTGATCCATATCGGCAGCTTTTCGAAAACGCTGTCGGCTGCGGCGCGCTGCGGTTTCATCGCGGCACGGCCGGACTGGATCGAGGGGCTGACCGACCTGAAGATCGCCACGTCCTTTGCCGGCGGACGGATGACTGAGGAAATCGTTCATGCAGCACTTTCCGACGGCGGTTATCGCAAACATCTCGACGCGTTGCGCGCACGGCTTTCCAGGTCGATGGCGGAGGTGACGGACAGGCTTGGGTCGATCGGCATCGAACCCGTGTTGCGGCCGCAATCCGGCATGTTCCTGTGGTGCCGGCTGCCGGGTGAGACGGACGCGGCGGAGGTGGCGCGAGCCTGCCTGCAGAAGCAGATCGTGCTCGCGCCGGGCAATGCATTCAGTCTGTCGCAATCGGCGAGAAACTGCATGCGTTTCAACGTCTCGCAAACGCTCGATCCGCGCATTTTTGAGACGCTGAAAGCTTGCCTTCAGGTCTGATGGTCAGCTTCGTTTCAGCCTCACGCCAAAGCCGAGGATGAAGCTGACCGAGGCGCCGAGTGCGGCAGTGCCGTAAAGCCATGCGGCGGTATCGCCGGCAGATCCGGTTGCGAGACTTGCCGTCAGGCCGGTCGCGGTTGCGATCGTGCCGGAAAGGGCTGCCCCTACCGCATAACCGGCCGTCGACATGGTGGGCAGAAGCGCGCTGGCGAGATCGCGATCCGCAGGGTCGGCAGCATCCATTGCCGCTTCGTTGACATTGGCCCAGGCGAGACCGAAGCCGGCGCCGACCAGAACCTGGCCGAGCACGATCAGCGGCAGCCAGCGCAGGCCGATCGCAACGGCGATCGCGGCAAAGCCGAAAAGCAGCAAGAGAGGCCCTATCCACATCGTCGCGTTACGCCATGCCAGTCCCTCGTAACGGCTGGCGAACATGGCGACGATGCTCCAGGAAAGCGCCATGGTGACGACGACATAACCGACGATCGCCGGACCGAGACCGAATAGCTCGCTGGCAAAAAGCGCCAGATAGGTGCTGCCGGCCGAGTGGCCGGCCGACATCAGGAACAGGATGAAAAAGGCACGGCCGAGCACCGAACCGGAACGGAACGAGCCAGCGGGAAAAAGCGGCGGACCGAAACGGCCGTCGAGCGCACCGACCGAAAACAGCGCCAATACGCCAATGACCAGCAGGGCGGCCTGCCAGAGCGGCTGTGCACTTGCAGAGGACAGCGCGAAGACGAGCGCCGTCAGAACGCAGAGAGCGACCGAAACCGGTGCAAAGCTTGCCGCCCTCCCCCCACTCGTCTTCGGTTCGGCAAGAGCCGTGAAAAGCGACAGCGTCATCAGGAAAGGCGCAACCGCAAGGAAGGAGAAACGCCAGGATGTCGCCTCGGTTACCAGGCCGCCGATCAGCGGCCCGAACAGCGCCGTGACCGCCCAGACAGTCGCTTCGACCGCAAAGACGCGGGCAATCAGCAGGCTCGAAAAATTCGCCGGGATGAGGCTGTAGCAGATCGCCACGATCAGGCCATCGGCCACGCCCTGCAACAATCGTCCGAATACGATCCAGCCGAAGGCGGGGGCGAAGAAGGCCATCAGCCCGCCGAATGCAAAAACGATAGAGGCAATCGCCAGACTAGTGCGCACGCCGAGCCGGTCGCGGATCGAGGCGGCCGCGGTGCCGCCGGCGATCGAACCGATGAAATAGAGGCTGTAAACCCAGCTGTACCATTCGCGTCCGCCAAGTTCGGCGGCGGCGAGCGGCATGGCGGCGACGATGGCGAACTGGTTGAAGGCATGCAGCCCGATGCCGCTCGAGATCAGCGCCAGCATGCGCCCGCTCTCTCCGGAGAGCAGGTTCGCATAACCTCCGGCTTCGGCTTCGGCCGGTTCCACATCCCGCATCGGGCCGTTCCGTTCCTCGATCATTTCCGTCATTCCGTTCGTACCTTTTCATGCCGGCCTCGTTCAAGTAAGGCCTTCCCACATCAGGATCGGCACCGTAAAATCTCAAGCTTGGTTGAGGTCAACGGCAAAAAATGATGAAATCCGAAAAGACTGGAACTCTCCGGGGCCTGGGTGTGGGACAGATGGCGGAACGCTCCGGCGTGGCGATCTCGACGCTGCATTTCTACGAGGAGCAAGGGCTGATCGAAAGCTGGCGCAATGGCGGCAATCACCGGCGCTACAGCCGCGACGTATTGCGGCGCATTGCCGTGATCCGGGTAGCACAGCGCGCGGGCGTGCCGCTCAAACAGATTGCCGAGGCGCTTAAAACCCTGCCGCAGAAGCGCACACCCAATGCAAAGGACTGGGCGCGGCTTTCTGCCCACTGGAAGGCGGAGCTGGACCAGCGGATCGAGACGCTGACGCGCCTGCGTGACGAGCTGACCGGCTGTATCGGCTGCGGCTGCCTGTCACTGAAGGCCTGCCCCTTGCGCAATCCCGACGACCGGCTGGCCGAAGGCGGAAGCGGCCCGCTTCTGCTTTCCGCCCATGACGACACATGATTCGCGCCGCGATTTGCGCAAATGTTCCAGCGCATAATTCAAAGGCAAAATGCTCAACCGATCGGCAGTCAATGATCGATTTTTTGGCGCGTGACATTTTTGCTACAGCCTTTTTAGCAATCGCTCCTACATGCCTTTTCATCCGCAATGCTTATGGAGGGAAAATCCATGAAGGGTCTTTTCATTCTCGCCGCTTCCGTCGCTGCTTTCAGCGCATCGACCGCAGCCTATGCAGCTGACGCCGTAGAGCAGATCCCGACCGCTCCGGTCGCCATCGAAACCGCTCCGTCGTTTACCTGGGAAGGGTTCTATCTCGGCGCCCATACGGGTTACGGCTGGGGTGACGGCGACGTCGACGGCGTTGGCTCGGAGAGTTTCGACGGCTGGCGGCTCGGCGCGTTTACCGGTTATAACTGGCAGTTCTCCAACGGTTTTGTCGCCGGTATCGAAGGCGACGTGAACTACGACTGGAACGACGAGAGCCTGGGCGGCGGTTTTGAAGCGGAAAGCGGCTTTTCCGGTTCCGTTCGAGGCCGTGTCGGTTATGCCTTCGACCGCACGCTCGTCTACGCCGCAGGCGGCTGGACGGCCACCAATGTCGAACTCAACGGACCTGCCGGTCTCGACGATGACGACACCCTGCATGGCTGGACGATCGGTGCCGGCGTCGATCACGCCTTTACCGACAACATCTTCGGCCGTCTCGAATACCGCTACAACGACTATGGCAGCGGCGACCTTGGCGGAGCGGATGTCGATTTCAACCAGCACGTCTTCCAGGTCGGCGTGGGTGTGAAGTTCTAGGAATACCGCCAGTTATGGCACGAGGAAAAGCCGTCCGCACTAGGAGTGCGGGCGGCTTTTTTATGAGGTAACTTCAGGGACGGCGTTTCGTCAGGCGGATATCCATGCTTCCGATGTCCTGTTCGTTGCCCCAGCCGAGGGATCGGTAAAAGCCCGCAGCACGGGTATGCCTGCCTGTTTCCAGCCAGATTTCGGAATGAAGCTCGAACAGCCTTTCTTCGGCCGCCAGGACAAGCTCTCTGCCAAGTCCCCTGCCCTCATGGGACGGAAGCACGAAGGCGGCGAAAAGCGATGCTTCCTCGATATCGATCATCGAGAAACCGACGACCCGGCCATCCACTTCGGCCACCCAGGCGCAAGGTGACGCAGATAGCATGTCCGACACCGCCTGCTGGGTAATTCCCATCTGGGAAAGCTGCTCGACCGACAAATGATTTTCCCGAACGGATGTCCTCACAAAGAAGATATCCGGAAGGTCGGATTGAAGGGCAAGGCGGATGTGGGCGGGCATGCGGTAACTCCGGGGACAGCCATGGTATCGCGGCAAGCGCGGATATTGACACTTCCGACATGGAGCAGGATAGATTCGATATTTCAAGAGATTGCACGTCCGTCGGGCTTCATGTCTCAGGGTCGACGGAATGCCGGGCATGAGGAACCGAGGGCCATGCCAGGCTAGCCATATGCCGACGGCCCGGATCATGTGATCCCTGCGCCCTGCTTACAGCAGGACATTGTCCCTCATGGGCGGGTTCGACATCAAGAGAGGGAATGCTGGATGATTGTCGTTGTGGAGGGCATCAGTGCCGCAGGAAAAACGACGTGGTGCCGCGCCCATGCGCAGCCCTACCTGATCCCGGAGAGCTATCCGGCCGATCGCAAGGAGCAGCCCGAGACCGGATTGGCGACCGCCCGGTACTGGGCGAACTGGAATGCCAAAAGATGGGGTGATGCGCTGGCCATGGAAGACGGCAAGGGCCATGCCGTGTGCGACACCGATCCGCTGAAGCTTCATTATAGCTGGTGCATGTGGCAGATCGGCGTTCTTCCCAAATCGCAATGGGAGCTGCAACTTGAAACGAGCCGCGAAGCCTTCGCGGAGAAACGGCTCGGTTTCGCCGATGCGTATCTCGTCAAGGCCATCGATCCCGCCATTGCCAGGCAGCAGCGCGACGCCGATACGCTGCGCGTGCGGGATCGCTTCGATCTCAATGTGCAGCTACAGCCGCCGCTTCTGCACTGGTACAGGCAGATGGATGCTGTTCTTGGAGGTCGCGTACGCTGGGAACTGCCGGAAACCGGGCTTTCGCTCGGCTCTGTCACGACCAATGCGCTTCGTTACGATATCGGCGCATTCGACGCGTTCATCGCAGCGCTGGAAACCTGCGCGGCTTAAGCCTGTTCTTCGTTCAAAGACGACATAGGGCCGTTTCCCGTCATGGCACTGCCCCCTGCGCGGCCAGGCCCATCAATGGTGCCATTATGGAAAGCTCAAGTCCAAACCGAGCATGGTGCTGAGGACAAAGGCGACGAGCCCCACGCCCAGTACCGCTACCACGAAGACTGCGGCCATCTTGCCGCCCGTCCGTAGCAGCGCTCGCCTCTCCCCCTTCTCCCCCTGATCGTAGTGCCACTTGATGGCGAAGAACATGGCAATGCCTAACGCGAGAACCTTAAAGGTAACGAAGACAATAGGAACCCAATCCATATCAAAGTCTCTCATAAAGCATCAGCTGCGTGCCTTATGATCTCATCCTTGGCAAACGCATACTTCTTATTATGCAACGCTGATATGTAACGGCAGATGGGGCTTGCTGACCTGTATCGTTAGGTTCGGGAATGAACGCTTAGGGCGAAAACGGACAACGCCCGGCCGCCCCTTCACCCGTGGCTGGAATTGTTCGGCACAACCGGTTCCTCTTCCTTCACCTTGGCGCGGTGGAAGATGAACATGCCGGCAATCACGATGATGGCGGCGCCGATCAGCGTCTGCGCATCGGGGAAATCGCCGAAGAAGGCCCAACCAAAAACGATCGCCCACAGAAGCAGGGTATATTGCAGCGGCGCCAGAACCGAGGCGGGCGCCAGTTTCAGCGAACGGGTGATCAGCAGATGCGCCGAGCAGGAAACGACGCCGAGAAGCAGGAGCGCAAAAAGTTCGCTCCCGTTGAACGGGCTCCAGTTGCCGACGCTGAACCAGATGCCGGCGACGAGGCAGCCGAGTGTCTGCCAGGTGACCAGGGTCACATCCGGCGTCGAGCGCAGCACGCGGCCGAGCACCAGCGACAGCGCAAAGGAGAGGCTGCCGACCAGCGCAAACATGGATGGCCACGAAAGCATGGCCTCCGACGGGCGAAGGGCGATTACCACACCGACAAAGCCGATCAGGACCGCGAGCCAGCGGCGCCAGCCGATCCGTTCACCGAGAAGGAAATGCGAAATGGCGGCGACATAGATCGGGCCGGCCATATAAAAGGTCATGACGTCGGCGAGCGGCAGATAGACCACGGCGGCGTAAAACAGTCCGGTATCGCCGGTTGCCATGACCACGCGGGCGAACTGCAAGCCGGGCTTTTCGACCTTGAGAAGTGCAGTGGTCGAGCTGCGCGCCAGCATCGGGCCAAGGACGATAAAGGCGCCAAGCGAGCGGATCAGCAGAACCTGCCCGACCGAGAAACTGGCGACCAGCCATTTGCCCATGGCATCGTTCAGGGCAAACATGAGGTCGCCGATCAGCATCAGAAGAATACCGGCCAGAACGGCGTTGCCGCCGACGGCATAGGCCGTTGTTGCTTTCATGATCTATGGGCGCTCCGCGACGCCATTTTCGATGGCGGCCGGGCGCTAGCCGGGGAGAGGACCCCATGCCACACCGGGATCGTCTCGATACCTGTTGGAATGGGCGGTCCTTACTCCTCATGACGACCCGATTGCAAGGGCATTATGGGGGGCATTCAAGCGAGGCGTCATATTGTCTCGCGGCAATGAACCGGGCAGCCCGAGGTCTTGTTCAGCCCCGACGCGCAGCATCGATTGCGGCGACGTCGATCTTTTTCATCGTCATCATCACGTCGAAGGCGCGTTTCGCCTCCTGACCGCCGAGGCTGAGCGCCTCCATCAGCGTGCGCGGCGTGATCTGCCAGGAGATGCCCCAGCGATCCTTGCACCAGCCGCAATCGCTTTCCTGGCCGCCATTTTCCACGATGGCGTTCCAGTAACGGTCCGTCTCCTCCTGGTCCTCGGTGGAGATCTGGAAGGAAAAGGCTTCGTTGTGCTTGAAGTGAGGGCCACCGTTCAGGCCGATGCAGGCAACACCCGCCACGGTGAAGTCGACGACAAGAACATCGCCTTCAACGCCATCCGGATAATCGCCGGGGGCACGGGTAACAGCGCCGACCGCGCTATCGGGAAAGGTCTTAGCGTAAAACCGGGCCGCGTCCTCGGCATCCTTGTTGTACCACAGGCAGATGGTGTTCTTTTGCATGATAACCTCCCGTTGTCGTTGCGTCCGGTTTTCCCATCCGGGCAGATTACAAACCGGCTTCCTGTTTCCAAGACGTAGGGCCGATCGTTGATCCGACAGCAGGTTTCATTTTTTCCCGATAAAATAATGGTCGACGATGTTCTGGCCGTTTTTCAGAATATGGGCGGCCAGCTGCGGATCGCCGCCTCGAAAGGTTTCGGGATCACCGCCGCAGAGATGGACAAAGAGTTTCTGGTGGGCGACCGAAACGAAATATTCGTAGGCAGGAGGCGCCTCCGTCCATTCGGTCGATTTCAGCTCCTCAGCCGCCTCGGCCGTCGCATCCTCGATCGCCTTGTAGATTTTTTCCAGCATGGCATGCCGGGCCTTTTCCTCGATCTCCATATATTGTCTCTGGACCGGGGTGAGGACGGGGCAGCTGTCGTTCATCGGATCGATTTCCCTGCATCAAGCTCGGTAAGGTGCGAGGGATTTCTTGCATGGGAATGCGTCGGCAATGGGCCGTCGACTAAACTCTCCGTTCGGCAAAAATGCGAAAGACGTGTTCGCCCATTGGCCTATTTTAGCCTCAGGATCATATCCCAGCGGTCCAGTCCCGGCGCATAACCGCCGGGCGTAATCGTGGTCGCAACGAAACCGAATTTTTCGTAGAAACCCTTGGTATGCTGGCTCGTATTGAGCGTGATCGTCTCGACGTCCGGAATGCTTCGAGCGAGATCGAGACGGACCTCGGCGAGGAGCCGGCCGATACCCTTGCCGTGATAGTGGCGCGCGACCATGCCCCAGGACAGAAACGCCGTTTTCTCAGCGGCCATCACTTTCAATCCGCCACACCCGATGATCTCGTCGCCATGCTGCAGCACCAGATAGGGTCGCTTCAAAACGGCAGAGGTCAAAAACTCGGAATATTGCGCGCGTTCATTGAGAGCGAAAAAACGGGGCGTGTTCGTGTCGAAGACGGCCAGACAAGCGGACCGATCTTCAATGGAATAGGCTCGAGACGCGATTGACTGCATTGAGACACTCCCCAGCCAGACCCTTCAGCCCGACAGCAAACCTTTCGCCGCCAGCGTGATCCGCGTCGCCGCATTGAGATCATAGGCCTCGAATTCGCCGGGGCGAACCCAGGCAAAATCCTCGAACTCATCATTGATGGCTATGTCGCGATTGGCGGCGCGGCAATTGAAGATGAGATAGATCATGTAGATCCCCTCCGTTGAACCGTCCGGATAGGTCTTGGTCCTGACATCGTCGCGAAAGGTCCAGGGCGTGATTTCGGCAATCCTGAGCCCCTCGCCCAGTTCCTCGCGGATTTCGCGCCTGAGCGCCTCCTCGATCTTTTCCCCGGCCTCCATGCCGCCGCCGGAAAGCGCCCACTGACCGGGGAAAACGCCCCGGTCAGCGGACATCTTGCAAAGCAGATAGGCACCGTCATTTTCGATCAGCGGGCAGACAATGATCCGTTGCCTCATAACTTCCCCCTTTGAAAGCCTGTTCAGGCGGCGGCGGATTCCGGCGTGTAGCCCGCCTCGCGGATGGCTTCCTCGGCCTTGGCCTTGTCACCTTCCACCGTGACCTTGTGGGAGGGCAGGTCGATGATCACAGTGGCGCCCGGAAGCGCTTCGGCCAGAGCGGCGCGGACGGTCTTTTCGCAATGGCCGCAGGTCATGTCGGCAACGGTGAAAATGGTGGTCATCTGAAAAACTCCTTGATTGATCGTGTCGTTATGCGTGTTCGGTGCGGGTCTTGGCTATGCGGCGCTTTCGCCCTTTACGGGGTTCCCGCCCGCCAGATCGTCGAGGATCGGGCAATCCGGCCGATGGTCGCCGCCGCAGCAATGGGCAAGGTGTTTCAGGGTCTTCACCATTCCCTGCATTTCGGCGATGCGGCGTTCGAGGTCGTTGATATGGGTGGTGGCGATCTCCTTGACGGCGGCGCTCGTGCGGCTCTTGTCCTGCCAGAGTTTTAACAGCGTTTCGGTCTCCTCCAGCGAAAAGCCCAGCGAGCGCGCCCGCTTGATGAAGCGCAGCACATGCACCTCGTCATCGCCATAAACCCGGTAATTGCTTTGCGTGCGCCCCTTGGGCGCGATCAGGCCGATCTCTTCGTAATAGCGGATCATCTTGGCGGATACGCCGGATGCACTGGAAGCCTCGCCGATATTCATGTCGCATTCTCCGCCCTGAAGGTTTTAAGTCTCAGCGCATTGCCGAGCACGAAGACACTCGACAGCGCCATGGCGCCCGCCCCGATCATCGGCGACAGCGTGATCCCGAAGGCCGGATAAAGCGCACCGGCGGCAACAGGGATCAGCGCCACGTTGTAGCCGAAGGCCCAGAACAGGTTCTGGCGGATGTTCCTCATCGTCGCGCGGCTGACGGCGATCGCGGACACCACGCCGGTGAGTTCACCGCCGACCAGCACGACATCGGCGCTTTCGATCGCCACATCGGTACCGGTACCGATCGCGATGCCGATATCGGCTTCGGCCAAGGCGGGGGCATCATTGATGCCGTCCCCGACAAAGGCGAGTTTTCGCCCGTCGGCCCGCAGATCATGGATCGCCTGAACCTTGCCTTCGGGCAGGACCTCGGCGACGACCTTGTCAATGCCGACCTGTCGGGCGATGGCGTCTGCCGTGCGGCGGTTGTCGCCGGAGACCATGACGACCTCGACACCCATCTCCTTCAGTGCGCGGATGGCATTCATGCTCGACGGCTTCAGCGGGTCGGCAACGGCGATGATGGCGGCGAGTTTTCCATCGACAGCTGCGTAAAGCGGTGTCTTGCCCTCGTCACCCAGACGTTTCGCGACGTCGGCGAACACTTCGACAGAGGCCCCGAGCTTTTCCATGTAACGGTCGGCACCGACCGCCACATCCCTGCCCCCGACTCTTGCGCGGATGCCATAACCGGTGACGGAGGAAAAATCCTCGGCGCTGCCGGCTTCAAGCCCCCTCGCCCTTGCGGACTTGACGATGGCGTCAGCAATCGGGTGTTCGGAACGAGCCTCGACAGCCGCAACCAGCGCAAGAATTTCGGCGTCATCGAACCCTTCGGCCACGATGAAATCGGTGAGTTCCGGCCGGCCCTTGGTGACGGTGCCGGTCTTGTCGACGACGACGGTCGAGACATCCTGCAGCCCCTGCAGCGCATCGCCCTTGCGGAACAGCACGCCGAGTTCTGCCGCACGGCCGCCACCGACGACGATCGAGACCGGCACGGCAAGCCCCATGGCACAGGGGCAGGCGATGATCAGCACCGCAACAGCCGCGATCAGCGCATGGGTGATCTTAGGGTCGGGACCGAGACTGTACCAGAGGGCAAAGGTGACGACGGCAAGTCCGATGACCGCCGGGACAAACCAGGCCGTCACCCGATCGACCAGCGCCTGGATCGGCAGTTTGGCCCCCTGAGCCTGCTCGACCATGCGGATGATGCCGGCGAGCATCGTGTCGCGACCGACCTTTTCGGCAGTGAAGCGCAGCGTGCTTGTCGTGTTGACCGTGCCGCCGATGACCGTGGCGCCCGCGGATTTTGCCACCGGGATGGGTTCACCCGAAATCATCGATTCGTCGACATTGGACTGACCGTCGAGCACCGTGCCGTCGACCGGCAGACGTTCGCCCGGGCGGATGACGACGATATCGCCCGGAACGACCTCCGCCGTGGGAACATCGATCTCGCGACCGTCGCGCTCGACGCGAGCGGTTTTCGCCTGAAGGCCAGCGAGCTTTTCGATGGCGGCACCGGTGCGGCCGGTGGCGCGGGCCTCCACCAGCCGACCGAACAGGATCAGCGTGACGATGACGGTGGCGGCTTCGTAATAGACATAGCGGGCAGCCTCCGGCAGCAGGCCGGGCCCAAAGGTCGTCACCAGCGAATAGCCGTAAGCCGCAGCCACGCCGACCGCGACCAGCGAGTTCATTTCCGGGTAACCCCGGAAAAGCGCCGGCAGGCCTTTTTTGAAGAAGCGCAAGCCGGGCCAGAACACCACTGCCGTCGCGATCAGAAAATAGAGATAATAGAGGTTCCGGGTGTCGATGACGCCCATGAGCCAGTGGTGGAACGGCGCATAGGCATGGCCGGTCATTTCCAGCACGAAAAGCGGCAGGGTGAGGATGAAGGCAATCGCCAGATCGCGCTTCAGGGCAGCTTCTTCACCCTGGTGCATATGGGCGTGATCGTGGGCCATGGCATGGGATGTGTGATCATGAGCATGATCGCGGGTGTCGGCGTTGCCTCTCATCCGGCTGCCGCCATCTTCCACGAGCCCTCGGAAGGCACGTCCCTTCGCCCCGTTTACGGGGAGAGGGTTAGAGTGAGGGGCCGTCTGCTCCAGATCCGTGGCCACCAGCATCCCTGCCTCACGCAGCGCGTGCTCCATCGCGCCGGCCGGCACTTCGTAACCGAGCTTGTGGATCGCCTTTTCCAGCGCCTGTGGATCGAAACCCTCGCCCGTTTCGACTGTGAGTTTCTTGGTGGCGAAATTGACGGCGCTGCTCTTGACACCCGGCAGCCTGGCAGCGCCGGTCTCGACCCGCCGCACGCAGGAGGCGCAGGTCATGCCTTCGACGGGAATGGTCAGCGACTCCGCCAAGGCGGGAATGGTGTGTCCAATATGCTGGTTCGTAGATGTTGGCATGGGATGCGATCCTTTCGCATCCGCATGTAAGGCTTCCCATCATGGGAAGGTCAAGACATCAGGAACGGATATATTGCCACGCCAATCGGATCGTCCGTCCGCACCGTCTCCGCCTTGCCGGTTCGACCCTATCGAAATACCGCAGACGGGTGACCGGATGGCTTCAGTCGTCGAATTCCGCAACGATATCGTCGGCCGTTTCGATGGCAGACTGAAGCGTCGCGAAACCGGCAGCATTTTTGATGGCGACGGTGACCGGATCCGCACCAACCGGATTGTCGACGAGTTTCCGGGCAATGGCCAGTTGCTGCTGACGCAGCAGATCACGGTATTCCTTCAAAGTGGTTTTACTGCTCGCCATGACGCTCCTCCCCCCCTCGGAAAGCATCATCAATCTATAGTTGCCATTATATAAAATGCAACCATAAAGATTGCAAATCTATCGCCCACCTTGCCCCATGCCCGGCGCGTTGAGACCCGAGAGCAGCAGGACGAGCTCGGCCTGCCGTGTCGTTCCGGTTTTCTGCATGATGCGTTTCAGGTGCGAGCGGGCCGTCTCGAGCGAGATATGGAGCGAGGCGGCAACCATTTCCGGGGTGTGGGCCATGGCGATGCCGCGCGCCACCTTGGCTTCGGCGGGCGTCAGATCGAAGAGACCACACAGTACCCGCATGTCTGGCGGCCCGACCTGACCGACCTGGGTCACGGCCAGCACGGCCATGGAGCGCGAAAAGATGTCGCGTGCTGCCCGACGGATCGGCAGGAGATGCAGGATCAGCGGCGGCAACTCGTCGCGCGAGACCATCGGCACGGATTGCACCTCAGGCACTGCCCGCGACTTATATCGCTCGATCGCCTCGTCGAGAAGAGCACGGGCGCCCATCCCTTCGAGGATCAGCCTGTCGCCTGCGCCGGTGCGGATACGCGGCGCCAGCGCCTCAAGCTCGTCGTTCATCAGGATCACCTGGCCGCCATCGCCGATGACAGCGGAAGGAAGCCCCAGCATGGACAGGGTGTCGGTCATCGACCTTGCTTCGGTGAAAGCAAGCCGCGACGACATGTAGGCAGCCCGCGCCAGATCCGGTTTCAGCACATTGAGTCTGGCGATGTCGTCGTGGGAAAAATTGTCATGGCCGCTGGCCTTCATCAGCGCAATGATGATCGTGTGGCCGGTCGGTTCCTGGAAGCCGTAACCGGCTTCCCACTGCATACCGGCCGGCTGGATGAATTCCTTCAGGATGACATCCTGCTCCAGCTCTTCAGGAGTGAATACATCGATGTCGCGGCAGAAGGAAAACGGGAACTTTTCCATCGCCCTCTGCGGCCGTATGTTCTTGAAACGGAGTTCGCTCTTGGAAAAACGCTCATAGACATCGGCAATATTAGGCGTGGCGACGTAGCGGTGATTGCCTTCGGCATCGAAGGTGAATATTGCCGCCGTCGCTGACCCGGCCTCAAGCGCAAGCTGCTCGCAAGTCTCCGTCCAGAGTTCGGGGACAAGTGCTGCCTCGTAAAGGCGATCGGCAAGAGTGCTTTGCGCATTCATGAAGTGAAATCACGATTTTCGACAGTTGCAACGATACATATCAGCGCGTGAATAGACAATATATACGCAAAACAACATAGAAGAATACCGACTTAGTCCTTCGGAATTCTTCGTACGATATCGTACACTTGAAGAGAAAACCTGTGCTTTAACTCGATTTAGCGTTCACCGCCCACCTTCAGCGGCCAGTCGACGACATAGTCTTCGAAGTCGTCCACATCGACATTCGCCTCGCTGACGGTGCGGCCGCGCGCCGAGATTCCGGCCTGATGTACCGTGTCGGGATCGCCCGAAACGAGCGGATGCCACCAGTAAAGATCCTCGCCATCGCGCACGAGTCGATAGCCGCAGGTCGGCGGCAGCCAGTGGATGTCGCGTACTTCCTGCGGGGTCAGCTGGATACAGTCGGGCACGGTTTTCTGACGGTTGGGATAATCGCTGCAGCGACAGGTCGTCCCGTCCAGAAGCCGACAGGCAACCGAGGTGAAGACCACGTCACCCGTGTCCCAGTCCTCCAGCTTGTTGAGACAACAGAGGCCACAGCCGTCGCACAGGCTTTCCCATTCGCCCTGGCTCAGTTCGTCCAGGGACTTCAGTTTCCAGAAAGGTACGTCGTTCATCATCACTTTTGCGGCAGTCGGATACAAATCGTGTCAGCCGCCCTTTTCATGTTGCGATTTTACAATCGCGCATCAACCAATTGTAAGCTAATGCTGATTAACCGTGGCCGGCTTATGCTCTTGATCGTTGTAAGAGCCTACGTCAAGCCAAACGCAAAGGCTAAAACAAGGCATTGCGGACGGGGAGGATAGAGTGCAGGACGAACCCAAGCCAGAAGAGGGACGGCCGCGCAAGAAGCGCCATATCCTGCTGCGCATCGATTCCTGGATCGATTCGACCGTCTGGAATCTCGGTTTCAAGCTCGCCGAAGCCTGGGAAGAGATCACCATATTCTTCCGCCGTTTTCGCGTGCGCGGGTGGAAAAAACTTGCATTCGAGGCCGCCGGTGAGGCGATGACGCTCGGCACCGCCGGTTCCGTCGTACTGCTTGCACTTGCACTTCCCGCCTTCGAAGAGACCAAGGACGACTGGAAGAACCGCGGCGATTTTGCCGTCACCTTCCTCGATCGCTACGGCAATGTGGTCGGCCATCGCGGCATCATCCATGAGGATTCCGTACCGATCGACGAGTTGCCTGATCATCTGATCAAGGCGGTTCTGGCGACCGAGGACCGCCGTTTCTTCGACCATTACGGTATCGATTTCATCGGGCTTGGCCGGGCTTTGTCCGAAAACGCCAAGGCCGGTGGTGTCGTGCAGGGTGGCTCGACGCTTACCCAGCAGCTGGCGAAAAACCTGTTCCTCACCAACGAGCGCTCGCTCGAGCGCAAGATCAAGGAAGCTTTTCTGGCGGTGTGGCTGGAAGCCAACCTGTCGAAGAAGGAAATCCTGTCGCTCTATCTCGACCGCGCCTACATGGGCGGCGGCACGTTCGGCGCGGCGGCAGCATCGCAATTCTATTTCGGCAAGAAGATCACCGATGTCAGCCTGGCGGAAAGCGCCATGCTGGCTGGCCTGTTCAAGGCGCCGGCGAAATACGCACCGCATGTCAACCTGCCGGCGGCGCGCGCGCGCGCCAACGATGTTCTGTCCAACCTGGTGCAGAGCGGGCTGATGTCCGAAGGACAGGTGATCGGCGCCCGGCGCAACCCGGCGACAGCGATCGACCGTGCCGACGTGAAATCGCCCGACTATTTCCTCGACTGGGCCTTCGACGAAGTGCAGCGGCTCGCCAAGGAAGGCAAGATCAAGGACCATTCGCTGGTGGTTCGCACCACGGTCGACATGGGCCTGCAGCAGGCAGCCGATGCGGCGATGGAATCGAGCCTGCGCGAGTTCGGTGAAGGCTACAAGGTCAAGCAGGGCGCCATGGCGATGATCGAGAACGGCGGTGCCGTTCGCGCCATGGTCGGCGGCCGCGATTATGGCGAAAGCCAGTTCAACCGCGCCACCAAGGCGCTGCGCCAGCCGGGTTCGTCCTTCAAGCTGTTCACCTATTCGGCCGCCATGGAACATGGCATGACGCCGGAGACGATGATTTCCGACGCGCCGATCACCTGGCGCGGCTGGTCTCCGCAGAACTATGCCCGCTCCTACAAGGGCCGCGTGTCGCTGCTCACCGCCATGTCGCAATCGCTCAACACCGTGCCGGTACGGCTTGCCAAGGATGTGCTCGGAACGAAGGTGATCGTCGAGACCGCCAAGGCGATGGGGGTGGAAACGCCGCTGCGCATGGACAAGACGATCCCGCTCGGCACGTCGGAAGTCACCGTACTTGACCAGGCAACGGCCTATGCCGTGATGCCGGCCGGCGGCATGCAATCGCGCCGCCACGGGATCGAGCAGGTTCTGGGCTATGGCGGCGAGGTTCTCTACGATTTCAACCGCGACGAGGCACCTGCCACCCGTGTGCTGTCGGAAAAGGCGACGTCATCGATGAACCGCATCCTGACGCAGATCCCGGTGATCGGAACGGCACGGCGGGCGGCACTCGACGGCGGCATCGTCACCGGCGGCAAGACCGGCACCTCGCAGAGCTATCGCGATGCGTGGTTCATCGGCTTTACCGGCAATTACACCACGGCCGTCTGGTTCGGGAACGACGACTTCACCTCGATGAACAACATGACTGGCGGTGCGCTGCCGGCAATGACGTTCAAGAAGCTGATGGACTATGCGCATCAGGGCATAGAGCTGCGCGCGGTTCCTGGCATCGAAAACCCTTTGCCGAGCGGAAACCACAGACAAGGCGATGCGGTGGCCGAAAAGAAGGAAACCGATCCGACGCTGATGGCGCTGGTGCGCCCCCGCTCGCTTTCAGCGGAATCGACCCGCGTACTGAAACAGCTGGCGCAATCGCTGAAAACCGCCCCGCCGCTGGTTGCAGGCGTGGAAAAGGTCGCCGAAGCGACAAGGCCTGCAGCAGGCCTGCGTCAGGGGCCGAAAAGCGACATGCGCAAGGGCACGGCGGTGGTCAGCCCGGTCGTGACGAATTCGGTGCCTTGAGGAGGAACCCTTGCGCTGAGGCTATCCCCTCACTTGCAATTTCTAACACCTAGCTAAAGTTAAGAGGTTGAAATCGCTTTCACTCCCACAAGGCGAGAGGCAGGGCGTCCAGCGTGCTTCACCGGCATCTCTCCCCTTGTGGGAGAGACAGCAATTTCGAAATCTTAGCCAAAGGCTAAGTTTCAGAAATTGCAAGTGAGGGGATAGGCCTCTGGGCAGGTTCCCCCCCACCAGAATCAGTGCTAATCCTCCCTGCACTGTCTTGCCGAGGACCAAAGCAGCTCGTGTTCCGTGTTCCCTTTCTCGTTGCCATCGCGCTTGCCATCGCCTTTTCGGGCGGGATCTGGTCGACCCGGCTGGCGCTCGATGCCACGATCGGGTTCGGCGCGATCAAGCTCAGCGCATGGGAGGCCTTTCCGGAGGCACAGACGGCGGATGCCGATCCTTATGCCAAGTCTCACCGCGCCAATGCCGGAAAGCTGCTCTATGCCACGGCGGAAGGGCTGAGCTTCACCGCCGCCACGGACGACAGCGGTGCGCGGCTTTCGGGAAACTGCAGCTATCAACTGGCGGGCCAGACGCCCACCGCACGGTTCTGGACGCTGTTCGCGACCGGGCCGGACGGGCGCCCTCCGGCAGCGGATGCGGATCTGCCGTCCTCGCTCAATTCCCGCATGGTGGTGCGTGAACCGGATGGTTCGCTCGACATCACGATCGCTTCGCGGGCGCAGGCCGGAAACTGGCTGGCGATCCCTGCGCAAGCGCCCTTCCGGCTGACACTGACGCTGCTCGATACACCGGCTGCGGGCAGTTCCGGCCTGATCGACCTTGCCATGCCGGCCATTCGCAGGATCGGATGCGGCAATGTCTAGACCTTCCGCTCTTCCCTCCTTCGGCCGAGATTTCCTGTGGCTGAAAATCCTGTTTGCCATCCTTACCGGGCTTGTCGGTGCCGCGCTGCTGCACCTGATCATCGTCTTTTCGCTGCCGCAGTTTTCGCAGCGGGACGCCTATACGCGTATCATTGCCGAGGGAGAGAGCCACCGTTTCTACAGGCTCGGCGAACAGCCGGACCGGGCGGGGCTTTCAAAGGAAGACCCGATGATGGAAATGTCGGTCTGCTCCTTCGACATCAGCGAGACGCCGGTCAGGCTGACAGCACCGAATGGCGGCGTGCCCTTCTGGTCGCTCGGCGTGTTCGACGCCTCCTCGAACGAGACTTTCTCGATCAATGACCGCACCTCGGCGGATCATGTTCTGGATGTGGTTGTCGGGACGCCGGCGCAGCTTGCGGCTCTTCGCAAGAGCCTGCCGCGGGGATTTTCCCAGACCGTGCTGGTCGAAGCACAGCAGACGGAGGGCTATGCGGTGCTCAGAAGTTTCGTGACGCATAGAAGCGTCGTTCCGGTCGTGTCGACATTTCTCGATCAGGCGACCTGCGCTCCGTTCCAGTGGCGGACCAGAGGCCAGTTCTAATTCAGGTCAGTTCTGCTCGAGACGGGCCGCGTGATTTTCAACCTTGCGGTCCATGCGATCGTCGAAACGCTCGTAACGCACGCCGGTAAACATCACGACCTCGCCTGCCAGAGCAAGATTGGAAGCTTCCGTCGGAGTCGAGACCTTTCGGCCTCTCCGGTCGCGCCAGACATTCATTACCACTATCTCTGCCATGCTCGTCTCCATTCAAGGGATCGAGACGGATGAAGGCGGTTCGATTTCACCCTGCCCTTCCGGGCCGACGCGCCCATGAAGACCTCAAGGGGTTCACGAACATCCGCGTCGTTCTCGTCAAAGCGTCTTTTCGCCAAACGCTGCGACATTTCCGCTGCCGGCTCCGCCTGAGCCTGCAGGTGCAGCGACAATCAGTCTACTGCGATTTCCGGCGTCATGGCCGGTCATGACTGGAATTCAGACATAACACGGTTAACGAGATATTAACGCTAAAGTAGCGAAGGCCGGAAATACGCTCCGATCGCCCGATCGATAACGCGGTGTTGCAGATTTGGTTCAGTGGGACTGCCACAGAAAGCAAAATTCCTGCTCCGTGGCATCGCAACGCAACCATGGCGACTATTCTCTGCTCTTTCCGGTATTCTGGCTAGGATGAAAGGGGCGGAGAGATGATTATGCCGACAGATACCGTCAGCCTCGATGTTCTTGCCGGGCAGGCCAAGGTCCAGATGGAAGAACAGCGTCTGCTGCGCAAGGACGTGGCTGATATGATGCAGTTGCTGGACGCCACCTGCGAACCAGTCCTACGGGTCGAGCGGCACGGGAAATCGAGCGTCGCGACGACATTGAACTGATGTTGAAGATGGAACCTGGCGGCTCGCTTGCCAACATGCAAACCTCTCTCGACAGTTCCCTGCCGCGGATCGAAAGCAGCATCGGCGAGATTGCGCATCGCGTCCAAGAGCTGGAAGACAAATCCTAACCGGATCGCTGCTTCAAAGCGTGGCAACCGCGTTTTCCGCTGTGGACGATTTGTCCCAAAACGTGCCGCATTCACCGTATATTAACCCTGTCAGACCTAGCATCATCTTACCTAAAGCGAGCGACGAAACCGGCGAAAATGCCGGTCGAAGCGACCCGCCCACCGGGAGTTTCCAAGGTAAGGTAGATGACGTGTCGGCTGCCCTGCGGCGGCCAGCGCATTTGTCGGCACCTCTGTTTGTATTGCGTTCAAAGAGTTTGCCCGTGACGAGTGAGTTTCGAGATCTTGAGAGACCGCAGGCGCTGCGCAGGAAGGACGTCGTGCTGATGGCAACGGTGACGAGCTTCGAAGAGCTCTCCCATCCGACACGGTCGGAACTGCGGCAGTTCGCCGAACTCTTCATGCCGATCTTTTCTGCGTCATCAGATGAGGCGCGCCGGCAGGCGGTAGCAGCCCTTGCGCAGTCTCCCAATGTTCCGGCCGCCGTCGCCTTTTTTCTCGGCAGCCAGCCGATCGCGGTTGCTGCCCCGTTCCTGATGACCTCGACCTGCCTTTCCGACGAGGCCCTGATTGCGATTGCCCGCTGCCAGGGCGTGGAACATGCACGGGCGATCGTGCGCCGCGCGGCACTCTCCCCCACCGTTATCGACGCCCTTGTCGGATTGCGGCCGGACACGGCCCGACAGTCCAAGGCGAGCGTGGCGGGAATTGACGCTGGTTCGACGCTTGCCGAGATACCATCCATTGAAACTCCGATGATCCCGGCCGGCTTCGACGAAAGTATAGATACCGGCCGGCTGGCACGCGAGGAAGAGCTGCGCCGCCGGATCAAGCTGCTTGTCGGCCATGGAGAGCGGGCAGACGACGACCGGCTTGGCCTGCGCAGCCTTTCGGAGGTGCAGGAAGCACTTCTGGTGCGGTTTGCGCGCAACCGGGAAGCCTCGCTTCTCGTCACGGCGCTTTCGGACATTTTGACGACCAGCCGCTGGCTTGCCGAGCGCGTTCTGCTCGACCTTTCAGGGCGGCAGCTTGCCACCGTGCTGAAGAGCCTCGGCATGCAATCCGCCGACGCCACCTATATCCTCACGCGCCTTTACGGCCATCTGGCCGAGGCCACGGACGGCGTGTCCGAGGCCGAAAACCTGTGGCAGTCGCTGGACGGGGACGAGTGCCATGCGCGGGTCGAGGCCTGGCGCAGGGCCGATCGTTATACTTACGGCGCCGATCAGGCAGGTTCCAGCATGCTTGCCGGCGCAAATGCCGAGACTACCTATACCGAAGCCTTCATCGAGGAACGCCCAATGCGGACTTCGGCCACGGTGCGCCGGAGCGCCTCCGGCTTCAGGATCCGCCAAGGCCTATAAATCCGGTTTGACCACCGGAAACAGATCGCCGAATTCGTCGATCTCCAGTTCGACCAGCCAAAGGTCGGGATCGAAGCGCAATTCCCTGTCGAGCGTCTCTCGCATGACACCGGGCTCGACGCGTTCGAGCCGTGACTCGAACTTGCGGCTGCCGTCGTCCTCACCGGAAAAGAAGTTCTGCGGCGCCGGGGCATAGAGGCTCTCCAGTCCATCGCGAAAACGCTGACGGATAAAGATCGCCCCCGCCGCCTCCGCCCCCTTGTGCTCGACGGCCGCAAAGCCGCCGAGACCGAAGACGCGGCGGATAAGAGCGGAGACATAGATATCGGAACGGAGACGCATGGGGATTGCATAGGCTGGTTTGCGGATGGGTGTAAATGGCGGAGCGGATGATACGGACGAGATGATGATGTTATGGCCGCAATCAGGCCGAAGCCGATTTCGTCGCTGTTCCGCTCACGCCCTGGTCAGGAACAGGCGATCAGGATTTCGCCGGCTCCGATTTCAGGATCACCGCGTTTAAAGGTTTCGTCCTGCGGCAGACCGGATCGCTTACGCCTGCGCTGTTGATCATCGTCCGGATCATCGTCACAAGCCGGGAGATCAGTACTCCCCGCGTTTCCTTCTGATTTCCCGGAGCATCCGCAGGTTTTCGCGGGCCTGTTCAGCGTTTATCAGCGCTTTTTCCTGATTGATGAGTTGCTCGCGGTCGCGGCGGTGCTGCTGCATATACAGACATCCGCTGTGATCCCGGGATCCGGAACACCGCCGTCTGTCGTCGAAATCGTCAGCTCCAGCAGTCGTACAGCTAGCCAGCGTCAGGGCAAACAATCCGCCTGCGCAGATCGACATCAGGGTTTTTGGTGCAAGATTGGAGGTCGTTGTCATCTTCGGCCTTCTTTCGAGAGGGTCATGTGACCGGACTGATCGTCAATTCGTCCCGTGCGCGGCGCAGGCCCGCGTATAAGGCGGGTCTGCGTGTCCGCTCTCCAGCCGCTTTTTCCGCCTTGGAAGACGACGTGGGGCCGGAGGCCTCCGGTGGAGGAACAGCGCTTGAGGAAGAACCGGTCAATGGTATCGGGTGTCAGTTTTTCAATTTTGCGGCTTCGGCCAGCGCGTGATCCATCTCCGCCTTGGAGAGGAAACCATCCTTGTCGGTATCCAGTGCGTCGAAGTAGGTCACCAGGATCGTGTTCGCCTTGGCTTCTTCGCGATCGATCTTGCCGTCCTTGTTAACGTCGACCTCGACGAACCCGGCGTCGAACTCCTCTCGCTGCTTGTCCACGATCGCCTGCATGTAAACACCGAGTTCGGCGCGGTCGATCTTGCCGTCCTTGTTCGAATCCATGCCGTCGAAAGCCTTGTCGATCATTTCCTTGTCGGCCGGCTTTTCCTGGGCGAAAGCGGGGAGAGTAGCGAGGGCCACCACAGCCACTGCTGCTGCGAGTGTCTTAATCATGGTTTTCATTTCCTTGTATTTGAAGTGGATCGCCGATGCTCAGCGCCAGTCGCGGTGACCCGGTCTCCGGTCATGTCGGCGTCGGTCGTCCCTGCGCCGGTCGTCACGCCAGGACCTGCGGTCCTCGCGCCATTCTCTTCGATTCCGGTCGGCCACGCTTCCGATAAGGCCGCCCGCGACGGCTCCGCCGAGGACGGCGCGGGGATCGCCGTTGGAGGCAAGTGCGCCTCCAAGCATGCCTATCCCGACTCCCAAGGCGATGGCCCGCTCCTTCTTTCCAGCCTCTGCGATGCCAGGGACGACAACCGACAGAGCCAACGCGACGGCAAGGGCAAGCGTGGGGCGTGATTTCTTGACTGCGTTCATAATGTTCTCCCGTGCGGCGCCGTCCATTCAGGCTCGACGCCGAAATGCTAAAGTCGGGTGTTCACGTTGCGAGAACATTACGTGGGAGAAGTTTCTTGCGGCGTTGCTATCAAGGCGCCGCCGATGACTTGGAGTGGCCTAAATGGACGATGCCCGGCTCCAGAACATCGCAGTCGAGATGAAAGCAGACCGGGTGATCCGCAATCACCCCCAACGAACGAAGTCAGGCGGGTGTGTATCCTACCAGTATTTGACTTTGGCCTGCTTAGGGAGCCCAATGCGATTGGTTGAAACGGAGAGGAGCCGGTCATGCCGACATTCATTATCGAACGCGAGATCCAGGGGGCGAACAAGCTGACGTCTGACGACCTGTGCCAGATTTCGGCAAAGTCAAACGACGTCGTCGCCAGCCTGGACGTACCGTATAAGTGGATCACCAGCTATGTGGCCGGGGACAAGATTTACTGCGTCCACGAAGCTCCAAGCGCCGACGACATAAAACGCCATGCAGAGCTCGGCGGTTTTCCAGCCGACAAGATTACGGAAATCTCGGCGATCATCGGTCCGGAGACCGCTGCAGCGAAATGATGTCTGTCTCACTGCCGAATGCCTGAACTGGCCCGACATTCGATATCCGGGCCTGTGTTCCCTTGCGGCCGTCAAACCGGCAAAATCTGCTGTTGCGGCCGGCTCCCGGACGACATCGCTACAGCGCGCCGATCGCCTTCAGCTTCTGAAGCACGATCTGGTCAGGCTCGCCGGTTTCGGGCAGGCGGTAGTGTTTCTGGAAACGACGGATGGCGGCCTTGGTCTGGCTGCCGGCCACGCCGTCGATCTCGACATCGGTATAAGCGATGTTCGACAGGCCCTTCTGGATCTGCAGGACCATTTGCGAGGCGGGTACGGGATCGGCCCGCTTGGCCATCTGTATGGGTGCGGGCGCGGCTGCGGCACGGCGCGAGCCGGGGATTTCGGCCGGCGGCGTCATGTTCGGCTGGCGATCGGCAGAGCGGATCGCGGCCGTGATCGGATCTTCGTTGCGGACCGGCGCCTTGACCTGCTGGACGACAGGCTGGGCTGCGGGGCGGTTCGCGGCTCTTTGCGGCTCTGCTCGGGGAGCCTCAGCTCTTGGCGCCTGACGCGGGATCGGCAGTGGCGTGGCTGCTGCCTGTGTTTGTGTTTGGGCCTGCGGCTGAGACTGCAGGACGGCCAGCAGTTCCGGCGTCGGCACACCGCGCTGCGGCAGGCCGGAGGCTTCCTCGAAAAACAGGATGGCGCTTTCGGTGCGCGGTCCCATCAGTCCGTCATCAGTGCCCTGATAGATGCCACGGCGGGCAAGCTCGCGCTGGATGCCCGCGACGAGCGCGGGATCGGTTGACGTCGATGCGGGAGCGGACTGGCTCCCCTGACCGGCAATGATCGACCGGATGTCGTCGGCGGGCGCGGCGGCAGGAGCCGTCGTCGCGGGCTGGGCCACGGGCGAAGCAACAGTCTGGCCTGGAGACGGCTGGCGGGACGCGGACTGGGCGGGTGCGCCCTGCCCTCCGGCCGGCGCGCGCTCTATGCGGAACGTGGTGACGTCGGCAGGATCGGTCTGACGGCTCTGGCGATAACCGGCAATCGCATTCGGGTCGCGTGCATCACGCGTCGCGAGAAACGGCGACGGATGGCCACCCGGCTGATACCAGAGCGCATTGGCCGCGACGAAGGAAAAGGCAACGATGAAGGTGGTGGCATAGAGCGTCGCCTTGGGGTTGCGGGCAATCGCGCCGCCGATACCGCGTGCGGAACCGCCCGCGCCATGAAGCACGGCGGAGCCCGCGCCCGCAAGAATGCGGGACGGAAGGGTTTGCTCCTTCGCTGCCCTGCGCCCCTTAGGCGATTTTCGCTTCCGCGTGGTCATTCACACATCCCAGACTATTTGCGGGCCGCTCCATCGCGGCCCCTTCCATCATGGCCTTTTCATCCGAATTCTTCAACTGCACGGCCTTCAGGCGCGGCGGGAACTCCACCGTTTCGGCCATCATCTCATCGGCATCCGCCGTCTCGGGGCCGCCGAGCGGCAGTGTGATCGTCACAACCGTGCCCTCGCCAGGACGGCTTGCGATCGCAAACGTGCCGCGATGGAGCGCAACCAGCCCCTTGGTCAGCGCCAGCCCGAGGCCGGTGCCTTCGTAATTTCGGTTGTAGCTGTTTTCGACCTGGGTGAAAGGCTCGCCGAGCAGGCCAAGCTTTTCCGGTGCGATGCCGATGCCGGTATCGCTGACGGTGACGACCAGATCGCCGCCAAGGACCGTGGCATCCATCGAAACGACGCCGCCGCGCTCGGTAAACTTGATGGCATTGCCGGCAAGGTTGATGAGGATCTGCTGCAGGGCGCGGCGATCGGCCAGCACTTCCGGCAGGGCGCGGGACACGCGCGCCGTCAGCGTCACACCCTTGTCGCGGGCCTGCAGATCCAGCATGGCGCGGCAGGTCTCGACCGCTTCGGATGCGGCGAAAGGTTCGATCAGCAGCTCGTAGCGGCCGGCCTCGATCTTCGACATGTCGAGCATGGTGTTGACGACCGACAGAAGATGGCCGCCGGACTGACGGATGAGGCCGACATATTCGCGCTGGCGGTCGTTTGCGAGTTTGCCGAAATATTCGCCGGCAAGCACATCTGAAAAGCCGAGAATGGCATTGAGCGGCGTGCGCAGCTCGTGGCTGACGGCGGCGAGGAAACGGGATTTCGTCTCGTGCGCGGACTTGGCCTCTTCCTGGCGGCGCTCGGCTTCCCGGCGCAGCGCATCGTATTCGGAAACGTCACGCGCCTGGGCGATCACCTGCACGAGGTTTCCCTCGCCGTTGCGGATGGCGGTGAAATCGAAACGGACCAGAACGAACTGGCGTCCGTCGGCCACGGAAAAGGTCTTTTGCACCCGCACGTCGGTTTCGGCACGCGATGCGCCCTGGCGCAGCATGTCGAAAGCCTGGAGAAGCGCGATCTGATCGGAAACATGCACCCGCTCGGCAAGCGTTTCGCCGGCGCAGTCGCGGATCGTGGAAGGAAATGTCTCGGCATCCCTGCCGCCGACCTTCAGCACATGGCCCTGGGCGTCGAGCGACAGCATCAGGCCGGGGCACGCGTCGAAAGCGAGGTCTTCGCTGGCCGCCAACTGCGGCAATTGCCGGGGCCGCGCGAAGGCGATCGCAGCAATAATGAGAAAGGCGGAGACGACGAGCGCCGCACCGACAGGCAATGCCAGGACCGGGCGCAGGAGCGCGGTGAGGCCTGCCGGGATGGTGACGAGGGCAACGGCTGCGGTCAGCACCATACGGCGCAGCAATGCGATGTCGGCTCCCCGCACCACTTCGCCACCCAGGCGCGCCAGCCAGCGTTCCGCAGTCTCGTCGACCACGTCTACAGCCTTCCCGGCAATGTTACCCAATACGCGCACTCAATACCCTGACACGAACTCGTTTTACGCGGTCACATTAGGCTTCCGCGACTTAAAGAAAGGCTAAGGATGCGTGATTCGAGACCATGCCAGAAGCCGGGTTTTCTGGCTTTGGCTCATAATGGGCCACGCATCTTCGATCGTGGTTAACGGCAGGTAAGCGATGGATTTATCTCGATTTTTCGTTTGGCGTTAACGATTGTGGCAAGAGGTTGCCAGCAGAACGCCTTGCCTTTCGGAGACCTGCCCCATTTATGCTTAACGGCAACTGTTAAAGTTTGAAGCAAATGCCTCCCGGTATGGGCCAGATGCGGGCCATGTGCCGATTTAGGTCAAATTTTAGATAAATCCGAGCGGTAGCGTCAAAGGGGTATTTGCTTCCCGCCGGTACGGTGATGTCCAAGAGCGGCACAGGCCGTCACCCGGCGGAGGAACTCTGCTGTGGATAAGAACAGGCGCAGGACAGGGCAATGTGGTTTATGATCAAGGGAAGTATCTTCTTCGCAGCCGTGCTGGTGGTGCTTTCATATTTCAGCACCAGGCCGCTTGCGGTCTCCGAGGGAGCCGGCGCCGTTGAGATGGGCGACGCAATCTCGGCTGCGACCGGAGCCTACAGCTATATTGCCGGCCTGTGCGCGGAAAAGCCGGATGTCTGCGAAAAGGGTGCCGAGACGCTTTCAGTGCTCGGCGTCAGAGCCGCGGAAGGCGCGCATGTTGCCTTCGAACTGCTCGACAGCCATTTTGGCAACAAGCCGGCCAACAACACTGCCGACATGGCGCTGAAACAGGATCCCGATCCGACGCCCTTCCCGGCCGATGCGGTAAACACCCAGTCGATCGCCTCGCCCGCCCCGATCCATACCGGTTCCGTGCCCCTGCCGCTCAAGCGACCCGCACAATAACAGGAACATATTTCGAATTCTGACGACTTGCGCCGGGCTCCCAATGCCAACGGTTCCCCGGCGCCTGACTGCCCGCACTGATTCAGCGACTGCTGACGCCGCAAGGAATTAATTCCTTGCGGCGATTTTTTTGGTTCGGATATGGGGCAAGGAATAACCCCTTGCGGCAATTTTTTCTGTTATCGGCGCGCAAAAGACCTATATGGGTGGGCAAGAGCAAGACCGGACAAGAGCATGGCAGAACTTTCCCAGATCATCGATGACTTCGCCTTCCTGGACGAATGGGAAGATCGCTACCGCTATGTGATCGAGCTCGGCAAGGCGCTGCCGGAGCTTGCCGACAACCAGAAGACCGCCGAGAACAAGGTGCAAGGCTGCGCCAGCCAGGTGTGGCTGGTGAGCCATGTCGAGGACGGAAGCGCTGATCCGGTGATGACCTTCAAGGGCGATTCCGATGCCCATATCGTACGCGGGCTCGTCGCCATCGTGCTTGCCACCTATTCCGGCAAACATGCCTCGGAAATCGTCGCCACCGATGCGATCGACATTTTCAACCAGATAGGGCTTGTCGAACACCTCTCATCGCAGCGCGCCAACGGATTGCGCTCGATGGTCAAGCGCATCCGCGAAGAGGCACGGATGAAGGCCGCGGCCTAAAAGCGTATCGCGATCCTTCGGATCCCTGTTTTGTTGAATGTCCTTTGACAAATCCGCTGCACAGTCTTGCGTGACATGCTTTACGGCAACGAGGGTATTCCACTGCTGCCATAAGCGTCTTTGCCAGGACGAAAATCCTCTGTGCCCCAGTGATGGCTGCGGTGCCTCGCCGTTTTGCGCGGTGGTGGAGCGTAGTGGCGGGAAAGCGCCATCAGCGCCGTCCGCAGCATGAGTTTGGCCGACCGCACCGGCCATTGCCGTTCGCGCTCCACCAGTTCCAATCCCTTGCCGAAACAGCAGATATCGGCCGCAACACCGGCAAGCTCCGGTCCCATTGCCTCCATCGCACGGGCAAACCGCCGACGTGCCTCAATAGCGCTTGCGGCAATATCGGCCAAACCACCGCGCTCGCCCCTGCCGCGCGAGGACAGACGCGGTTCCCAGGAGGAAGTGATGCGCGGCTGCAGCTGGGCGCGGGTGAAATCGTCGAGCAGTTTTTCACCGGCTCCAACCGCTTCCGGCGGAAAGAACGGCGCGCCTGCCTTGTCCTTCAGGCGTGCAAGGCTCGAAAGCGGCGACTCGTCGAGATTGCGGCTTACCGGCTGGCGGGCGCCGTCCATCTCCACGGTCGTCCTGACGATATCGCCGTGCTGGCCGGGAAATCCGGCCTCGCCCTCAATCCCGACCGTCACGAGGGCGCGGCGCAAAAAGCTGCGGGCTTCGGCTGTCGCCCGCAACATGCCGGCGGACCGGCAGACGAGGCCAAGTGAAACGGCCTGTCTGAGCAGCGCTTGCGGATAAGGGTGGCGCTCAGCGCCCAGATGGACGCGATCGTTCGCGCCGCTTTCGATTTCCAGACCCGCGCTTCCTGCTGCAACCGCCAGCCGGACCAGACGCGTGAGGCTTTTTGCCGACAAAGTGGGTTCCGCCTTCGCCGGCGTGGTATTCGATCCTTCAGTCATGACCGCCCCCATGGTCGCCCAACTGGCCACCCGCTTGGCTATTCCCGTGGCTCGCCATTTGGCCGGGAAAATCCGCCGACTGGAACACTGCCGTCGCCATGCGTTCGATCGCCGAGACGAATTCATCGAAGGCGGGATCATCGCGCCGGTCTTCGACCACGTGGCAGGCATGGCCGACGGTGGTGCGATCCCGGCCAAAAGCCGCGCCGATATCGCTGAACGACATCTGGAGCGCCACATGGCAGACATACATGGAAATCTGCCGGACATGGCAGGAGGGCCGCCGTCGTTCGTTGCGCACGATCACCCGATCGCTCAGGAGCGAGATCGTTTCCGCCGTGATCCGGCTGACGATGCGGCAAACGATGCGCGCTGGAAGGCTTGCGGGATAGCTTGGCCGGGCGTCAGCAACGAGCGGGACCGCACCAATGGCATAGGCGAGCCTATCGGAACGTCTCCTTTTCTCCGGCACCCCTTCTTTGGCAAAAGTCTCAAAAGGCATGACAACTCCTTTTTTAAATAGGAATTAATTCATACACCTCGACGACAAATGGGGAATGTCCGTTAATGCCGCTTTTTGTATATCCTTTGAAATAACTAGTCTTTTTTTATTCGCAACGACCGTTGATAGGATTTTTTTCCACACTCCGTCCCCGCTTCCCCAATCGAAAAACACTGTTGGAGCGCAATTGCGGGGAATCCCGAACATGCAAAAGCCGGGCGATGCCCGGCTTTTTCGTCGCGCTGCTCGGCGCAAATAGTGTCAAAGCAAATCGACGAGACGAGATCGCCATAATCGCTTCAACGTTGGATTTCTGCGCAATTTCACAGGCAAACCCGGCCTCAGCGAGAGGCGGCGGTATCGCCGGAATTGCTTTGGCCGGACCAAGCCCGGCCAGTATCTGCAGATCAGTTGCGAGCGCGTTTGCGGCGCTGTCCGAGACCCATTTCCTTCGCCAGACGCGAGCGGGCTTCGGCGTAGGCCGGAGCAACCATCGGATAATCGGCCGGCAGGCCCCACTTCTCGCGGTATTCATCCGGCGTCATGTTGTAATGGGTCATCAGGTGACGCTTCAGCGACTTGAACTTCTGACCGTCTTCGAGGCAGATCAGATAATCTTCCTCGATCGACTTCTTGATCGGCACCGGCGGCTTCGGCTTTTCGACGGCGGTTACCACCGGCGTCGGGGAGGATGTGCCGCTCAGTGCGGTGTGCACATCGGCGATCAGGTTAGAGAGATCGCCGACGGGAACTACGTGGTTACTCACATAGGCGGCCACGATGTCTGCGGTGAGTTCCACCAGCAGCTCGGGACCCTTGCCCAGTGCCATATCTGTCATTTCCTGTCTCCTGTTCGACTTATATACGGAGCCTGCCGCGACCTCCGCGGCATCTCCCGTAGTCGAGCGTTGGCGGCGAAATCCCAAACTTCGCGCAGCGTCCAAGGACAGAAGCCTACCCCTAAGCTTCCTGCGGGAAAAACGGATCGTCACCAGATGCTGCATGTAGCCTCCGCAAACCGCCTATTCGTTCAGTTCATCCGAAGCGGCCTTATCAAGACCGATCTAATTCAGATAAATACGCGGTAAAAGCGTAGTCTACAACAGCATCATTGCTCTACTTCTATTCAATTATCACTACAATCAGGAAAGTCCAATTGCGAAATCTAGTAATGCCGAATGGTTTCTCAGCGAATATCGCATATTTCTGACATTTATTGCTGGCAATAAGGCAATTTTACAATCATCGCGCGCTTATAAATACCGTCTGAAAAACGTTATTCATTGTTGACGGCTTTCATTTCGTTACAGACAGACCGATTCGTCATCGAATATCCAGCCTTCAAGGAAGCGATTGCCAGCAAATGAGCTGATACCGGCGCTGTCAGCACGAAGAAAACGAAACCTGCAAGAGCCCGCGCAAGTACCGCCATCTCTCCGGAATGAAGCCCGACGGCAAGCAGAAGCAGGCCCGACCCCACCGTTCCTGCCTTCGATGCTGCATGCATCCTTGAGTAGATATCAGGCAGGCGATTGAGACCTATTGCCGCAACAAGCGCAAAAGCCGAGCCGGAAAGCACCAGAACGGACGTCAAAAGCGCCAGGACGAGTTCCATCATTCCCCCTTCCCCGGTTTAGGCGACCTGGCACGCCGGGCCGATTTACCGGATGTTTTTGTGCCGGATGCAGGCAAAGTCTTGTCTGCCGTTTTGCTTGCGGATTTTCCGGTCGTCTTGCCGGTAATCTTTCCTGCACTCTTCTCGCTCGTCTTAGGCGATACCTTGCGTGACTTCTCCTTTCGCGCAGCCGATGCGACTTCAGGCTTTTCTTCAGCGCTTTCCGATTTCTTGGATGCACTTGCCAGGATGAAGCGGGCAAAAGCGACGGTCGCCAGAAAACCGACAAGTCCGAGAGCAATGGCGATATCGATATAAAGCGTGAAGCCGGTACGGATGGCGATCAGCGCGATGAAACCGATGACGATGCCGACCAGCATGTCGAGCGCAACGACGCGATCCGGCAATGTCGGCCCCTTCACAACGCGCCGGACGGTAGCCAGGAAGGCAATCGCAAGCGTGAAAAGTGCGATCCAGGTCGAAGCTTCGAGTATTAAGCCGGCGGTGATCATCGGAAGGCCTCCATGATCTTGCGTTCGAAACCTTCCGCAATCTCGCGTTTCGTCGCCTCGACATCGGAGCAGTCGATGGCATGGACGTAGAGGAATTTTCTGTCCTTCGACACGTCGACCGACATGGTGCCGGGAGTGAGCGTGATGAGATTGGCAAGAAGCGTGATCTCGAAATCCCGGTCTACCGTCAGCGGAAATGCAAAAATACCGGGCTTCAGGTCCATGTCCCGGCGGGTGACGAGCATGGCCACCTTCCAGGCAGACAAGGCAAGCTCTCTAAAGAAGAGCAGAACCAGAGACAGGATCCGGCCGACGCGCAGAAGATAGCCCGTCGCGCTCATCTCGTCGCGGACGATCCAGAGTGCCGCCGCCGACAGAAGGAAACCGAAGACCAGATTGTGGATCGTGGCGCTGCCGGTGATGGCCGCCCAGACGATCGCCAGCATCAGCGACAGGACATAGATGATCATGGCGCCGCCCCTTCAGGAAAGACCGAGCGGACATAGGCTGACGGATCGGCCAGGCCATCGGCGGCGGCCTGGCTCACGGCCAGAAGCGGTTCGGGATAGATTCCGAAGAGAACGGTGAGTGCCGCCAGCAGGCCGATCGGCAGAGCGGAGCGCCAGTCCGTTGTCGCGACGGTTTCGCCCTCCCCGCCCGGCATCGGCCGCCAATAGGCGAGCAGGAAAACACGGGCCAGCGCCAGCGTGACGAGGAAGGCGGAAACGAGGATCGCCGCCGCCAGCCACCAGGCACCGATATCGAGCGACGCCTTCAGGAGCATGACTTTGGGCCAGAGGCCGGAGAGTGGCGGCAGGCCTGCCGCTGCCAGTATCAGCGCCAGCGATGCAGCCGAAAACCAAGGCGCCCGACGCCACAGACCACCGAGGCGCGACAGCTCGAAGGAGCCAGCCAGACGTCCCGCTTCGCCGACAACCAGATAGAGCGCGGTCATCGTGACGATCGAATGGAGCGCATAAAGGATCGCACCGCTGACGGAGACCGGCGAGCCGATCGCCACACCCGCCAGCATGTTGCCGATGCCGACGATGACGACATAACCGACCATGCGGCGCAGATCGTTCTGGGCAAGCGCGCCAAGGGCTGCGACGATCATGGTCAGCACCGCGGATGCGGCGATGACGAGGCTGAGCGCCTCGCGCTCGACCGGCAGAAGCATGACGGTGACACGGATCAGCGCGTAGATGCCGACCTTGGTGAGCAGGCCGCCGAACAGGGCCGACACGGTGATGCGCGGGGTGTGATAGGAGGCGGGCAGCCAGAAATTCACCGGAAAGGCCGCCGCCTTCATCGAGAAGGCAAGCACGAACAGCGCCGTCAGCGTCATCAATGGCGGAGCATCTTCCGTCGCGCCGCGCAGGGCTGCCGCCTTTCGGGCGATATCGGCCATGTTGAGCGTACCGAAGATCGCATAGAGGTACCCGACGGTGATGAGGAAGAGCGTCGTGCCGATAAGGTTGAGGATGGCGTATTTCAGAGCGCCTTCGATCTGTTTCGGCTCTGATCCCAGAATGAGCAGGCCGAAGGACGAGATCAGCAGGACCTCGAACCAGACATAGAGATTGAAAATATCGCCGGTGAGGAAAGCACCGGAAACGCCGGCCATCAGCAGAAGGAGGAAGGCGAAGAAGCCGTGACGCAGCCCCTTCAGATCGATATCGCGCAGCGCATGGATCGCCGCCAGAAATGCAGCAATCGCGGCCGCAAGTGCCATTACGGCACCGAAAATATCGGCGGTGAAGGATATGCCGAAGGGCGGCAGCCAGCCGCCCATGGTCATGGTGATCGGCCCGTGCATGGAGACCTGCCAGAGCAGCAGCGCATCCAGCACGACGAGCAAGGCAAGTGCGGCGATGGCGACGATCGCATGCAGGCGGATAGACTTGCGGATCATCATCAGGGCGGCCCCGGTGAGGATCATCAGAGCGGTCGGCAGGATGACGAGCCAGTCAGTGAGCGCCGGCGATACCGTGACCATGGCGGCGGCTAGATCGGCGGAAGTGGAGGGAGACGCCATCAGGAATGGTCTCCGTCATGCGTGGGGCCGACAGGCCAGAAGGGGTGGATTTTCTGTACGCGCATCAACTCAATACCCCGTCGGCGGAAGCGGTTCGTCGCGGGGTTCGGCGAGACGCATTTCGTCGGTTGAGTCGGTGCCGAGTTCCTCGAAGGCGCGCCAGGTCAGCACCAGAAGGAAGGCGAAGAAGGAAAAGGAAATCACGATCGCCGTCAGGATCAGCGCCTGCGGCAAGGGGTTGGCGGCACCTGCACCGAGCACGGAAGCGCCTGCCGGAATGATCGGCGGGACTTCGCGGGTGATGCGGCCGGCGGTAAACAGCAGAAGATTGACGCCGTTGCCGAGGAGCACGATGCCGATCAGGATGCGGATCGTGAATTTCGACAGCATGAGATAAACGGCGGCAGTGAAGAACAGGCCGATCAGGCCGGTGAACAGGATCTCCATCAGCGGTGCCCCTCCCCTTTGTCCGTGCCATCGTCCGGCTCGGTCTCGAGCGCCAGCGCAATCGCGGTGATTGCACCGACGACGACGAGGTAAACGCCGATATCGAAGGACATCACGGTCGAGAGCGGCACTTCCACGCCGAGAATGTCCGGATAAATCCACAGCCCGCTCATGAAGGGGACACCGGCGAGCAGGGAGGCGAGACCGGAGACGGTTGCAAGAGCCAGACCGCTACCTGCAATCGCCATCGGATGAAAGCGGATCGCCCGTTGCACGGCGCCCGGTCCGTGGGCAATGCCGAAGATAGCGAGTGCCGAGGCCGCGATCAGGCCGCCGATAAAGCCGCCGCCCGGCTCGTTATGGCCGCGCAGCAGGACGAAGACGGAGAAGAGGAGCATAAGCGCGGTAATGACGGGAGCGACGGTGCGCAGGATGAGGGTATTCATTGGGCGCGCCTCCCTGTCGTGTCTGCAGCGCGAAAGGGCTTTTCCACGCGAAGGACTTCGCGTGGCTGATTTCCTGTGACAAGCACAGAAATGAAGGAGTTCGGGATGGGCCACCGCGCCAACATCATTTCTCCGCCCCCTCATCCATTACCCTCTTTCCCGCCCGCAGCTTCACCAGCGCCAGCACGGCAAGGCCGGTGATCATCACCACTGCGATCTCGCCCAGCGTGTCGGTGCCGCGGAAGTCGACGATGATGACGTTGACCACGTTTGCGCCATGGGCGATCGCCTTGGAATAGGCGTTGAAGAAATCCGTCATGAACGGATCGAAGGGCCGGCCGACCGCCTTCAGAAGCAGAAGAGCGAAACCAAGGCCGCAGGCGATGGCGATTACCCCATCCAGCACGATCTGACTGACCGGGCGATGATCGCTGACCGACAGCCGGAGCCGGGTCATTACCAGCGTCAGAATGACGACCGAGAGCGTTTCCACCATGAACTGGGTAAAGGATAGATCGGGAGCGCCGAAGAGCAGGAAGATGACCGCAACGGCAAAACCCTGGATGCCGAGCGAGACGATCGCCGTGAGCCTATCGGCGGCGCGCAGGACGGCGATGATGCCGAGTGCGGCGATGACGAAGAAGGCGGCTTCCTGAACGAGAAGGTCGGAAGGCCATGCGGGCATGTCGGGCAGTTCATCGAAGGCGAAGAGCGGCACGATCAAGGTAAGAGCCACCAGGATGAAGGTGACCGTGACGTAGATCTCCAGCCGGCCCGGCTGGATGACGCGCGTGAGGCCTGCCGACAGCTTGACGAGGCCGGTGACGAGATGATCGAACCAGCGGTCCGGCCCGGGACCGAGGCTTTCCAGCATCTGCGCCATCAGCGAACGGGCACGGTCGATCTGCCAATAGACCAGCGCTCCGATCGCCACCGTGAGGACGGAGAGCGCCAAGGGAAGGCCGAGATGCGGGATGGTGGTGATCGTCACCACGATGGCCTCATCGATGATGGCGCTTGCCATGGGCGACGAGACATAGATGTGCAGCAGTGGCGCAGCAATGCCGAAAAGGAGACCGAGCGCCGCCAGTGCGACAGGGCCGAGCCAGAGCGCAAGCGGTGCCTCATGCGGATCATGCGGCGTCTCTTTCGGTTCGCCGATGAAAGGCTTCAGGCCGACGGCTAAAGCAATTGCGACCATCAGTGCGTTGCCGGCAAGGGCTGCTATGGTGAAGAAGACGGCGCGCGGATTGCCGGCTGCGAGCGCCGCATAGATTTCCTCCTTGGCAAGGAAGCCGGCAAAAAGCGGCAGGCCGGCCATCGAGCAGGCGGCGAGGAGTGCGGCTGCGAAAGTGATCGGCATGGCACGGCGAAGACCGCCAAGCAGAGGCAGTTCACGGGTCCCGGCCCCATGGTCGATGCTGCCCGCGACCATGAACAGCGCGCCCTTGAACAGCGAATGGGCGACGAGATAGAGCACCGCCGCCTCGATCGCATGGGGCGAGCCGAAGCCGGTCAGCATGGTGAGCAGGCCGAGCGAGGCCATGGTCGTGTAAGCAAGCATCAGCTTCAGATCGGTCTGGCGAATGCCGATCAGCGTGCCCGCAATCAGCGTTACGCCGCCGAAAAAGGGAAGCAGGATTTCCCAGGCAGGCGTCCCACCCAGAACCGGGTTGAGCCGCATCAGCAGGTAGACGCCTGCCTTCACCATGGTGGCCGAATGAAGATAGGCCGAGACCGGTGTCGGCGCCTCCATGGCGTTCGGCAGCCAGAAATGGAACGGAAACTGCGCCGACTTGGTAAAGGCGCCGCCAAGCACGAGAAACAAAGCCGGCAGGTAAAACGGGCTCATGCGCAACGCATCGCCGAGATGGACGAGCAGCGACAGCTGGGTGACGCCGGTGACGTTCCAAAGGAAAACCAGACCGGCCAGCAGCGATAGCCCCCCTGCCCCGGTGACGACCAGCGCCTGCAGCGCGGCCCGCCGCGCGGCCTCCCGCTCGTGATCGAAGCCTATCAGCAGGAAAGAGGCGATCGAGGTGAGTTCCCAATAGACGAACAGCATCAGGAAACTGTCGGAGACGACGAGGCCGAGCATCGCGCCCATGAACAGCAGGATGAAGGACAGGAACCGCCCGAGATGCGGGTGACCCTTCATGTAACCGCCGGAATAGATCACGATCAGGGTGCCGATGCCGGTGATCAGCAGTGCGAAGGTGAGCGACAGGCCGTCGATGAACCAGGAGAAAGACAGGTTGAGGCTGGGCGCCCAGGCATAACCGCCGGTGACGACCTCGCCTCTCGAGATCTCGCCAAGAAATCCGCAGAAATGCAGGAAGGACAGAGCGGGCGCGATCGCCACGATCCATGCGGCCCGCTCACCAAAGCGCGAGACGAGGAATGGAGCGAGCACAGCGGCCAGAAAAGGCAGGAAGAGCGCAATAAATGTCCATGCCGGCACCACTGCGGCCATAGTTTCTCCTCGCCCCTCGCACGGTCGGTCATCGAACGCGTGGGCAAGGTTTAAGTGAAACGGACGGGAGCCTCAAGCATAACCGGACGCAAGGCTTCAAGGCGCATCTTTATTCACAGCGTTTCGACGCCTATCTATGGTGCAAACGAAAGGAACGGTCATGTCCTCGACTACGACACCCAAAATCTCCAAGAGCGACGCCGAGTGGCGCGAAGAACTGACGCCCGAGCAATATCACATCCTGCGCCAGTCAGGCACGGAACGGGCCTTTACCGGCCCCTACTGGAATGCCAAGGAAAAGGGCATCTACAGCTGTGCCGGTTGCGGTGAAGACCTGTTCGTCTCCGATACGAAGTTCGATTCCGGCTGCGGCTGGCCGAGCTATTTCGAGGCGGTGAAACCGGATGTCATCACCGAAATCCGTGACACCTCGCATGGCATGGTTCGCACCGAAGTGCGCTGCGCCAATTGCGGCGGCCATCTTGGTCACGTCTTTCCCGACGGCCCGCCGCCGACCGGCCTGCGTTACTGCATCAACGGCCATGCGATGAATTTCACCCCGGTGGAATAACCGGTCTAAAACATCTCAGATAATGACCGATGGCGGCCCGGGAGGCCGCCATCGTGTTGCAGCGATAGACGTCACCACAAAACATTGGCGACGGGCTGGAGCGGCTTTGCGGGCTTCGCCGTGCCGACCAGATGTTCGAGATCGATCTGGATCGTGCGGCAGATGGAGGTGAGCGGAACGTCGTGCGCGCGGTTTTCGAACGGATCCTGCAGGTCCGCCCCGATACGATCCATGGCCAGCAGCATGAAGCCCACGACGGATGAGGCAAGCGGCGTGTAGATTGTCAGCGTATCGACCAGCCCGATCGGCAGAAGAATGCAGAAGAAGTGCACGAAGAGTGTGGGGAAATAACCGTATTCGCGCGGCAGCGGCGTGTTCTTGATCCGCTCCATCCCCCCTTGCGCATTGCTCATATCGACCAGCAGCGTTTCGATCTGAACCCTTCGGAACGTATCGACCCATCCGTTTTTCTCAGCCTGCGAAAGCAGCTCGGCGCTGCGGTTTAGGATCGCGTTGGGTATGTTGGAGACGCCTTCCAACCTCCTGATCTCGCCATCGGGCAGAAAGTTCTCGATATCCTCGAAAGGCGTCTGCCGGCGCAGATGGCAACGCAGAGCGTGGACATAGGCGATCTGGCGGATGACCAGATCGTATCTCAGCTTGTCGCTTTCCGGATTGCTGTCGATGAGATGATAGACTTCCCTTCCATAGGAACGGGAGGAATTGACCATCGCACCCCAGAGCGTGCGGGCTTCCCACCACCTGGCATAGGCGCTGTTGTTTCGAAAGCCGAGAAACAGGACGAGCGCGGAGCCGAGAAGGCTCATCGGCAGAACCGGGAGTTCAAGCCCCGGATGGGGAATATAGACATAGGCGACGGTGACGGCGATATCCCAGACGAAAAGCAGGGCGAGCGGCCATCCGATATAACCAAGCATCCGGTGAAGACGGGCAGACTGCGGTAGAACCATACTGAATTCTCAACCTTATCATTTTCTCCCGAGCAGGCAGGCGGCATCGCCCGGCCAATGAGGCGCACGGAAAGCCGGCCCTGCGATACCTGCCTCGGGATTGTGGTTGGGGACCTCACGGCCGGCGGCCATGAGGAAGTTCAGCGGGGAAAAGTTAAGGCCCGGACGGTCTCAGGAATTCACTGCCCTTGTTTCAGCGCCGGCTTGGGCCGGGAACGGGACGACCTGCGGTACCTGGCGGCCGGTTACAGCGACGGGGAGCTCCTGCCCGTCCTCGATCTCGATAAACCGGGAGGCCGCGCCGTCATAGATCAGCACATTGCCGGTCTCGATATCGAAGAACCAGCCATGCAGCGTCACCTCCCCCTTTGCGAGCTTGGCGGCGACCGACGGGTGGGTGCGCAGGTGATCGAGCTGGACGACGACGTTTTCCATCGCGACGGCGCGGATTTTTTCCTTTTCGTCGAGGCTCTGAGGATAGGCTTCGCAGACAATGGAATGAGCGGCGTGGCTATGCTTCAGCCAGGCGGCGACATTCGGCATCGGACCCAAAAGCTCTGGATGGCACAGGCCCTTCATCGCGCCACAATCGGAATGGCCGCAGACGATGATATCGCGCACGCCGAGCGCCACGACGGCATATTCGATCGCCGAGGAAACACCGCCATTCATGGTCTGGAACGGCGGCACGATATTGCCGGCATTGCGGCAGACGAAAAGCTCGCCGGGGCCGGACTGGGTGATGGTTTCCGGCATGACCCGGCTGTCGGCGCAGGAAATCATCAGCGCCTGCGGGCTCTGCCCTTCCCTGGCGAGCTTTTGATAGAGAGTCGAATTGTCCGGAAAAACCGCACCGCGAAAACTGGAGATGCCTTTCAGAAGGTCGCCCATGGTCTGTTCCTCGTGCTAGCCGGACGTCGGACTTGATGAGGGTTATCCTCGGTCCGGCGGGGTTAGGGGAGCGATCATTTCGCGACTGCGAGAAGAACACGGCAACCTGACGCGAATTATGTCGCGCCGCAGCATGAATTGGGGCAAGTCATAACGTTTTCGCGAGTTTAGGTGAGACTGTATCCGAATAAATCGGTTCAATATTTCCCAGCAAAAACATAGGGCAACGCTGTACCACACTCCAATACAGGCGCTTCAGGCGGTCGCGACTTCAGCCATCGATGACCGACACCGAAAATGCGAACTTCGCCTTTTCGCCAGCCGGCAGAATCGTTGTGTAAGGGCGCTCGGCGATCTCGGCCGACCCGCCGGCTTGCGCCGCCGTGCCGTGCCAAGGCTCGACGCAGAGAAAGGGTGCGCCGAGCTTTTGCCAGAGCGCCAGATTGGGCAGGTTGTCGAAGGTGAATTTCAGGCTCGGGCCGCCTTCGGCCGCATAGGTGAGACCTACTCCTGCGCCTTCGGCGAAGATCATAGCATCGGCTTCGAACAGTTCATGCGCAAGCGTCAGCCGGCCTCTGGTGAACGGTGACGGCAGCTTGTCCTGCGTCACAAGTCCGTTCTCCAGCCGGGTCAGGAGCGGCTCGCCGCCATTGTCGAGCGTTACCGTATGCGGTTTTCCTTCAGCACCCGGCAGCGGCCAGAGGAAGGCCGGATGGTAACCGAGGCCGAAAGGCATCGGGCGCCTATCGCGGTTTTCCACTTCAGCGGTCACGATCAGCTGATCGCCCTCCAGGGAATGCGTGAGCGCGAGCAGGAATTCGAAGGGATAGATTTTTCGGGTCGCCTCCGAGCTTTCGAGTTCGAAGCGGCAGGCGGAGGTGCTGGCATCGGTGAGCTGCCATTCAGCCCTGCGGGCAAAACCGTGCTGGCCCATCTCATAAGCTACACCGTCAACGGCGATTTGGTTGTCCGGCGCCTTCCCGACAATCGGGAAAAGAATCGGCGAACGGCCGGTCCAGAAGGCGGCATCGCCGTTCCATAACCAGTTCCGGCCATCCGTCGTCTGCAGCGATTGCATCTCGGCGCCGAGCGAGGAAACCTCGACGACGAGTTCATCGCTGGTGATGCGGACGATATCGGACATGCGGCTTTCCTCCGGACACATTGGAATCAATGCGGCATATTTGCCCGACATGCGTTGACGTTCAATGACGCTTCATGCCGATCAGTCGTCGAAATCCATGGCAAGCGTCGTTGCCTTATGCGCCTCCAGTTCAGCCAGGCGGCCCTCGAGGGCGGATTTGATCGACGGATAGGTGGAGCCACCGAGCGCCAGACGCAGGGGCGGGTTCTCCCGATCCGCATAATCGATCATCGCGCTCGCCATCCGCTCCGGGTCGCCCTTGATGTCGAAGCCGCCGTTGAAGATTGCGCGACGAACCTCGCCTGCGGGCGTATCGGTATAAACATCCATCGGTTCTGCGATGGAGAGGCCTTTGGCAAAATCCGTACGCGTCGGGCCCGGTTCGACGATGGTGAACCTGATGTCGAAAGGTGCGACTTCCTTTGAAACGGCATCGACAAAACCTTCGATGCCCCATTTGGTGGCATGGTAGAGCGAGAAGCTGGGATAGGTGATCTGGCCGCCTTCCGACGCCACCTGCTGGATCAGCCCGCCGCCCTGGGCGCGCAGATGCGGCAGCGCCGCGCGGATGATCTGGATCGAACCGATCAGATTGGTATCGATCTGCCGGCGGATTTCCTCGTCGCTGACCTCTTCGGCTGCCCCGAACAGGCCGTAGCCCGCATTGTTGACGATGACGTCGATGCGCCCGAGTTCGGCGAAGGCGCGATCCATCGCGACACGGACGGCCTCCTGGTCGGTGAGGTCGAGCCGGGCAACCCACAGCCGGTCACCATAGGTCTCACGGAGATCGTCCAGCGTCTCCATGCGCCGCAAGGTGGCGGCAACGCGATCGCCGCGGGCCAGAAGCTTTTCGGTTAGCAGGCGGCCGAAACCGGAAGATGTGCCGGTAATGAACCAGGTCTTGGACATAATCTTGCTCCTTTGTTCTTCGGCGTCGCGTGATTTTCGAAGCCGGAGTTTCTGCAGGGAAGATAATCCTTAGCCATTCATGCTATAAGCCGTTCAATCCCGCATAACTCGGTGAAAATTTCCCATGAATGAAAAGCCAACGCTTAGCGATCTTTCCGCCTTTACGACGATCATCGCGCATCGGAGCTTTCGAAAGGCGGCGGAAGAGTTGGGCCTGTCGCCCTCGACGCTCAGCCACATGATGCGTGGGCTGGAAGCGCGGATGGGTGTGCGGCTGCTGAACCGCACCACCCGCAGCGTCTCGCCCACGCAGGCAGGAGAACGATTGGCGGCAAAACTCGGGCCGGCCCTTCGCGAACTCGATGCGGCGCTGGAGGCGGTCGACGATTTTCGCGGCGGGCCGAGCGGGACGATCAGGATCAACACGAGCAATATCGTCATCCGCAGGCTGCTTGAAAACGCGGTTCCGACCTTTCTTGGCCGCTATCCGGATGTCGCGCTGGATCTGGTCAGCGACGGGCGACTGGTCGATATCGTCGCGGACGGGTTCGATGCCGGGATCAGGCTACGCGAATCCGTGCCGCAGGACATGATCGCCATCCCCTTCGGCGGCCCTGCCCGTTTCGTCACGGTTGCCTCGCCGGATTATATCGCCACCCGCGGAGTACCCTTAACGCCGCAGGAGCTTTCTCGACACGATTGCATCCGGCTGAGGATGCCGAGCGGAAAACTCTACCGCTGGGAATTCGAGCGGCGCGGAGAAGAGACGGTAGTGGATGTCTCCGGTCCGCTGACGCTCGACGATACCGAACTGATGGCCGATGCCGCAGCCTCCGGTCTCGGCATTGCCTATGTCCCGCAGCATGTGGCGCAGGACTATCTTCGGCAGGGCAGACTGGTGGCGGTACTTTCCGACTGGTGCCCTGAGATCGACGGGTTGTGCCTCTATTATCCGGGGCACAGGCATGTGCCGGCAGGATTGCGTGCCTTTATCGACATATTGAAGGAACTCGACGGAAAGCTCAGTCCTTCTCTGCCGCCACCGAATACTGCGCTTCTGTCACCGGCTCCAGCCAGTCGGCGGTGACGCCGGCCTCAGCTTCCTGGATGGCGATATGGGTCATGGCCGTGGTCGGCGATGCGCCATGCCAGTGTTTTTCGCCCGGAGCGAACCAGACGACATCGCCGGGACGCAGTTCGCGCACCGGACCGCCTTCAGTCTGCGCCCGGCCGAAACCGGCGGTGACGACGAGTGTCTGGCCGAGCGGATGGGTGTGCCAGTTGGTGCGGGCGCCGGGTTCGAAGGTGACACTTGCGGCGCGCACCCGGGCCGGCTCCGGCGCCTCGATCAGCGGATCGAGCCGCACCGTGCCGGTGAAATAATCCGCCGGCTGCTTCTTCGAGGCCTGGGAGCCGTTGCGCCTGATGTCCATGTCGGGTGTCCTTCTCTGTCGTGCTGCTGACGATATAGGGTCGAGGTTCGGGAAGCACACAGGCAGATATGATTTCAGACCCTGGAGAGCTTCAGTTCCATGCAGGTCAGGTCCAGCCAGCGACCGAACTTGGTGCCGACTTCGGAAAATTTTCCGGCGATGCGGAAGCCGAGTGCGTTGTGAAGGGCGATCGATGCCTCGTTTTCGGATTCGATTGCGGCGATCATCACATGCACGCCGTTGGAGGCGGCACGGGCGATCAGTTCCTCCATCAGCCTGCGGCCTATGCCGTAACCGCGGAAGGCCTTGTGAACATAGACCGAATGCTCGACGGTAAAGCGATAACCATCAAAGGCGCGCCAGTCGCCATAAGATGCGTATCCGGCAACCTCACCATTCAACTGCGCCACGAGAACGGGAAAGCCCTTTTCCTTGCGAGCATCAAACCAGGCACGACGGTTGTCTATGTCGACCAGCGTCTCGTTCCAGATCGCCGTCGTGTTGGCGACCGCGTCGTTATAAATCTCCATGATGCCGTGGAGATCAGCCTGGGCTGCGTCGCGGATGATTGGCTTTTCACTCATGATATCGTCCATTATAGTAGTGCGGAATCCACTTTAGCAGACGACTTGTCCCTGTCGAGAGCCCGCGTGCAAAAGCGTCTTCCGATCAGAGGGAGCCGCCTGCAAGACTGAAGCAGGTCATCACCGCACCATAATGGACTGCGGCGGCAGCAACCACAAAAGCATGCCAGATGGCGTTCTGGAAACGCAGTTTTTCCCAGATATGGAAGATGACGCCGAGCGAATAGATCAACCCGCCGATAACGATCAGGACGACGGTGACCGGCGGAAGATATTGCGAAACCTGCTCCATCACCACGACGCCGCTCCAGCCCATTGCGAGATAGAGAAGAATGGCAAGCTTGTCGTAACGGCCGGGGAAAAGGCATTTCAACGATACGCCGGCAATGGCGGTGATCCAGATGGCGGCCAGCATGGCGGCGATCCAGGGATCATGCGCTGCGCCGCGTTGCAGGAAAGGCGTATAGGTCGCCGCGATCAGGATGAAGATCGCCGAATGATCGAGCCGGCGCAGGAGCCACTTGGTGCGTGAGTGCGGCCAGATATTGTAGGTAAAGGAGACCGACAGACAGACGATCAGGCCGAGCCCGTAGATCCAGGCGGCTGCGATTTCTCCGTAACTCGACCAGACAGTGGCATAAAAGATCAGCGCGGTGGCACCGACAAGGGCAAAAACAATGCCGATCCCGTGAACGATGCCGTCCGCGATGATTTCATGCAGATCATAGTGCCGTCCGAAATTGAAGAATTCGCTCATGCCAGGGATTGTCTCCGTCCGGCTGCAGAATGCGTGGCCGCGCCCGGGAAGGCAAGACTTGCGCATCCCGCACGACCTCACATTCGGTTTCCATCGGTAAAACCGGAGTGTTCGCCCTTCGGCAAAACGGCTTGACTTCAGCGGTCGATCAGCACCGAGCACCTGGCGTGGCGGACGATGCGGTCGGCGGTTGCGCCGATGATGTAGTTGCTGAGATCGGGGACATGCGAGGCAACAATGATGAGGTCGGCCTTCGCATCTTCCGCAGCGGCCAGGATTTCTCGCGCCGGTGCGCCCTGGCGGATTTCGATATCGGCCGATACGCCCGATCTGCTGCGAAGTTCGGTCAGTTCGGTTTCAGCCGTCTTGCGCGCATCGACCAGCATGTCGACGGAGAGATCCGACACGACATAGGCCGGCAGCTCCTCAACGACGTTGATCAGGAGAATGCGCCCGCCGGTGGCCGACAATTGCCGAGCCTTCTGCAGGATGCGTTCGGCCTTGTCCATCTGGGCTATGTCGACCGCGACGAGGATTGTCTGGTACATTTTCATCTCCTTCACCACTCAAGCATTTTTGCCCAGCTTACACCTGCCGCCTTGATTCGCATCAAGCTTCATCGTCCACTTTTTGAGAACGAACATTCTCCGATTTTTCGCCTTTCGTGAACGATGGGGATCGGCGATAGTCCGGCATCGCGGCTTTGCCGCCGCAGAGGTTTGCGGCCTTGCAAAGCCGCCCCGGAGATCATCTATGAGCAAGTCATCCGAAGCCGCATTCGCACTGACGCGTCCCGCACATGTGGGTCGCGCGCATCTGGTCGTCACCGATGTCGATACCGTGTCGAAATTCTACCAGGAGATCATCGGGCTTTCGGTGATGGAACAGAGCGCCAGCGGCGTGCTGCTCGGCGCACACGGGCGGCCGCTGCTGCAGCTGACTACGAGTAGCGGCGTTACCCGTGCGCCGCGGCAGGCTGCCGGTCTGTTTCACACCGCCTTCCTGATGCCGAACCGCTCGGAACTTGCCCATTGGCTGGCCAATGCCGCGCATAAGGGCGTGCAACTCGATGGCGCCTCGGACCATCTGGTTTCGGAAGCGCTCTATCTGTCCGACCCGGAAGGCAACGGCATCGAAATCTATCGCGACCGGACGCCTGAGGAATGGACCTACCTGCCCGACGGCACCGTGCAGATGGCGACGGAACGGCTGAACCTGCAGGCGCTTTATGATTCCGCCCCGAAGAGCGAATGGCACGGCATGGCGCCAGGCTCCTCGGTCGGCCATATCCACCTTCAGGTCGGCGACATTCCGCAGGCCGACGCCTTCTACCGAGACGTTCTGGGCCTGAAGGTCATGGCACGGTATCCGGGGGCGAGCTTTTTTGCCACCGGCGGCTACCATCACCATATCGCGGCCAACATCTGGAACAGCCGCGGCGCCCTGGCACGGCAGGACAACATGACGGGACTGTCGGATTACACCGTGCGCTTCAACGAGGCCCAAGCGCTGACCAAGGCACTTGCCGCCCTCGAGACACAGGAAATCGCAACGGCGAAAACGGCGGAAGGCTACACGCTGAAGGATCCGTGGGGCATCGGCCTGACGCTTGTCGCATAAGCAGATTTGCAACGACTGATAAAAGTCCGACAAACACTCGGCGCTCCGGAACCGGAGCGCCGTTTTTGCGTTCTCTGGCCAGTCAAGGGGCATCAGGGCAGTTATGGCGATCATGAGCGCGCGCGGCGAAACCAGACCAAAGAGACATACAGCGGATTTCGCCTTCCATCGCAGGGATGCGATGGCGCTCGCCGACGCTGACGATGCGGAACCGGATGCACCACTGGTGCTTGGGCGCGAGGCGCTTGACGTGGCAAAGGCCTGGGCGGTGATCGGCATATTTGCCGTCATCTTCTTTGCCATCCTTCACTACATGGCGCTGATCCTGATCCCGGTCACCCTGGCGGTCGTCGTCGGGCTGATCCTCGGGCTAGTGGCCGACAAGATGGGGCGCGCCGGGGTTCCGCGCTTCGGTATCGCAATCATTCTTTCCACACTCGTTTTTCTGGTCGTGTTCCTGATTGCCAATGCGCTGGCGGAACCGATCTCGACCCTGGTGCGGGAGGGGCCTACCCTTCTGGAGCGTTCCTATGATCGCCTGATGCCTTTCCTCGAACGGCAGCACTGGCTGAACATTTCGGCAGCGACCTTCCAGACCGGGACGATGTCGATGGACAAGCTGCTCGAAAACTCCACCAATATTCTCGGCATCCTGACAGCCAACCTGACGCCGGCAATCGTCCAGGGACTGATCTTCTTTGCCGCACTGCTGCTTTTCCTCTACGGGCGGCTGCGGCTGCGCAAGACGGTGATCATGGCGTTCCCGCGCCGCCGTCAGCGGCTGATGACGATCCGCGTGCTCAACTCGATCGATCAGGTGCTCGGCTATTATTTCGCCACCGCCAGCATCGTCTATTTCTGCCTCGGCATCGTGATGACGCTGATCGCCTATCTGTGCGGGCTCAGCATGCCGGTGCTGTGGGGCATGTTCGCATTCCTGTCCAGCTTCGTGCCTTTCCTGGGCATCACGCTGATGACGATCTCGGTTCTGGTTGCCGGCATCCTCACTCATGACGGGATCATTCTGGCGCTGCTGCCGGCCTTCCTGTTCTTTTCCGTCCACCTCGTCATGGAAAACCTTATTTTTCCGGCGGTGATGGGTCGCCAGTGGGAAATCAATCCGTTCGTGGTGTTCCTCGCCATCCTATTCTGGACATGGATGTGGGGCGCCGTCGGCGCGATGCTGGCGCTGCCGCTGTCGCTGATCCTGATGACGGTGCTGGCGGAACTGTTTCCGGAGCGGAAGGCAACGCCCCACCTGCCGGGTTAAGACGCATCGCGACATCCGAAAGACATCCTGTTGAGTTCCTCAGACCTCAGTTTCCACGGCACCGATCATGACGACCTGTCCACCGGGCGATCGCCATGGGGCCACCGACAGGCACCACCGGAACGGGAGCCGCTGACAGACAGCTTCCGGACCGATGTCGCCATCATCGGTGGCGGGATCACCGGATCGGCGATGGCGGAACATCTGTCACGCCTCGGCCGGCAGGTGGTGCTGATCGACCGCGAGCAGCCGGGGTTCGGCAGCACGCGGGCAAGCACCTCCATGCTGCAATGGGAGATCGATTCGTCGCTGAGCGAACTGACCGGTCTCTACGGTTTTGAGACGGCGGCAAATATCTACCGCCGAAGCCATGCGGCCGTTGCTGGCCTGACTGACCTCGTGGCCGGGCATCGTCTATCCTGCGCGTTCCAGCCACGCCCGACGCTCTATATTGCGGCCAAGGATGTTGGCGAGAAGGCGTTGCACGAGGAACTGGCGCTGCGTCATCGCGCGGGGCTTCCGGGCATATTGTTGTCCTACCCGGTGCTTAGCCGGGATTTCGGCATCGATCGCGAGGCGGCGATCCTGTCGCCTGGTTCGGCCGAAGCCGATCCGCTGATGCTGAGCTGGTCGCTGCTGCAGATCGCCAGGAATTTTGGCGCACGGATCATCGATGCGGATGCGCTGCATTTTCACAACGAAGGCCGGCGCGTTCTCATCGAGACGTCCGGTCGGCATGTTATCGACGCCGCTCATGTTGTGCTTGCCACCGGATATGTGATGCCGCATTTCGTCATGCCGGCCTGCCACACGATATCCTCCAGCTTCGCGATCTCGACTGTGCCGCAGAAGCCCGATCATCTGTGGCCTGAAAGGGCGCTCGTGTGGGAGGCGGCAGAACCCTATCTCTACATGCGCACGACGGCGGACAACCGCATCGTCATGGGCGGAGAGGATGAGCAGATTGCTGATCCGAAAGTGCGCGATGCGATGCTGCCGGACAAGGTGCTGCGGTTGCAGAAGAAACTGGAGCAGCTCTGGCCACTCGCGGATACGGGGATTTCGCATGGCTGGTGCGGTGCCTTCGGCGAAACGTCCGACGGCCTGCCGCTGATAGGACCTGTGCCGGGTGCCTCGAATATCCATGCCGCCTATGGTTATGGCGGCAATGGCATTACATTCTCCTACCTCGCCTCACGCATGATCGCGGCAATGATTTCGGGCGAAAAACAGACCTGGTTCGAGGATTTCGCGCTGGACCGGACGGTCAAGGCTCAGTCGTAGAGATAATACTTGTCCCAGAGATCACGGGCGACCTTGGAACCGATCGTATAGTCGAAAGAGAGGATCTTCAGGCCGGTATCTCCGGTCTCGCACTTGAATTTGAGACGATACCAATCACCGGCGCTGCGGAATACGGCGCCCGGCGCCTTCAGCTTGTTGCCGTCCTCAACCGGATCGGAAAATGTGTAGGCGATGACCTTGTCGGGGCGAAACTGCCCTTCCGACCGAATACGGCTCATGGCCTCGATATCGCATCGCTGTTCGCGGCGCTCATCGGGCGCCAGAGCATTCAATTGCCTGGTGGCGCGCGCATCGAGCGCATGCGCCGCAGATGCGGACAACAGGACAAGAGCCATCACCGACAGCTGTTTTTTCATCTGATCCCTACTCATATCGACTTGGATGGCGCGGAAACTAGGAGAGGTGCATAAGATTGACCACCAACCCAGGCGCGAAATATCATGATGTGAACAGACGAGGTGGTGAGCGGGGGGACAGATGGCGGAGACGGTGCTTTCAGATGCCAAGAAGGAGCAGATCAAGCTCCGCGCGACGTTTTTGAACAATACCGGGATTGGCATCATGTTGATCGGTGTGTTCACTCCGATCGTGCGCGCGATTTACGAGCCTGCCGCGGTATCCGGCAATTTTTTGCTTGTTGGAACAGCCGTCGCGATTTTCTTTTTAGCGGGAGTGACATTACGTTTTGCAGGTGGCGTCATCCTGAGGGAGCTCAGCAAATGACTTTTGAGCAACTAATCCTGATCCTAATGCCATTCGCTGGACTGTCGGTGGTCGTTGCCTTGGTTTTCTGGCAGAACCATCGCGATTTTGCGCCGATCCGCAAGGCGCGCGAAGCCAAGAAGAAGTAACCGCGCGGCGTCATCACTGCTTGCCTCTCAGGCGCCCACAACCTATCTCTGGCACTCCTTCCTTTCATACCGGAGTGCTCCCTTGGCCCCCTCCCCTAAATCGCCTTTCGCCAATCTCCCCAAAGCCCCTGTAGCGCCCAAGAAGCCGGTCAGCGACACGCGTCACGGAATTACCCGCTCGGACGATTATGCCTGGCTGCGGGCCGACAACTGGCAGGCGATGTTCAAGGATCCGTCGATCCTCGACCCGGAAATCCGCAAGCATCTGGAGGCCGAAAACGCCTATATGGAAGCAGCCCTCGGCGATACGGCGGAGCTGCAGAAGGCATTGTTTGCCGAAATGCGCGGGCGCATCAAGGAAGACGATTCATCAGTGCCGGTGAAAGACGGGCCTTACGCCTACGGCTCGCTGTTCGTCACCGGCGGCGAGCAGCCGCACTATTTCCGCACACCGCGCGACGGCGGTGAAAAGCACACGCTTTTCGACGGCGACAAGGAAGCGGCGGGCAAGGATTATTTCCGGCTGGCCGGCATGGACCACTCGACTGATCATAGCCACGGCATCTGGGGTTATGACGACAAGGGTTCGGAATATTTCACGCTGCGCATCCGCAATCTCGAAACCGGCGAGGACCTTGCCGACGTGATCGAGAATACTGCCGGTGACGGCGTTTGGGCACCGGACGGCAAAAGCTTCTTCTATACGCTGCAGGATGAAAACCATCGTCCATCGAAGGTTTTTCATCACATCGTCGGACAGAAACAGTCCGAAGACCGCCTCGTCTTCGAAGAGACAGATCCCGGCTTCTTCATGGGCGTCGGCGGCTCGCTGCTCGATGATTTCATCTATATCGACATCCATGACCACGAGACCTCCGAATACCGGCTGATCCCGACCTCCGATCTTCTCGCCGAGCCGAAGCTGGTGGCAGAGCGCGAGGAAGGCATCGAATATTCGATGACCGAGGGTGGCGACGTCTTCTACATCCTGACCAACGACGGCGACGCCAAGGATTTCAAGATCGTCGAGGCTCCTGTTTCGGCTCCCGGCAAGGAGAACTGGAAGGAAGTCGTCCCGCATGAGCCGGGCCGCCTGATCATCTCGCACATGGCCTATGCGCGGCATCTGATCTGGCTGCAGCGCAAGGACGGGTTGCCGCAGATCGTCATCCGCGACCGTCAGTCGGGCGAGGAACATGCGATCGCGTTTGCCGAGGAAGCTTATTCACTGGGCTTGTCGGGAGCTGCCGAATACGAGACGAACATGATCCGCTTCTCCTATTCGTCGATGACGACGCCATCGCAGCTGTTCGACTACGACATGGTGACGCGCGAGCGGGTTCTGTTGAAGACGCAGGAAGTGCCGTCGGGCCATAATCCGGACGATTACGTCACCCGCCGGGTGATGGCGCCGGCGCATGACGGCGAACTGGTGCCGGTGTCGCTACTCTATCGTAAGGACACACCGCTCGACGGTTCGTCGCCCTGCCTGCTCTACGGTTATGGCGCCTACGGGATGACCATCCCGGCCTCGTTCTCCACCAATGCGCTATCGCTGGCCGATCGCGGGATCGTTTATGCCATCGCCCATATCCGCGGCGGCAAGGACAAGGGTTTTGCCTGGTACGAAAACGGCAAGATGGAGAACAAGAAAAACACGTTCAAGGACTTCATCGCCGCCGCCGATCATCTGGTTGCGACCGGCTTCACGTCCTACGACCGGATCATTGCCGAGGGCGGCTCTGCCGGCGGAATGCTGATGGGGGCGGTCGCCAACATGGCGCCGGAAAAGTTTGCCGGCATCATCGCCGCCGTGCCGTTTGTCGACGTGCTCAACACCATGCTCGACGACACGCTGCCGCTGACGCCGCCGGAATGGCCGGAATGGGGCAATCCGATCGAGTCAGAGGAAGAGTATCGCTGGATTGCAGCCTACTCGCCCTACGATAACGTGACCGGCCGCGCCTATCCGCCGATCCTTGCGATTTCAGGCCTCACCGATCCGCGGGTCACCTATTGGGAACCGACCAAGTGGGTGGCGAAGTTGCGCGAGCATACGACGGGCACTGCGCCGATTCTTCTGAAGACCAACATGGCCGCCGGCCATGGCGGCAAGTCGGGACGTTTCCAGCGACTGGAAGAGATCGCGTTTGAATATGCGTTCGCGATCAAGGTTGCGGGGAAGATGTAAGGCGCGTCGACGCAATCCCTATCCATACGAATGACAAGCGGGCCAGCCTTTCGGTTGGCCCGAAGCAATTCAGGAGCGACTACAAGCTCCCGCCCGATTCTCTCAAAGGCGACGGCGACGGTGGGTTAAGACGCAAACGTGGGCGATACCAGCCATCTCCACCACGTGGCGCAGGTCGGTTTTCAGATAGAATTTCATTTCCCCCCCATCACCGCCAGAGCCTGCCGATGGCTGCATAAACTCGCGCTTCTAAATGACTTTTCGTGGCATCGAATAAGCACATCGCCGCCTGTCAAGTCCTCCTCAGCCCTGCCACAAGGTCGACGCAAGCTTCGCGCAAGGTTCCATCGTTAACCATTCGTTAACTAACCGAACATGGACCAAGGCGATGAAGATCGATAGCGGCCTTAATGGCTATCAGTATCCTAACCGGACCGTAGAGGTGGAGCGCAACCAAGAGGAAGCGCCTCAGGTGACGACTGCCTCGGCAACGCGTTTTGCGGATGCACTGACCGGCAGCAGCACGCAGCTTTCAAGCTCTCTTGCAAGCGCACTTTGGGCCATGGGTGCGGAAGAGGCCGGTCCGAGCCTGAGTGCGGCCGCCGCACCGCAAGCCTGGGTCCAGAACCTCTACCAGGAATTCGCCTGATCAAGATTACAGACATGCAAAGACGAAGACCCGAAAACCGGTTGCGGCTTTCGGGTCTTTGTCTTTGATCCGTTACCGGTTCGCCCGAACCTTCCAGATCGCCAGCAACTAGCCGAGTGCAGTCACCTCCACCGTCACATGCGAAAGGCCCGGAATGGTCTTGAGCTTTTCCTTGTAGGACGAAGGCGCCTTCGGAGCCGTCGTCGCGACCGAAACGATCGCCGCATTATGTCCCGGCCCGAGCTGCCAGACATGCAGGTCCATGACAGTATCGTCGGATGTTTCCATCACCTTGCGGATCCTGCCTGCCAGATGGCCGTCATCGGGCTGGGCATCGAGCAGAACGCGCGAGGTGACGCGGACAAGGCTCCAGGACCAGCGTGCAATGACGATACCGCCGACGATGCCCATGATCGGATCGAGCGCGTTCCAGCCGTAAAGCCGGCCGAGGATGAGTGCCGCAATCGCGAGCACCGAAGTCAGCGCGTCGGCGAGTACATGGAGATAGGCCGCGCGGAGATTATTGTCTTCGGCGGCACCATGGGCGTGATTGCCATGATGATCCGCATGATCGTGGCCGCCGTGATGCCCATGGTGACCGTGATGGCCGCCATGGTGATGATCGTGATCATCCCGCAGCAGCCAGGCGCTGAGCAGGTTTACGGCAAGACCTATGACGGCGACGAAGATCGCCTGATCGAAGTCGATCGCGACAGGGTTCGCAAGGCGCTCGAAACTCTCCCAGGCAATAAACAGCGCCACCAGCGCCAGCACGATGGCACTGGCAAAACCGGCAAGATCGCCCAGTTTGCCGGTGCCGAACGTGTAGCGCGGGTTCTTCGCATTACGCCTTGCATACATATAGGCCAGCGCCGAGATCAGCATGGCGCCCGCATGGGTGGACATGTGCCAGCCGTCCGCCGTCAGCGCCATGGAGCCGAAGATCGAACCGGCAACAATTTCCGCCACCATCATCGAGGCGGTGAGCGCGATGACCAGCCACACCTTCCGCTCATTGCGCTCATGATCCGCACCGAGAAACATGTGCTCGTGCTTCAGACTGTCGACACTGCTTGCCATGCCAGGCTCCATTTCCATCACTCGACCGATCGGGGCCGCATCAACGCGCGCCGGTCCTCCGGATCGCTCATCACGCTTCATCTTTTTGTTTTCCGACATGTCTTTCGCGCGACATGTCTGGACAGCAGGCACACCTCCTCATCGGATGTATGTCTTCAGGATATCGGCGAGTTCGGCGGCGGCCTTCTCACGCTCGGCATCGCTTTCGGCATGAACCACATGCTCATGCAGATGCCCGTCGATAACCTCCCCGGTCAGCCCGGCCAGCGCGCCTCGAATAGAAGCCAGAAGCTGCAGAACCTCGCCGCAGGGCGCCTCCGCCTCCAGCGCACGCTCGACGGCCTCCATCTGCCCCTTCATACGGCGCACGCGCGCCAGGAGTTTTGCCTTGTCCCGAATGGTGTGTGACACGTCTCGCTCCGACTATAATATAGGGGGGTATACTATATTTAATTTTGTCCGATGCAATTCATGAACTGCGCCTCTCCTGCGAACTCCTCTCTAGCTCCGAGCAAGCTCCATTTTGTAATCATGTATCACAAAAGATGAGGAGACTGTCATGTTCGTCACTTCGAGTTCCAGTTTCAATTCCTACGCAGGCACGACGGAAAAATCCGCCAAGCGCGGCACAGAGCTGTTCTTCCTGGATGAAAACCGACAGCAGGAGCGCGGCAACGACAACCAAGGCAACGCGCAGGCCAGCGGCGATACGTCATTCAGCGCCAAGCTGGCCAGCATGTTCCTGGTTCCGGAACGTCCTGACGTCGAGACAGACAAGGCCAGCCTCGAGGACGATACGCTCAGCATATACGAAAGACAGTTCATGGAGCTTGCCGACAAGACTTTCGCCGAGCGGATCCGTGATCAATATCTGGAAGATCACGACCTGACCGAGGACGATCTCGACGCGATGTCGCCTGAAGACCGCGAAGCGGTGGAAACCGAGATCGCCAATGCCATTCTCGAAGCTATGGGCGTGAACGAGGAGATGCAGACTATGGCGATAACCCTCGATGTCCCGACCGCTGTGGACTTTGTCCCCAACAGCGCGAAAGACGAAACAAATGAGCTGTAACGACGTGCCGGGACCATGGGGTTCACATGCGGATACCTGGCCTTGAACGATAAGGGATCGCCGATTAGATATCTCCAGAGACTATAGATTTGGAGGGCATCATGCTTTCGATCGGCGATCTTTCGAAACGGACGGGCGTGAAGGTGCCGACCATCCGCTATTACGAGCAGATGGGCTTGCTGGCTGCGGCGGAACGCTCGGAGGGCAACCAGCGACGTTATGAGCGTCACGATCTCGAGCGGCTTGCCTTCATCCGCCATGCGCGGGATCTGGGGCTCGACATTTCCGCCATCCGCGAACTGATCGCACTCAGCCAGCACCCGCACCAGCCCTGCGGCAACGTCGACCGGATCGCGACCGATCATCTGAAAAGCGTGCGCGACAAGATCGAGAAACTGAAGAAGCTTGAGCAGGAACTGGAGCGCATCGTCTCCCACTGCGACGGCGACCACGCGATCGAGGACTGCTACGTCATCCGCTCGCTCACCGACCATGGACTTTGCGACGGGGAACATTGAGGATGATTCCTGACCATCTCGCGCTTGACAACATCCCAAGACAGGCGCATGAAACGCGCCATGATCGATATGCGCACAACCACCGCCGCAGTATATTTTTGGGCCTACCTGTAAAGGGCGGCTCGACAGATCATCATGTCAACAAGCCGCCGTCAGGCGGCTTTGTTGTTTCAGACGGCACCTGACGGCACCACAAGACCAGAGGATGCCGAAATGACCGAAGACAGCGAAATCTCCCTTCCCCGCCCCGCCGTGGTGACAATCCGTCACGCCAAGCGCCATGACCTGCCGGAACTCAACGCGATGATCGCCGCGCTTGCCGCGCATCATCACGACGCCTCGGCAATGACGCCCGACATCCTGGAGCGCGACCTGTTCGGCGACATGCCCTGGATCACGGCGATCGTGGCGGACACGGGTAGCGAACTGATCGGCTACGCCATTCTCGTACCGCTTTACCGCGCCCAGGAAGGTGCGCGCGGCATGGACCTGCATCATCTCTTCGTGCGCGACGGACAGCGCGGCCACGGCATCGGCCAGCATCTGGTTTCCCGTGCCCGCGATATCGCCCGGACTGCCGGCTGCGGCTATCTTTCGGTCAGCGCCACCACGGGCAATTCGGCGGCCCACCGCTTCTACGAACAGATGGAATTCAAGCCGCGGCCGGTGACCGGCATGCGCTATACACAGGCGCTGGCCTGACGGTCATTTCAGCTCCGGGGAGGATGGACGAATGACAGCGATCGTGGTGGCACTCACGCCGGAATTTGCCGACTGGGAATGCGCGTTGCTGATGGCGGTGGCGCGCAGCTATCTCGGCGTCACCGTAAAGACTGCGACAGGAGACGGCAGCCCCGTCACCTCGATGGGCGGGTTGAAAGTCACGCCCGATCTTTCCTATGATGAGGTCAGGCCGGGAGATTTCGATGCGGTCGTGGTCCCGGGCGGGCTTGCTTGGGAAAACAACGCTGTGCCTGAAGGATTACATGATCTCGTCCGGTCGTTCCGGGAACAGAAAAAGATGGCAGCCGGGATCTGCGCTGCGGCCAGCATGCTGGCCGGCGCGGGCGTGCTGAACACTGTGCAGCATACCGGCAACCGGCTCGGCTCTCACCAGCAATATCCGGATTACTCCGGCTCGGACCTCTATGTCGACGGCCCGAAGGCGGTGCTATCCAATGGCGTGGTAACGGCTGCCGGCACGGCGCCCTTCACTTTCACGGTGGAAGCGCTGAAAGGGCTCGGACTTTGGAATGCCACGGCCGAGGAAGAGCTGCTGCCGTTCTCGGCGGAGCATCGGTGACATCCCGAGTGGTCACTGCACCGGTACGGCCTTCAGATAGGCGGCAATCGCCTCCAGATCGCTCTTCGGCAGGTGCGCCATGTTTTTCTGGACTTCGACCATCGAACCACCGGCGGAATCGTAGTCCGGCGTGAAGCCGGTTTCCAGGTAGTTGACGATGTCGTCTTCGCTCCAGGAGTTGATGGCGCCGCCGGGGGCGATACCGGGAATGGTGCCCTTGCCCTCGGGGTTCGGTCCGCCGGCCAGCCATTTGCCGGCCTGGAAGCCGCCGAGCGCATTGCGCGGCGTGTGGCATTCGCCGCAATGCCCCGGGCCTTCGACGAGATACTGGCCGCGCTTCACCTTTTCATCGGCCGACGCGAGTTCCACCCGCGGGGTGTCATTGAAATAGAGCATTTTCCAGCCGCCCACCGCCATGCGGATGTTGAAGGGGAAGCTCATCTCGTGGGCGGGCGCGACATTGCTGCTGGCAGGCAAGGTCTTCAGGTAACCGAAAAGATCGTTGACATCCTTTGGCGACATGCGGGCATAAGAGCCGTAAGGGAAGGACGGATAAAGGTGTTCACCGCCCGGCCCGACGCCGCGGGTCATGGCATCGCCGAACTGCGCCAGCGTCCAGCGGCCGATGCCGGCGTCCGGGTCGGAGGAAATGTTCGGGATATGGAAGGTGCCAAACGGACTCGGCAGCGCGCGGCCGCCCGACATCACCTTCAGCGCATCGCCCTCGGCGCCGGTTGCGGCATGACAGCTGGCACAGCCGCCCGCCCAGAACAGCTGTTCGCCATTCGCCAGATCGGGCTCGCCAAGGTTTGCCCAATAGCTTTCCGGGTGGGGCTGGGGTTTCGTCAGCGCCCATGCGGTCGCAGCACCCAGCGAAATCACCGCAACGCCCGCCGCCGCTATCTTCGACCATGTCGAGGCCATGGCATGTCTCCGGAAAACCATTCTGCAGGTTTATGAAAAGATGCCGCGCAGACCAGCCGCGCGACGTCCTGAAACCATGTTGCCTAGCGCTTCAGACGATAAGTCTGGTGGCAGGTACCGCAATTGGCGCCGAGCGTCTTCATGGCTTCAGCGGTGCCGGCCTGATCCGCCGGCATGGATGCGAGGATCGTATCCGCATCGCTGGCAAGCTTCAGCGCCTTCGCCTTGAAGTCGTCCATGTTTTCCCAGATCGCCGGGGCGGCTGCGGAATTGACCTCGGATCCGGCCGGGAACTGCTCCGGGAAGGCCTTCATGTCGGCGCTGATCGTCGTCAGCGCGGTCTTGATCGCCTCGGCGTCATAAGGCTTCTCGCCCTTGGCGATGGCACCTATCGCGCCCATGGAAGCACCGACCTGCTTCATCATCTGCTCGCGCTTGGCGACAGGATTGTCCTGAGCGACGGCTGCAGCCGCCAAGCCAAGACAGAGTGCGGCGGCGGTGATGGCGGTCATCCTGATCTTCATGCAAATTCTCCTCGTTGCGTGGCCAGCCCAGCCGACGATCTACGTGGCGGATATTGGACCGGCTCATCCGCTTGAAAGAAATCACGTTCCTGTCAGGAATGTAAAATACCACAGGCTTCCATTGAACACAGCGTTCACAAATAAAGCACAGTGACAGACAGATTACATGTGCCGACTGAATGCCTCCCAGAGCGTGAGTACGGCGATGGCAAGCAGTATCATCCCGCAGCAGCGCCCGATCCAGATGGTGCCCGAGCGGTTACCGACAAGCATGCCGCTTGCCCTGGCGGCGGCCACGGCAATGGTGCCATAGACGGCAAACTGGGTGGCCGCCGTCATCGCTCCCATGATGACGGCCTGCGGCGCAAGCGGGCCGAATTCGGGCCTCAGGAACTGCGGGTAAACGGCCAGCATGAACATATAGGCCTTCGGGTTGATGAGGCAGGTGATGGCGCCGCGACGAAAGGCTTGCCAATTGCTTGTCGTATCCGCATGGCCGACATCATCGACCACGATCGCGCTTTTAATCAGCGTGAGCCCGATCCAGGCCATATAAAGCGCGCCGGCTACCATGAGCGGCGTGAAGAGGACGGGCAGGAGTTTCGCCAGCAGGCCGACGCCGAGCGCACCATAGGCCGAATGCACCAGACCACCAAGCACCATGCCCGCCGTGGCAGCCAGCCCCGCCGCGCGGCCACGGGTCAATGCATTGGCCAGCACGAACATCATGTCCATGCCAGGAAGGATGATGATGCCGAATAGAAGAGTGAAGAAGAGCCAGAGATTTTCTGCGTAGGTCATGTCAGTTGTCGTACCATCCCGTTGTCAGCCGATAACCGGTTTCCCTTGTTTTTCAGGCCGGTACGTTGCGCTATAAAACAGGACAACTGACAGCGTTCTGTCAGTTGTGTAGGTGGAGATGGAGAAATGTCATGCGCAAGGCATCGCGTCTGTTCGAGATCATCCAGATCCTGAGACTGGCGAGAAGGCCGGTGACAGCTGCGGAGATTGCAGCGCAGCTGGAAGTGACCATGCGGTCGATCTATCGGGATATTGCAGCGCTCCAGGCGATGCGGGTCCCGATCGAGGGGGAACGGGGTCTGGGCTATATCCTGAGGCCCGGCTTCACGCTGCCGCCGCTGATGCTGTCGATCGAGGAAACGGAAGCGATCGTGCTGGCGCTGGCGCTTCTGGAAAGGACCGGCGACACGGAGCTGAGACGCGCCGCCAAGCAGGTGAACCGCAAGATCGCCGCGGTCGTTCCGACGCCGCTCAGCCAGACATTCTCGACCAAAGCACTGCATGCCTGGGGCACCATCGCACCCGTGCCGGATGCGGTGGATCTGGCGCTGGTGCGGCGCGCGATCCGCGACGAGCAGAAGCTATCCATCGATTACCGCGACGAATGGGGCAATGCGACGGAGCGGACGATCCGCCCTATCGCGCTGATCTATTATTCACAGACGGCCAATATCGTTGCGTGGTGCGAATTGCGCGACGCGATCCGCAATTTTCGTGCGGATCGCGTCGAGCATTGTGATGCCGTGGAAGATTTCTTTCCGGGGCAAGGCGACCGGTTGCGCCAGGTCTGGATTGACGGGTGGCAGCGACCGATCGCCTGATATCCGGATAAGCGGGGCGCTTTCGCACCTCTCACACATCCGGCGCCGCATTACTCTTTCAAAGCAATTCCGGACGCAAAACCGGCGTCCACTTTTGCTGGATTTGTTTTAGTCCTTTTTCGGCAGCATGGCCGTCAGCGTCTCGTCCTTGTCAATGAAATGATGCTTCAGCGCGAAAGCCGCATGACCGGCGACGACCAGAGCCAGTGCCCATGACAGGTAGAAATGCGCCGAGACGAGATAGGGCGTCAGTTCCGGGTTCTTGCCGCCGAGGCCGGGAATGGTGAAAAGGCCGGCAACCGAGATCGGATACCCGGCCGACGAACTGTTCCACCAGCCGGAAAGCGGCACGGCAACCATCAGGAAATACAGGGCGAAATGGCCCAGATGCGTGGCCGTCTTCATGATGGCCGGCATGTCGGTGAGTTCCGGCGGGCGGTTATAGGCGCGCCAGATGATGCGTCCAACGATAAGGAAAAGCGTCGTGGTGGCGATCGACTTGTGCAGCGTGATCGCCCAGATCTTCTGCGCCGTCTCGCCATCGCTGACGCCGTAATGCAGCATGGCGCCGCCGTAATAACCGACACCCCAGGCGACCACGATGATGATCGCCATCAGCCAGTGAAGACACTTGGAGGTGGCGCTGAAATTGCGCGAGGTCGATCGGGGCACGTGCCCGGTGTCTATGGTGCTGGCCATCCGTTTGTGCCTTCCCTTTTTGCCCAGAGTTTATGGGATCGAGGGAACAGTCGGAGGTGGCAAATGCCAAGGGTGCAGAAGGTCGCAGACAGTCTGCGAAAGTTGCATATTGTTATTTTAGAAACAGCAGGAAAAACTGCGGCATTACGACATTATCTGGTTGATTATGCTCAATTTTAAACGATTATATCGGCAGGATCGCGCCATGTGAGACAAGGCACAGAGCGGCGCTTTGCCTCACCCTGGGATTGCATTCCGATCCACTCAGAGCGGAAGGCTGCGGCTTTCCTCGCGGCCGTAACCGATGATCTCGATACGGTCCCTGTAGATCTCCACGACGGCGAAGGTGTTTTCCGTCTCCGTGTCCACCATGCCCTTGAAATTCACATACCAGGTGGAACCGAACTGCCCCAGATTGCCGACATGGTTGTGGCCGTTCAGATAGGCGATGACATTGCCGGAACGCTCGAACAACTCGATCAGGCGCTCGCTGCCCCAGAGATTGTGCTGGTTTTGAGGATAAAGCGGATAGTGCCCCATGACGATGGCCGTCTCGCCGCGTTCGCGCGCATCGGCAAGCACCTGCTCAAGCCAGACGAACTGCTCCTCGCCGATACCGCCGTTCCAGGGCATGGCATTGATGGCGCCCTGTTCCTCCAGCGCATGGAGACGCCGACGTGCCTGGCCATGGCGTTCGTCTCCCTCCGGGGTGGAGAACAGGCTCACCTCGTTGCCGTCGATCACCACGAAGCGGATGCCGCCACGGGCAAAATCGTGAAAGGGCGCCGGCATGCCGAGACGGGCATGAACCTCGCCCAGCCGCTCAGGCGCAACGGCAAAATCGTGATTGCCGGGGAGAAGTATGTTCTCGTGGCGAAGCGCGTCATAGACGGGAAGAATGTTGTCAAAACTCTCCCAATCGCGGTCGATGAGATCGCCAAGCGTCACGACGAAGGCGAGATCCTCGCCATTCAGCGTCTTGATCGCATCTGTCAGTTTTCCCGGGCTGTTGCGATAGAACCGGTCATATTCCAGCCTCGGCTCAACATCGGCATATTGGGGATCGGCGATGACACCGAAGCGGAGGAGAGGGTTTTGCGAAGACATGGCGCGCAGTTAGGCCCGATCTGTGACAGGGGTGTGACGAGTTCCGTTCCATCGCTTCACCACTTGCGATAAAGACGACGTGAACATAACCGGCCGCATTGTGATCCACTCTACACGCGCTTGGCGTTATCAGAGAGAACTGTGTGCGCGCGTGATTCGACCGCGCCCCTATCCCTTCATGATCCCGGAATATCGATTTGCCAGCAATCACCCGCCGAAGCTTTCTCATCGCAACCCCTTTGCTTGCCACAGGATGCGCGACTTCGGTGCCGCAGCCGGTTGCCGTGAAGCCTTACATGTCTCCCCATTACGTGGCGATGTATGCCGCTATCGAGGGCGAACAGTTCCCGATCAAGGCTGCGGATCTGAAGCGGGTCGATCCCCGCTTCTATCGGCAGGAAGTCGCTTATCCGACGCAGGAGCGGCCGGGCACGATCGTCGTCGACACCCAAAGCCGGTTCCTCTACCTGGTCCAGGAAAACGGTCGCGCCATGCGCTACGGCATCGGCGTCGGCAAGGCCGGACTTGAATTCGAAGGCGCCGGCACGGTGCAATATAAGCGCCAGTGGCCGCGCTGGACGCCGACGCAGGACATGATTGCCCGCGAGCCGGAACGGTACGGTCCGCTGGCGGCCGGCATGGAGCCTGGCGTGCTCAATCCGCTCGGGCCCCGCGCGCTCTATCTGTTCAAGGACGGCCGTGACACGCTTTACCGGATACACGGCACGACCGAGGACTGGACGATCGGAAGAGCGGTTTCGAGCGGCTGCATTCGCCTGCTCAACCAGGATATCGTCGACCTTTACGGGCGCGTTCCGGACGGCACCCGCGTCGTCGTGCTGCAGGACGCTCCGAGCGACGCCTTTGTGCCGCAAGCCGTTTAAACGGTCCGGTCAATTTCTTCCAAGGCAATAAAAAACACCCGGTACCGCGAGGCGCCGGGTGTTCTTTTTATCATTGAAAGGCCAAAGCTTACTTGGAAGCGGCTTCGTACATTTCGAGCACGTAATCCCAGTTGATCAGGCTGTCGACGAAGGCTTCGAGATACTTCGGACGGGCGTTGCGGTAGTCGATGTAATAGGAGTGTTCCCATACATCGACGCCGAGGATCGGGGAAGCGCCGTGAACGAGCGGGTTTTCACCATTCGGGGTTTTCGAGATGGCGAGCTTGCCATCCTTGACCGAAAGCCATGCCCAGCCGGAGCCGAACTGGGTGGTGCCGGCCGCGATGAAATCGGCCTTGAACTTGTCGTAGCCGCCGAGGTCGCTGTCGATCGCAGCCTGCAGCTTGCCGGGCAGCTTGTTGCCGCCGCCGTCCTTCTTCATCCACTTCCAGAAATGGATGTGGTTGTAGTGCTGGGCAGCGTTGTTGAAGAGACCCTGGTTGGTGCCAAAGGACTTCTTGACGACTTCTTCGACCGACAGATCCGCCAGACCGGCTTCGGCCGCCAGCTTGTTGCCGTTATCGACATAGGCCTTGTGGTGCTTGTCGTGGTGGTACTCGAGCGTTTCCTTCGACATGAAGGGGGCAAGAGCTTCGTAATCGTAGGGAAGTGCGGGAAGTTCGAAGGCCATTGGTCTACTCCTTTTCGGCAAAACCTTGGGTAATCGTCGTGCGGGAACATAGGAGCGGACTCGGCAAGAGGCAACGCCCTCAAGGCCAAAATTATGGCAAAAATCAAAGATGCAGCGCAGTAGCTTTGCTTGGGAATGCCTTGCCGTGGAACATCGTTCCTGTGGCGTTCGGAACTGTCAGCAAATGCAGAATTTTCTCATTGTGTCACAGGACGGCCTCCAAACCGTGGCACGGAAACAATCCCCAAGGAAGATCTGATTCGATGAAATGCACGACAACGCTTTTTGTAGCCACCTGCACCGTTCTGATGACTGGCGCTGCCGCTCATGCATCCTCCGGCGACGCCTGGGGAAAATTCCAGACCGATGTTTCCAAGGCCTGCGTCAGGGCTGCCAAGGGATTGATCGAAAAGGGCAAGACGGTGGTCGATCCCTTTGGCAGCGAGCATTACGGCATGGCGGTCGTGACCGGCAAAGCCGTCGGCGCAAAGGTGACGATCAGCACCATCTGCGTCTATGACAAGCAGAAGAAAACAGCTGAAATCGGCGGCGAGATCGGTGCCGACAAGCTTTCCGTGAAGCCGTAGCCGATCAACCTCAAAAAACGCGATCATCAATCAGCTTCGCGCAGGATTGCCGAAGTATCGTCGGGCATAGTCTGAATTGTCTTTGTAGTTTCAATCTTGACCGACGAGAGAATTGTGAGCAGCACCGATATTCCAGCAGTCCCGCAATTTCTGTTGCGCGACACCGATCACCACATCCTTCAGGCCATGGCGGGAAAAGACCGAACCTCCAAGCAGACGGACAGTCCGGAGGGCGAGGAGGCATCGGCGCTTCCCCCGGTCGCGGATCTATCCTCAATCAACCTGTTTGCCCATGAAACCACCGGGATGATCGCCGAACCGAGCGAGGTTCCCTCGCCCATGCCTAGCCCCTCACCTTCCGTTTCCACCATCCCCAAAAGCGCTTATTCCCTCAACGACCTTGTGCTCTTCCGCAGCATTACCGGTTACAGGCTGGACAACAGCGCCCCCATTTGGCGCGCGGTTGACGATCAGGGGAGCCGGGTACCGACCACCGACCGGATTTTCACGACGCTTGCCGAAGAGGCGTTTCGCCTCGCCGATCGCCAGCATCGCTCCACGCCGCGGCCGGATCTGACGATCGACGATCTGATGATGGTGCTGATTTCGATCCGGCGCGCCGCCGTGCTGATCGGTTCGCGCGGCGTGGCCGCCTTCGAGCGACTGGAAGAGAGGGTTCAAGCCCAAAAGAGCGGCACGGTGGGCGAAACACTGCCGGACTTCCTGAACCAGGCACCGCTGACGGAACCGGTATCCGCGGCAGTCTGACCCCATCTCTTTCCGGGAACCTTTCCTGCGCGGCGCGTGTTGAATTTCGCCGAAGCAGAAAAGGATGCCCGCATGTTTTTCGACGTCCTGAACTCCGACTTCCTGGTCTTCGTCATGATCGGTTTCTTTGCCCAGATCATCGATGGCGCGCTCGGCATGGCGTTCGGCGTCCTGACCACAACCAGCCTGCTTGCGTTCGGCATTCCGCCTGCGGTGGCAAGCGCGATGACCCATGTGACCGAATGTTTCACGACCGCCGCTTCGGGCCTGTCGCATCTCTATCACCGCAATGTCGACTGGCGGCTGGTGTTCAGGCTCGCACCGGCCGGGATGGTAGGCGGTGCGATCGGCGCCTACCTGCTTGCCAATATCGACGGCGAGGCGATCGAGCCGTTCGTTTCGGCCTATCTGGTCCTCATCGGCATCTACATTCTCTACAAAGCCTTCCGGCCGAAATGGCCGCGCGACGTGCATGACTGGATCGTGCCCTATGTCGGCGGCGCCGGCGGCGTGCTGGACGCCATGGGCGGCGGCGGATGGGGACCGATCGTCACCAGTTCCCTGCTTGGCCGCGGCCACGAACCGAAGAAGGTGATCGGCTCGACCAATCTCACCGAATTTGCCGTCACCACCGTCATCTCGCTGACCTTCATCCTGGCGCTCGGCTGGTCGGAACTGTCTTCCGCGCTTGGCCTGATCCTCGGCGGTATACTGGCCGCACCGATCGGCGCCTTCATCGTCAAGAAGCTGCCGGTCAAACCTCTGATGGTCGCCGTGTCGCTGATCATCATCGGGACGGCCGCCGTACGTTTCGTATGATTTGATATATTTACATTATCTAATATTTAAGTCGCCAGGCCTACAAATTCACCGGACCACGGGAGCAAGGCATGGCGACGGCAAAGAAGCACAACCCATCGAGTGACAAGGCGATGCTCGAAGCGGTGATGGCAGCGATGGACAATCTGCCTGTCGCAGTCGGGATCTTCGAATTGGATGGTCGACCGGTCTATGCCAATAGATGCTTTCAGGAACTGCACGACCTCGACAGGCGATGGGGCGATCCGGATCAGACCTTTGCAGAGGTCGTGGCCGGCGGCGGGATGGATGACTGGAAAGAGGACCCGATGGCCTATTTCCAGCGCCTGCAGCGCAAGCTTCGCGAAGAGGGTTCGTCCGAGACGCAGGTCGAGATCGGCGACAAGATCATCGACGTGCAGGACGTGCTGCTCGACGGGAAATATCTACTGAGCACCCAGCAGGACATCACGGCGCGGGTGAAGGCCGAGCAGCGTGTCTCCTATCTTGCCCATCACGACCCGCTCACCGACCTGCCGAACCGGATGCGGTTTGCCGCGGAACTGGCCAATCTGATTGCGGAAAGCCGGGTCTTGCGGCGGCAGTTCGGCGTGATGAGTTTCGATATCGACCGGTTCAAGGACATCAACGACCTTTTCGGCCACGCGGCTGGCGATATCGTTCTGGCGGAACTGGCCAGACGACTGAAAAGCGTGCTTGATGCCGACGATATTGCGGCGCGTCTCGGCGGCGACGAGTTCACCGTGATCAGTGCCGGCGAGGACCAACCGGAAACCGTGACGCGGCTTGCCGAACGGCTGACACGCGTGATGGACGAGGATATCGAGGTGGAGGGACGCTCACTTCGCGTCGGCCTCAGCATCGGCATTGCCATGTTCCCGCAGGATGGGGCCGATGCGGCAACGCTGCTGGCCAATTCGGATGCTGCGCTTTACCGGGCCAAGGCGGAAGGCCGCGGCCGCTTCTGCGCGTTCAACGCGCGCATGGACCGTCGCATGCATGACCGGCGCGTGCTGCAGCAGGATCTGCGCCATGCGATCAAACGCGGCGAACTGATGCTGCACTACCAGCCGCAAGCGTCGGTCACCGGCGATATTTTTGGCTTCGAGGCGCTCTTGCGCTGGCATCACCCCAGCCGCGGGCTGGTCACACCCGATGAATTCATACCGCTGGCGGAAGAGAGCGGCCAGATCGTCGAGATCGGCCGCTGGGTGCTCAATGAGGCCGGTCGGGAAGCCGCAAGCTGGCCGAACCGCCTCAATATCGCCATCAACATCTCGCCGATCCAGTTCCGCCAGGACAGCCTGGTCGGCGACGTGCATACGATGCTTCTGGAAACGGGGCTTGCCGCGGACCGGCTGGAGCTCGAAGTGACCGAGGGCGTGCTGGTGCATGATTTCGCAAGGGCGCTGCAGATCCTGCGCGGGTTGAAGGCACTCGGCATCCGGATAGCCATGGACGATTTCGGCACCGGTTATTCCTCGCTCTCCTACCTGCAGGCCTTTCCTTTCGATACGATCAAGATCGACAAGTCCTTTACTTCCAAACTGGTATCCGACAGCAGCGCCGACGAGATCGTGCGGGCCGTCATCGGGCTCGGCCGCGGGCTGAACATTCCGATCGTGGCGGAGGGCGTGGAGACGGAAGAGCAGCGCGCATTTCTGGAAGAAGCGCAATGCCAGCATCTGCAAGGCCACCTGATCGGCAGGGCTGGCCCGATCGCGCAATATTCCGGCCTGACGGGTGCGCAGGACACGCCTTCCCTCCCGCAGATCGACACGGATGGATTTCGCGTCAAGCAAACCACACAACGGCGTTAAAGCGCATGGAAACCGGCGGTGGATTTCGCGAGACAAGCGCGAGATCATCCAATCCCCGCGAACCATCCGTCTTGTAAATGCGTTATCTGTGAACGGAGCGGTCAACGGTCGTGACCTGGCTCCGTCCCGTTTCCTGTCGTAAACGGATCATCCAAAGGTGCGGACGATCCGTCTTCATTGCACATAAGGTATTGCCATGACGGTCTTGCAGAATTCCCTTCTCGTCATCCTGCTTCACGGCGTCGGTTCCAACGGCGCCGATCTTGCGCCGCTCGGCGAAAGCTGGAAGGCGCGCCTGCCGGAAGCAGTCTTCGTCTCGCCAAACGCCCCGCAACCGTCGAATTTCGGCGCAGGTTACCAGTGGTTCAGCGTTGCCGGCGTGACCGAGGAAAACCGCCCTGCCCGTATCACCGCGGCACGGCCTGCCTTCGATACGGTGATTTCCGATATCATCGAGGAAAACGGTTTTAACGGCAGGCTCGACCGGGTCGTGTTCGTCGGTTTTTCGCAGGGCACGATCATGTCGCTCGATGCCGTTGCCAGCGGACGCTGGCCCGTCGCGGCCGTCGTCGGTTTTTCCGGCCGGCTCGCAACCGAACATCCGCTTAAACCTTCCACGCAGACCAAGGTGCTGCTGGTGCACGGCACGTCGGACCCGGTCATTCCATCCTGGGAAACGGAAAAGGCAGAGACCGAATTAAAGGCCGCCGGCATCTCGGTAGAGACCGTCATCGAGCCAGGGCTTGGCCATACAATCTCGATCGGCGGCGCCGACCGCGCGGCAGATTTCCTGGAACGCATAGCCGGGAATTGAGCCGGATTTATCGCCTGATGACCGGCTCGCCGTGGAAACGGCGGCGGGACGGTTTCGATACGCCGAAACCGACTTCCATCATCAGACGCGGTTTCGTCACGGGCACCGTGCCCATATGGAAGCCGAAAGGGTCCTCGACGAAGCCGGATCCCGCGGGGCCGGTCAGCGTTACAGCCTGATCGGCACCATAATAATCCAGCACATCATCCGCCGGATGGCCGACAAGCAGCGTATACTGGTGTTTGACCTTGCGGCGGTTATGGCTGCCCTTGACGAAGACATGCGGACCGGTGCCTTCGTCAACATCGACGAGGTTGAAGAAGAATTTCAGCATCCGCCAGTCGTCGAGATCGAAGTGGAACTTGTCGAGCGAAGCAAGGCTTCGGTCGGCCTCCGTCGAAGCTTTCGTCGGAAAGCTCCACCAGATGCGGGTGGTGATGAGCTGGGCGCCGGCGCCGAGATAATGTTTTGCGATATCCATCAGCAAAGGGTCGGCCTGGATGGCCCGGACGCCTGCACTGCGCAGCGAGCGCTCGAAGAAATGCCCGCTCAGCAGTGAGCGACCGTACCTCTGCTCGGCTTCGCGATGCCGTGACGCCACGAATTCAAGAGACCGATCGAAATTGCCGAAACAGGGCGTGATCCTGGCATAATTGCTGATTTCCTGCTGGACCTGGACCGGCATTCGCAAGCCGGTGAAAATGCCGTCACTGCGCAGCGCATCCGCCACCGCCGATGCATCCAGCTTGCCGAAAAGCGACGGCCGCGGATCTCCCGAGGGCTTGTATTTGGCAGACAAGGCCCAATGGAGACGACGGCCAGGCATGGTGCGGGCCAGTACGAACATCGGCAACCAGGCCGGATTTTCCTTCACGTCTGCAAGATAGGTCGGAATTCGGACCGCCATCCGGCGGAAACGACTACCGCCGCGAGCAATGGCCTCAAGATCATTGGGCTGCGACGCAGTCGATGACGATGCCTCTACTGACATTGCTACTCCTTTTCGGGGTCAGGATTCCCAGGGAGAGAGATGCAGATGTTACCGGAGCCCTCATGACATATCTGCCGTCAACAAATGAGCTTATCGAGATATATACTTCCGCCCGGACAAAGCAATTAATCAAATTTTGTGAACGCGACCACACAATACCTCACATTTGGTAAGCATCGCGGACCAAAATGAGAGCAACGCCCGAATATTTCTTCCGAGCGTTGCCGATTTCTCGTCAATCAGGCGTCGTTGCGGCCGCCGGAGCGAGCCCAGTCCATGTAGACTTCCAGCGCCTTGCGGGTGACCGGACCTTCCTGCAGCATCCGCTCCTCGAACTTTGTCACCGGCACGATCTTGGAATAGTTGCCGGAGGTGAAGATCTCGTCGGCAGCAGCGAAATCCTGGACCGTCAGCGTCACTTCGCGGACGTCGAAACCGGCCTGGCGGAGCAGGCCGATGACGCGGGCGCGGGTGATTCCGGCAAGGAAGGTGCCGTTAGCAATCGGCGTCATGACCACGCCGTCCTTGACCAGGAAAATGTTGGAGGATGCGGTTTCGGCAACATTGCCGTTCATGTCGAGAGCAAGCGCGTTGTCGAAACCGCGATTGCGGGCTTCGATGATCATGCGGCCGCTGTTGGGATAAAGGCTGCCGGCCTTGGCCATGGTCATGGCGACTTCCGGGTTCGGACGGCGGTAGGGCGACACGGTGAGCGAGGATGGTTTTGCGGTTCCCATCGGCGCTTCGAAAAGGCAAAGCGCGAAGCGGGTCGATTCCGGATCGGGTGCGACAACGCTATAGGACGTGCCGTGCTCGGCCCAGTACATCGGCTTGATATAGATCGCCGTCTTGCCGTCGAACTTCTTGATACCTTCGAGCGCGAGAGCCTCGATCTCTTCCGGCTTCATCGTTGGGTTCATGCCCATGTTGGTGGCCGAACGGTTGACCCGCTGGCAATGCAGGTCGAGGTCGGGAGCAATGCCGTCGAACCAGCGGGCGCCGTCGAATACGGTCGAGGCAAGCCACATGGCGTGCGAGGTGGGGCCGATGAGCTTCGGATTGCCCTCCACCCACTCCCCGTCCACATATGTCCAGGTGGTGGAACGGGGGGATGTATCGACGGCCATGATCAGTCTCCTTCAAAGCAGGCACGAAATTTGCGGCGAATGAAGGCTTCCGGCGTCCGAAGGTCAAGCGATAATCTGAAATGAACCATCACAAAAATTGATGATTCACATCTCCGACCAACTCAAGGATTGCCGTTTGGCTGGCTGGGCGTTGGCGGCTGGCCCGTCAGCGGGTTCTGCTGCATCGGATCGCCTCCCTGCAAGTGCCCGCCGGCCGGAAATCGGTTCGCATCGTTCATCCAGATGATGCTGAGGATGCAGGCGACCAGCAGGGCAAGAACAAGAATAAACAGCCAGCGCAACGCAACACCTCTTTCGTTCACGGATTCATGTCAGATCGATATGATCCGTGATCTTTCACCAGAACAATCGGGCGTCTATGCGGCAACGCGCATAATCATGCTGCGGCGATACGTTGACAGCCCGGCAAAGGCGGCGCAATTTCGGGCTTCACCAATGCCATATCTGCTTCGACACCCGCAAAAGCCATGCCCAAATCATCTCCCATGTCCCTGACCCAGCAGATGGTCGATCTCTGCTTTCGCGAGGAGGCTGACCCGGGATTGCCTGCGGCCTGGACGCCGCTTGAAGATGACGACTATATGGCCCTGACGGAGCGGCTGCTGGAGGAAATCGGCGACGAACCGCTTTGGATCTTCGCCTATGGTTCGCTGATCTGGAAACCCGGCTTCGATTCGGTCGCCTGCCAGCGCGCCACGGCCTATGGCTGGCATCGCTCATTTTCGCTGCGTATCGAGCGCGGACGCGGCTCTCCGGCCCAGCCGGGGCTGATGATGATGCTGTCTCGCGGCGGGCGTTGCGACGGGGTGATCTACCGGGTGGCCGACCACGACAAGCGCGAGCAGATCGAAAAGGCGCTCCGGCGTGAACTCAGCAACAAGGACAGCCTGACGACCTTCCGCTTTCTGCCGGTGCGCACGGAAGACGGCGACACGATCCCGGCGCTGACCTTCTGGGCCGGTGGGGACAGCCCGCGGATCGTACGCCCGCTTCTGCCGCTCGAAGAGGTCGCTCCAATTCTCGCACGCGCCTGCGGGCATCGCGGTTCCTGCGCCGAATATCTCTACAACACGGTCGTGCATCTGGCCGAATTCGGCATTCGTGACCGCAATCTCTGGCGGTTGCAGGAACTCGTCGCGAAGGAAGTCGAAACGATGCATAGCGGCCCGATTTCGACCTCGAGCGGTTTTTCTCCCTCAAATGGGTGAAGACGTTGCACGGCGATCATGCTTGAAACGCGTCGGGGCGCTGTCAGCCCCAATCTGCTGAATGGCTGGCTCTCTCGCCAAACCTTTTCGGGGGGGCACTCCACGGGAGAGCCAGCCATGCACATAGTGCGAGAGTAAAGCCGCCGGAGCGACAAGACGGCAGCCTGAAGCACCAGCCATTCGAAACGTCGCAAAATCCCGTAGAAGACCTGTTCTATCGCCCTATATGCCCCCGTCGACACCAATGGACGACGGGCAACTGGGTAAATGAAGAACATATTGAAGGAAGGCGAGACCTGCTGGCGGATCGCAGAGGCAGACCGACTTTCGATCATCATCGACGCCGCCGACTTTTTCCGTCACGCCAAGAATGCCATGACCAAGGCACGGCGCTCGATCTATCTGATAGGCTGGGATTTCGACACGCGTATCGACCTTGTCCCGGGCAATGGCGACGACAAGAACAGGGCCGACGAGCTGCCGGATCAGCTCGGCAAGTTTCTCAACGCGCTTGCCGCACGCAATGCCGATCTCGATATCCGCATCCTCAAATGGGATATCGGGCTGATCAACTCGATCACCCGCGGAGAGACGCCGTTCTACATTCTCAAATGGATGTTCGACAAACGGATCCATCTGAAGCTCGACGGGGCGCATCCGTCCATTTCCTCGCATCACATGAAGCTGCTCGTCATCGATGACGAGGTGGCCTTCTGTGGCGGGATCGACATGACGGTCGGACGCTGGGATACGCGCGATCACACGGACAAGGAGCCTTTGCGGAAATCGCCGATGGGTTTTGCGCAAGGGCCGTGGCATGACGCGACGACCTGCCTTTCCGGAGATGCGGCACGGGCGCTCGGCGAAGTCGCCCGGAACCGCTGGAGGCTTGCCGCCGGTGAAGAGCTTTCACCGGAAGCCGCTTCGGATGGCGAAACGCCCTGGCCGGACGGGCTGGAGGTGGGCTTTCGCGACATATCGATCGGGATCGCGCGCACGGCACCGGAATATGACGAACGCAAGCAGATCGTCGAGATCGAGACTGCCAAGCTCGCGATCATCGCAGCGGTGAAGAAGACACTCTATGTGGAAAGCCAGTATTTCGCATCCCGCCGCATCGCCGAAGCCATGGCAGAACGACTGAAGGAGCCGGACGGACCGGAGATCGTGCTGATCAACCCGGAGGGCTGTGAAGGATATCTCGAAGCCAAGGCGATGGACAGCGCCCGGATAAGGCTGATGAAGGTTGTCAAGGATGCCGATATCCATGACCGCTTCCGGCTTTATTATCCCGTCAACGCGGCGCGTACCCCGATCTATGTTCATGCCAAGATGATGTTCGCCGACGACCGGATCGTGAAGATCGGCTCGGCCAATCTCAATAACCGCTCGATGGGCTATGACACCGAATGCGATCTGATCCTTGAAGCTTCGGAAGGGCAGTCGGCGCTGACGGAGAAGATTACCGCGACGCGGGACGACCTGATCGCAGAACATCTGGGACGCGGGGCTGCGGACGTTTCCAAGACGATCGCGGCGCATGACGGCTCGATTATCCGGGCGATCGAGGCCTTGAACCGGGACAGCGGGCGCGGGCTCGTTCCGGTGCCGATGCGAGAACTAACGGCAGACGAGGAGCTGATTGCAGAATCGGGCATCGCCGATCCCGAGCGCCCCGCCGGGGTACGTTATCGCGCGTCGCATTTCCTGCGGCAACGCTTCGGCCGTCGCGGCAGCAAACTCGCATCAACGACTGCAGGAGCGAAAGAGCCCTGAAGGCGGCCTTCGGCCAAGATTCCGCCTTGCCTCATGGTTGCCACGGAATACCGGCACATCCTTTTGCCAGAAGCCAATGCACTAGCGAGGAGAGTTCATGAACCAAACCTCCATACCGAAGCCGCGAATCGAGTGGCTGGACATTGCCAAGGGTGGTTCGATCGTCTGCGTCGCGGTGTTCCATGCGACGCTCTACATGAAGGCGAACGGGTTCGACCCCAAATTCGCGTCAGCCCTGAACGAGCTGCTGACGCCGATCCGGATGCCGATGTTCTTCACGATCTCCGGCATTCTGGGCGCAGGCGTTCTGAAGAGAGACTGGCGGTCGCTGTTTGCCAAGCAGATCTGGACCTTCGCCTATCTCTTCGCGCTATGGAGTCTCATCCGCTGGCTTTATTTCCGGCATGTGCAGGACAATGTCATCGTCAAGACCGAGGGCGATACGCTGAGCGAACTCGCGAGCATGTGGATCATGCCGGAAAGCGGCCTGTGGTTCATATGGGCGCTTGCAATCTTCTTTTTCATCGGACGGCTTTTCGCCAGGGCACCGCTTGTGGCTCTCGGCTTTTCACTGGCGCTGGCGCTGATGACCTGGGCCGGCACGATACAGCCATTCAATTTCGTGCACCGCAATGTTCTGGTCTATATGCCATTCTTCCTGTTCGGGCTCTATTTCGGAAAACCGATCATCAGCATCCTTGCAAAATGGCCGGTCGTGATCGGCATCGCGGCTGCCATCGCCTTCGTGGTGCTGAAACTCAGCCTGTTACCGCTGCTCGGCGGTGGGCTGGACTATGGGGCAGCCGCCATTCTGCTTTCCCTGTCCGGGTTGTTGCTGGGTTGCAGTGTCGCGATCGGCATCGGGCAGCTTTGGCCGAAGCGCAATCCGATCGCCTATATCGGGCGCAATACGCTGCCGATCTACGTTACCCATGTGCTGCTGATTTCGGCTTTTTCGGCGCTTCTGGCGCGTTCACTGCCTCATAACAACGCCATTGCCCATGCCGGTGTCTTCTTTCTTATCGCCGTTTCCCTCAGCGTCCCGCTGGTTCTTCGTGCCTGCGCGAACAGGATGCGGGCATGGTGGATCTATCAGGCGCCGAAAATGGCGGTCTGAACGCAAGCCGGGTATCAGGGTCATAACCGTTCTGCGAGGAAATCGATGAAGGCGCGGATGCGCACGGCCAGATGTTCGTGCCCGGCATAGACGGCGTGGATGTCCTCGATGTCCTCCGGATTAAAATCCTCCAGGATCGGCACCAGCCGGCCGGCCTGGATGTCCGGCTCCACATGGAATCGTCCGACACGGCCGATCCCGAGGCCATCGACGCAGAACTGGCGGATGATCGAGCCGCTCGACGCTTTCAGATTGCCTGAGACAGGGCGCAGATCGATCTTGCCGGTTGCCGGGTCGCGAAAGGGCCAGCCCTCGACCGCGCGACGGAAATTGAAGTTGATGCAATTGTGCCGGTCGAGATCGGCCGGCGAATTCGGCAGACCGTACTCGGCAATATAGGCCGGCGAAGCAATGACTACCTGCCGGGTCTGGCCGAGCTTGCGCGCCATCAGGGACGAATCCCGCAACGGTCCATGGCGGATGGCGATGTCGACGCGCTCGCGGATGAGATCGACCGTATCGTCGGTCAGCGTGATATCCAGCTGCACATCCGGAAAGAGCTTTTGAAACTCTCGGGTCATCGGCAGGATGTAAAGCTCGCCGAACCCGACAGAGGCGTTGACCGACAGCGGCCCACGCGGCAGTGCCCGTCCGCCGCCGGAGACGATTTCTTCCGTATCGGCGATCTCGGCCAGGATGCGGCTTGCGCGGGCAAGATAGGTTTCGCCTTCCGGCGTCAGTTGCAACATGCGGGTGGAGCGCACGACCAGCCGCGTGCCGAGCCTGTCCTCCAGCCGCGTCACCAGCTTGCTGACCGCGGATGGCGACAGTTTCAGCCTTCGCCCCGCCGCGGAGAAGCTTTTCAGCTCGGCTGCGAGGACGAAAACTTCCATTTCTCCGGCGCGGTTGTCCAAGGGGCCTCCCAGCTTTTCGATATCAAACCTACCGGCATCTCCGGTCAAGCGATCGTTTGTGGCTGTCCGTTGGACTGGGACAGCAATCAGCGAACCCCTCGCCTGTGACTTCATTTCACAAATGATTATCCACCTATGCCGCTACACAGGCAAGTCTGTGGCGACGATATTGCGGGCATCGAACCGCTTCTCTCCTCCCAAGGGATCAGGACAAGGATACCCCAAATGCCTCTCGCTCTTTACGCGCTGACGGCCGGTGCTTTCGGCATCGGCGTCACGGAATTCGTCATCATGGGTCTGCTGATCGATGTCAGCAAGGATCTCGGTGTCTCCATCTCCGCAGCCGGCCTGTTGATTTCCGGCTATGCACTCGGCGTCGTCATCGGTGCGCCGATCCTCGGCGCGATTTCCGGCAAGTGGTCGAAAAAGACCCTGCTGATGGCGCTGATGGTGGTGTTCACCATCGGCAATCTCGCCTGTGCGCTGGCGCCCGACTACTGGTCGCTGATGGTCGCCCGCGTGCTGACCGCGTTTGCCCACGCTTCCTTCTTCGGTGTCGGCTCGGTGGTTGCCACCAGCCTTGTTGCGCCGAACAAGAAAGCTTCCGCGATTGCCATCATGTTCACCGGTCTCACCGTCGCCAACATTCTGGGTGTTCCCTTCGGCACCTGGCTCGGCCAGGCCTATGGCTGGCGTTCGACCTTCTTCGCCGTAACGCTGATCGGCATTGCAGCCCTTGCCGTCATCGCACTTCTGGTGCCGAAGGACAAAGCTTCCGATACGACAGAGGAAACCTCTCAAGGTGTGCTTGCCGTACTCGGCCGTCGCGCGGTTCAGCTCGGTCTCCTGACGACCGTATTGTCCTGGGTGGGCGTGTTTGCCGGCTTCACCTATATCGCGCCGATCCTGACCGAAATCACCGGTTTTTCCGAAGCTGCCGTTTCACCGATCCTGCTTGTCTTCGGTGGTGGTCTGGTCGTCGGCAACCTGTTTGGCGGTTGGCTGGCCGACCGGCATCTCGTGCCGACCATTGTCGGCAGCCTGATCGCGCTTTCCGTCGTGCTTCTGGCCATGACCGCCGCAATCCACCAGCCGGTGCTCGCGGTGATCGCCATCGCCCTGTTCGGCGCGGCCGCCTTCGCCACCGTCGCGCCGCTGCAGATGTGGGTGCTAGCCAAGGCTGAAGGCGCCGGCCAGGGGCTGGCCTCCTCCTTCAACATTGCCGCTTTCAACCTCGGTAATGCGATCGGCGCATGGCTGGGCGGGGCAGTCATCGACCACGGTCCGGGCCTTGGATCCGTAACGCTGGTCGCCGGCCTTGTTCCGATCGCAGCCCTTGCAGTGGCACTCATCGCCATCCGCATGGACAAGAGCCGTAGCGGCAATGCCGCCCAGCTTTCGCCAGCCGAGTAACAGTCAGGAAGGATGACGGTCATGGATTATCGCAACCTTGGAAAATCCGGCCTGAAAGTGCCGGTCATCTCCTTCGGCGCCGGCACGTTCGGCGGGTCGGGTCCACTGTTCGGCGCCTGGGGCAATACCGATGTCGAAGAGGCACGGCGCCTTGTCGATATCTGCCTCGAAGCCGGTGTCACTCTGTTCGATACGGCGGACGTCTATTCCGAAGGCGCTTCGGAAGAGGTTCTGGGCCAGGCGATCAAGGGGCGGCGCGAGGAGGTGCTGATCTCGACCAAGGCCAGCCTGCCGACCGGCAACGGCCCGAACGACTGGGGCTCGTCGCGCTCGCGCCTGATCGGCGCGGTCGAGGCCGCGCTGAAGCGGCTCGGCACCGACCATATCGATATCTTCCAGCTGCATGCCTTTGACGCATCGACGCCGGTGGAGGAAGTGGTCTCCACGCTCGACCGGCTCGTTTCGGACGGCAAGCTGCGCTATATCGGCGTCTCCAACTTCTCCGGCTGGCAGATCATGAAATCGCTGGCGGCAGCCGATAAGAACGGCTGGACGCGTTACGTCGCCAATCAGGTCTATTATTCGCTGATCGGCCGCGATTACGAGTGGGATCTGATGCCGCTCGGCGAAGACCAGGGCCTCGGCGCGCTGGTCTGGAGCCCGCTCGGCTGGGGCCGGCTTACCGGCAAGATCAGCCGCTCGAAACCCATCCCGGCAGGTAGCCGCCTGCACGATACGGCGAGTTTCGGCCCGCCTGTCGAGGACGAGCATTTCTACCGGGTGATCGATGCGCTGGAAGAGGTCGCCGCGGAAACGGAAAAGACCGTGCCACAGGTGGCGCTCAACTGGCTGATTTCGCGGCCGACCGTCTCCTCCGTCATCATAGGTGCCCGCAACGAGGAACAGCTCAGGCAGAATCTCGGCGCGGTCGGCTGGTCGCTCACCAAAGAGCAGATCGGCAGGCTCGATGCGGCAAGTACGGTGACGCCGCCCTATCCGCATTTCCCCTATTACCGGCAGGAGGGTTTTGCCCGGTTAAACCCGCCGCTGATCGACTGAGACAAATCATCACCCGCAAGATCGTGCGGTTGATCCCTTCACCAAATAGCCCATGTAAAATGGGCCTCATTTCCGGCCCGGCCATGCGCCGGGCTTGCCTTTCCAAAGGAGTTCCCATGTTCGACGTCAGCGCAAACGGCGCAAATATTCCCGCCCTCGGCTTCGGCACGTTCCGCATGCCGGATGCCGACGTGCATCGCATCCTGCCGAAAGCCCTGAAGCTCGGCTTCCGCCATGTCGATACCGCGCAGATCTACAATAACGAGCAAGCCGTCGGCGACGTGCTTTCAAAGTCCGGCATTGCGCGACAGGAAATTTTCCTGACGACCAAGATCTGGGTCGATCGCGTTGGCCACAACGAATTCATCGCTTCGGTCGATGAGAGCCTGACCAAACTGAAGACCGATTATGTCGACCTTCTCCTGCTTCACTGGCCGCAGAGTGAAATGCCGCTGGCCGACCGGATCGGCGCCCTGAACGAGTTGCGCCGCGCCGGCAAGGTGAAGAATATCGGCGTTTCCAACTTCTCGACCGCATTGATGGCAGAGGCGGTAAGGCTGTCCGATGCGCCGATCGTCAACAACCAGATCGAGTACCATCCCTATATCGACCAGACCAAGGTTCTCGCTGAAGCCGCCAAGACCGGCATGTCGGTGACCGCCTATTACCTGATGGCCGACGGCGCCGTGCCGAAGGACGATGTGCTGAAGGATATCGGCGCCAAACACGGCAAGACGGCCGCCCAAGTGGTGCTGCGCTGGGCCGTACAGCAGAAGGACGTGATCGCGCTGTCGAAGACCGCCACGACAAGCCGTCTGCCGGAAAACTTTGACATCTTCGACTTCGCCCTGTCGGGAGATGAGATGGCTGCGGTCCACAAGCTCGCCCGCCCGGATGGCCGGATTGTGAACCCGGGCCATCTGGCACCGGAATGGGACAAGTAGCGATACTGCGCCTCTCGACATTGGCGGGATGGGTGGGAAACCACCCGTCCCGTTTTGCCTTTGGGAAAGAAATCACCCACACAGGTCACGCATAAGCCATCAATGCGCCTGACTGCGCCGTTCAGCCATTGCCTCCCTCGCCTATCGCCATAGTTTTTCGAGCGGGCTGGAGGAGGAGGAGTTTTCCATGCTTTTCAGAACCTTGCTGATTTCCGCAGTGGTCATCGCCACGACCGCGCTTCCGGCGACGGCGCAAAGACGAGGTGCCGAGCCGGCACCAAAGGACTGCCCGAAAAGCCTGCCTGTGGGCACCGAATGCTTTGCCGGCCAAGACATGCGGGGCGCCTATTACTGGATCGCCAAGCCGAAAAACTGGAACGGCGTGCTGGTCGTTCATGCGCATGGCGGGCCGCGCACGGCAAAGCCCAAGCCGGACGATCCGGTGGAGGATCTGGAGCGCTTTTCGGTGACTGTTCAGGAAGGTTACGCCTGGGCGGGATCGAACTATCGGCGGCAGGGATATGGCGTGCGCATGGCGGCGGCCGATACGGACAATGTGCGCCGCATAGCGACAAGGCTGCTTGGAGAGCCGAAGACGGTGCTGCTGCACGGCCAATCCTGGGGCGGCAATGTGGCTGCCAAGACCGCCGAGCTTTACGCGCTGGACTGGCGCGGGCGGAAAAATTACGACGGCGTGGTGCTGACCAGCGGGCTGCTTGCCGGCGGAAGCCGCGGCTACGATTTTCGCGCGGATCTGCGCGCCGTCTACCAATATTACTGCAAGAACCATCCGCGCGCCAAGGAGGTTCAGTATCCGGTCTGGCAGGGATTGCCGAAGGGTGCATCGATGAAGCGCGACGAACTGGAAAGCCGGGTCGAGGAATGCACCGGGCTCTCGCTTGCCAAGGATAAACGCTCGCCGGAGCAGGCGAAAAACCTCGCCAATATTCTGGCTGTCACGAAGGTGCCCGAAAGCAATCTTGTGGCGCATCTTGCCTGGGCGACGAACCTGTTTCAGGACATTGTCTGGCGCAGGCTGGACGGCAAGAATCCGTTCGATAATTCGCAGGTCCAATACAAGGGTTCGGATGACGATCAGGCGCTGAACAAGGGCGTCGAGCGGTTCAAGGCCGATCCGGAGGCGCGGCGGGCGATGGCCTATGACGCCGACCTGACCGGCCAGATTGCGCTCCCGACGATCACGCTTCACGCCAAGGACGATCCGACGGTGTTCGTCGATCACGAGGCTATCTATCGGCAGACGGTAGAGAGAGCCGGCAATGGCGACCTGCTGCAGCAGAATTTTTCCGACGAGGCGGAGCATTCGAAGCTGTCGACACCGCAATATGCAGCGCTGTTTTCCGCCATGCTGGCCTGGATCGACAAGGACGAGAAACCGAGCAAGCAGTCCGTCGCGGCGCTTTGCGAGGAAAAGCGCGAGAGTTACGACGAGGATTGCAAGCTCTTGCCGGAGTTTGAGCCGGCCTTGGATTGAAGGGCTGTGCGTGCAGCCCGCCTCTCTGCCCTACCGGGCAGAGAGGCCTCAACCGAGGCAGACGCCCAACATGGAGCAATCAATCCTTGGCAAAGGTGGTTGCGGTCTGCGAGGTCGTGACCATGGTGTTGTAGTCCGACACGATCCATTCGATATCGTTGACGTCGGCCTTGCGGGCGTCACCCTTGACCTTCTTCAACTGTTCGTCCAGCTCGCGCAGCTTCGACAGAAGTGATGCCGGGCGGGATTCGAAGACGTGGAAGCTGTCGGGATGCTCGAGCGAATAGTCATCGAATTCGCGCACGGCAGTGGCATAGGCGTTGAGCGACTTGCCGAAGACGGCCATATCGACCACCGGCTTGTCGTTATCGGGCATGAGGTCCAAGATCGCTTCGGCATGGATCATGATGTTGCGGACATGCCAGCGGGATTTCCGGCCCTCTGCCTTTTCCAGGGCTGCCAGCGAGGCGAGGTCGAGTTTTACCTTCTCCGTGCGAAGCGCAAGATCTGCGGCCTTGCGACGGTCTTCGTAAGTCGGTGCGAGCGCGGCGATATCCTTGTGGAAGGCCTTTGCCCCCTCCATCTTGTCGGACTTGTAGTCGAGCCGCTCGTAATACTTGTTGGCCTTTTCGATGACGGGGGCGAGCTTCTGGTAGGTCTCGATATAGGCAAGCATGGCGCTGTCCAGCTCCGGCATCTTCGGCTCGGCCTTTGCCGCGTCCTCCACAGCCACGATCTCATCACGGACATCGTAGAGCGAATAGAGGCCATAGATGACCTTTTCGCTGCCGGTCGGGCCCTTCTTCATATCCACCCAGCTGCCATAGCGCTGAAGCGATTCCGATGCACGCAGCGACCGGTTGAGGAATTCGACATAGGCATTCATCTTGCCTATCGCCTCGTTGGAGACATGCGGCTCGGACTGAGGCGACGCTGCGGACTGAGCGAACGCAGGAGAGCCGGAAAGAACCGGTGCGATGGTCGGTGCCTGCAGGAAAAGCGAAACCGCGGCGACGGCAAAAGCCCTCGACGTCAAAAACCGCATTCTGATTACCCCCGAAATACTTAGTGCATGAAACCGAATGAAAATGGGCCTCTGGCCGGGAAGGTCAACTGCGAAATATGGCATCAGGCCGAACGCAAGCACCGCGGCTCATCGGAAAGGGGCGGAAAAGCAATGCTTCCGCCCATTTCCGATGAAAAAAGCTCCGGCCTATAGCCAGCCCTTGCGCTTGAAATAGAGGTAGGGCACGGCCATCGAGAAAACCATCAAGCCGATTGCGGAATGATAGCCATATTGCCATTGCAGTTCCGGCATTGCGGCGAAATTCATGCCGTAAACGGAGGCGACCAGCGTCGGCGGCAGGAACATGACGGAGGCGACGGAGAAGATCTTGATGATCTGGTTCTGCTCCAGATTGATCAGGCCAAGCGTCGCATCGAGCAGGAAGTTGATCTTGTTCGACATGAAGGCGGAGTGATCGCCAAGCGAGGTGGCATCCCTCTGCAGCAGTTTCAAGCGCTGGCGGACTTCCTTCGACAGCTTGCGATCGACGCCATCGAGCGCTGCATAATAGGCGACGACGCGGCTGACGCTGACCAGGCTTTCGCGCACCACTGTGATGAACTCGCCCTTCTGGCCGATGGCACGGATCAGCTCCTGCAGGTCACGCTGCTTCTTGTTGGCCTTCGAGGCCTTGGCTTCGAAAACATCGCGGGAGATCTGGTCGATATCGGCGCCGAGCCGTTCCAGCGTATCGGCCATGCGGTCGATGATCGCCTCGATCAGGCCGCTCATGATCAGCTCGCCCGAGGCCGAGTGCGTGCCGAGACCGTTTGCCTTGCGGGCACGGGCCATGAAGGCATCGAAAGGACGCGGTTCGGCGTGGCGGACGGTGACGAGGATCTGCCCCTTGATGATGAAGGTCACCGGCACCTTGATCGGCGTTCCGGCATCCGGCCGCGTCAGCACGGTCATGGTCATGAACTCCGCGCCGTCCTCCTGATAAAGACGGGCGGAAAGCTCGATATCCTCCATCTCGTCCATGGTCGGGACAACGATGCCGAGGCACTTGCCAACTTCACGCTCTTCTTCCGCCGTAGGGCTGATAAGGTCGTACCAGATGACGGAAGGAGTACGTTCTACGGGCTGGATTTCGGTCTGCGCAACGGCATTTTCGCCTTCGGACTGCTCGTCGAAGGCTGCGGGCACAAGGCGGTCAAGGTCATAGGCGTGGATGCGCAGCATGACGGCTCCTTTTCGGACCATCTGGTCCCCGGAGCGCATCACCGAGAGAACGGATCAGAGCCCCGAAGCGGCAGGTCTATCTGTTGACGTCGAACTTCGACTGTCGGGGTTCATCTCGATTTGTCCTTTGAAAGAGCGACGCCCGGACGGGCCGTCGCTTTGAGCGTCACATGGGCTTAGTCGCCAAGAAAGTCAATGGAAATGATGACGGTGAAAAACGGCAAGGCATGCAGATTCGGCGGGATTACAATCATCACTTGTAAATTAGGCCGACCTAATATAAATTCACGACATCGCCATTTCCCAGATCACCAGGCGATGGTCCGAAGCAATCTTCGGCCGGGCATACCCCTGCCCTATTCGGCGTGGCATTTCCCCCGATTGGCCACCCGACAAAAAGCCGCCGGCACGAGAGTCGGCGGCTTTTTTGTCGATGCGATCCGTCCATTGAACGGATGCAGGTATCAAACGAACTGTGAAAGACCCGGAACCGAAGCAATCACGGTATCAACCGTCTCGTCGCCAGCATGTTCACGGGCAACTGCCATGGTTTCCTTGGCGAGTGCGGTGATCTCGCCCATGCCGAGACCCTGCGCCATCAACTGCTGGCCGAGCGCCATGACGCCGCCGCCGAAGCTTGCCATAAGGCCACCGAGCAGACCGCCGCCGCCAGCGCCTTCGCCGTTGAACTGGGCGACCAGTTCCGGAGCGCCGGGGATTGCCTCGATCATCCGCGCGACAGCTCCGTCATCGGCTTCGCGCTGCAGGAAGCCGAGCATCATGCCGATCGCCTTTTCTGCGACATCTGGCGCAAGGCCGACGTTATCGGCGACGCGGGAAACCAGTTCGTTCATCAGGAGTTTCTCCTCAAAATCTGACGTTGACGTCAAAGTAATACACATTCGACCGGCTCAAGACCAGTGTCGGGAAGAGTGTTATTCACGGGCGGGCGGGCACAAGGCAAGCCGATAATCTCGATTGCCGATCAATCGCTCGGCTTGCCCACCGTATCGGCCATATAGGCGCCACGCTTGCCCATCGGGCGCGGCCTGCCGGTGGTGGAATCGCGGGCCGTCTGATGCTCCAGCTCGGCGTTGATCTCGGCACCGACGATGACGATGATGGCGGAAATCCATGTCCAGACCATAAAGCCGATCAGCGCACCGAGTGTACCGTAGGTGGCGTTGTAGTTCGCGACATTGGAGAGATAGAAGGACACGCCCAGCGAAGCGGCGAACCAGAGGAGCGTGGAGAAGACCGCGCCCCAGGTGAGCCAGCGCACCCTTGCCGGCTCGCGGCTTGGACCGAACCGGTAGAGGGCCATGATGCCGATGCCTACGAAGACCATCATGATCGGCCAGCGGGCGAAACGAATGATCAGTTCGGCCCAGCGGTCGAGCCAGAGATAGTTGAGCACTGCCGGCACGACGCCCATCGCAAACAGGATGACGATGGCGATGACGAAGGCGCCAAGGGTGAAGGCGAGCGAAGCCAGGTTCAGCCCGAGAATGCTGCGCTTTTCCTCCTCTCCGTAAGCGACGTTCATCGCTTCGAACAGGGCCTTGATGCCATTGTTGGCGCTCCATAACGCAAGCGCCAGACCACCGGCCAGACCGGCCGACAAGGTGGCGCCGCGTTCGGCCGACAGCGCCCTCACCTGATCGAGAAAGATGTTGAGCGCATCCACCGGCATCACAGAACCGAGCGAGGCGATCCGATCCGCGATCGCTGCAGGGTCAGCCAGCAGGCCATAAAGCGAGACGAGCACGCTGGCTGCGGGAAAAAGAGCGAGAAGCAGGTAATAGGTGACACCGGCCGCAATCAGCGTCACCCGATCCTGGGTGGCGGCGGTGAATACGCGCCAGAAAACATCCTTCAGCCCACGTGCCGGAATTTCTGCAGGGGTATCGGCATCCCGGCCTCGGCCCGTATTGATCTCACCGGTGCCTTTTTCCGATACATTTCCGCTGATCGTCATGCGGCCCTCGCTTTCATCATTCTCCTCCAGCAGCACTTCGGGAAACCGTTGCCGCCCGTAAAAGCCCGTCTTATAAGTATTTGAGAACAAACGCCGCGAGGGAGCGCATAGTTGCATGACTGACGAGACAGGTAAGCTCTTCATCGGCGGCAGCCGCAAGCCGGACGACACGCTGAACAAGGCCGAATATCTGGACCTTAAATTCGGCAATCGCCATGGCCTTGTGACCGGGGCGACCGGTACCGGCAAGACGGTAACGCTGCAGGTGCTGGCTGAAGGGTTCTCCAAGGCCGGCGTGCCGGTTTTCGCCGCCGACATCAAGGGCGATCTTTCGGGCGTCGCGGCCAAGGGGGAATCCAAGGATTTTCTCCTGAAGCGTGCCGAGCAGATCGGTTTTCAGGACTATGATTTCGAACAGTTTCCGGTGATTTTCTGGGACATCTATGGCGAAAAAGGCCATCGGGTGCGCACCACGATCGCCGAGATGGGGCCGCTTCTGCTTGCCCGGCTGATGAATGCGTCCGAACCGCAGGAAGGTGTGCTCAACATCGCCTTCAAGCTCGCCGACAAGGCTGGCCTGCCGCTGCTCGACCTCAAGGATCTCACCTCGCTGCTCAACTACATGGCGGAGAACGCGGGTGAGCTTTCCAAGGAATTCGGGTTGATCTCCAAGGCTTCCGTCGGCTCGATCCAGCGCGCGCTTCTGGTGCTGGAACAGCAGGGTGCCGAACATTTCTTCGGCGAACCAGCGTTGAAGATTTCCGACATCATGCGGGTGAACCCGAATAATGGGTACGGCCAGATTTCCATTCTCGCCGCCGACAAGCTGATGATGAACCCGCGGCTTTACGCGACCTTCCTGCTGTGGCTGCTTTCGGAACTGTTCGAGGAACTGCCGGAAGTGGGCGACCCTGACAAGCCGAAACTCGTCTTCTTCTTCGACGAGGCGCATCTTCTCTTCGACGAAGCACCAAAAATCCTGATCGACCGGGTGGAACAGGTGGTGCGCCTGATCCGCTCCAAGGGCGTGGGCGTCTATTTCGTCACGCAGAACCCGCTCGACGTGCCGGAAACCGTGCTGGCTCAGCTCGGCAACCGGGTGCAGCACGCCCTTCGCGCCTATACGCCGCGCGAGCAGAAGGCGGTTAAGACGGCAGCCGACACGTTCCGACCCAACCCGGATTTCGACTGCGCCACCGCGATCACCCAGCTCGGCACCGGCGAGGCTCTGGTCTCCACACTCGAGGCCAAAGGAGCGCCGTCGATGGTGGAGCGCACGCTGATCCGGCCGCCATCAGGCCGTATCGGGCCGCTCACCGATGCCGAACGACAGGGGATCATGGACCGCAGCCCGGTTCTCGGACTTTATGATGAGGATATCGACCGAGAGAGCGCATTCGAGATGCTGGCCTCTCGCGCCAAGCAGGCCGCCAATGCGGCAGCCGCAAAAAACGCGCAGGACGAACTCGATCCCGCCCCGCCCGCCGGCACCGGCGAGACTACCGGCTGGACCCTGCCGGGCTTCGGCGGCGGTGATGACGAGGAGCCGCAGCGTGGCCGCAAGACGGTAGGTCGGTCGGGCTACCAGCGCGAAACGATCGTGGAAGCAGCGATGAAGAGCGTCACCCGCACGGTCGCAACCCAGCTCGGCCGCGCACTGGTGCGCGGGATATTGGGGAGCTTGAAGCGGTAGGAATGGATGTGCTCGTTGTAGCGTCAGACATAATGCGCGGTACAACTCCTCCCTGGCCTGCCGGCCATTTCCCCCCCACAAGGGGGAGAAAATCCGCGGCAAACTCCTGCCCTGGTTTGGCTTCAACGTCTCGGCTGGGTTAAGCCCTCCCCCTTGTGGGGAGGGTTGCGAGGGTCTTTGGTTATCTACCTTCCCGGCGCCACCAAGCAGAAAAACGCACCCTGCGGGTCTGTCGCCTGAACGATCCAGCTGCCGCCGGGGACTTCCTGGGGGCCGAAAACCACCGTGCCGCCATTGGCCGTGATCCGCTCGATCGCGGCATCGATGGCCTCTACGTTGAAGTAGTAACTCCAGCAGGCCATCGGCACGGTTTCAGGCCTTGTCATCATGCCGCCTATGGCTTTGCCGCCATGGGCGAAGATGCGGTACGGCCCCATCTCGCCCATGTCGAAATCGTGGTCCTTGGTCCATCCGAAAACCTTGCCGTAGAACTCGAAGGCCTCATTCACCTCGCCGGCGTAAAGCTCGCGCCAGCCGACATTGCCGATATCTTCGGGACCCAGTTCACGCGGCGGATTTTCCGGAGGGATAGGCGTCATGATGCAGAGAACCGCGCCATGGGGATCGGCCACCACCGCAAACCGGCCGATGCCAGGGATATCGTCCGGCTCGCGCTGGATGCGACCGCCGAGAGAGGCGTATTCCCTGGCCGTCTGATCGACATCATCGACCGCGACGTAACCCGTCCAGTTGGGCGGCAGCTTGCCTTCCAGTTCAGGCGGGAAATCCATCATGCCACCGATGCCGGGGCAATTTTCCCCCTCACCCATTTCTAACAGGTAGTAAGCGGGCAAATCGTCCCCTCCCCCTGGCATCTGCATCGCATTCACCTTCCAGCCGACAACGGCGGAATAGAAATCGCCGGCGGCCTTGGTGTCGGAGGTCATCAGCTCGCACCAGATGAATTTTCCATGAGTTGTGGAGCGGTTCTGTGCGGCGGTCTGCAGCATGGTGTTCTCCTCTTGTCTATGTGGCGGCCAGATCCGCCTAATTTTTGCGGGTGTATTGGATATCCTGAAAGGTCTTCCAGCTGCCATCGTCCTGCCTCGTCGCCGAGGTGAAGAGCCGGTTATCGTCGTCCTGAAAGACGATCTGCTCGCGATATTCCACGGTGCGGCCTTCGACTTCGAAATCAGGACCGGTCGCATAGAGATTGAGCGTATTGCCGTCTCGCGACATCTCGCCGTCATAGGTCCACAGCATGCCCATCATCGTGCCGATCCAGCTGCCGACATAGCGGCGTTTTGCCGGATCGTAGCCGAGCGTCATGACCGTCCTGGCCTTGCCTCCCGGCACATCGCCTTCGCCCTCGGCAATATACCACATGCCATCCAGCGAACGGCAGGTTTCAATCCAGCGGCCATCCGGTCCCGTCATCGAGGATTTGGCATCCCAGGTGCCGACCAGACGTTCCAGAGCCAAGTGCTCGGGTTGCGGCTTTTCGAAATCGTCTTCGCTCATCGTTCTCTCCCTGGGGTTTTTACCTTGCGGTTCGAGCAGGTGGGCTTTTGAGGCGATCTACTTCCTGCGCCGGTAATGCGCTTCCATGAACTGTTTCCAGCTGCCATCCGTTTGCTTGGCGCTGGAATTAAAGGTGCGATGGTCATCGGACAGGAAGGTGATCTGCTCGCGATAATCGACCATGCCCTCGCCACTCATCGACGGGCCGGTCGTATAGAGGCTGAGCGTCCTGCCGTCCGGCTCGACCTCTCCTTCATAGACCCAGAGATAGTCCATCATCGAGCCGAGCCAGGTGCCGACATATTTGCCCTTGGCGGCGTCGAAACCAACGGTAAGCATGGTAGTTGCCGGGCCTCCGCCCTCGCCTCCCTCACCCTTGGGCATGTCGCCGGTTCCTTCGGCAACGATCCAGATGCCCTGCAGCGACCGGACATTTTCGACCCAGGGCGTCTCGCCGCTCATCTCAGAAGTGACATCCCAGCTGCCGACCATCTTTTCCAGAAATCCGTGCTCGGGGCGCGGTTTTGCCATGACCATCGTCATCGTGTGTTTTCCTCCCTGATTATGATAGCTGGCCTGATCTCTTCAGTCTGGACTGCCTCAATGGCAGCAGGATGACCCCTTCTCTTTCGACACGGCTTCATATTCGTCGTGCCGCTTCAGAAAACTCATGGTCGAGGTTTCGTTGCGGCCGAGAGGTGCGCGGTCGAGCAGCATCAGCGTACCGCAGACTTCTTCGCCGCCGCGGGCATAGGTCGAATAGGTGTGAAAGATCTCGCCCGCCTCGTTGCGATAGAAGGAGGACATGCCGTGTTCTTCATCGGCGATCTCGTTTGTCGGGACCTTGCGGTAATTATATTCGACAGCACCCGATGCCCGCTCCTCCTCCGGGAAGGAGACGTTGTAATCGTAATTGAAATCATCGCCGAAGGACGAGACCCAGGGGAAATTCCAGCCCATGCGCTTGCGATAGGCCTCTATCTTCTCAAGCGGTGCGCGAGAGACCGCCACCCAGGTGACGTCGTGATTGTTCAGATGCGGCAGCGCGCCTTCGATATGATCGCAGAAGAAGGAACAACCGATACAGCCCTCGTCCCAATCCGGGCCGAGCATGAAATGATAGACCAGCAACTGGCTGCGGCCATCGAAAAGCTCGGCAAAGGTTTTCCTGCCGGCCAGCGTTTCGAAGGCATAGTCCTTTTCGACCTTCACCCAGGGAAGCGCCTGACGCGCGGCCCTGACCCTGTCACGCAGGCGGGTTTCCTCCTTTTCAAGCTCCAGCAGTTTCAGGCGCGCATCACGCCATTCATCCTTGCCGACGACCGAGTTGTTGGGGGTGTTGTTCGCAGACGCGGTGATATCCATGCCTCGGACCTCCTCTTCCTTGACAGATTACGTTGATATCAACATGATTAGGCCATGATGTCAAATCTCGAATCAGTTCCTTTTTCCATGACGCTACATGTGCGGGATACCTGCCTGTGTCTGCATGTGCAGCGGGCGGCCCGTGCGCTTGCCCGGCGTTTCGACGTGGCGATGAAGCCAATCGGGCTGAATAACGGGCAGTTTTCGCTGATGATGTCGCTGAATCGACCGGTACCGGCAACGATGAAATCCGTCTGCGATCTGCTCGCCATGGACCGCACGACACTGACGGCAGCACTCAAGGTACTGGAACGTCGCGGACTGGTGAAAACCGCGACCGACCCGAAGGATCGTCGCGGAAGGCTTCTGACGCTGACCGAGGCCGGCATAGCGATGCTTGCCGCAGCATTACCGATCTGGACACGGGTTCACGCAGAGATCGATGTCGAACTGGGAGGTGGCGGGTCGGATGTGGTGCGACGGTCACTGGCGGGGATAAGGTAGGTCGACGGGATTTCACCCGCTCCGCGTGCATTATTGCCGCAGACAACGGGTAATCTTGATTTCACCACAATCTTTGATTACATAGCTTCCATCGGTATTGCTGATGAGCGCTTAAACATGTGCTGCTCGCAAATACCGCAGCTGCTTTCAGCTTTTGACCACGGATGTACTGGCACGGGTGGATAAAGCAGCGATGAGAGAGGTCGGAGCAACATTGCGCCGGCCTTTTTTCGTTTTTGCGCCCAGCGCGAACTTTTCATCCGCCAGCCCTCAAGCGCAGTTATCCGCTCAGGACTTTATCGTCACTGCTATCCGTGGATCACCGGCAAAATCGGTTATCGAGAATCCCAATCGCAGCAGCGGATAATTGCGGATGGCCTGCACGCCCGCGCGGGAAAGGCGAATTCGCCATGTCTGCCGTTCCGACGGTTCCGTTGCGGCAAAGGCGGACGGGGTCAGAAGCGCGACATTGCGGCCGCCCTCAGGATCGCGAACAGAGCGATAAACGATCGCCTCGGCGTCGGCGCTGCGGGCGGATTCAGCGAAAGACTGGCAAGCGCCGTAATCCAGGCGGTCCTCCCAGGTTGCACGGTCATGGTCGAATGGTGCAGCCGTGAGATCCAGAACACTTTCGCTGTCGATGGGTACGGCAAAGGCCGTGTATTCGGCGGGATTGGACGGCAGCGACGTGGCCGGAGACTCGGCGAAGAACAGCAGCCTGTAAAAGGCCATTTCGGCAATCGCGGTGGAAATCTCGAAGGCGGCGTAAAAAACGCCCGGTGTCTTACCGGCACGGCGGAAACGGGAGCCGTGGGGATAGGCTCCACTATACCGGAACGGTGTCTTCAGCAGGTAATCAAGCCCTTCGCATTCCGGCGGATAGGCCGGCTTGGTTTCCTCGAGAAGATCTTCCAGCAGCGCCTGCTCATCGACATCATCGACCAGTTTCGTGGTGGAAACGCGATGCTGCGCCTCAACGAGACGCCAGACAGTGGCATGCAATCGCCTGAATTCAGACGAGAGCGCGGCGGGCATCCAGATAGGCAAGGACATCGGTCAGACCGGAAATTGTGAGGATCTTGTCGGCAGGAATACCGGCCAGAGCGGTATTGTGATTTTTCAGCCAGGCGCGCGCCACCTGTTCATCGCCACCCGTGATCGCATCGAGAGAACGGAACAGACGGATCAGCAGCAACGCCAGTTCGAAAGGTTTCGTCCCCTTTTCCAAAAGATGATCCAGCCGCTTCATGCGCGATACGGATGCTTCCGAAACGCCGACAATGCCGGCAAGCGTGCGTGCGCTGAGGCCAAGCCGGTCCGCCACCGCCACGGTGGCCTTGGTCACCACCTGGCCTTCCGATACGACGAGATCGGGATTTTTCGATGCGTAAGCCATGCCACACTCCTTTCTCAGGGAATAATATAGATGATATCTTTCCAAAGACAAGGGTTAGGCGCTTTCTCCACCTGAGGGCGGTGATGGCTTTCATCCAACAGAGAGGCTATCGTTATTGCCAAAGGCCATCCCATGCCGTCTCTCGAATTGCTGGTCACGTTTTTCATCACGACCGCGGTATTCGCCTATATTCCCGGGCCGGCGATGCTTTATGCTGCGGCCCAGACGATGGCGCGCGGGCGGCGGGGTGGCCTGATGGCGACGCTCGGCATTCATCTGGGGTGTTACGTGCATGTGGTGGCCGCCGCAGCCGGACTTTCAGTGCTCTTCCATGCTGTACCGACGCTCTATTTTGCCGTGAAGATGATCGGAGCAGGTTACCTGATCTGGCTCGGTATTTCCCTCTTCCGAAGCCGGACGAGCAACGACCCTTCGCTGCCCGCAATCGGCCAGAAGTCCGCTCGTCGTGCCTTTATGGAAAGTATCACCGTCGAGGTCCTGAACCCGAAGACGGCAATCTTCTTCATGGCATTCCTGCCGCAGTTCGTCGACGCTTCAGCAGCCTTTCCCGTCTGGCTGAAGTTCCTGATCCTCGGAGCGGTGGTCAACCTGATCTTCTCGTCGGCCGATCTCGTTTGCGTCTTTCTCGCAGGTGCCATCGTCAAAAGCATGAAGAAATCGGTCTCGACCCAGCGGTTGATCCAGCGAGCCGGCGGCGCGGTGCTGATCGGGCTTGGTGCCCATCTGGCCCTGCAGCGGAACTGATCTGGCAAAACGGCCGGAAGTCCGGGGACTTCCAGCCGTTGTCAAAACAATCTCCGGATGCCGTCCGAAGACGGGATCCGGCACTATGATGTTCAGGCGACCGTGACCGGAACTTCGGTGGAGGTGCGCATGGCGTGGCTGTAGGGGCAGACGATATGCGCCTTGGCGACCAGATCTTCGGCCTGAGCCTTGTCCATGCCCGGAATGTCGACCGACAGCGAAACTTCGATGCCGAAACCGGTGCCGTCTTCACGCGGACCGATACCGACCGTTGCCGTCACCTTGGCGTCTTCCGGGATCTTCACCTTTTCCTTGCCCGCGACGGCCTTCAGCGCGCCGAGGAAGCAGGCGGAATAACCAACCGCAAAAAGCTGTTCGGGATTGGTGCCGGTTGCGCCATCGCCGCCGAGTTCCTTCGGAACGGTGAGCGTGACGTCGAGAACGCCGTTTTCAGAAGCGCCATGGCCTGCGCGGCCACCGGTGGCGGAACCCTTGGTGGTGTAGAGAATGGGCATGTTCGTACTCCCTTCGGTTAAATAGTTCGCAATTCAATTGCGTGCAATAGATTTATGCGCATTGCATTCCAACGTCAAGCCTGCGAGAATGGATTATTGAAGAGATAGGACACGGTTTCGTGATGACAGGGGCAAAGCCTGATAAAAACAGCATGACGGGAAGCCGGGACAGTTCGGCCGGGGGACTGGATGTGATGTTGTGCTTTGCCATCTACGGCGCAGCGCACGCCTTTACGCGCGCCTACAAGCCGCTGCTCGAGCCGCTCGGGCTGACCTATCCGCAATATCTCGTCATGATGGCACTGTGGGCCGAAGACGGGCAGAAGGTAAAAATGCTCGGCGACCGGCTGGGACTCGATTCCGGCACGCTCTCCCCTCTCCTCAAGCGGCTGGAGCAATCCGGCCTGGTGAAACGCAAGCGCGATGCCGAAGACGAACGGCAGGTGAAAATCACGCTTACGCCGCAGGGCTTGGAGTTGAAAGAACGATCATCCGGCGTGATGGCAGCGATCGGCAAGGCGACGGGATGCACCCTCGACGAGGTCACCGCTTTACGCGAGGCGCTGGTGGGTCTGACGGAGCGGTTGGAAAGCGCGGGCGAGAAGTAGAGGCCATAACCTCCATTCAGCGGGAGGCGATCTTGCGGTCGCGACAGGTTCTCCCGGGACGGCGCAAAATCGGCAGCAATGCGCCGCAGGAGGTCATCCGCAAACATCAGATACGGGGAACAGATTGCCCAGCCGGCGCAGCCAATCTGGCCAGGAATCACAGATCTACACGAAAATGAACCTGGTTATGGGACGCGGCTCAGGTCAACCCGCGCCTCGAACCCTTCCGAACGCCCGTCTGCCGGGGACAGCAGCAGCAGACGGCCGCCCATCTGGCCCAGCAGGCGCTCGACGATGGAGAGGCCAAGGCCCGAACCTGCAGCCTCGGTCCTGCCGCGGGAAAAGCGTTTGCGGATGGCGGCAAGCTCGGTTGGCGTCATCACCGCCGCGCCGTTGACGATGCGTACCGGACCGCCGTTTTGCAGGAAGATCTCGACCGGTTCACGCGGGTTTCCGTGCACAAGCGCGTTTTCGATAAGGTTGCGCAGCACGATGGCAAAGGCGTCCTCGTTATAAGGGCCTGTCAGCCTCGCACCCTCGGCGCGATGCAGGACCAGCCGCTGCGGCTCTTTCATGCCGCGCCAAAAATCGGTCAGCACCATGTCGAGAACCTGGGTCAGGTCCACGGGTTTTTCACTGATGCCGATGCCGGCTTCGGCACGCGACAGCTGCAGCAACTTTTCGGCGAGATGACTGAGACGGGTGAGAGAGGCTTCGATCTGGCCGGCGCGGTGGCGGTTGCCGGGATCATAGAGTTCACTGATCAGCATCTGCGTCTGGGCCAGCGCGCCGGCGATGGGCGTGCGCAGTTCATGAGCACTGTTGGAGGTGAATTCGCGCTCGGCATCCAGTGCGGTACGCAGGCGCGTCATCAGCAGATTGACCGAGGTGGCGATCGGCTGCAGTTCGCGCGGCAAAGTACTCGCATCGATCGGCTCCATATTGCCGCCGTCCTTGCTTTCGATCTCGCGGCGCAGATCACCCACCGGCTGCACGGCGCGGCGCACGACGAGCCAGATGGCGATACCGCTGACCGGGATCAGCAAAGCCAGCGGCAGGAACAGCGCAATCGCGCCTTCGCGCAGAGCTTCCCCGCGATTTTCGAAAGCATCAGCCACCTGGATGAAAACCTGCGCCTCGTCATCAGTGGCGGTGTAAAACTGGTAGGTGGCGTTTTTCCAGAAGCCGGCTTTCAGCGGCGTTTCAAAAGCCTGTTCCGGTGCGTCATGCGAACGGATCAACACATGGCCGGATGCATCGCGCACCTGATAGATCAGATATTCGCGGTCACCGCTTGAATTGCCGGTCTGCAGCTGTTGCGGGGCGACACTCGGGCGGTTGTCGTCGGGACCGCCGAGCATGCCGCGATGTTCGAGATCGTCGACAACCAGCGGCACCAGCCGTTCGGCGGTATCCTGCAATGTGCCGTCGAACATTTCGGCATATTCCTCCTCCATCACCACGAGGCCAAGCCCGACCGCGAGCAGCCAGAGCAGCGCCATCATGGCGGTGATGGAAAAGATCAACCGGCGTGTCATCGAGGGGCCGGTAGAACGTGCAAACGGGTTCATTGCTCGCGCCCCAGCCGGTAACCGACGCCGCGCAGGGTGGCGATATGGTCGCGGCCGAGTTTTTTGCGCAGCCGGCTGACATAGACTTCGACCGTATTGCTCTCGATCTCGGAACCGAAGGCATAAAGCGCTTCCTCGATCTGTGCCTTTGAGACGACAGCATTTGGCCGGGCGGACAGCGCATCGAGAACCGCCCATTCGCGGCTGGAGAGCGTGACCGGTTCGCTGGCCAGCGTCACACGCCGGTCGGCGGCGTCGATTTCCAGGTCGCCGACCTTCACCAGCGACACCGGGCGTCCACTATAACGGCGGCTGACAGCCAGCATGCGCGCCGTCAGTTCTCCCAGGTTGAAGGGTTTGACGAGATAATCGTCGGCGCCACTGTTAAGTCCCTCGATGCGGTCGGAAATCTGGTCATGCGCGGTAAGAATGATCACAGGCGTGGTGCCGCCCTTGCCCCGAAACTTTTTGAGCAGGTCGATGCCGCTGCCATCGGGCAGGCGCAGGTCCAGAAGCACCAGGCCGTAGGCTGTGGTGGCAAGCGCGGCCGCACCGGTGTCGATCGTCTTCATCCAGTCGACCGCATGGTCGCCGGCCGTCACATGGTCGCGCACCGCTTCGCCGAGCGTTGCATCGTCCTCGATCAGAAGAACCCTCAATGTGCCTGCTCCATCCCATCGTCCGTTCGGGTGCGATGATATCGTGTAACCCGTATCTAGCAGAGATGCCGACAGAATTTCGAGAGGGGATGGAGCCGTGGCCTCGTTCATGGGGACAGGAGTCTGGAAAGGACGACGAAAGCCGCCATCAATCCGTTGGCAGCAAGAAGGCAGAACACCGCAAATGAGCCGAGATCCTTGGCATTTTTGCCGGTTTTCGACCATTCCGGGGAAATGCGGTCGACGACTTCCTCGATCGCCGTGTTGAGCGCTTCCACGGCGATCAGCGCGAGAAACAGCACGGTCATCGAGACATAATCGGAAAGGCTGGCGCCGACGAAGGCGAAAGCACCGAAAATGGTGATGGCGGCGAGCAGTTCGTGGCGGAATGCCGTCTCTCGGAACAGCCTTGCGGCACCACCCAGCGAATAGCCGAGTGCTGCCGCAAGGTGCCGGCTGCCGGTCACCTTTCCCATCGGCGGGCGGCAGCCGACAGGAGGAGTTGGAGAACCGGGTCGGCTGGGGACTTGACCGTCACTCCCTTGGGTGACCGGCTTTCTGACCGGTCCGAGGGGGGCGAAATCGTGAACAGTCATGAATTTACTCCACTCACCGGCGCGCGGCAGGCGGAAAGCACATCGAGTTTTGGCGTGTAGACCGAGGTTTTTACCGCCATCAGCCCAAGCGCAGTGTGGAAGAGATTGTCATGCGAGGCGTCTTCATCGGCGCGCTTCGTCAGGCAGTTGGCATCGACTGATGCCTTCATTTCCGCGCCTTGCCACAGAACGAAGGGCACATGCGTCTGCTGCGAAGGGGCGATGATGTAAGGCGCGCCATGCAGATAGAGACCGTTTTCACCGAGCGACTCGCCGTGGTCAGACATGTAGATCATCGCAGGGTCGATGCTGTTTTCCCGCGCCTTCAGTTTATCGATCACCGAGGCGAGGATGTGATCGGTATAAAGGATGGTGTTGTCATAGGTGTTGACTACCGCCTGGCGCTCGCAGCTGCCGATCTCGCCGGTCTTGCATTCAGGCGTGAAACGGGCAAATTCCGGCGTGTAACGCTGGTAATAGGCCGGGCCGTGGCTGCCAAGCTGGTGCAGGACAAGCACGCTGTCGCCCTTCACATTCGAGAGCCATGTATCGAGCTGGTCGATCATGGCATCGTCCAGGCACTCGTTGTCCTTGCAGAAACGTGGATCGTTGACGTTGGAAAACGAGTGCGTAACCGTGCGGTCTGCCACCCCCTTGCTGCCGGTATTGTTTTCCCACCATTCGGTCTTGATGCCGGCATGGCCGAAAACGTCGAGCAGGTTTTCATTCGCCAAGCCGGCGCGATGCGAATAGCCGCTGCGCTTCAGGTTGGAGAACATGCAGGGGACCGAGACGGCCGTCGCCGTGCCGCAGCTGGATGTCTGCGAAAAATAAGTGATGTCGCGTTTCTTCAGTTCAGGGTTGGTTTCGCGGGCATACCCCCCGAGCGAAAAGTTTTCAGCCCGCGCCGTTTCGCCGGTGACGATGATCAGCACGCGCGGCTTGCCGGATGCGGTCGGGCCGGCCATCTGCGCATCGGTGCCGAGCGGTGCGGCGACGATGTTCTTGTCGGCTTCCGAGGAAAGCGCAAAACCGATGGCGCTGCCGACCGGCACGAACGGGTTGAGCGTCAAGATCAGGTCCTTGTGCAGACGCGTGACCGCCGCGATCGAACGCGCGCTGCTGACGCCGCAGGCAAGTGCCAGCAAAAGCAATGGCACGATAGCGGTGAGATTCCAGCGTACTTTTGCAAAGAAGTTGCGGTGTTTTACCCGCAGGAAAACAATCATCAGCGACGGCAAGATGCCGAACACGGTCATGTGCAGAACATAGGCCGGGGTGATCAGGTGGCCCGCTTCCGAGGTGGTGGTGGTGGCGGCATTGCGGATCATGTCGACATCGATGATCGTGCCGAAACCGTCCATGAACCAGGATGCCGAGGCGGCGCTGAGGATCATCAGGATCAGCACCGGCTTGACCAGATATTTGACCGAGATGGCGATGGTGAAGGCGGCAAACAGGCATGTCAGCCCCAGCGAAAAGGCTGCGAGCGACAGATGATTGTCGAAATATTCGAAAGCCCGCGAGAAGAATGTACGGTTGGTGAAGGCAATCAGATAAAGCGCCACAAGTGTCGCGAGCGCGACGCTGCCGATTTCGGGGCGGGCAAGCCCTCGTGATCTGCGACGAGTGGAATGGGAAAGGCTAGGCAAGGACAAGGGGAAAACTCCCGGCAGTTTCGATTGCCGGCGAAATCGCACCCCATCCTGACAGTCACCTGAATGTCATAAAACTTCTGGCGGTGCGCTTCCTTCAGGTAGCTGTCAGCTTCATGGAGCATCCATGTCACCATCACAGCAGGAGTTGGTGTCTGGTGAATATCTCAAGAACCCCGCCAGGGGTGGTTTATGTTGCCATCCTCGTGATCCTCGTTTGTTCGATCCCGGTGTTGCGCGATCCGAACCACGCGCATTCGCCACATGGCGGGCTCGAAATAGCCCAACCGCCTGTCGATCATATCCTCGGAAGATAGTCTGTCTTCGCAGGGCAAAATGAACGCTCACCTCGCGGTTAGACCTGAAGTCCGCACAGGGCAGACAGAGGTCATGTCGCGGTTGCGCCATTTGCGGCCATTGAAGACAGCACTGTTTGATTTATTGCCGGCAACCATGACTACGCCGGAAGGTCAGCCGTGATAGATCATATCACGGCTGACAAAGGGACTTTTTCTAAGCCGAGAATTTCACCGTCACGCCGCGCTGGCGAAAATAGGCCTGCATCAGCTTCCTGCCGGAGCGGTTGTTCTGCGAAATCTTCGCAGGATCGAAGACGGCCTCTTTCAGACCGGCGCGCGCCAATGCGGCCTTGAGAGACGCGATATGCATGTCGAGGTCTGCATTGTCGGCGTGGAGCGATTCATAAATACGGTTTGTTGCTTCTTCTACGGTCGGCTCGTTCACTGTTCGCTCCTGCTACTGTCTGGCCGGCGCTTAACATATGTTTCGGCTCGATCCTAGAATTGTCTATTGGACCGTCGCGTCTGTATCGCCTTGCCGTCACTCTCGACAGAAAATCCTCGGCACGAGGCCGAGGATGCGGTCGATCAAAATGGTCGAGCCCGTTACTGCCACACCACGATGCGCGTCTTGTTGGGTACGCGCTCATAGAGGTCGATGATGTCCTGGTTCATCAGGCGCACGCAGCCGGAGGAGACGGCCTTGCCGATCGAGTTCCATTCCGGCGAGCCGTGCAGGCGGTAAAGCGTGTCCTGGCCGTTCTGGAAGATGTAAAGCGCGCGAGCGCCGAGCGGGTTGTTGAGGCCGGGCGACATGCCGCCGTTTTTCGCGGAATACTTGACCAGTTCCGGCTGCCGGGCGACCATTTCGTCCGGCGGCGTCCATTTCGGCCATTTCTGCTTCCACTGGATGACGCCCTCGCCGCTCCAGGAAAAACCTTCGCGGCCGATGCCGACGCCGTAACGCATGGCAGAACCACCCGGCTCAACCAGATAGAGGAAGCGCGACGGGGTATCGACGACGATGGTGCCGGGCCGTTCGCCCGTCGGATCGACGACGCGCTGGCGATAATAACGCGGGTTGATCTGCTGGTAGGGGATCGCCGGGATGACGAAACCGCCATCCGAAACCGAGCCGTACATCATGGCAGCATCTGAGTCGGCGCCGGCCATTTGCGGTGGCTGTGTGGTGATGCCGTCACGATAGGTGATGATCGTTCCGCCGGATCCCGGCATGGTCGAGGCACAGCCGGCAAGCGTCGAGGCTGCGCCCGCGCCGAGAAGAGTAAGGAAGCTCCGGCGAGAGAAAGAAGTGTCGAATGTCATGTCAGGGAGAACCATCCAGAGGAACGCGATAACGCAAAGCTTAATCGAACGATCTCGAAGGTGAAAGGTTCCAACCGCTCATGCTGGACCTCTAAGACACCGGACTGCGGCAAATCGGCAACGTCACACCAAAACGGCAAGAGCCGCCCGAGGGGCGGCTCCGGATGAGATTTGCGAAGGAACGGCGTCAGATGACGACGATCGGCGTGCCGTTCGGGACGCGATCGAAGAGATCGATGACATCCTGGTTGAACATGCGCACGCAACCCGACGAGGTGGCCTTGCCGACGGACTGCCAGTCGGGTGTTCCGTGAACACGGTAGAGTGTGTCCTTGCCGTCCTGGAAAATATAAAGCGCGCGGGCGCCGAGTGGATTGTTGAGGCCGGGCGTGGCACCACCTTCGGCGGCGGCGAACTGGCGCAATTCGGGATCGCGGGCGACCATCTCGCCGGGAGGCGTCCAGCGCGGCCATTTTGCCTTGCGCTGAATCACGCCGCGACCGGACCATGCGAAACCTGCCTTGCCAAGGCCGACGCCATACCGCATCGCCTTGCCGTCCTGCTGGACCAGATAGAGGTAATTGGCGCGGGTATCGACAATGATCGTACCCGGGGCTTCGCCGGTACGGTAATCGACTTCACTTCGCAGGAAGCGCTGATCGACGCGCGAATAGGGAATGGCCGGCAACGTATGGTCATTGTCGCGCATGACATCATACATGGTCCGGTGCACCGGATTGCTGACAGGCAGCCCATAAGTCGTGCCGTGATCGTATTTCTGATGGAAATCCGACGGGTAGAGCTGGCGCTTGTGCGGGATGGCGCCCGGCATCGGTGGCGGCTGGTTGGACGGCGGGTCCTGATAGGGCGGAATGTAGAAGACCGGCGCCGTTTCCTGCACAAAGACATTCGGGTTGACGCGGCTCGTATCGGTGACGAACGGCACCTGGCAGCCGGCAAGCGAGGTCGTTGCAATAAGTGTGGCCGCGATACCAGAGGCGCGGCGGAGCGATGAAACTTTTTTCAGCATAAGGACCCGCTTGAGCAGATGACGTCTCAGGCACTTTGGCAGGTGGCGCTGGCGCGAAACTGGTGTCGGGCATGCCCGGGGTTCGTCCCTTCACGTCAGCGTGTGGTCCCAACATGTTTAATCAAATTTAAACATGCGCAGGCTAGTTCTCGCATGACGGTGCGGGCAGGTTCAGCCGCGATGCGAGCGGTGATGATCGTCATGTAATCATCCAGACGGCATCCCGGCGTATGGCAGCGTTTTCGCATGACCCGCGTGGGAGCGCCTTTTCCCTATAGGAAGAGAAATGCAGTTCCTCGAAAACGCAAAGATCCGCACGAAGATCGTCGCGGTCATCGCACTGATGGGGGCGATCGCCCTTATCGGCCTCATCTATGTCAGCATGCAGTTCAAGAATGCCGACGAGAAATACTCCTATTTCATTTCGCATGAGAGCACGGCCGCAACGCTGAATGCGCGCGCAACGGGCGGATTGCTGCAGATGGGCCTGCAGCTTGGCCTGATGCAGGTGAACGACCCCGCTTCGCCGGAATTTGCTGCCGCCGTGAAGAAATACGAGAGCGACCGTGACCTGATGAAGCAGCGTATCGGCATGACCGCCGATCTCGTGCCCACGCGCCGCGCTGCCGCCGACGCCATATTGAAGGCCGTCGATGAGTTCGATCAGCTGGGCCAACAGGTCATCGCACTTGCCAAGAACGGCCAGGCGATCCAGGCCCGCGCCGCCATGCGCGATGCGGGTACCAAGGTCATGCAGGTTCTACCGCTTTTCGCTTCCGGCAATGACGAGCTGATGAAGTCCGTGGATGTCGGCACGGAAGAACTGCAGGCGGATACGAACGACACGATCATCACCGGCCTTATCGCCCTGGGTGTTTCGCTGGCCGCACTGATCCTGCTCGGCCTCTACGTCGCCTCGCGCGGCATTACCGGCCCGATCGCCCGGCTGAGCGACCGCATGGCAGAACTCGCTTCCGGCGAAACGGCCCGCGAGATTCCGGGTCTCAACCGTCGTGACGAAATCGGCACGATGGCTCAGGCCGTTCAGGTGTTCAAGGACAACGCCCTGAAGACGCAGGCGCTGGAGCGCGATGCGGAAGCCCAGCGCAGCCTCACCGAAGAACAGCGCCAGCGCAATGCCGAAGAGGCGCGCATCCGCGCCGAAGCCATGGCTGAGGCCACCAACGGGCTGGCCACCGGCCTCAAACACCTGTCTGCCGGCGACCTGACGTTCCAGCTCGATCGCGCCTTCGCCCAGGAATTCGAAAGCCTGCGTGCAGACTTCAATGCCGCGGTCTCGCAGTTGCGCGGCACGCTCGGCTCGGTTGCCCAGGCAACGAGCTCGATCGATTCGGGCTCGCGCGAAGTCAGCCAGAGCGCCGACGACCTTTCCAAGCGGACGGAGCAGCAGGCCGCCTCGCTGGAAGAAACCGCCGCCGCTCTCGACCAGATCACCACCAACGTATCGAACTCGTCGAAGCGCGCCGAAGAGGCCCGCACGGTCGCCATCCAGGCGAATGAAAGCGCCCGCCATTCGGGCGCGGTCGTTGCCAATGCAGTCAACGCAATGGGCCGTATCGAAGAATCGTCCGGCCAGATCTCCAACATCATCGGCGTGATCGACGACATCGCCTTCCAGACCAACCTGCTTGCCCTCAACGCCGGTGTCGAAGCCGCGCGGGCGGGCGAAGCCGGCAAGGGCTTTGCGGTCGTCGCCCAGGAAGTTCGCGAACTGGCGCAGCGTTCCGCCCAGGCCGCCAAGGAGATCAAGGACCTGATCGGCAAGTCGTCGGTCGAGGTCGAGACCGGCGTCAAGCTGGTCAGCGATACCGGCACGGCACTGAAGACGATCGAGAACTACATCGTCACGATCAACCAGCACATGGATGCGATCGCAACCTCCTCGCGCGAGCAGTCGGTGGGTCTCGCCGAGGTCAACACGGCCGTCAACCAGATGGACCAGGTCACCCAGCAGAACGCCGCCATGGTGGAAGAAGCCAACGCCGCCGGCGCGACGCTTGCTACCGAAGCCGGCCGCCTGCGTGAACTGGTCTCGCAGTTCCAGCTGAGCCAGGGTGGCAGCGCGGGTTATTCGCAGCAGAGCGCCGCTTTGCGCCAGACCGCATCGACGATGGCCGGACCGGTCAAATCCGCTTCGCGCAGCTCGGCACCGGTCGCCTCGCCTGCCCGCGGCATGGTCGGCAAGCTTGCCCAGGCCTTCGGCGGCGGCCGCAGCAGCGCCGCTGCCGCAGCACCGGCCGCGGACAACTGGGAAGAATTCTGATCAACGACGATTACTGTTCGAGTGATAAAAAGGCGGGGCCAAAACCCCGCCTTTTTCTTTGAAGGAGCACCGGACATCGGGGAGCGCATCGCTTATCTGCGGCATGTCCAACGACCGGCGCTCTCTCGGGAATGCCGTCGTCGATATCGGCGCGGTTCGAGCCAAGCGGTGGATCAGGTGAACTGATCGAAGAAGCGAATGCTTTGAGCGACCGCGCCCGGCACGACACCATTATGGGTGCCGGGCAGAAGCCTCCTGTCGATCGAGACACCAGCCGATTTCGCCCGGTCGACGAGAAGCTGGTGATCCTGATCGAAGGGCCGTTCCTCGCTTCCGCGCAGAAGAAGCGTCGGACATTTGAGGCTCGGCGCGAAACAGACCGAGGAACGCATGACGAATTCCCGGCTTTTGTCCGGATCAAAACGGATCTCGTCCGTATAACGGCCGAAATAACGCCAGGCGCTGACACCGGCGGAGATCGGCACGGCGGCGCGGAATTTCCGCGTCATGGCGGAAAGCAGCGCGAGCGTGCCGCCATTCGAGTGACCGGCGAGGAAAAGGCGGTTGCGGTCTATGCCCGGCAGGTTTTCCAGATAGACAGCGGCGGCGAGCGCATCGCTCGTCTCGTCGTAAAAGCCGGAATAGTTTCCTGCCTGCCCATTCTCCCCGCGGAAGGACGGCAGGATGACGACGAAACCGGCTTCCCAATAGGGTTTCATCAGGTCCCAATGGCCGTCGCCGGTGGCATTGCCGCCGTGAAGGAAAAGTACGGCAGGCTTCAGCTTCTGCGACGGCTCGTAGTGGGAGAGCCAGGCAACCAGCGGGATCGTGCCATCCGGGCCGCCGGGATAGGTGATGCGTTTTGCACCGGGCGGCGTGCCGAGCAAAGGCGAGGCTTCCGGCGATGGCCCGTTCTTCAGCAGATGGGTGGAGAAATGCCGCCTCGCCTCGGCGTAATCCTGCTTTTCGAGCGGCGGAACATCCGGCGCGGAAAACGGGGCGGCGGCGATGGCGGCTCGGGAAACTGCGCCGGCGGCAATGCCGGCAAGGATCATGCGGCGGGTCAGTGTCATTGGCGAAACATCCAGGGGCGGGATGGAAATACGACACTCCAGCGGAGAAGAAGAAGGCCGTATTTCGTATTCGCCAATGGGTACCTGCCTCACGGCAATTTCAAGGCAGCGGCCTCACTTCCAGCTGCTGTAATCGCTCGCGGTGCAGCCGTGGGGCGCACGGTCATCGCCAAAGCGCTTCTGCAACTGGTCGCAGCCCCATTCGTTTATCGGACCCGGCAGGACGTTGTTGATCTCCATGCCGATCTGATCGAATTGTGTCGGCGAGGTCGTGACATACCAGCCCCAATAGCAAAGTGCTGCGACAACGGCGAGGATGATGCCGACGAGCAGCGTCTTGAAGCCGCGCATCCATTGCAGCTGCTTTTTCGGCGCTGTCGTCGGTACGGTTTCGCCCAACTCGGCCTGCGCGGCGCGGATCGAGGCAAGCGCCGTCTCGCGCTCCTCCGGCGTCAGGTCTATGCGCTGCAGCCCTGCGTCGATCATGACCGGCAGCGCCGTGTTTCCGTGGCGGATAGCGGCACCGACCGGATTACCCTGTGCACCCGTCAGGAGCAAAGGTTCCTCGCTACGTTTGAACAGCGTGTATGATGTGCGCTTGGTCATGCCGGGAGCAAGCTTGTCCACATAGGTGACGAACAGGCGCCTGCCGCTTTTGTTGGCGGCGGTGATTGCGACCGGGATCAAGGTCAGCTCCGCCGGCCGGCGGATCTGGCGGCGTACGCGCCATACGCGAACTGCCAGAAATACCATCGCACCACCCAGGAAGCCGAGCGAACCGGCAAAGACGGCGAAGGAGATGAGGCGGTTCCACAGCTTTTCCAGACCCAGGCTAAGCGTGGCGAGTTCCGGATGATCGGCGGAAATGACCAGATCGGTCATGTAGTCACCGGAATGAATGTCGATGAAAAAGAAGTGCGTTTCCGAACGATAGGACTGGCCTTCGTAGCTATAGCTCAGGTTCGCCTCGCATTCCGTCATCACCGCCTTGCGGGTGGTGCATTTGCCGTTTCTGATATCGCCTTCTTCCAGCACGACCGGATTGCGGCTGATCTGATAGTCGCGCCAAAGGCCCGGCCCTTGCCACCAGATGATGAAACCGGCCAGCGCAATGATGACAGGGGAAAACCAGAAAAAGCCACGCGGCAGCGAAACAGTGGCGGAGGCAAGCGACAGCGGGCGGCGGGGGAAAGCAATTTCAGGAACGGACATCGTTTTTCTCAAATATGCGCGTCGGCGATTTCGCGAACGGAGCTTTGAAAATGCAAGGCGACACGGAAGGCCACCGGGGGGACGAGCGGGATGGAGCGCCGCAAAGAGCGCGCCCGCTGCGGCCAAGATAATCACCTTGGCGTGAGAGGCATCAGCTAACTCGCCTAATGCACAATTTAAGCATGACCGGAAATGTCAGGGTTTCCCTTCCCGCGTCTCGATCATTGCGACCAGCGTTTCCAGCCGGTCGGCATCACGCGGCAGCTTGTCCTGTCGAAGCCTTGCAATACGGGGAAAGCGCATGGCGACGCCGGACTTGTGGCGGGTGGAGCGGGCGATGCCTTCGAAGGCGACTTCCAGCACGAAGCCAAAATCGGGCGTCGCCTTGACCGCTCTTACCGGGCCGAAGCGATCGATCGTGTTGTCACGGACGAACTTGTCGAGCACTTCGAGTTCCGCATCCGTGAAGCCGAAATAGGCTTTTCCGACCGGCACGAGCTGATCGCCCTCCTCCGTCTTTGTCCAGACGCCGAAGGTGAAGTCGGAATAATAGCTGGAACGTTTGCCGTGGCCGCGCTGGGCGTAAAGCATCACGGCATCGATATTGTAGGGCTCGCGCTTCCACTTGAACCAAGGCCCCTTGAGCCGGCCGGCCTGGTAGGGGCTGTCCTTGCGCTTGATCATCACGCCTTCGATGACCGGATCGGGGGGATCGGCCCTCAGTCGATCGAGTTCGGTCCAGTCGGTGAAAGGCACGAGATCGGAGAGATCGAACCGGTCGTGCGGGGCATTGGCGATCACTTCGGAGAGGCGATCGCGGCGAGTGAGGAAACCATCGGGGCGAATATCCACCTCACCCTGAAACAGAAGGTCATAGGCGCGGACGAAGGCGGGGTATTCGTCGATCATCTTCGCCGTCACGGTCTTGCGGTTCAAGCGCTGCTGCAGGTCGGAAAAGGTGCGGGTCGGGGCGTTGGTTCTTTTCGTGCCGCCGACCAGAAGCTCGCCATCGATGACGCCTTCGAAATTGATCGCCTCGACGACATCCGGGAAAGCACCGGTAATATCGTCGCCGGAGCGGGAGTAGAGTTTTCTCGTGCCGCCATGGCTCGACATCTGCACGCGGATGCCGTCCCATTTCCACTCGGCGGCATAGTCCCGTGGGTCCAGCTTTTCGAGGTCGCCGGTTTCGACCGGATTGGCGAGCATGACGGAATGGAAGATTGCAGGCGTCGCGAGCACGGGCTTATCCGCCCTGCCCTCCAGCCAGGCGAAAAGCGGTTCGTATGGCGGCGTCAGGCCATGCCAGAGCGTTTCGATCTCGATGATATCCTTCCCGCTCATGTCCGCCAGCGCCTGCTTGGCCAAGCGGGCGGAAACGCCGATCCTGAGCGAGCCTGTGGCAAGCTTGAGGAAGGCGAAGCGACCGGACGGATCGAGATGGTCGAGAAGATCGCGCACGGCGCCGCGCACTTCGGTGCGGCCGAGCGAGTTCATCCGTTTTACGACCTCGGAAAGGCGCGGCTGGTGGTCGTCGTCGATCCGCTCCCTGGCGCCGCCATCCCAGACGAGCGAGATGGTTTCGGCAAGATCGCCGACATAGTCATAGGAGTAGCGAAACAACACCTCGTCCATGCGCTCCATGACGAGTTCGCGCAGCATGGCGGGCTTGACGCTTTTCAAGTCCAGAGCACCGGCAAGTGCCGCAAGCCCGTAGCCGCGATCAGGATCGGGCGTGGTGCGGAAATAATCGACAAGCAGGGTGAGCTTGCCGTTACGGGATGGTGTGAGGACGAGGCGGTCGAGAAGGGTTGCGAAGGGTTTCATGAGGTGGCCCCGCGGATAGCGCGCGCAGTGCCGTGCCGGCCCCCCTTTGGGGTATCGCGATGCAGATGGCTCATCATCAATCCCCCTCGTCCTCATAACCCACGAGATGCAGCGGTCTTGCCGGGATGCCATGCAACTCGCACCAACGCACCAGCGCTTCCTCGCGGCCATGCGTGACCCAGACCTGCTGCGGGGCGACCTCCTTGATCGTTGCAAGCAATTCCGGCCAGTCGCAATGGTCGGAGACGACGAGCGGCAGCTCCACCCCACCTTGTTTGGCCCGCTGGCGGACCATCATCCAGCCGGAGGCGAACGAGATCAGCGGTTCGTTGAAGCGCCGCGCCCAGCGGTCCTGGAAGGCGGAGGGCGGGCCGACGACGATGGCACCGGCAAATTCGGTTGGCTTGCTCTTTTCGATCGTTGCCGGTCTCAAATCACCAAGCTCAATGCCCTCGGATCGATAATAGTCACAGAGCCTTGCCAGCGCGCCGTGAATGTAGATCGGTTCCGAATACCCGTTGTCGCGGATCAGACGAATGACGCGCTGCGCCTTGCCGAGCGCATAGGCGCCGACGAGATGGCTGCGTTCGGGAAACTGCTTGAGCGAGGTGAAGAGTTTTTCGATCTCGGCCTTCGGGTCCGGGTGGTGAAAGACCGGCAGGCCGAAGGTCGCCTCGGTGATGAAGACATCACATGGGATCGGCTCGAAGGGCGCGCAGGTCGGGTCGATGCCGCGCTTGTAGTCACCCGAGACGACGATGCGCATGCCGCCCATTTCGATCAGGATCTGGGCCGAGCCGAGGACGTGTCCCGCCGGCCTGAACATCACCTTCACGCCGTTAATGACGATTTCCTCACCCCATGCGGCCGCCTGTTCGGACCCGGCGAAATCCTCGCCATACCGGATCGCCATGATGTCGAGCGTCTGGCGGGTGGCAAGCACATGGCCATGGCCGGATCGGGCATGGTCGGAATGGCCGTGGGTGATCAGCGCCCGTTCGACGGGGCGGACGGGATCGACATAGAAATTGCCGATGGGGCAGAACAGCCCGGCAGGCGTGGGATGAAGCAGGGCTTCGGGTTTCATGCCTATCAAGATAGGCGTGCCCCCCGGAGTTTCGAGGGGCGGAGTTTCGAGGATGTCAGGCGGCTGCCTTTTCCTCTTTCGGCTGAGAATTGGACTGCATCGTCGGAAGCTGGATCGGCTTGAGGCACAGGGCAGCGACGAGGCCGATCAGGGCAATCGCAGTGGCAACAAGGAAGAGCGGTGAAAAGACGTCATGATAGACGGCTGCAACCGCCTGCTGCGATGCTTCGGGCAGACCGGCAAGGATTTTTGGCGTCAAAGCCTCGATATCGGGCAGGCCGGGAATTTCGACCGGATGTGCCTTCAGGCCCGTGCCGATGATCGCACCGAAAAGCGAGATCGCGATCGAGGCGCCGCCCATGCGCATCAGCGACACGGCGCCGCTTGCCGCACCGACATCGCCGCGGGGAGCGGCATTCTGCACGCCGATGATCGGCGCCTGCTGGCCAAAACCGACCGACAGTCCCTGCAGGAACATGAGCGTCGCGACCATGACCAGAGAGACGTCGTGACCAATCTGCGAAAAACAGAACAACATGATCACACTCATGGCGAGACCGATCACGGTGAAGGGCTTGTAGCGCCCGGTGATCGAGATCAGGCGGCCGGCCGAGAGCGAGCCTGCGACAATGCCGCCGGTCAGCGCGATGAAGAACAATCCGGCGGCGGAGGGCGACAGGCCGGTCGTCGTCTGCAGGAAAAGTGCATAATAGTTGACGAGGCCTATACCGACCGAACCGGCGCAGAGCGAGATGATGAGATAGAGCGAAAATGTGCTGTCCCGGAAAAGCTTCAGGGGCACGATCGGTTCCGGCACGCGGCTTTCGACAAAAACCCAGAGGCAGGCGCAGACGATGCCGAAGGCGAGCAGAGCAAGCGAGGCAGGTGCGACGAGCGAACCAAAGATCTGGCGGCTGTCGGCAAAAGCGACGAGGCAGGTGATCGTTACGGCGAGCACGACCGCGCCGACATAATCGATCTTCGGCTGGCGAGTCGGGCGGCGATAAGGCAGCATCATGATCAGGCCGGTGACGACGATGGCACCGAGCGGCAGGTTGATGAGAAAGATCGAGCGCCAGCCGAAGAGATCGCTCATCGTGCCGCCGAGAACGGGACCCAGGCTGCCGGACGCCATGATCATCAGGCTGGAATAACTCTGGTATTTGGCCCGTTCGCGCGGTTCGAAGAGATCCGCATTGATCGAGAAGATCGATACCATGATGCCGCCGCCACCGAGCCCCTGGAAAACGCGGGCCGCGATCAGGCTATCCATCGACCATGCGAAACCGCAGGCAAGCGAGCCGAGCGTGAAGATGACGATGGCCGCCAGCATGACGTATTTGCGGCCGAAAAGATCGCCCAGCTTGCCATAGATCGGCATGACAGCGCTGGTCGCCAGCAGAAAGGCGGAGCTTACCCAGCCGAAACGCTCCATTTGGCCGAATTCACCGACAATGGTCGGCAGTGCCGTGGAGACGATCTGGTTGTCGAGCGTCGCCATGAACAGCGCCGCCATCAGGAAGAAGAAAACGATCAATCGCTGCCGGTGGCTGGCAACGAGCGGGACGACGGGAGATGTGGGAGGCGTCATGGCTTATCCAGTGTGAGTAGGATTTATGTGCTTTTGGCACACAAATGTCAATCGCACCTCAATGCGGCCCGCAGATAATTCTTGCCCGCCTGCGCAGCTCTGCTATTTTCCATCGCCATGACGAAGACAATGACCGATAACCATGCCACCAAGGCTGCAGCCGATATTGCCCATATCAGTGAGGTAATGGGCCGAATGCGCCTGTTGATCGGCCGTCGGGTTATCAGTCGCACGCTGGTCGACAATCTGGCTCCCAGCCTGGAAATCTCACATCTGGATGCGCTACGGGCAATGAACCGTATCGAAGGAGAGGTCACGGTCGGCGCGATTGCAGACGTGATGCGGCTCGACCCGTCACGCGGCAGCCGACTGGTGGCGGAACTGGTGGCACAGGGGCTTTTGCGTCGCGATGTATCGCAGACCGATGGCCGAAGGTCGATCGTCGTGCGCACCGAACTCGGTGACCGGCTGATGGCTGAAGTCGATGCGACCAAGCGGCGGCTTCTCGCCTCCATGCTCGACGGCTGGACGGAAGAAGAGCTCAGCGTCTTCGCCGTGCTGTTCGACAAATTCGTCAGTAAATTCGAGGAAACCTATCCAAATGAGAAGGCCCACAGCACGGCTGCCACGCGCAGCCTGACGAGCGCGTGACAGGCATCCAGACCATTTCCGCTTTTCTTCGAAACGCGAAACCGTTCCATTTCTTTTTCAGCACAATTCCGGACGCACTTCTGCGCTCCACGCTATTACGCGCACACCGTCAGCCGGTCGCGACCGAGTTCCTTGGCTTCATACATGGCGCGGTCGGCACTGGCGAGAAGGTCCTCGGCAAGTTCGCCGTCTTCGGGATAGAAGGCGACCCCCATGCTGCAGGTGGCAGCGATGCTGGTTCCCCCGATCCGGACAGGATCGGCTATCAGGGTGCGCAGCTTGTCCAGACGCCGCAGCACACCGCTGCGGTCACCATCGGGATTGGAGAAGACGATGGCGAATTCGTCGCCACCAAGCCTCACGATGAGATCGCTGGCACGGATGCAGTGCGCCATACGGTCCGAAAGCGTCTTGAGAACCGCATCACCGGCAGCGTGACCATGCGTATCGTTGATCGATTTGAAGTTATCGAGGTCGATATAGGCGATGGTGACCTTGCGGTTTTCGCGTCGCGCCTCATGCAGGCTGCGATTGAACTGGCTCCAGAAGAGTGTCCGGTTGGGCAGGCCGGTGAGCGGATCGTGATGCGCAAGGTGGCGGATACGCTGTTCGCTTTCGGCGCGCTCGATGGCGATACCGGCAAGATCGGTCGCCATCGCCATCAGCTCCAGTTCCAGCTTTGTCGGTTCCCGCTTCGTCGGCGAATAGAGCGCGAAAGTTCCCAGCACGCGGGCTTCGGCGCCAATGATCGGCGTCGACCAACAGGAGCGAAAGCCGAACAGCGAGCCAAGCTCGCGATATGGCTCCCAGAGCGGATCAGCCTGCATATCCGTGACCGTCACGGGAGCGCCTAGCCGGGCTGCCGTACCGCAAGAACCGCGAGACGGGCTGATCTCCATACCATCGATCAGCTGTATATAGGATGGCGAGAGACCGGGAGCCGCACTGCCGCGGAGACGCTTCCCGTCTTCATCGAGCTGCATCACGGCCCCTTTCACGTCATGCAGTTGCGCCTCCACCATCTCAACGACAGCATTCAGCACGACGTCCAGAGGCTGACCGCGCGCGATCATTTCAAGCAGCCGGGCATGGCCGTGGCGCAGTTCCTCCTGCCGTTTTCGTTCGCTGATATCGCGCGAGATACTGATCAGCCCAACGATCTGTCCGGCGGAATTCCGCAACGCGATTTTCGAAATGGACAGCCAGAACGCCTTGCCATCATGGCGGACGAGATATTCCTCCCGTTTCTCGACGGCAGCGCCGGTTTCCATCACCAGCTGTTCCATTGCAAAGAGCCGGTTCGCGGCTTCACTGATGAAAACTTCAAAATCCGTCTTGCCGATAAGACTGGAATAATCGCTGATATCGGCCACACGGCAGGCTGCCTCGTTGGCGAAAACAAAGCGGCTGCGGCGATCCTTGATCGAGATTAAATCCGGCAGCTGATCCAGCACCCTGAGGGCCGTCAGCTCCTGCAACGCCTCCGCGAGGTCCAGCGCACAACCGCTGTCCATCACGGTGCGTCGCAGCCGCTCACACGCATCCTCCAATGCTTCCCTCGGTGTTTCCACCGTCATCTCATATGATACGGGAATTACCATGTCCGTCTCCAAGCCCCCGAAACGTCCAGAAATTGCATGCCCTATGAAATGCACCTTAAAAAGCAATCCCTACCCCTTGCTTAATAAATCCGTGCATCCGTCAGTCTTGTTGAGATGATGGCAAAGTTTTTACCAGAACGCGCAAATATTTATGACACAGATCGATCAAAGATACTGCAATAGGAAACTTTTTATTGACGCCGCGAGGAAAGCTGGATGATTTCGAAACGGCAACTGCTCGGCGGACTGGTCGCAACAACCACTGCCGCTGTCCTGGTTCGCCCGTCGGTGGCCCGATCGCAGGTCATTTCCAGCGGCGAGCTGCGCGGCTCGATCGACGCCGGCGCCCATGGGGTTACGCCGGAGGGCGGCGAAACCGCGCGCCGCAATCTTGAGCGCCTGCTTGCCGATGCAGCGGGCCGCAACATGCCAATCTATCTGCCGCCCGGCGATTACCCAATGTCCGGCCTTACCCTGCCCGACAATACCCGCCTGATCGGGATTGCAGGTGCGACGCGGCTTCTCCATTCCGGCAGAGAACCGCTGCTGCGCGCCGAAAATGCCCGGCGCATCGAACTGTCAGGCCTCGTAATCGACGGCTCGGGTCGAATGCTTGCGGAAGATGCGCCCGCGATCGCGCATTTTCGCGGTGTGGCGGAGCTCGTCATCGAAGATTGCGACGTGGTGAATGCCGGTGGAACCGCGCTGCATCTGGAAACATGCGGCGGCAGGATCGCACGCAACCGGATTTCACACGCGGCCGACTACGGGCTTTATGCGGTCAACAGCACCAATCTGTCGGTAACGGAGAATGTCCTCTCCGACTGCGGCAATGGCGGCATCCTCATTCACCGCTGGGAGAAGGGCAAGGACGGGACGATCGTCTCCGGCAACCGCATCCTGCGGACCGGAGCCAGCAATGGCGGCACCGGCCAGTATGGCAATGCAATCAACCTTTATCGCGCCCATGACGTGATCGTTTCCGGCAACCACATCTCGGATTCGGCATTTTCGGCGATCCGCGCCAACAGTGCCTCGAACACGATGATATCAGGCAATCACTGCACCACATCCGGCGAGACGGCCATTTATGCGGAATTTTCCTTCGAGGGCGCGATGATTGCCGGCAATCTGGTGGATGGCGCCGCCAACGGCATTTCGGTCGTCAATTTCAACGAGGGTGGAAGGCTTGCGACCGTCGCCAACAATATCGTGCGCAATCTGCGGCTGACCGGTCCCTATACTGTCGAGGATCCGATCTTCGGTGTCGGTATCAGCGCCGAGGCCGATACGGCGGTGACGGGCAATGTGGTCGAGAACGCGCCCTATGGCGGCCTGGCATTCGGTTTCGGCCCCTATCTGCGCAATGTGACGGCCACCGGCAATATCGTGCGGGAGGTCGCGGTGGGTTGCGCGGTGACGGTGGTGGAAGGTGCTGGAGACGCGATCATCGCCAACAACATCTTTCAAGGCGTAAAACGGGGAGCGATCGTCGGTTATCGATGGAGAGAGGCGGCGACCGGAGATCTGGCGAAAGATGGGGCAGAGCGGTTTGGCCATCTGACGATCGAGAGCAACCGGGTGAGTTAGAGACCGACGTCGAATTCGTCTTCATTAAAACCGATGTCCCGGCCGCGATGAAAGATACGAGCGATCAACACGGTATTATCAGCTACCGGAACGCGATCGTTGCGCGTCTCCTATAGCCGACCAGCCGAAGGTCAGGATCGAGATCCGAGCGGATACCTCGCTCCGGAAAATCTTCGAACGAGTGGCAGTAATCAATAAGCCTATCGACATAGCGCCTCGCCACATGCTCTCCTGCCCGTGGGACAAGATAGGCAAAGAGCTCGGCTACGTAGTCCTCAGCATCGTCAGAGAACAGAACCTCGTATTTCATCTGCGATCAGCGACCAACCGGTCAATCCGAGCATGCAGGCGTTCGCGTGTCTCCTCGAGAGGACCGGCCTTTACCCGGCCGGTATCGACCGCCTCTATCGTCGGCACAACCTCCTCCAGCAGCCACTTCTCGATTGCCGCATCGCGGGCGATAAGCGTGCGCAGGCCGTCGCGGATGACCTCGCTTTCGGAGGCATATTCTCCTGAGGCAACCTTGGCCTTGACCATTTCGGCCATCTAGATCGGAAGCGTGATGCTGAGGGACTGGATGGTGCGCATTGGAAGCCTCCTGGCGCTATCCGACACGATTTAATCCTATCGAAAACTTTCATGGGCGTCCAACGCAGGATGATCTTCCGTTCGTCACCGAACCTCATTAGCTTCGCGCCAACTCATCAAGGAGATATCGATGCTGAAGATCTACGGGGTTTACCGTTCGCGCGCGACGCGGCCACTCTGGCTCATCGAGGAAATCGGCCTGCCGTTCGAGCTTGTGCCGATCATCCAGGCCTATCGCCTGCCGGACACGTCGGCTCCAGGCTGCCCGGTGCATACGCGGTCGGGCGAGTTTCTCGCCGTCAATCCAATGGGATCGATCCCGTCGATGGATGACGACGGCTTCGTGTTGCACGAATCTCTCGCCATCTCGCTTTATCTCGCCCGCAAATATGGGGGCGATCTCGGTCCACAGGATATCGCGGAGGAGGCGTTGATGGTGCAGTGGTCGCTTTTTGCAGCAACCAGCATCGAGACGGAGGCACTGAAGATCCAGTCGACCAAGGGCGACACACCGGAAGGCATCGCCGCAATCGACGATTCAGCCGATTGCCTCGTCCGCCCCTTCGACGTGCTGGAAAAGCATCTTGCCACGACCCACTACCTCGTCGGCGACCGCTTTACCGCTGCCGACATCAACGTCGTCGAAATCCTGCGCTATGCGCGCGGCTATCACGCACTGTTCGACAACCGCCCGTCGCTGAAGGCCTGGTACGAAGCCTGCACTCATCGTTCGGGCTATCAGGCGATGTGGGCGAAGCGGAACGCCGAGCCGGCGTGATCCGACCGGTTATTCTGGCTGCAATCCTGCCAGCTCTGCCGTCAGCCACCGATGAAAGGCCTTGACCTTCGGTGGCTGGCGGATTCCCGCCGGGGTGACGAAATAATGCCCGAAGCCCGTGGCGGCCCGGACGGAAAAGGGCTCGACCAGCTTGCCCTGCGCCAGTGCGTAATCGGCGAGGGTCTGCCAGGCAATCATGACGCCCTCTCCCCTCACCGTTGCATCGAGGCAGAGTGACGCCTCGTTGAAGACATGACGAACCTTCATCTGCCGCCCTTCCAGACCGACACAACGAAGCCACACGTCCCACGAGAACATCGCATGCCCGTCGATGATGGTCGGCAATTCGAGAATGTCCTTCGGCTCGCGCAATTGCTCGGCCAGAGCCGGCGCGCAGACGGGAAAGACCAGTTGCGGCAGAAGCAATTGCGCATCGACCCCAGGCCATTTGCCTCCACCGACACGGATGCCGAGATCTACGCCATCCGTTACAAAATCCGCCATGGCCGTAGTCGCATCGATCCGCAAACGGATATCAGGGTGCAATGCCGTAAAGCGATCAAGCCGGTGCACGAGGAACCGGGCGGCAAAGACCGGTGCAACGGAAATCGTCAGTAGTCTTTCATCGCGCGGCCGACCAATCGCCACCGCCTCCGAAAGGTTGCGAAAACCATCCGTCAATCGTGCCAGCATCGGCCTTGCGGTCTCCAGTGGAACCATGCCTTTCGGCAGGCGCTGAAAGACGGGATGACCAAGCTGCGCTTCCGCCTTGATCACCTGCTGGCTGACGGCGCCGATCGACACGCCGAGTTCCGCTGCTGCGGCTTGGAGCGAGCTGAGACGCGCGACTGCTTCGAGAGCCCGAAGACCGTTGAGATGAATGAGGTTCAGATTGCTCATATAGAAAATCTATAGTGAGTGCCTGATAATGTCGATTGTGACGAGGTCGAACACAACCCATATTCAACCTGCAAATGAAACCAGCATTTGCGAGGCAAAAGATGAACCCCCTCAAGATTTTCTTGAACTCGATAACGCGATCAGCGTGGACCCACGCTGTAAGCAGGGCTGAGCAACAAGATCCTTTCGACCATCCGGACATTCGCGCAATGGATCCGCGGCAGCTCGCAGATCTGCCGATGCCCTATCTTCCGGCAGCGACGGTCGTAGATGCCGACGCCGAACGTCAGCAGGAAGGCATGCCGCTCGCGCGATGCGCCTAAGCTTCAGGCTGCTCTTTCTTCCGCCAGAGCCTTTTGCACGGCGGGGCGCTCCAGCATCATGCGGTAATGAGCGTGTACCCGCGGAAAATCCGAGATTTCCACACGGTCGCTCTTCAACCATCCCGACAAGAGGAAGAGATAGGGATCGGCAGTCGAATACTGCTCTCCGAGCACATAAGGGCCTTCGAGCATGCCATCCTCGATCAGGTGGAAACAATCGCTCATCACCTGCGGCAGCTTGTTCTTCATATCCTCGAAGGACGTTTCCTGATCAGCCCAACGGTATCCGCGACGGCCATGGGCATGGGCAACATGCACGGTGGATGCCATATAGGCGTTGAAGGCCTGCATTTTCGCAAACAGGAACGGATCGGCAAGCGGCGCGAGATTCGCTTCGGGCGCCACCTGCGCGATATAGGCAAGAATGGCGACGGTTTCCGTTACGGCACCTTTTTCCGTCACCAGCGCCGGCACCCGCCCCTTGGGATTGATCCTGAGATAGGCCGGCGAGCGCTGCTCGGCCTCGGCGAAGTTCAGCTTTTTCACCTCATAAGGCAGGCCGGATTCGGCAAGCGTTATATGGCTGGCGAGCGCGCAGCTTCCGGGCGAAAAATAGAGCGTGTTCATGGGCGTCCTCCTGATCTGCGATAGTCATAACACGACCGTAGACGCAGACCAGTGAGGGCAGATCAGGCGTTTCTTATCAGGCGAACATGGCGTCGGTGACGCGGACATCGCCGACATGGATGCCGTTCCAGTTCTTCATCTGGCGGTTGGCCATTTCCATCAGCTTCGTCTGGGTCTCGCCACCCTTCTCGAAATAGCGGGAAATCAGGGCATAGATCATCGCTTCGGCGGCGCGAGTGGTGCCGTCCTCGCATTTGACGGCCATGGCGAGGCCCTGGTCGGGAAGTGCGGCAACGAAGACACCTTCGGCACCGGTTTTCGCAAAGATCTTGCCCGGAGCCAGTTCCATCAATTTTGTGCAGGCGCGGTCGGTGCCGGCCACATAGAAGGGTTCGGCCATGCAGGCATCGATCAGACGGCGAGACGCCTTGGCGCGCGATGCGACAAGCCCCTCGCCGGTCAGCATTTTTGCGAAACCATGTGCCAGCCCCTTGAGCGGCACGGCATAGGTCGGGATGGAGCAGCCATCCGTGCCGCAATTGTCTTCACCAAGGACGGTGCCTGTCAGGCTCTGCATGACGTCGCGGATCTCCCGCTGCAGCGGGTGGTCGTAACCGACATAGTTTTCGACCGGAGCGCCGGAATGAACGCAGGTGCAGACAAAGCCGGCATGTTTTCCAGAGCAGTTATTATGCAGCGCCGTCGGTTTTTCGATGGTCCGGGCCTGATGAATGAGGGTCGACTGATCGGACGACCAGTGCGCGCCGCATTCGAGCGCAGACGCGTCGCGACCGGCCTTCTTCAGCATGAAAGCCGCCATTTCGACATGCCGGTCCTCGCCGGAATGCGAGGCGCAGGCGAAGGCGAGTTCGGCATTGCCGAAGCCGAAAGCATCCGCGGCGCCACTCTCGACCAGCGGCAGCGCCTGCATGGCCTTGCAGGCGGAACGCGGAAAGACGCCGGCTTCCGCATCGCCGAAGGAAAACACTGTTTTTCCGCTGCCATCGACAACCACGCCCAATCCCTTGTGGCGGCTCTCGACAAGCTTGCCGCGGGTCACTTCGACGGTAACGGGATTTTGCATGGTCAGTCCTGATTTTGCTGGATTCTGTTGCGATCGGAACAAGTGGCGGCGTCATAGCCGGTTCGCGGAAGACTTGCACGGGAAATGCTAATGAAATCGGTAAAACGTCTGCTGATCGTCATCTTCATCGTCTATCTGCTGCCGACCTTTGCTTCGGCAGGACTTTGGGCGATGAAGGATCATCCGTCCGGGTGGAGTGCTGCGCGCTGGACATCGGCCGGCATCCTCCCCAAGCCCGAAGAGAGCAATGATGCGGCGATCTATATTTTCTCCGCCATGACAGGCGGACTGAAGGGGTCGGTCGCCAGCCACGCCTGGATCGTCACCAAGGAAAAGGGAGCTTCCACCTATACACGCTATGACAAGGTGGGCTGGGGATCGCCGATCCGGCGCAATCACCGCGCAGCGGATGCCTATTGGTATTCCAACATGCCGGAATTGGTAGCCTCGGTTACCGGCTCAAAAGCGGAGCTGCTGATCCCGAAGATCGAAGGTGCGATCGCAGCCTATCCCTATTCCGAGCCCGGCGGTTATACGATCTGGCCCGGACCGAATTCCAATACCTTCGTTGCCTATGTGCTGAGAACCCTGCCGGAACTGGGAGCGGTACTGCCCCCACACGCCGTTGGCCGGGACTATCTGCCGGATGGAGAATTCGTCCATCTGGACGAGGACTGGCGCGACCTGCATGTAACGATCCGGGGATTGGCCGGCTTTTCGATCGGCAAGCGCAGCGGCCTGGAGATACATTTCCTCGGCCTCGTCGCGGGCCTCGATCTTGCCCGCCCCGGCATAAAAGTCCCGGCGCTGGGGCGGATCGGCATCTGACCGCGCAATCCTGCAAAAGCAAAACGCCCGCGTGACGGCGAGCGTTTTCATCGTAGAGCATGCCTGTTTTTCGATCAGAAACCGTGAGCGGTGCGAGCGAAGCGGTGGATCTCGCCCTGGGTGATCCCGAGATCTGCCAGTTCGCGCGTCGTCATCCGCTCCAGTTCGGCAACCGTCCGACGGTAGTTGCGCCAATTCTTGAGAGTGCGTGTAACGTTCATGATGGTCCCCCTTTCCTGGGCTTTCGAAGCGGCTGCCGGTTGGTGGCGCCTTCCTGCTTCGATGCGTTTGTTATACGCCGGGGGACCTTCTTTCAGTAGCATTCAATCGGCAGCACACCCTTGCGCAATGAGCAGGTGTTTTTCTGATCTCGATCAAAGCAACAGCGTCGAAAACAGGCATTGTGGGAGGAATTTCGCCCAAAAAACATGCAGCCACGTCAGCAGGCCTCGCTGTTGACGTGACGGTATTTCCGTTTGGCGACAGAAAAGGAAAAGGGCCGCCAAGGCGACCCTTCCATGAAATCTGGTCCGTCGAACGAACCCGGCCCGTCTCGCGACAGTCCGATAGGGAAGATGTGGTTCAGGCCGAGGGCTGCCCCGTCAAGACCGCCACCTTTCCATTGCCCGTTACGCAGACCGAAATCTCATTAGACATTGGATCACCTTCCTTTCATTACGTTGACGATGAATAGAAGGTAGGTGTCATACGCATGTCTTGCAAGGCAAGTTATGTAACGCCACGCGAACATATGTGCTTTGCAAAACCACCGATTCGCGCTTAGCATTCGCGAGCCTGAAGATGTCTGCGATTCCTTCAAGGCCAGCCAGTTATTCTAATTTCAGCACGATCTTGCCGATATGGCTGCTGGTTTCCATCAGCCTGTGAGCCTCGGAGACTTGATCGAAATCCAGTACCGAATGGATCACCGGGGCGATTTCGCCCTTTTCCAGTAGCGGCCAGACCTCGGTGACGAGATCATCGCGGATGGCGCGCTTCTCGTCGGCTGTACGCGGGCGCATGGTCGAGCCCGTCACCGTCAGGCGTTTGACCATGATCGGCGTCAGGTTGATGCTATCCGCCTTCGCACCGCCCAGGAAAGCGATGATCGACAGGCAGCCGTCCTTGGCCAGCACCGACAGGTTCTTCTCGAAATAGGCGGCGCCAATCATGTCGAGTACGACATCCACACCCTGCCCGTCCGTCTCGGCCTTGATCACCTCGGCAAACTCCTCAGTCTTGTAATTGATCGCCCTCTTCGCACCGAGCTTTTCGCAGGCGTCGCATTTTTCCTTCGAACCGGCCGTCGCATAGACGGTCGCGCCAAAGGCCTTGGCGAGCTGGATCGCGGTCGTTCCGATGCCGCTCGATCCGCCATGGATCAACACGCTCTCGCCTTCGGTCAGGCCTGCCATCTGAAAGAGGTTGGCCCAGACGGTGAAGAAGGTTTCCGGCACGGCTGCCGCCTTGACCGCATCATACCCCCTTGGCCATGGCAGCGCCTGACCTGCCGGCACGGCGCAATATTCGGCATAACCGCCGCCATTGGCGAGCGCGCAGACCTTGTCGCCGAGCCTGAATTCCGTAACGCCCTCGCCAAGTGACACAACTTCACCAGCGATTTCGAGACCGAGGATCGGGCTCGCATCCTTCGGCGGCGGATAGCTGCCCTTGCGCTGCGCCACATCAGGGCGGTTGACGCCCGATGCTTCGAGCTTGACCAGAATTTCGCCGGGACGCGGCTTCGGCAGCGGTCCGCGGGAAACCGTCATCACATCGGGAGAACCGAAGGACGGCAGGTCGATGAAACGCATCTCGTTTGGAAGCGGCTTGGGGGAAAGCGTCATGAGGAACTCCTGTCAGCATGAGAGCACTGACTTAGGACACGACCCCAACCTTAGAAAGGGACCGACGGCTGTGGCCGGTCACTTTGTCTCACCGAAGAAGGAAAAGACGAGACCGCCTTCGCTTTCCTTGGCGCTTGCCTTGACCGAAGCGATCTCGACGCTGATGCGGCCGATATCGTCGAGAAGGAGGCCCTTGGGCAGCTCCAGAACGCCGATCGAGCAGCGCAGCAGCGGGAAATCCCGTTCGCGGCCGGAACGGTCATGGCCGCGGATCTTTCCGGACGCTCGTTCCTCTTCGGAATAAAGCTCTATGACATCGCCGTGGAAATCGGACAGCAGGCGTTCGAGAATTTCGTCCAGTTCCTCGCGGGTCCAGTCGCGGACGCCGATGAAGAAATCGTCGCCGCCGATATGCCCGAGAAAGTCGTCTTCCGAGAAGAAGTACCGCTTCATCAGTGCCGCAAACAGCGAGATCGCGTGGTCGCCTTTCTGGAAACCATAGTGGTCGTTGAACGGCTTGAAGTTGTCGAAGTCGCAGTAACAGAAGAAGCGGCTTTCCTCATCGTCGCGGCCGGCTTCCTGCATGAAATCGCGCACAGCACGGTTGCCGGGCAAGCTGGTCAGCGGGTTCTGATCCTGGGCGATCTTCAGCTGCTTCTCGTTGACGACCTTGATAAGCGATGCGGCAGAGACAACGCCGGCATAACGCATGTTTTCCGTCAGGATAACGCAAGCGCTGTTTTCCATATTGGCGAACAGGCTCATCAGCTCTTCCGCCTCGGCATCCAGCCCGATGATCGGCGCACGCTCGACGAAATGGGCGATCGAGCGTTCATAGACCTTGTTTTTCAAAAGGTCGCGGCCGAAGGGCTGATAGATGAATTCCTTCAGATGGTATTCGTTGATGACGCCGCGCGGTTCTCCATTGGCGTTCAGAACCGGAAAGAAGGCTTGGCGCGGATTGCGGCGAAACAGTTCGAACACCGAGTCGATCGCATCGTTTTCATAAACCGTCGGCAATTTCTCGATCTGTTTGCGGATCAAAATTTCGTCGAGCGACTGGCTTGAGCGGCGCGCACGACCGATATCGGCCAGATGCGGAAAGGCCGGCTGCAGTTCGGTGAGAAACGTCGTCGGCCTTGCGATGAAATAGCCCTGGACGAGATCGACGCCATATTCGCGGCAGGCGAGGAACTCGGCTTCCGTCTCAATGCCCTCGGCGACGACCCGGATACCGAGCGTGTGGGCAATGTTGACGATATTTTTCACCAGGTGGCGCTTGCGCGGATTTTTATCGATCTCCGAGACAAAATGTCGATCGATCTTCAGATAATCGACTGGAAAATCGCAGAGCAGCTTCATCTCGCCATGGCCGACGCCGAAATCGTCGATGGCGAGCTTGAAGCCGGCCTTGCGCATATCCGCCACCAGATCGGCAAATTCCGGCACGCTGGTATTATCGAAACGTTCGGAAAACTCGAAGCAGACCGAAGACGGCGCGATACCCGCGGCGCGAAGGTGATGCAGCACCTTTTCAAGGAATTCATGGCCCTGACGGATCAGGCGGACATCGAGGTTGAGGAAAAGCGTGGTCGAGGAATATTCGGGAAGCGTCGCGAACTTGGCAAGCGCCCGGCCGGACATCATCTGTTCGAGCGCCAGAAGCTGGCCCGCCTGCTGGGCCTCATCGAGAAGCGCCGGCGGAGAGGCAAAGCCGATCCTTTCATGGCCGCGCAGCAGGGATTCGTAACCGAAAACCGATCCGGTTGCCACTTCGACAATCGGCTGGAAAGCGTTTTCCAGAACCAGTTTTCCAAGCGTGACAAGCTGGTCGCCTGCATATCGCCGGATGACACCCGGTTCGAGAACAGCCGCAGACGACATACGCATTACTCCACTGCACGAGCACTTTTCAAAATGCTCGAAGAAAGGTCTCAAGTGACGTTGCGCAAGTTGCGTTGCGAGCCGTCAATAATCCGTTGCTCCTCTATGAAAATCACATGAATGTTTTGTGACAGCCCTCTGGTATTTGCTTAAAATTCAATGAATTACAGGCAAAAGGCGATACTCAGACAGATCGCGCGGCAAGCGCCAGCGCAACCATTGCCCAGCCTTGGATCATGAGGTCCAGGCTGAGAAAAATACCGAGCACAAGCAAGCTGTTAACCGGCCAGCCTAGCGCGATGACGAGACCCGCGAGCGCCGTGATGACGCCGGCTGCCATCACCCAGCCTGCCCCGCGTGCAGGACGGAGCCTGAAACCGACCCATATGCGAAAAATGCCTGCTACCATTAGCGCCACCGCCATCAGCAGCGTGAGTACGATGGCCGTGAGTGCCGGGTTCCAGAAGGCAAGCAGGCCGGCGATCGTGTAAAGCGCGCCGCTGAGCCCCCAGAACAGGCCATGTTCCCACCCCTTCACCTGGAAGGCATGGATGAGATAACCGACACCACCGATCAGCATCAGCATGCCGATGTAGAAGACGGAGGCGATGGTGGCAGCGAACAGATTGGCCAGCGCGATGAAGCCGAAAACGATCAGCAGAATGCCGAGCGCAAGGAACCATCCCCATCTTTCGCGCAGTTTCGAGACGGGCGGTGTATCCAGACCGAGAACCATGACCAGCTCCTTCGATTTCGCTTGAGGCCAAGCTATGGTGAAGCAGGCCCCGCGGCTTGGACGTTTTTTCAGATGATCACCCAGATCTGGCGCGGTCGCGGACAGCGTCAATGGCGCGGGTCAGGCGGCATCATTGAGTGGGCGCGCCCGTTCAATACGCTCCAGCTCCTTCGGATTATTCATCGCCATCCAAAGATCGCTTCGGCGCTGGATGTTCAGCCAGAAATCAGCACTGTTTCCAAACACACGCGCGAGGATGAGCGCCGTCGGCACCGTTACCGTGCGGCGATCATTGCAGAGTTCGTTGACGTGCTTACGCGGCACACCCATCGCGTCTGCCAGAGCGGCCTGCGTCAAGCCCATAGGCTCCATGAACTCTTCGACGAGAATTTCGCTGATGCCTACCGGTTTGCGCTTTGTCATCAACATGGTGCACCTATCTATAACTATGATCATCAAGGTAAAGCTCACCGGCCTCGCCTACCGAAGCATCCCAACGGAATATGAGACGCCACCGCTTGTTCACACGGATCGAGCAGAAACCTTGCAGGGAACCTCGCAATTTTTCGAAATGATTGCTCGGCGGTATGCGTAAATCCTCGTCATTCCTTGCATCGTCAATCATCTGCAGCTTGCGAAACAGCCGATCCTCAATATCGGGCGGGATTTTTCCGTTTCGAACATCCGCAACGAAAAAGTCACGAAGCCAGTCATCCCGAAAGCTTGCAATCATGATCCGCCTCCGTAGACCAGTGTACCACCTCATGGTACATTCGGCAAGAACCTACGCTTTTGAGATAGCGCTCTTCGCAATCGACGCTTGATCGGAGGCACGAACGAAAATAACTCCTTACGGTACCCTTCCACGCCCTCCATAAGGCCTGCCGCGATCATGTCCCGCCCGAATATCCTTATCATCATGGTCGACCAGCTGAACGGGACGCTGTTTCCCGATGGTCCGGTGGAATGGCTGCATGTGCCGAATTTGAAGGCTCTCGCCGCCCGCTCGGCGCGGTTTGCCAACAACTACACGTCCTCGCCGCTCTGCGCCCCCGCCCGCGCATCCTTCATGGCCGGGCAGTTGCCGAGCCGGACGCAGGTCTATGACAATGCGGCGGAATATGTCTCGTCGATCCCGACCTATGCGCATCATCTGCGCCGCGCCGGTTATTACACGGCGCTTTCGGGCAAGATGCATTTCGTCGGGCCGGACCAGATGCACGGGTTCGAGGAGCGGCTGACGACCGATATCTATCCGGCCGATTTCGGCTGGACGCCGGATTATCGCAAGCCGGGCGAGCGGATCGACTGGTGGTATCACAATATGGGATCGGTCACCGGCGCTGGTGTCGCCGAGATTTCCAACCAGATGGAATACGACGACGAGGTGGCGTTTCTGGCCAACCAGAAGCTCTATCATCTCGCCCGCGAGAATGATGACATTGCCCGTCGACCCTGGGCCCTGACCGTTTCGTTCACGCATCCGCACGATCCCTATGTGGCGCGGAAAAAGTTCTGGGATCTTTATGAGGATTGTGAACACCTGCTGCCCGAAGTGGGTATGCTGGAGGAACAGGATCCCCACTCGGACCGCATTCTGAAGTCCTGCGACTATGCGAGTTTTGCGATTACCGGCGAGCATGTGCGACGGGCGCGGCAGGGCTATTTCGCCAATATTTCCTATATCGACGAGAAGGTGGGCGAACTGATCGACACGCTCACCCGCACACGGATGCTGGACAACACATTCATCCTGTTCTGCTCAGACCATGGCGACATGCTGGGTGAGCGCGGATTGTGGTTCAAGATGAATTTTTTCGAGGGGTCGGCGCGTGTACCGCTGATGGTGGCGGGTCCGGGCATTAATCCCGTCCTGCACGAGGCTCCCGTCTCAAATCTCGATGTCACCCCGACGCTCTGCGATCTTGCCGGTATCTCCATGGCCGAGATCGCGCCCTGGACGGATGGCGAGAGCCTGAAACCAGTGATCGACGGCGGCACGCGCACCTCGCCGGTGCTGATGGAATATGCGGCGGAAGCCTCCCATGCGCCACTGGTCTGCATTCGTGGGGGTCAGTGGAAATACATCCATTGCGAACTTGATCCAGAGCAGCTTTTCGATCTTGATGCCGATCCGAAGGAGTTGACGAACCTTGCCGGCGACCCGGCCTATGCGGAGATTCTGGAAGGATTTCGTACCCGGCGGGATGGCAAGTGGGACATGGCAGCATTCGACGCGGCCGTGCGCGAAAGTCAGGCACGGCGCTGGGTTGTGTATGAAGCACTCAGGAACGGCGCCTATTACCCTTGGGATTACCAGCCTTTGCAGAAGGCCTCGGAGCGCTACATGCGCAACCACATGAATCTCGATAATCTTGAAGAATCCAAGCGCTATCCGCGCGGAGAGTGAGAATGAAAGCACAGCCGAAAGCCAGCCATTTCATCGACGGCGAGTATGTGGAGGATACCGCAGGCAGCGTCATCGAAAGCCTTTATCCCGCCACCGGCGAGGTGATCGCAAGGCTGCATGCGGCAACGCCTGCGATCGTCGAGAAGGCGATCGCAGCGGCGAAGCGCGCCCAGCCGGAATGGGCGTCGATGAGCCCGACGGCGCGCGGCCGTATCCTGAAGCGCGCTGCCGAGATCATGCGCGAGAGGAACCGTGAGCTTTCGGAACTCGAAACGCTCGATACCGGCAAGCCGATCCAGGAAACGATCGTTGCCGACCCGACATCGGGGGCGGACAGTTTCGAGTTTTTCGGCGGCGTGATCGCAGCGGGCATGAACGGCCAACATATCCCCCTCGGTGGCGATTTCGCCTATACGAAGCGGGTGCCGCTCGGGGTCTGCGTCGGCATCGGCGCGTGGAACTATCCGCAGCAGATCGCCTGCTGGAAAGGCGCGCCGGCGCTCGCCGCCGGCAATGCGATGGTGTTCAAACCGTCGGAAAACACGCCGCTCGGAGCGCTGAAGATCGCCGAAATCCTGATCGAAGCCGGCCTGCCGAAGGGACTCTACAACGTCATCCAGGGTGACGGCAAGACCGGGCCGCTGCTGGTCAATCATCCCGATGTCGCCAAGGTCTCGCTCACGGGCTCGGTGCCGACCGGGCGCAAGGTGGCGGCAGCGGCTGCCGGAAGCCTCAAGCATGTGACAATGGAGCTTGGCGGAAAATCACCGCTCATCGTGTTCGCCGATGCGGATATCGACTCTGCCGTCGGTGGAGCGATGCTCGGCAATTTCTATTCGACCGGTCAGGTCTGCTCCAACGGCACCCGCGTCTTCGTACAGCGCAAGGTGAAGGACCAGTTCCTGTCGCGGCTGAAGCAGCGGACGGAAAAGATCGTCATCGGGGAGCCGATGGATGACGCGACGCAGATGGGACCGCTGATCTCCTTTGATCAACGCCAGAAGGTGCTCTCCTATATCGACAAGGGCAAGGCCGAGGGCGCGACGCTTCTGACCGGCGGCGGCATTCCCAACGATGTGACGGGCGAAGGTTATTACATCCAGCCGACGGTGTTTGCCGATGTGACCGACGAGATGACGATTGCCCGTGAGGAGATTTTCGGGCCGGTCATGTGCGTGCTGGATTTCGACGACGAAGCCGAGGTGATCGCGCGGGCCAATGCCACCGAATTCGGCCTGTCGGCCGGCGTGTTCACCGCTGATCTTTCGCGCGGACACCGGATGGCGGATCAGCTCGAGGCAGGAACCTTGTGGATCAACACCTATAATCTCTGCCCGGTGGAGATACCGTTTGGCGGCTCCAAGCAGTCCGGGTTTGGACGGGAAAACTCGCTCGCAGCGCTGGAGCATTATTCCGAGCTGAAGACGGTCTATGTCGGCATGGGCAAAGTCGAGGCGCCGTATTGAGGGTGTCTTTGGTCTTGGAGCATGAATGACCCGCTCCGCCTACAATAGAAAACGCGGAGCGATATAAGATGCAGGCAGATTTCGTCATCATCGGTTCAGGGTCGGCGGGCTCGGCCATGGCTTACCGCCTGTCGGAGGACGGAAAATATTCGGTGATCGTCATCGAGGCGGGCGGATCGGACTTCGGCCCGTTCATCCAGATGCCGGGCGCGCTTGCCTGGCCGATGAGCATGAAGCGTTACAACTGGGGTTACCTCTCCGAACCCGAGCCTGCCCTCGACAATCGCCGCATCACCGCGCCGCGCGGCAAGGTTCTCGGCGGATCATCCTCGATCAACGGGCTCGTCTACGTGCGCGGCCATGCGGAGGACTACAATCGCTGGGAAGAGCTTGGTGCTAGCGGCTGGGCTTATGCGGATGTGCTGCCCTATTTCAAGCGGATGGAACACAGCCATGGCGGTGAAGAGGGTTGGCGCGGCAGCGACGGGCCTATGCATGTGCAACGCGGGCCGATGACCAATCCGCTGTTCCACGCCTTCATCCAGGCAGGTGCGCAGGCCGGATTCGAGACGACAGACGATTATAACGGCTCGAAACAGGAAGGTTTCGGGCTGATGGAACAGACGATCCACAATGGCCGTCGCTGGTCTGCCGCCAATGCCTATCTGCGGCCGGCGATGAAGCGGAAGAATGTCGAGATCGTCTATGGCTTCGCGCAAAAGCTCGTCATTGAAAACGGCAGGGCGACCGGTGTCGAAGTGCTGCGGCGCGGTGTGCCGGAGGTGGTGAATGCCAATCGCGAGGTGATTGTTGCAGCCTCGTCGTTCAATTCACCGAAACTGCTGATGCTGTCGGGCATCGGGCCGGCGGCGCATCTCCGGGATCTGGGCATCGAGGTGAAGGTTGACCGCCCGGGCGTCGGCGCCAATCTTCAGGACCATATGGAATTCTATTTCCAGCAGGTCTCGACCAAGCCGGTCTCGCTCTATTCCTGGCTGCCCTGGTTCTGGCAGGGCGTGGCGGGTGCGCAATGGCTGATGACCAAGGGCGGGCTTGGCGCCTCCAACCAGTTCGAGGCCTGCGCCTTCCTGCGCTCCTCACCCGGCCTGAAGCAGCCGGATATCCAGTTTCATTTCCTGCCGGTGGCGATTTCGTATGATGGCAAGGCGGCCGCCAGAAGCCACGGTTTTCAGGTACATGTCGGCTACAACCTGTCGAAATCGCGCGGCAACGTGACCCTGCGCTCGGCTGATCCGAAGGACGATCCCGTCATCCGCTTCAACTACATGAGCCACGCGGAGGACTGGGAAAAATTCCGCCATTGTGTGCGGCTGACTCGCGAGATCTTTTCCCAAAAAGCCTTCGACGACTATCGCGGGCCAGAAATCCAGCCGGGTGAAAAGGTGCAGAGCGATGCGGAGATCGATGCCTTCCTTCGCGAACATCTGGAAAGCGCCTATCACCCTTGCGGTACCTGCCGGATGGGAAGCGCCGACGATCCCATGGCGGTGGTCGATCCGGAATGCCGGGTGATCGGCGTCGAGGGCTTGAGGGTCGCGGATTCATCGATCTTCCCGCATGTGACCTACGGCAATCTCAACGGGCCTTCGATCATGACGGGCGAGAAGGCGGCGGATCATATTCTCGGCAAAACGCCCCTTCCCCGCAGCAATCAGGAGCCCTGGATCAATCCCCGCGCCACGGTCAGCGACCGGTAGTCAATAGTAATCGTCCTCACGGTGGTGGCGAATCAAGAACTCTCATTGCGGCTGCCATCGCATCCAATGCCCTAACCGCGGCGTCCTCGTTAAAAATTGGCAAGTCGCTAGAGGAACCCGATCCACCTGCCCGCAATGACCGCACCCACCCAGATTGCGATCGAAAGTCCCGCCGAGACCTTCAGCGCAAAACTGGGCGCTCCGCCGTCCAGAACCGCGGCCCAGGCGGAACTGCGATGGACGGCGAGGATGTTGACGAGTGCCAATCCGATCAGCCCGATTTTCCAGAGGAAAGCGGGATTGGCCGCATATTCCGTCGGGCGAACGGAGAAAAGACAGAGCCCCGTTGCGACCGCGAACGCCAGCCCAGTGGCGGCAAGGCGCGAGAGATAAGGCGCCACCAGCGGCAAGGGTAAAGGTTCTGCGAAGCCAAGCAATCTCAGGTCCAGCACCAGAATGGCGCCGAACAACGTGCCGATCGACAGGATGTGCGCCGCGTTGACGAGCAGATAACTGGTCGACGAGGTGATGAGCAGGCGCGCGACGGGTGTTGCCGCCAGCGGCTCGAGCCATACCGTCAGCCACTCCATGCCCGCCGCCTCAGTTCGTCTTGATCCGCTCCGGATACATGTCGAAATTCTTGCCCGCGACGGTGATGCGCACGGCTTTCATCAGTTTCTCGCTCTCATCGGCGGATTTGTTGCCGAGCACGGTGATGGCGTCACCCACCTTGGCCGAACCTTCGGCAAAACCCGAGCGCTCCGTCTGGCGCGGGTTGCCAAGGTCGATCTGCCAGACCGTGCCATCGGACATGACGGTGAGTGAGGGATGGGGTGGGGCGAAGGATATGGTCTCGATGGTGCCTTCCAGCGTCGTCTGTTCTCCTTCGGCCCAGGCCCAGCCGTGATGGGCAGCAGCGGTGCCAGCCAGGGCGGCCATCATGAAGATGGCGGCGCAACCGGCGGTAATCGATCGAATGCTCATGTGTCCCTCCTGTTCGGTCGTCGAAAACGGGACATGTGCCGCAAACCGCTTGAGGACCATGGGTTTCACCGTTTCTTGAAGGGCTGTTATCGCCGTTGCGCCACATGCATGCGGCGCCTCACCACTTTTGAGCGCTTAACGCAGCCTTCCGGCTCCGATAGGGTCGTCCAGATCTGATTCATCGACATGGGACACGAGCAACATGCTTCTGAGCTGGCAATTCTGGGCGGTGCTTTCGGCCGTCTTCGCGGCACTGACGGCGATTTTCGCCAAGGTGGGTATCGAGAACATCAATTCCGATTTCGCCACCTTCATCCGCACTATCGTGATCCTGCTGGTTATCGCCGCCATATTGTCGTTGATCGGCGGCTGGCAGCCAATCAACGACATCTCGCCGAAAACCTGGACTTTCCTTGTGCTGTCCGGGCTGGCGACCGGCGCATCCTGGCTTTGCTATTTCCGGGCGTTGAAGCTTGGAGACGCCGCACGCGTGGCCCCGATCGACAAGATGAGCGTTGTCATGGTTGCGGTGTTCGGCGTGTTTTTTCTCGGCGAACGCCTGTCTCTGCCGAACTGGCTCGGTGTGTGCCTGATTGCCTGCGGCGCGGTGCTCGTCGCCTATCGCGGCTGACGCTCTTATCCCAAATTCGGTATAAGCCGGAATGATCCGTCCCGGCGCGGGTTACGGGCCAGGCCGGGCTGCAAAATGCTTCATTCTCCAACCCGGCCCGGAGCAAATCCTCTACCCGCCTGTTTCACCGTCGCCCGGGGCGATGTCTGGCGAACGGAGAAACGGACGGCCTGCTTACTTGGCGAAAATCTTCCAGCGCGTCGGGCGGAAGCGGGCTTCGGAGCCGAGCTCGATCGGCGCATGCAACGGCACTTCCACTTCCACATGGAAGGGATCATGGCCGTTGTTGGCGATGTCGATCTCTGCAATGCGGGTGCCGGCGAGACGCCGGGACGCGGTGACCTTGCCGAACAGCGCCTCGCGGTCGTCGGTCAGCACCACATCCTCAGGGCGGAAGAACAGGTCGCCGGCCGCATCCGCCTTTTCCGAAATGCCGATCGGCTGGCCCTGAAACAGGACCGTGCCGTCCTTCACCTCGACCGGCAGATGCGAGGATTCACCGATGAAGGAAAAAACGAAGGGCGATTGCGGTCGGTCGTAGACATCATCCGCCGAACCGACCTGCTCGATCGCACCCTGGCTCATGACGACAACGCGGTCAGCGAGTTCCAGCGCTTCTTCCTGATCATGGGTGACGAAGACGGTCGTATGACCGGTACGATCGTGGAATTCGCGCAGCCAGCGGCGCAGTTCCTTGCGCACCTTCGCGTCGAGAGCGCCAAAAGGTTCGTCGAGAAGCAGGATGCGCGGTTCGATCGCCATGGCGCGGGCAAGCGCAACGCGCTGACGCTGGCCGCCGGAGAGCTGGTTCGGATAGCGATTTTCCAGCCCCGAGAGCTGCACCATGTCGAGCAGGTCGGAGACGCGCTTTTTGATCTCGCTTTTCGGAGGACGGGTGGAGGACGGACGAACCTTCAGGCCGAAGCCGATATTCTGCGCCACAGTCATATGTCGAAACAGGGCGTAATGCTGGAAAACGAAGCCGACATTGCGATCCTGCACCGAGTGATGCGAGGCGTCTTCCTGCCCGAAGAAGATCTGGCCGGCAGTCGGAAAATCCAGGCCGGCGATCAGGCGCAGAAGCGTCGTCTTGCCCGAACCGGAAGGCCCGAGCAGCGCGATCAGTTCGCCGGACGCGATGTTCAGCGACACATCGTGCAGGGCGGCGAAACGATCGAATTCCTTGCGGATATTGTTGATTTTGACTTCCATGCGCAATGTATCCTAGTGCCGGCCGCCGGCATTGCCGGCACCGAACCGAAGTTCGAGAAATGTTTTCAAGGCGAGCGTGACGAGAGCCAGAAGAGCCAGCAACGAGGCCACTGCAAAGGCGGCGACCATATTATACTCATTATAGAGTATCTCGACATGCAGCGGCATGGTGTTGGTAAGTCCGCGAATACGGCCGGAAACGACCGAAACGGCGCCGAACTCGCCCATGGCGCGGGCATTACAGAGCAGCACGCCGTAAAGCAGACCCCATTTGATATTGGGCAGCGTCACATACCAGAAGGTCTGCCAGCCGGATGCGCCAAGCGACAGCGCCGCCTCCTCATCACCAGTGCCCTGGTCCTGCATCAGCGGGATCAGTTCGCGGGCGACGAAGGGAAAGGTGACGAAGACGGTCGCAAGCACGATGCCGGGCACAGCGAACAGGATCTCGATACCATAGCTTTTCAGCCACGGGCCGAGCAGGCTGCCGGTGCCAAAGAGCAGCACGTAAACAAGGCCGGAAATGACCGGTGAAATCGAGAACGGCAGGTCGATCAGGGTGATGAGGAACGCCTTGCCCTTGAACTCGAATTTGGCGATGGCCCAGGAGGCACAGAGGCCGAAGACGAGGTTGAGGGGCACGGCGATTGCAGCAACCGTCAACGTCAGCTGGATCGCAGCCCAGGCGTCCGGTTCGACCAAGGCTTCCTCATAGGTTCCCAAGCCCTCGCGAAGCGCCTCGACGAAGACCGAGACGAGCGGCAGGAAGAGAAAGAAAGCCAGGAAGGCGAGCGACAAGGCAACGAGGACGAGCTTGGTAGAGAAGCTTTCGTCGGCCGGATTGCGGAAGGAGATGCGGCGGTTATCGGACATGAACAAAGTCCCCCTCTGACCTGCCGGCCATCTCCCCCACAAGGGGGGAGAAAATCCGCGTCGATCTCTTGCCCCAGCCGGGCTTCGACAGCGAGGCTGAGTTAAGCCCCTCCCCCTTTCGGGAAGAGGTTGGGGAGGGAGTTCGATACGAAAGGTTTGCTTGATCACGCATTGCCATACCTCCTGCGGCTCCAGGCCTGGATGAGGTTGATCACCAGAAGCATGGCGAAGGAGATCAGCAGCATGATCGTGGCGATTGCGGTCGCGCCGGCATAGTTGAACTCTTCGAGCCGGATGACGATCAGCAGCGGTGCGATTTCCGAAACGTAAGGGATATTGCCGGCGATGAAGATGACCGAGCCGTATTCTCCCACGCCGCGCGCAAAGGCGAGCGCGAAGCCGGTAAGAATGGCAGGGGTGAGGCCGGGCAGAAGCACGTTGAAGATCGTCTGGAAACGGTTGGCCCCAAGCGTGGCGGCCGCTTCCTCCACTTCCTTATCGATCTCTTCCATGATCGGCTGCACGGTGCGCACGACAAAGGGCAGACCAATGAAGATCAGCGCGATGACGATGCCGATCGGCGTGAATGCGATGCGGAAGGGCATGAAAAGCGAGCCGATCCAGCCATTCGGAGCATAAAGCGATGCGAATGCGATACCGGCTACGGCTGTCGGCAAAGCGAAGGGAAGATCGACCATGGCATCGATCAGCCTGCGTCCGGGAAAGCGGTAACGGGTGAGCACCCAGGCGAGCAGCGTGCCGAAGATGACGTTGACCAGCGCGGCGAGAAAGGCCGTGCCGAACGAGACGTAGAGAGCCCGGATGGTTCGTTCGTCCGAGAGTATGGCGAAAAAGCCGGACCAGCCGAGTTCGGCCGTACGCCAGAGCAGGCCGGCAATGGGAATGAGAATAATCAGTGACAGGTAGGCGAGCGAAAAGCCGAGTGTCAACCCGAAACCCGGGATGATGCTCGGCTGCTTCAATCTCCAGCCCGCCGTGGAAGCGGTGGCGGATGCGGTCATGCTTGGTTCCGAATTTTGCGTTCAGGCCCGACATGGCAACGGTGCGGATAAGCTACCGCACCGTGCCGTCAGTGTCACTTGCCCAAGTGATGGACGGGATTACTTGGCACCGGGCTTGTAGATCTGGTCGAAGATGCCGCCGTCACCGAAATGCTCGGGCTGCGCCTTCTTCCAGCCACCGAAGAGCGGATCGTCGATGGTAACGAGCTTGATATCCGGCAGCTGCTTGAGCAGATCCGGCTGCACGACTTCACGCTTCGACGGGCGGTAGAAGTGCTTGGCCGCAATGTTCTGGCCTTCATCGGAATAGAGATATTGCAGGTAGGCTTCGGCGACCTTGCGGGTGCCCTTGGCGTCTACCGTCGCATCGACAACTGCAACCGGCGGTTCCGCGAGGATCGAGATCGGCGGTACGACGATGTCGAAAGCATCCTTGCCGAATTCCTCACCAGCCAGATAGGCCTCGTTTTCCCAGGCGAGCAGGACGTCGCCGATCTGACGCTGGGCGAAGGTGACCGTAGAGCCACGAGCGCCGGTATCGAGAACCGGGGCGCGCTTGTAGAGGTCGGCGATATAGGCCTTGATCTTGTCCTGGTCGCCCTTGAATTCTTCATTGGCCCAGGCCCAGGCGGCCAGATAGTTCCAGCGGGCGCCGCCGGAGGTCTTTGGGTTCGGTGTGACGATCTGCACGTCGCCCTTCACCAGATCGCCCCAGTTCTTGATACCCTTCGGGTTGCCCTTGCGCACGAGGAAAACGATCGTCGAGGTGTAGGGAGAGGCATTGTTGGGCAAACGGGTGCGCCAGTCTTCCTTGATCTTGCCGGTCTTCTGAATGGCGTTGATGTCGCTTTCCAGCGCCAGCGTCACGACATCGGCTTCAAGACCGTCGATCACGGAGCGCGCCTGAGCACCGGAACCGCCATGCGACTGGCGGATCGTCACATCGTCACCGCCCTCGGCCTTCCAGTGCTTGGCAAATGCCGCGTTGAAATCCTTGTAAAGTTCGCGTGTCGGATCGTAGGACACGTTCAGAAGCTGGGTCGCGGCAAAGGCCGGTGCGATGCTTCCCGCAGCGAGCGTCACGCCGAGAGCGAGCACCGCAAGCCGCTTTCCAATCCCATCGGTGAAGTTCAGCATAGGGTCTCTCCTGTGAAGCCTTGGCCTGTAATTTGGGGCATTTGATCCGGGCTAAACTCTATCGGTCAGGTCGTCTTAGTCAATTCACGGCGGAAAGAAGGCAAAACTGTTTCCCTTGGCAGGGTTGAGACGACAAAGAATGGGTTCCGCTGACATCAGTTCACAGAACGGCAGCGTCGGGAAAACGCCAAACCGCAAAAACGCAATCCGGCTGGAAATCGTTCCGGAAGGCAACTTCAGCGGTGTTGTACCTCACGTTTCAGGAAAATCTCCGTATGCCCAACCGCTTCGGGCACTTGGCGAAAGGGGGTACAGAAGTCGAAACCGAAGGCGCGATAGATCGCGATTGCATCGGTCATATAGATTGTGGTGTGCGCCAGCAGCCTGCTCTTCCGGCGGATTTCGACAGCAGTGATCACCGCACGCATCATTGCGCCGCCGATGCCCTTTCGCCTGAAGGCAGGGGTGACATAGAACTTGTGAAGCTCGTTCGCCGTATCATCGAAAGCGGAGAAGGCCAGGCATCCCGCCGGCTGACCATCCCATGACGCCAGCACCATTCCCGCCCCCGGTTGTCCATAGCGCCGGGCAAGGCTTTCTGCAGTTTCGCCGTGATAAAGATCCGTCACCAGTTGCGGATTGATGCCATGGGTTGCGGCCATGGCGACATCCCATTCCGCCAACTCCCGACACAGTGCCGCGGCGACCTCGAAATCCTCCGGCGATTTTGCAATGGAAACGGAAAACATGCCACGCCCCTTTATTGCAAGGCGAGGTTAGCACGACCTTCTGTCAGCGAGTAGATAGAGATACGGCTGAAAAAGAGAGGCCTTACGCCGTCAGCAGTTCCCGCACCTGAGCGGGCTTCTGCGTACCTTCGCCTGCTCCCTCGATCGCATCGGCGATCGTGGTGTTAAACAGGACGTCGCGGGTCGCGTCCGCCACCCGGGCGAAGACGTGGCGGATTTCGCAAAGGTGCTCACCATCGCAATCGTCACATTTTCGGTAGGCGGTCTGCGAGAGACAGGGAAGCGGCGCGATCGGACCATCGACAAGCCGCAGGACTTCACCGAAGGAAATCGCGTCGGCAGGTTTCAGCAGAAGATACCCACCCTGCTTGCCGCGGCGGCTCATGACGATGCCGGAGCGCTTCAGGTCGAGCAGGATCTGTTCCAGAAATTTCTTCGGGATAGATTGCTGGACCGCGATCTCCGAAATCAGCATCGGCTCATCCGGATCGGCCTGCGCCAGCGCCGCAAGTGCTCTCAGCGCGTATTTCGCTTTCTGGGATATCATCACGCAACCATTAACAGCAACGCCGCCGCGAGGCCGGTTTGAACCTCACGTCGCCGCTTCACACGTCGTATTCCTTCGCTCCGCGAATTGCCTGAAAGCGACATTCGCGGTCGCCTTTGTGCAAAGGGTCATGCCGCATTGCACACTCCATTCTGGAGTAGCGCAAACATGCAAAAATTACAAACCTATGCGGGCATTTGCTGCCGTAAAAACAGTCACATTTGGTTAAGGCGGCAGGTTTTCTGTGTAGGCGGGGCTTTGGAGAGATATTTGCTCCTCACCATCACCGGAAGAAACGGGTTTTCCTGTCTTCCACATCTGCAAGTGGCGATACTACAGCACTTGCTGATGAAAGAAGAACCATGACCTCGCATGATGTGATTGAGCGTACCGCGTATGGCAAGGGTGCCGAGGCTCTTGCCGCCGAACTGAACGTCAGACTTGCCAGTCTCGATCTTCCTGGCCGTCTTTCCGCCGCCGCCGAACTTGGCCACGCCGTCTTCACCACTTCTCTGGGAATAGAAGACCAGGTCATCACCGCCGCGATCGGCACGCACCGCCTTCCGGTTGAGGTTTCGACGCTGGAAACCGGACGCCTGTTCAAGGAATCCGTCGAGCTCATTTCCGAAACGGAAGAGCGCTACGATATCACCATCCGCCGATTCCGGCCGGAGCAGGACGATATCGACGTCTATGCGGAAAAATACGGTCTCAACGGTTTTTACGACAGTGTCGAGGCCCGTCACGCCTGCTGTCATGTGCGCAAGCTGATCCCTCTCGCCAAGGCGCTTTCCGGAGCGCAGGTTTGGGTGACGGGCTTGCGCCGCGGCCAATCCGGCAACCGCGCATCCACGCAGTTTGCCGAATACGATGCCGAGCGCGGCCTCATCAAGGTCAACCCCCTGGCCGACTGGGATATCGGTGCGATCAACGCTCATGTGGCGTCACGGGATATTCCGGTCAATCCGCTGCATGCCCGCGGATACCCGTCGATCGGCTGCGAACCCTGTACCCGCGCCATCAAGCCCGGCGAACCTGAACGCGCCGGACGATGGTGGTGGGAAAACGACGAGAAACGCGAATGCGGACTGCATGTCCCTGAAAACGCGTCTCAGCCGATACCGGTTTCAGCACCCACGGCGAGTTCCATCGCCCGCTGAGGCTCAAAATCCCACTCTTTGTGTGTAACATTCAAGAATAACCGGAGACCGAAATGTCCCTGTCTGCACAGGAAACGGAAATCAGGAACCCACCCGTTTCCCGCCCGCCGCTCGATCCGCACCTCAAGGCACTGGAAAACGAAGCGATCCACATCTTCCGCGAGGTCGCGGCCGAATTCGAAAATCCGGTCATGCTCTATTCGATCGGCAAGGATTCATCCGTTCTTCTGCATCTGGCGCGCAAGGCCTTCCATCCCGGCCGCGTTCCCTTCCCGCTTCTGCATGTCGACACGACCTGGAAGTTCAAGGAGATGATCGAGTTCCGCGATCAGATCGCGGAGAAATACGATCTCGATCTCGTGGTCCACACCAACAAGCGCGGCGCGCAAGAGAATATCACGCCGTTCACCCATGGATCAGCCTTCTATACCGACGTGATGAAGACCGAGGCCTTGAAGCAAGCTCTCGACGCCGGTGGTTACGACGCGGCCTTCGGTGGCGCCCGGCGCGACGAGGAAGCCTCCCGTGCCAAGGAGCGGATCTATTCATTCCGCACGCCGGACCACAAATGGGATCCACGCAACCAGCGCCCGGAACTCTGGAACATCTATAACGGCATGATCAAAAAAGGCGAAAGCGTCCGCGCCTTCCCGCTGTCGAACTGGACCGAGGTGGATATCTGGCGCTACATCCAGGCGGAAGATATTCCGCTTGTGCCGCTCTATTACGCCGCTGAGCGCCCGTATGTAGAGCGCGACGGGATGATGATCCTCGCCGAAGACCCGCGGCTTGAACTGAAGCCCGGCGAAGAGATCCAGCACGGAATGATCCGCTTCCGCACGCTCGGCTGCTTCCCGCTGACCGGTGCGATCCGCTCGACGGCCTCCAACCTCGATGAAGTCATCGCCGAACTCGAGATCGCCACCGTCTCCGAACGCCAAGGCCGCGCAATCGACCGAGACCAGTCCGGCTCCATGGAAAAGAAGAAGCGCGAGGGATATTTCTGAGATGAGCGCCACAGCAACAGCCAATGCCGCCTCTGCGAACGTCATTCCCTTCGCCGAATCCGCCGCCCGCGTAACCCGCGACACGCGACCGCTGCGCCTGATTACCTGCGGCTCCGTCGACGACGGCAAATCGACGCTGATCGGCAGGCTGCTCTGGGATACCAAGGCAGTGAAGGAAGATCAGGCCGCGACGCTTGCGCGTGACAGTGGCGCCCAGAACGATCTCGGCCTGCCCGATTTCGCGCTGCTGCTCGACGGACTTCAGGCGGAGCGCGAACAGGGCATCACGATCGACGTCGCCTATCGCTATTTTTCCACCGACCGGCGCTCGTTCATCGTGGCCGATACGCCCGGCCATGAGCAATATACCCGCAACATGGTGACCGGCGCTTCTACAGCCGATCTCGCCATCCTGCTGGCGGACGCCCGCGCCGGCCTGCTGGAACAGACCCGCCGTCACGCCACGATCGCGGCGCTGATGGGCATCCGGCAGTTCGTGCTGGCGGTCAACAAGATCGACCTGATCGGCTACGATAAGGCCGTGTTCGAGAAGATCTCACATGAATTCCGCGAATTCGCGCTGGCGCTCGGTGTGCGCCAGATCACCGCGATCCCGATGTCGGCGCTGAAAGGTGAAAACGTCGTCACGTCAGGCGCATCCTCAATGCCGTGGTATGAAGGCCCGACGCTGATCGAGGCGCTGGAGCTTGCCACCAGCCGCTCGACCCAGGCCGGCGGTTTTCGCCTGCCGATACAGCGCGTCGTGCGTCCCGGCGAGAGTTTTCGCGGGTATCAGGGAACGGTATCGGGCGGCGCCATCAAGCCGGGCGACTCGGTCGCGATCCTGCCATCCGGCACGGTTGCCAATGTGAAGCAGATCGTCACTTTCGATCTGGTGCGCAATGCCGCAGTTGCCGGTGACGCGATCACGCTGGTGCTCGACCGTCAGGTGGATGTGGCGCGCGGCGACCTGATCGTCTCGATCGACAACCAGCCGATGACCGGTACGTCCTTCGATGCGCAACTCGTGGCATTGCAGCCGGGCGGCATCGAACCGGGCAAACGCTACTGGCTGAAGAGCGGCTCACGCCGTCAGCGGGTGACCATCGAACCGCTTTCGCAACTCGACCTCAACAGCGGACACTGGAAGCCGCATGCATCGGCACTTGCGATGAACGCAATCGGCAAGGTGCATCTGTCTTTTGAAGAACAGGCCGTCTTCGACGCTTATGAGCAGAACCGCGCAACCGGCGCCTTCATCCTGATCGACCCGGACACTCTGAACACGATTGCGGGCGGCATGGTGACCGCCAAGCGCGGCGATATCGGCGGCATTCACCGCGGCCGCGACGGTGAACAGCGCGTTGTCCTGTCCCTGCCGGCAGATCTCGCCGAACAGTTGATGGCGAGCGACCTGTTCGCCAGCCGTCGCGACGAGGCGGAGATCAGGCGCATGACCTCGTCGGAGGCCGCGGAGATATTTTCCAATGCGGGAAGCGATATCTGACGGAAAATTCAATGGAGGCGGCGTAGGCCGCCTTCTTTTTTTCAGGGGTAAGATTGCATAACGCCGCGCCAAAGGATTTCAGCTTTGAGATTGACTAATTACGAAAAAAGCCAACGAAAACCTGACCTTTCAGCTGTTCGGCGTTGCGTAACCGACAAATAATGCCTTGGCTGAACACTGAAACCGCGGCATCACTGAATTCGCAAACGCTTCTTCGGCGTCATGGGCGCAGCGCCCGCGCCTGCTGCTAGAAAACGAACATATACAGCAGAACGATTACAAAGATCGGCACGCCCATTGCCCACAGCGCAATACCTTTAAGCATAGTCACCTCCATCGGTTTCGATGGACAGACAACGCCGGGTCTCCGTACCTGTTCCAAAGAAGGTAGAATATCCGGTTTACCGGTTCGAACTGTATCGATCTCGAATATTGTCGTGGAACTAAGTACCAGCAGATCCAGCACTGAGCAGACCGAGATAGACCGCCTTCGGCACACGATAGTAGTCATAAGGTCCGCCGCTTTCCACGAACCAAATGCTCAGCGTGCTTGTCGCTTCATCGTACTCGGCGCGTCTTATGGCCGATGACCGAAAGAATGGCACTTTTTCCCATAGGTAACGAACTGCCCGGCGACCTAGATACTCGGTCCGGAGTCGACGCAACGTTCAAGCCAGAACGCACAGGCAGAAAGGTCGGCCAATCACTGCGGTCATTTTTTGATGTTTTTCGGGAAACTGGAAAAACCTTGAACGACAAGGCGTCTGACTGGTCGGAGTGGCAAGATTCGAACTTGCGACCCCCACGTCCCGAACGTGGTGCGCTACCAGACTGCGCTACACTCCGTGACCAGTGGCGCCTCTATAGAACAGCATTTTTCCTTCGACAAGCACCGTTTTCGAAAAAAATGTGACAAGACTAATTTCGTTTGTCGCACCAGTGGGCCGAGCCCGCGGCGGGAAGGATTTCCCGGAGAAAGACGCTGTGTGAGAAGGCCCGATTGAGGGCTGGCCAGCGTAAATCCGTTGCAAAAAAGCGGCGGTTTCACATTTTGATGCCTGGCCAATCTCTAATGGCGTGACGAAGCGGGAAAATCTGCTAGCTGAAAGATGAACGGCCCTCCTCGCAGGGCACGCCCATCACACAAGGATTTTCACGGATCATGAGCCGCCGCCTCATCGCATCGATCGCCCTCCTCGCGCTCACTCTCTCAAGCTGCACGACTGTCACTATTTCCGACAGTCCGATCTCCAAGCGCTGGGTCGGCCGCTCGGCCGGCGAGTTCTTCGCCAAATATAATCCGCCGCTCGACGACGTGGCTTCCGGCTCCAGCACCCTCTACAGCTGGCGCGGCGGCTACAAGCGCATCAAGCTGGAGAACGGCAAAAGCGCCAGCGTCAGCTGCTCGGCCAAGGTCACCGTTTCTTCCGATTACACCATTCGCAATATCGAGATCACCTCCGACCGCCCCGGTGCAACGGGACCAAGCTACTGCCAGGAACTTCTGGCCGGCGCATAAGTGTATCGACTTCCGGAGCGTTGGGCTTTTTAGCCCACGCTCCGCTTCAGAACTCCACTCATTGGTCGCAAAATCGGCTAGCGTTCTGGATACGCTCCCATTTCCGGTAGCATAAACCGCCGATTTGACATAATTTGGCTTCAGTTTCCGCGCGTTTCGCCAACCAGGGTCTACAGAAGCGTTTGTCCTATCTAGCAACTCACGCACGTGTCGTCAGCGCATTGGTGATGCGCGAAATGTCGACGCGCTTCGGAGCGAAGCCGGGCGGATATCTCTGGGCCTTCCTCGATCCGGTCAGCCATATCGTCTTTTTGTCCGTCATTTTCATGGCGATCGCCCATATGCCGCCGCTCGGCACCAGCTTCCCGCTGTTCTTTGCCACCGGTTATATCGGCTTCCAGTTCTATCAGGCTCTCGCCGGTTATCTGAACAGTGCAGTGAGCGGCAACAAGGCTCTGCTCAGCTATCCGAGCGTGGCCCCGATCGACACGATGGCCGCACGCTACGTGCTGCAGATCGTGACGACGACGATCGTGGCCATCGTCGTGCTCGGCTATATCGTGTTTACAGCCCGCCATCCCGTTTCCATCCATCTGCCGCCGATAATGGAAGCCATTGTCGTGGCAAGCCTGCTTGCACTTGGCATCGGGCTGGCCAATGCGGTGCTGTTCGTCATGTACCCGATCTACGAAAAGCTTTATGGCATTGTCACTCGCCCGCTTTTCCTGGTTTCCGGGGTTTTCTTCCTGCCGGATTCACTGCCGCCGATTGCCAGGGATATCGTACTTTTTAACCCTTTGGCCCATATCGTCATGCAATTCAGGACCGGATTCTATCCGCAATACCGGGCTACCGGATATGACGGGTTCTATGTCTGGACTGTCGCGGCCTGCCTTGTCTTCATGGGGCTTTTGCTGTTCACGACATCCAGGGGAAGGCTGAGAGACCGATGATCCGATTGGAACGCGCCACCAAGGAAGTGCGCATGAAGGGCGTGAGAAAGATGATCATCGACAATGTGTCGGTGACCTTTCCGCGCGGCAAGAGCATCGGGCTTCTGGGGCGCAATGGTGCGGGAAAATCGACGCTGCTACAGATCATCGCAGGCACGCTCGAGCTCGACCGCGGCCGCATCATACGGCAGGGAAAGATCTCCTGGCCGCTCGGCTTTCAGGGCAGCTTTCAGGGCAATCTTTCCGGTGAACAGAATGTCCGCTTCGTCGCCCGCATCTATGGCGTGGATACCGACGAACTGGTGGCCTATGTTGCCGAATTTGCCGAACTGGGGCAATTCTACCATGCACCGGTGCGAACCTACTCTTCAGGCATGAAGGCGAGGCTTGCATTCGGTGTCAGCATGGGAATCAATTTCGACTATTATCTGGTCGACGAAATCACCGCCGTGGGCGATACCAACTTCAAGCGGAAATCGCAGCAGACCTTCAAGGAAAAGCTGAGCAATTCCGACGTGATCATGGTATCACACAGCACGGGGACGTTGCGCGACTATTGCCAGACCGGCATCGTTCTGGAAAATGGGCAGATGACCTACTACGATGACATCAACGAGGCCATCGCCGTGCATGAAAGCAATATGAAGAGGCACTGACATTGAACCAGACGGCTCAGAACACCGTATCAGGCAATCAGGTTGCCCTGCCCTCCGCGGACGGACAGGTCGCGCCGAAGAGCCGAAACCTGCGCCTGCTGGAATCACTGCTCGAACGCCCTGCCTCCGTGCCAACTCCGTCCGTACAGCCTGATCAACCGGACTCCCCCCAGATAAACGTGGATCCCGCCTCGCCGGAGCCTGCGAAACGCGGTTGGCTTTCAGCGCTGAAAACACGGCATATGGCGATCGTTGGCGGATTTCTTGCTCTGGTCGCGGTCCCATCTGCCGTCAGCACCGGTTATATGGCCTTCATCGCAGCTGATCAGTATCACAGCTTCTCGTCCTTTTCCGTACGCAGCATCGAAGCCGCCCCGTCGAGTGATCTGCTCGGCATGTTCACGCAGAGCTCTGCCGGCAGCACACTTTCGGATTCTTATGTACTCGTCGATTTCATCCTCAGCGAGCGCATGGTGCAGATGGTCGATGAGGCTTTCGGCCTTGATGCCGTCTTTGAGCGCCAGGGACTGGATTTCTTCTACGGCATCTCGCCTGATATGCCGATCGAGGACAAGCTTGCCTATTGGCGTAACATGATCACGGTGAATTTCGATCAGACCTCGGGGATCATGGACATTCAGGTAAAGGCGTTCAGCCCGGATATGTCGCAGAAGGTCGCCGACTTCGTCATCTCCCAGAGCGAAAGGCTGATCAACGACCTGTCGCTGACCGCCCGCAACGAGGTGCTGAGAACGGCACGGGATGAAGTTCAGACCGCGGAAGACCGCTTGACCCAAACCCGCGCTTCATTGAGAAGCTATCGCGACGCATCGCAGGAAGCCGATCCTATCGAAGGCGCCAAGCTCGCGGCCCAGCTGATCGGCTCGCTGGAAGAACAGTTGGTCAAGCTCAAGACCGAGCTTTCGACCGCACTCAACCAGATGAGCGGCAATACACCGCGTGTGCGGGTTATCCGTTCGCAGATCTCCAGCCTGGAAGACCAGATCGCACAGGAGCGCCAGCGTTTCGGCAGCGGCGTCTCCGGCAAGGGCGGCCGTTCAACCGGACAGGCGACGGATGTCGCGGGCCGCATCGCGCTGTATGAGTCGATCCAGACGCAGAACGAGTTTGCCGAGCGCGCCTATACCGCGTCGCTTGCCTCTCTCGAAAAGGCCCGTGTCGAGGCCGGCGCAAAACAGCGGTATCTTGCCGTGTTCATCAAGCCGACCCTGTCGCAGATGGCGCAATATCCGCATCGCCTGCTGAATCCGATCCTGGTGACACTCGCGGGATTGCTGCTCTGGGGTGTTGCCGTGATGATCTTTTACAATATTCGCGACCGGCACTGACGGCAGATGCTGACGGCCTGGAAACACGATCCTGGCCGTCGACATCTCCCGTCGTCGTCTCGATACGAGGCCAAGTCCTTGAACTACCTAATTACCCATATCCGCATCGTCACTGCCTTCGTGATCCGCGAAATCGCAACCCGATACGGCCGAAGCCCGGGCGGGTATGTATGGGCTCTGCTTGAGCCGGTCGCCTTCATCGGACTGATGTCGCTGCTCTTGGGTTCGCTGGGACGGTTGCCAGCGCTTGGGACGAGCTTTACGCTTTTCTATGCCACGGGCTATCTCGCCTTCAACATGTACAAAGGCATGGAAGGCTATCTCGTCTCGGCGATCAGCGGCAACAAAGCCCTGATGAGCTACCCCAAAGTGTCGCCCCTGGATGCGGTCGTGGCGCGGTTCATCCTGCAGGCAATGACATCCTGCGTGGTGACCTGGGTCATTCTCTATGCGGCGATGTGGACGATAAACCAGCCGATCACCATCCAATGGGCCTATATCGTCGAGGCGATCGCCTTCGCATGGGTCATGGCGCTCGGGGTCGCGCTCGGCAACACGGTGCTGTTCTTCAAGTTTCCGCTCTATCAGAAGATCTTCGACATCGCCATGCGGCCGCTGTTTCTGCTATCGGGCGTATTTTATGTGCCGTCGCATATGCCGCATCCATATTCGGACGTGATGCTGGCAAATCCAATCACGCAGATCGTCGTGTTGTTTCGTGAGGGTTTCTACGTGCAGCACGGAGATACGGGGCTGGACATGCCCTTCCTCATCGTAACATCGACGGGCCTTCTGTTCGTCGGATTGTTTCTGTTTACGGTTTTCCCGGTCGCTCGCGCACGCGAATGAGGCGTGGCCAGAACGTTCTTTTCAGCGACGGAAGATCGACCTGATCAATCCCAGCGCGGACCGGCGATGTGCCTGCATACGATAATTGACGACACGTTTTGCGCGGTCGGAAGAGAGCAAGAAGGTCAGGGCAAAAAAGACCGTCATCGACAGTTTGATCTTGGCGGAATACGGGTAAGTCCACAAAAGCGACAGAAGAAAGAGAAACTGACGCACCCCGACACGCGCACTGTTGGCGATCGCCAGATAGAAGTTGCGTTCCTGATAGAAATAGGCGCGATCCGCGGTGACCAAGCGGGAGCCTAGTCCCTTTTCATTCAAAAGCCGGCGCAAATGCTCCAGCCGGTGTTCGAACCGCTCCGCCTCGCGTTTGAGCGGTATGGGGTTCAGTTCCTCGCTGAAACACGAATCGTTGCGGCCATGGACACGATAGAGGCCGAGTGGCCTGGAGAGACTGATGATATCGCCCATGAACGGGGCGACGAACAGAATCACGCCATCGACCGCACGTTCGTAATCTGCTTCCTCGATGAACTGACACACATCCCTTCGGAACACGTTTCCGGATGTAGGGGGACTTGTATAGTCGCCCGTCCTGAGAACACGTTCCACCAGTTGCCGCCCCCGGAATTCAGAAAGCGGAGGTATCGGCCCGCTGATGATCCTTCGCTGTGCATCCATTCTGAGCAGGGGAAACTGAAGCTTCGCCACATCCTCATCAAGGCGGGAGAGGATTTCGGTCAATGCTCCGGGCAACAGTTCATCATCGGCATCGAGAAACAGGACAAACGGAGCTGTCGTCTCCCGGAGGCCACGCAGGCAAGCAAGCCTCTGTCCTCCGTTTTCGGTGCGGTAGGCCCGTACGCCCATTCGGCATATTTCGACCCAGGAGTTGTCGGTCGAGCCGTCATCTATGACGACCAGCTCACAATCCCTGCGCCCCTGCTTTATGACGCTTTCAATGGCGTCGACGACATAATCCGCATAATTCCAGCAGGTTACGATAACCGCCAGTCTGGGGGTCCGCGCACTGCTCGTTCCAACGGAAATATTGCTGCCTGAATCCGCCGCCACAGTCTGATGGGGTTTCAAGGCAGCGTTGTCTTTCATGACCGTTGCCTGTTGATCACATAGCCGACGAGATTGGCGCCGGCTCTGCGTAACTGTTGTTCGGCATTCTTGACGGCTTCCCGCGTGGTGCGCCCCCACCGCGTGACGATTACGACCACATCGGCCTGAGAAGCCAAGGCCAAGGCATCAAGAGAACTGTCCAGTGCCGGCAGATCGATGATGACATCGCCCTTCTGGCGGGCAGCCTCGATGATCTCGCGGATGCGCGGATGACGGAAATTGGAATAGACGTTGGTCACCGTATCGCGAGAAAGGACAGGCAGGATCGCTATCCCATCCCGCTGCTCGAAAACCATATCGGCGGTATCGGCAGTCGAGATCGCGGCATCCGCGAGTGACGCCAGCGGACCACCCGGCACCCCCTTGGTCAGCTCGCCGCACCAGAATACGACTACCGTCCGTCCGCTTCGCTTCAACATGTCGGCAAGATTAAGCGCAAGAGCGGATCCGCCCGCATCCCGGGAATATCCCGCCAGTGCGATCACGGCATTCTTCTCGCCCTTCTTGTGGGTGTGGGAGATATCGATCAACGTTCTCAAATCACGGATCGCGGCGGCGTGGCGCTGCATCCGTTGACCGGCCCCCACCCGTGTCGCCAGTTGCAGCCTGCCACCGACCTCCGGGATCTCGGCCATGCAAGGCAGCGAGGTTTCCAGTTCGAGGTCCTTGGGGCTACGGACCTTCCGATCGAAGGCGATGCTCATCGACAGTGCGGCCATGCCGAAAAACAGGCCCAATATACCGCCAAACGCAACGATCAACGAGGTTCGGGGACTGGACGGTGCAAGCGGAGGCAGGGCGGCGCCGGTAATCTTGGCGTCGGCATCCGGGGTTGCAGCCTTCGGCAGCGTCCCTTCCTTCATCGCCTGGGTCGCCGTCTTGATCTGGGCCGCCAACACGTCGAGCCGACCTTGCAGGGTTTCGGTGCCGGCGCTCGCAACCTGCTCCTTTGAGGTGACTGATTGCAGGATATAACCGGAGATGATGGCGTTTGCGACACGCGCAGGCTGGGCAGGATCAGTCGACCAATATCCCACCGCAACGACATAGGACTGGCCGACACGGCGTGCGGAAACCCTCTCGACGAAGTTGGCGAAAGCGATGCGCTTGAGGTTTTCCTGCGGGTCCTGGGTGAGCGCGGAGGCCTCGGGTTCCGCCGGTGCCCCCGAAAAGGTCGCGCGAACCAGCTCGATCGTGCCAAAAATGGCCGATTTCACCAGACCTGGGGACTGAGGAGCGAGTTCCGGGCTTTCGTACAGTTTCAGGCTTTCGAAGACTGCGGAAAGAAGCCGTTCCGAAAGAATGATCTGCAACTCGCTTTCGGCGCTGTTGAGATCGAGCCCCTGCTGCAGGATCGCACTGGCATTGGCGAACTGGCGCGGCTCGAGCAGCATGGTTGCCGTCGCATCATACGTACGTGGCAGCGAATGCGCATAGAGTGCCGCAGCAACGATGCCGGAAAACATGAAGGCCAGCAGCCGGATCTTGTATTGCCAAGCGATCGCAAAAACCAGCTTCAGGAACATGACAGGGCCATCGACCCTGCTATCCTTCGGTGCGTTATCCAGCGGCCATATGCGCGACGCTCGCTCGACGGGACCCGGTCTGTCAAAAGTCATCGTGCAACACCTCCGCCAAGGCGCTCGAGCTTGGCCGGCGCAACCTCCAGGGAGGCTGCCTTTTCAGGATTGATCTGTCCGCGGAGAAGATCAAGCAAAGCCGCCAGATTCCCCCTCACCCTGCCCCTGCGATCGATGAACGGCTCCGGCACCAGGGATTTTGCAAAATTCATCGACATGTTTCGCCAGATCTGGCCGATCGCCTGTTTGGTCGTCATCGTTCCCTTCCGACGTAGATAAATAGGATTGATCACCTGCGAATATCCCAGACGCTGTCCGCTTACCCGGCCGACCTTGACGCCCATGTGAACCCCGTAGGCTTCAGCGCATTTGACCAGATCTCCGCCCTTTTTTGCCAGCGACGCGCCAAAATCCCGATCCTCCAGCCAGCCATACAGAACAAGACGTTCGTCAAAGCGGTTATCGCCTATGGCCGATACTCTGTACGCCATGTTGCAGCCGTATGGACTGAACGGCCGCTCCCAGCCTGGTCCATTACTCCCAGGAGCCTCGTCAACCAGCCTGACAGCCTCGGAAAACGATATGCCCGGCCCCTTGATACCATCGGCCACAACGCGGCCGGTAAATCCGACGACACTACTTTCATCGGCAAATGCGCGGGCCGCGGTGGCAAGCCAGTTCGGATCCGCGACGAAATCGTCGTCCAGAAATACGACGACGTCAATTCCCGCCGGCAGATGATCAAGCGCGTTGTTGCGCTGTGCCGGCAATCCCGCCTTTCCGGTAATGACCTCGACACGATCGTCATCGGCAAGATCTCCCGCATCGCTGCGATCGACGCAGGACAGGATTACCCGTTCGGGAGCCAATGTCTGCGTTTCCAGCAGGTGACGGATGGTTTGCGACACGACAGCCGGACGACCACGGGTGGCGATGGCGACAGCAACCTTGCCGATGGGCGGAGCTGCCGGCTGGGGCGGCGCAAGGCGGGCCGTGGGCTGCTCCAGCAGCTCGCGATAACCGGCGGCGGTTTCGCGCCATGAAAATTTCTGCACCTGGAGGAAACCTTTTGCACGCAGATCATCCGCCAGCGAGGCCGAGTTCTTCAAGGTTCCGACATGCCTTACCCATCGAGCGGCATCGAAGGGAGACGCCAGCAGTGCGGCATCGCCGCAGACCTCGGCCATGCTCGAATGGTATGAGGATATGACGGGGCATCCCAGAGCCATCGCCTCGACGACCGGCAGACCGAAGCCCTCGTTCAGCGACGGGAAAGCAAGACACAGCGCGTGCTTGAGGAAATAGGCAATGTCATCGTCCGAAACACGACCGGCCATGACGACATTAACGTGCTGCTCCGCCGCGCTCTCGTTGAAAATGCCGAAATCGCCGCCTGCGACAACGATATCTATACCGAGTGCGTCAAGCTCCGTAGCGATGTCGGCCAGAAGCGAGAGGTTCTTGTGCCTGGCGCGGGATCCGAGCGCAAAAACATACCGGCGCGACCGCGAGGCGATGGACCGGACGATCCCCGGTGCAACCTCTGCCGCATCCGCATTCCACTGCAAGACATGTTCGTAGCCGTTGGGCAGAACGGCGATATCCTTGGCCTCCACCGGCAGATAACGGGCAAGCTGACGAGCCGAGGCATGCGATACGGTTGCAATCCTCGTCGATCGCTTCGCCAGGACAGGCTGAATGGATTTGTAGGCGGTGCGGAAGGCGAGGCTGTAGCTGTCAGGCGCAGCGAAGACATTCCCGTCATGGATACAGACGATCTGGTTTTTCTTGAGAATCGGAGCCGTGTTGCAGAGATTGAGCAACGGTCCGCGCCAGTTCATCGGCAAGGCGCATTGTTCCCAAGCATGACCTTTGAGGCCGCTTCCAATTTCGATCCGCTCGAAAGACTTCAACTGCGGATCGACAGCGCCGGGCGGAACGAGAAGCGACGTGACGGAACTGCCCTCACCTGCCGCGTCCAGAGCCTTCAGCACATTCAAGGCGTAGCGTTGCACGCCGGTTGGCGTCTGGGTCAGAAAGCGGCCATTGACTGCGAAACTATCCTTCAAACCCATCGATCAATTCCAACGCTTTCCCTGCCACAGAAACTATTGTTGAAATTTCCCTCCAGTAAAAACACTGAAGACTTCAACATCATTATCACAACAAATCCCATTTGCAGCACGAAATATTGTAGATAGTTAATACAGACAGGAAGAAAATCTTGAAAATCCGCGAATACACCGATCGGACCCGATGAGCATTTCAGTGACGCGCTCGAAGTCAAAACATGGTGATCTGTCAATAACTTCCACGCGCATGCAAAACGGCGGGGATAGTTTTCACCATGATCACGAGGTCGCCAACAAGGCTCCGGTTGGCAACATAAAGCGCATCGAGCTGGACGCGCTTGACATAGTCTGCGTCGCTGCGTCCGCTGACCTGCCAAAGTCCGGTAAGACCTGGACGCACGCGGATATAATCGGCGTAGTTCTGACCGTAATAAACGGTTTCACTCGGAACGATCGGCCGCGGACCGACAATGCTCATCTGGCCCAGCACGACATTAAGGAGCTGGGGGATCTCGTCGATGCTGCTTTTGCGTAAAAATGCGCCGAAAGGTGTTATGCGCGGGTCGTTCCTGAGCTTCCGCGTTGCCGTCCACTCAGCCCGCTCTGCTGGATTGGCTGCCAAGTATTTCTCAAGCAACTCTTCGTTATTGTTCACCATCGTACGGAACTTGAGGCATGGGAACATCCCACCGCCGCGCCCAATCCTGCGATGGGCGATAAAGATCGGCCTCCCTTGAATCAAAAGCAATATAAGGGATGTCATCAGCAATAAAGGCGCAAGAACAAGCAAAGCAATCAGAGCAATAAGAATATCCAAAGCACGCTTTACAAACAAAGACAGCCTCGGCGACAGCCTTAACTTCATTCTCTCGGAAACGAACAATCGCTGAACGCCATTTCCACCGGCGCTTGCATTAACGTCACGCATTGACGCACTCCATATCGGCAGATGTGATTAAAGATCAGTCGATTTGCATGCACTGCTTAACACTGTTAATCATTGCTAACAAATGCTTAAAAGTTTGACAATGTATTTATTGACTGTAGTCTAACTAAAAATGATAGATGTTACGGAAAGTCTTCTATGATGCTTTCCACTCCCGTTCCTGCTTAGTTCTTCTTTGGAGAAAACCAACATTCTAGGTTATCCTCAGAACACTCGGGAACTAATACGCTTTATAGAATATAACGGTCTTCATGAGGTTGTTCATGCGTGTGGCAATTATCCACTATTGGCTCGTCGGGATGCGCGGCGGTGAAAAAGTCCTTGAGGCAATCTGCAAGATTTACCCTCAGGCCGACATCTACACACATGTATATGACAAAGATTCCATATCGGCAGCGATCAATTCACACACGATTTATCCGACCTTCATCAATTCTTTGCCATATGCAAAGCGAATGTATAAAAAATACCTTCCATTGATGCCGATGGCTTTGGAGCAGCTAGATCTAAGTCAATATGACCTTGTAATCAGTAGTGAATCCGGGCCTGCGAAGGGCGTTATTCCGAATTCCCCTGCCGTTCACATCTGTTACTGCCATTCTCCGATGCGATACGTCTGGAATATGTACCACGAATACTATCGGAAGTCAGGACTGATGACACGACTGATGATGCCGCCGCTCGCGCATCGTCTTCGCGCATGGGATATTGGCACGGCGAGCCGCGTCGATCACTTCGCTGCAAACTCGGTTACGGTCGCAAACCGGATCAGAAGCTATTATCGGCGGGATGCCGACGTCATCCATCCGCCCGTCGACACCCAGGCCTTCCGGCCGGTACCGATGCAGGAAGTGGGCGACTATTACCTGATGGTCGGCGAGCTCGTCGGCTACAAAAGACCGGATCTGGCGGTCGAGGCCTTCAACCTAACGAAGAAGAAACTCGTCGTCATCGGCGGCGGCGAAATGCTGGATTATCTTCGCAAGATTGCCGGTCCAACCGTCACGATCATGGGGCCGCAAGCCTTCGACGTGCTCAAGTATCATTATGCGCGCTGCCGGGCCCTGATCTTTCCGGGGGAAGAAGATTTTGGTATCGTACCGCTGGAGGCCATGGCGAGCGGTCGGCCCGTGATTGCGTTCGGACGCGGCGGGGCAACCGAAACGGTCATCGACGGCAGAACGGGCGTCTTCTTCAAAGACCAATCCGTCGAGACGCTGATCGACGCCATTGACCGGCTGGAGCGCATGGATTTCGACCCGGCCGATGCAGTCACACGCGCCGCCGATTTCGCGACGCCTGTTTTCATCAGGAAATTCAGTAACTTTGCGTACAAGGCCCTTGGCACCGAACCGCCGCCGGCCGTCAGACCCGCACAGATCGCATGACACAGATGAAATAGCTGAAGGAGCATCGGGACCGTGACGCATACCACTTCTTCCTGTCACCGCCGCCGCAAAGCAATCTCTTCTTTCCCTGCAAGCGCTTGGATGGCTGCACTTGCCTCCGCTCTACTCTTGTCTGTTAGTCCAGCAGTTGCCGCCACCTATCTTCTCGGGCCGCTCGATGTCTTGAAAATTCGTGTCTTCGAATGGCGGCCGAGTGCCGGCGTCGCTTATGAGTGGGTGCCGCTGACGGGGGAATTTACGGTTTCGGCGTCAGGCACGCTGTCGCTGCCGATCGTCGGCACGATCCCAGTTGCGGGCAAGACGCCGGAAGAGGTTTCCGACATCATCGGCGAGCAGTTGCAGGCGCAGATCGGTCTGCAGAAACGCCCGAACGCCTCGATCGAAATCTCCAGCTACAGGCCCTTTTTCGTTACAGGGGCGGTCGGAACACCCGGCAAGTTCAACTTCCTCCCCGGCCTGACGGTCACGCAGGCACTCAGCATGGCGGGCGGAAGCGGAAGTATCGATCCGCGGGTCATGGAGGTGCAGCGCGAGGCACTCGTCAACCAGGGAACGATGCGGGAGCTTGAAGCCGAGCGCCTGGGTCTCGTGGCAAGACAGGCGCGCGTGGATGCCATGCTGACAAAGAACAGCAAGATCAGTTTTCCACGCGAGCTGACGGATAGCTCGTCTCAAAGCGCCGTCATGCAGGTGATGCGAAACGAACAGGCGCTGCTCGACAGCCGCCTGCGCTCGATGGCCTCCGACCTTTCGGCCCTTGAACAGTCCAAGGTGCTTGCCAAGAACCAGATCGAAGGGCTGAAACAGAAAGAAGCGTCGCTGACGAAGCAGATCGATCTCGCCAACAAGGATCTGAGTGCGGTCAACAAACTCGTGTCGCAGGGGCTGACCGTGTCATCGCGCCAGCTCGGCGCAAACCAGAACCTCGCGGATCTCGAAAGCCGCAATCTCGACGTATCGCTCGCCCTTTTGACCACACAGCAGGACCTGACGAAACTCGATCAGGATGCGCTCGCGGTCGTCGAGAAGTTCAAGGCGTCCGCCCTGATGGAAGCCGCGGAACTTCGAGACAAGCTGGCAGCCAATGATGAAAAGATGAAAACATCGCAGGCTTTGCTGCTGAATATCGAGATGCGGTCGCCTGCCGCCCTGTCGGCGCTGAATGCCGAAGGACGTCCCCGCACGATCACCAAGATCAGTCGGAATATCAACGGGATGACGGAGACTTTCGTGGTCAAGGACGAAGATCCTGTGCAGCCAGGAGACGTCATTCGTGTGGAGCCTCAACTAAACGCCCTGACGCAGAACGGCGGCGCGTCGCAATAACGGCGCAGACCCTAATCGCGAGGAAAAACTCGAAACGACGGCAGGCAGGGGCTTGATCGAAGGCGTGCGAACATGCGATATTAATATTAGAGAATACTAATTAAAAATGAGTAATGAATGGTTACCTGGGTCCTGATCCTGTCCGCCGCTCTTGGCGCCGTGTGTGGAATCTGGCTCCATGTTGTTGTCTTTACTGTTCTTTCCGTCCTGATCGCGGTCGTTTATCTGTTCACCGCCATCCTGACCGGGTTTTCTTTCGCGTCCACTTTCATGTGGATCATGATGCTGAGTGCGGCGCTTTGTGCCGGTTATATCGCCTCTCATCTGCTGCGATACGCGATCCACACCCGAGCGCATAAAGCCAAGCGCCAGCATTCGGAACTGGATGCCACCGCCAAATATCTCCACGACCAGCAACAGCCCTGACCGTAAAGGCAGGAAGGACAATACATGCCTGTCGCCAGAGCCGGCCACGATCGAATACGGCCGGTCGACGCGCGTTCCGCTAAAGCCATTCCGGCAAAGGCGGGAGCCGGTTTTTCGTTCGAAATGGCGGAAAAGCTTAAGCGTGGCATTCCACCTCGCTATATTCACCGCCGGGCCGAGTGATCAAAAATACGTATTGCCGTTGTTTTCGATAGACGCCGAATATATTGCTGATCTACTGTGTATCCGGATATATTTCCTTCGAAATATTCATGTCGAAATAGCATAATTACGATAATCACGTTCCTGCACGATCTATTTCGCCAGGTTCTCGGAGTAGATGCTCCGCTCATTCCCGACTGCTGACTTGCCAGAAGACACTAGACCTCTTCACCAACAGGATCCGACATGTCGAAGCTGCCACGTAGAACATTCGTCAAGGCATCAATGCTGGCAGGCGCGGGAGCGATGCTGGGTGGCCGGGCGCTCGCGGCCAGCGACCCGACAAGCGGCCGGCGGCTGATCTTCGACGAGCAATTCCGAACGATTGATTGGACCATCTGGGAAGCCGGGCGAAAGGCGACAACGTTCGACCCGGGTTTTTACGGTCGTTCGGCCTTTGCCCGCAGCACCGGCGAAGAAGATTTCAACCCCTATGCCATCGTTGATGACACAGCCACGGCGAATGGAAAGGCGCTGCGCATCTCGGCCAAGTATATCGGGCAGGAAATGTCCGTGCCGCATTATTACGGCAACGAGGAACCGCAGCAGCAATGGATTTCCGGCAACCTGCAGACCGCCCGTGGAGACGGCACGATCATGCGGGGATGGCGCACCGGCTATTTCGAGACGCGGATGATCTTTCCGAAACACCCGCTCACCTGGCCCGCATTCTGGCTGATGAATGGCCGCAGCATTCTCTTCCCCAAGACAAGTATCGAGATCGATGTCGTTGAACAGAAAGGTTTCGAGCCTACCGTTTACGGAGCCTATCTGCACGAGTGGGGCCAGCCCGGCGAACGTCATGAAGAGGTGGGGGTAACGACGCCGGTCGACATGACGACGCAGTATTGCCGATACGGTGTGCTGGTCACGGAGACCGAATGCAGGCCTTATTTCGAGCGGGAGCCGGTCATCAACCCTGCAACCGGCAGGCCAACCGTCTGGACCATCAGCCGTGCGGCGGAAATCAAGGCCAATAACGATGTCTTCTGGCCGCTGTTGACGCTCGCATTGCGCGCGGACATCCCCTATCCGGAGACGCTGCTTCCAGAACACATGGAGACATCGATGCGGGTGGATTACGTAAAGGTCTATGCCTGAGCGGGCACTGGTGCAAAAGACACGTCGCGTTCCTCAGCCGGCACTGCCGTCGCAAGCCCCGCCATGACGAAAAACAACAGGCCGGTATCGACCGTCGAGCCCGATACCGAGGCGCCGATGAGAATGCAGAGGCAGCCGTTGCGGCCGGCGAGACGGACATCGCTATCGAATGTGCGCGGCGTTCCCCGCCTTGTGTAGAAAGCCGAAAAGAAAAACAGGCCGAAAAAGATCACGCCCGGAATGCCGACATTGGAGAGAAGGGCGATGACGAAGCTCGATGTGCGGGATGTGCCAAGCCCGACGCCCAGCCCATAAGAACCGATGAAGTTGCTCCAGCCATAGGCATTCCACATGCCGCGTTCGATACCGGATGCCGAGGTTGCCTTGCTGAACAGAAGAAGATCGAAATAGGCGTAGAGCTGGCGGAAAATATCCTCGTTCATCACGATCATCATGCCGATCAGGATGAGGATAATCGGCGCGAAGAGCACGACACCTGCACTCATCCGGGTGCCGGATTGACCTCCGCAGCGGAAAAAGCAGGTCATGTAGAGGATTGCCAAGCACACCGGCAGGCCAAACAGCCCGGCAGACGAGGTCGACCGGATGACCATGATCGATGTCAGCAGGAACAGGAAGCCGGTGAACTTGCTGTAACGTCCGCAAATGCGCATCGTGCCGGTAAAGCCGACAACGCCCAGGCTGACGCCGGCGAATGTCGAGGCTTCCGGCCAGGAGCCCACCACACGTTTGACGCCAGCCACAACCGCCTCGTCATGGAACGCATAAGGCGCGTTTCGGATATAGCTGAAGAGTTCCTGGATCGGGGTACCGTAGGTGACCAGATCGGCGATGCCGAAGAACAGGTTGGCAGATGCGAAGGCCAGAACCGTGCCGGTCGCCGCACGAAAACCGGCTACGGTCGAGGCCATCGCAACGATCATGGCGAAAGTCACGATATTGGCCGTGTTGTAGATGGCCTGGGTCAGATTGCTGGAGACAGGCCCAAGCGGCACAGCCCCGCCGGTCTCTGGATATTCCGACGAGCCGAGCGGGATGATATTCATCGTCGCTGCCCAGAGCCTTGGCGCGAAAAAGCCGGCAATCACACCATAGGTCAGAAGGCAGATGAGCCAGAAAGCGGGTTGCGGGAACGCCAGCGCATTGAGCGCAACCTTCATCTTCTCGCGGTAGGAGAGTGTTGCAAGCGCCAAAAAACCGACGAACAAATGGCCGGGCTGGATGCCGGCTCCGCCGATCATCACCGCCGCGGCGCCACCGAACACGGTCATCACGCCAAAGGCGATGGCCGTTGCCCGATAACCGGATAACAGGCAGAGGATGCCAACGATAAGGGTGAAGACGCCGACGGGCGGGATACTCATCGCTGAGACCCTACCGCTTTCACAAGGCGATTTGCGCTCCGCTTCACCGCTACTCCTCGACCGTGCCGGTTAGCCCAAGGGCTGCGCGCGCCGCCCGTTCACCGCTCAGGAAGGCGGCATCCGTCCAGATGTAACCCCACTGGCCGAAGCGGCCGCAATATTCGATGCCGACCTCGTCGAGATAAGCATGCACGGTCTCGACGGCTGCCTTACGGTCGAGATCGAAGATCACGTTGCCGAAGGGCAACATGATGGCGCTCTTGTGGATGATCTCGGCCCGCGACTGGACGACGCCGGACTTTATCAGCGCATCGATCGCCGGTTCGATCCAGTCGTCCGCGCTGCCCGTCAGCGGCCGGTACTTTTCGCTGAAATAGATTTCGGCCTGCAGGGCGCCGCAGCCATCCGGAACGCTTTTCTTTGACAGGTTGCCGCGATAGCTGACGCGGGCAAACGGGATATCCTCGTCGTAGAAGTAAGACCATTGCGGCTTGGTTTCGATCGGGCGGTTGAGGCCGATATTGACGACCACGACCTGAGTGCAGGCAAGCCTGGCTGCGGCTTCGCGGACATCATTCGGCACACCCTTGATCAGCGGGATGACGACGGGGAGCGGAAGCGACGAGATGAGTTTCTTGAAGTCATGCGTCGTGGCGTCTTTGAAGGTCAGCTGCTTTTGCTTCGTGTCGATCGCCGCAATCTCGTGATCGCAGAGGACTTCCGCCTTGTCGTAAAAACCGCTGATGAAGGATTCGAAGCCACCTTCCGTCGGGTAACGGAACTCGTTGACGTAAAAGACGTCGAGCGGTTCGTGTTCCAGCGCGCCACGCAGAACCTCTTCGAGATTGGGGCGGTAGAGGCGTGGTCCCAGCCAGTCGGTCGACATGTTGCTGGCATCGGTCGTGTGATATTTGCGGGTATAGACCGCCGGAAAGGTTTCCGCGAAGGTCCGGCCGAAGGCGGCCAGCAACCAGTCCTCGTAATTGGCGATCTTCGGGTTTTCGACCTGCCGGGCCTCGATGAAATCCTTGATGCAATTGACCACCAGATCAGCCGGAAGGCCGTGCAGATTGACCTGCGCCGGATGCTTGATCCAGTGCCCCTGCCAATAGTTATTGCAATAGACATTGCCGGTTTCGAACTTCTGGCCGGTCGATTCTGCAAACAGATCCTTCACGCGCGGGTTTTTCGTGAACGAGATATGCACGCCTTCGTCGAAAACGAAGCCATCGCCATTGCCGAAACTCGAGGTCAGGCCGCCCGGCCTCGATCGCTTGTCGTAGATCCTGGCCCGTATGCCATTGGCAAACAGAACATTGGCGGCGCCGAACCCGGCCATGCCGCTGCCCAAGATCGCGTATCCCTGATGCTCCATCATCGTTCCCTTGTCACCATTCCCTCATCACCGTTACCGGTCGTTCAGTTCACCCAACGGACGTCGTCGGACAGGCGGCCCGCATCCATGAGGCGTTCAAGTGTGGTCAGCCGTTTGGCGGCGGCAGGGATGACTTCACGTCCGGCCTGCTTGGCGCTTTTCAGGCCATCCACGAGACGCTCGATCGATTCAGACAGGGAAACCGCCGGCTGATGTTCCGGTGCGGCCTTGGCAAACCGGGTGAAATCCACCTGATAGGAACGCAGATCCGGCAGTGCATCCTTGTTGATCGAGACGCGCGTCCCCGGGATCGCCTGCGCGACCGCTTCAGCGAGCTGGAAGACCTGGTAATTGTTTTCGTTGCGACCGGCGTTGATTGCCACGAAGCGATCGCCATTGTCGCTATCACGCTTGATTGCCCATTCCATGGCACGCGCCATGTCCTTCACGTCGATCAGCGGACGCCAGGGCGTGCCGTCGCTCAGAACCTTGATCTCACCGGTCGACAGCGCGGTCGCGACAAAATCGTTCAGCACCAGATCGAGCCTCAGCCTGGGAGACTGTCCGCAAGCGGTGGCGAAGCGGAGGCAGGTGATCGCCATGTTCGGTGCTTCAAGCTGCTCCAGCGCCTGTTCGGTGGCGATCTTGGAGCGGGCATAGGCTGTCAGCGGCGTCAGTGTGTCGGTCTCCTTGCGCGGCCCACCTTCGGCAAAACCGTAGACGCTGCAGCTGGAGGCGAAAACGAAGCTCTTTACGCCGGCTTCCGCGGCGGCTTGCGCGATATCGACGCTGGCGCGGTAATTGATACCTTCCGTCTGTTTTTCGAAACGGGCGCCGATCGGATCGTTGGAGAGGGCCGCGAGATGGACAACCGCATCGACGCCCTCCAGCAGTTCTACCGGAAAGTCACGAACATCGCCAAAAACCTGTTTGTCGAGCACACGTTCGGGGAATTCGTCAGGCAGCGTCAGGCATTGGGCGAAATAACCGCTGTCGAAGCCGATCAGTTCGGCATCCGGCCAGACCGAGCGAAAATGTGCTGCCACGACCGGGCCGACATAACCCATATTTCCGGTGATCAGGATACGCATATACGACCCGCCTTTATCTTGTGGTTGTCGAAAGAACAGTGACGGCCGGGCTCGTCCCGACCACCTTTTCAAGCTGCGCCGGCCGGTAGCCGATCTGGGTGACCGTGCGCATGAGCATGCCGTAGCCGACCCTTCTCGCGTCTCGCGGCATCCGCATGGCACTTGCAATACGCAAGAGGTGCAGGCCATTGCGGATATTGGCTTCAATACTGCCGACCTTGCGCCCGCTCTGGATAACGCCCCCATAGATCAGCTTCGGCTGCGGCAGGCCCCGGAAACTTCTTCTGATTTCCTGCAGGTCGCCTTCCGGGTTCATGCCCAGTTTCTCGAAGGTCTTGTAGACGGCACCAGTATAGAGCGGCCTCGTGTGCAGGATCGGCGAGGCATCGATAAAGGCCGCCCGATAGGCCGGCTTTGCCATCATCATGGTCCAGATATCGTCCTGACCCCACCCGGTCGGCCAGCGGGCGAGTATGGGCAGGAGCGTGCGCAGATAATCCGTGCGGATGATCGGGCACATCGGTTCGACATAGTTCGCATATCGCAGCGTGAATCCCGGGCAATGCGCCGTGACGGGATAGGAAATATGGCTCGACGGCAGAAGCGATGGCTGGCCTATGTCGAGATCGTTCGCCGCCATGATTTCAAACAGGCTCGATAAGCCATTCGGCTCGAACAACAGGTCGTCATCCGGGAACATGATGTAATCATACCTGTCGAGCAGATCGGGATTGGCCCGCAGATACCGGCAGACGCTATCCCATTTCGTGCCTGTATCGATCGAAAGCGGAGAATCGCCATCGTCGAGACCTGACAATTGCTCGTCATAGGTGCTCAGTTGCAGGTCCCAGTTTCGCGATACCTTGGCTTCGAGCAACCAGTTGCGATGCAACGACAGGCCACCAACGCGTGCGAATACAAGATTGCGGATTTGGGGAGTGTCAGACATCACGGCACCTCGATCTCCTGAGGATAGGGGATGGCCTTGAGGAAGATCCCACCCTGTTTCTTGTAATCCGCCTGCTGCATGACGATCTCGTCGGCGAAATTCCAAGGCAGGATGAGAAGATAGTCGGTCGGCGCGGTTGCGAGTTCCTCCACAGGCCTGATCGGCAGGCGCACGCCCGGCATGAACTTGCCGACCTTGTGGGTGTTGCGGTCCACGACATAGGAAATCGTGCCGACGGGCAGATCCGCATAGTTCAGAAGCGTGGCGCCCTTGGCCGCCGCGCCATAGGCGGCGATCGTCTTGCCGTGGTCACGGAACTCACCCAGCATCCGGCGCAATTCATCGCGGATGCCTGAAACGCGCAAGCCGAAATCCCGGTAGCATTCGAAGCCGGTCAGGCCCATCGCGGCTTCCTCGTCCTGCATTTTTTGCAAGCGGTCCGTCTTGCCGGGTGTCTTGCTGACCCTCAGGCGCAGCGAACCGCCATGAATATCGAGCTTTTTCGCATCGTTGAGATAAAGCCCGTGGCGGCCCATCAACGGCTCGAGCGCTGCCAGCGAATAATAGAAGAAATGCTCGTGATAGATCGTGTCGAAGGCGCAGCTTTCGATCAGATCCCTGACATAGGGGAATTCGAATTCGGCAATGCCGTCATCGGCCAGCAGAATGGCGAAACCTTCAACGAAATAGTTGATGTCGTTGACGTGAGCCAAGACGTTATTGGCCAGCATGACCGAAGCGCGCTTGCCTTCAGCAACCAGTTTCGTCGCCACGTCTTTGCCGAAGAAGTCGATGACAGTCGGCACGCCAATCTCGATTGCCGCCTTCGCCGGACCGCTTGCCGGATCGATGCCAAGAACCGGAATGCCGTGCTCGACGAAATTCTTCAGGAGATAGCCGTCATTGCTGGCGATCTCGACGACGAGGTTGTCAGGTCCGAGACCGCGTTCAGCAATAAGATCGAGCGCGTGCTCGCGGCTGTGGGCGAGCAAAGCCGGAATGAAGGAGGAGAAATACGGATAATCCTGGCCGAAGAGGATTTCCGGAGGTACATCCTCGCTCACCTGCAGAAGCCCGCATTCCTGACATAACACCACTTCCAGCGGAAACAGCGGTTCCAAGACGCCAAGCTGTTCGGGCTCGAGCAGCGCGTTTGCGAGCGGCTGCTGGCCGAGGTCGAGGATCGTATCCAGATGGTTGCCGCCGCAGGACCGGCAGGCGGTGATGCGGCCGGATTTCGGCGTCGATGCTTCCACTTGAATGCTTGCGATGGTCATGGCCGAACCTCCGTGATTAATTCAGCGTTCAAACATAGATCTGCGGCTCTGCGTATTCTGGAGAACGGCGCTTTGGCGCGTTCCGCGATATCGAGAAGCGAGCGGTTGCCGTCGCATTGGTTGAGCACCCAAAGCAGGTCCATCTGCGAGGCGCCGCCGGCTTCCTTCTGCCCGGCAATGGCGCGATAGAGGCCGCGCCGCCCGAGCTGCGGTTCGCCCCTGCCGTCGACGCGGCGATAGGTTGCGTTCCGCTGCAAAAGACCGATGAGGTCCACGAGCAGCCGGAAGGACTGGTCGAGTGCTTCGGGCGTGACGAAGTCACAATTGTCGAGCGAGGTGTGATATTCTGGAAAGGTGCCGTGGATGGCGCGCATCAGGCAGCCAACCGGAAGGGCGATGCCGGGCGAGCCGTATTGCCGCTCGTCATAGCCATAGGGCGAGAATTCCAGCATGTCGAACGCCTGGCCGCTGTGCCGCAGCACGTGCTCCGCCGCCAGATCCACAGCAGCACCGTTGACGGTCTTCTTGTAGTGGAACGGCCCACCGTCGCCGATGCAAGTCAGAACGAGGCCGTGGACGACCCGGTCGAGGTGATCCTCGTTCTCGGCCAGCCAGGTGATCGCGCCGATGGTTGCCGGCAGGAAGAGGAAACGGATGCCGAACCGACGCTGCGGCTGCGCCAGAAAATATCTGGCAAGCGCGGTCGCAACGACGATACCGGACAGGTTGTCGTTGGCAAGGCTCGGATGACAGACATGGACGGAGATCAGGATCTCCTGTCCGGTCTCGCCGGGAATGAGGAACTCGCCATAGCTCAGCGATCCATCGGCAAGCTCGCTGTCGATCTCGACCTCGTAAGCCTCGTCTTGCATCGTCTGCCAAAGCGAATGCGACAGGCAGAAACCCCAGTTTTCGGCATAATAGGAGGTACGATAAGGGATCGCGTCCGGCTGATCGGGCAGTGTGTGGATATGCGCCGCCAGCTCCTCGCGGGTGGAGGTGCCGTGGACCGGCACGCTGTAACCGACCACATGCAGGTTGTTGTCGGCAAAGTCGACGAGCACGCGGCCATCGAGCGCCTTGATGCGCGCATCGCGGATATTCCATTCGCGCGGCACGTTCCAGTCGAAGACCTGCGTGCCGGTCGCAACTTCACGGATATCGAGCGGGATATGCTGCTTCAGCGCCTGCAGCGTGGCACGCACGCCGTCGCCAGTCAGGCTGCGCGGCAGCGGAAACAGGGTCTTGAGCAGGGACATCATGTCGAGCGGCGGCAGGGTGCCACCGTCTTCACTGCCTGCAGTCTTGAACACACCATCCAGCATCATGCGGCGCTCCGTTGGAGCCAAGGCATTCTCGCCTCCAGATCGGGCCATGTCCGATCCTTGTCGGATATTTCCGTCACGGGTTCCGGCCATTCGATCGACAGAAGCGGATCATCGTAACGCGCTCCGTCATAGAGTTCCGGGTAATAGGCCTCACCCATAAGGTATTCGACGATCGCGTCCTCGGTGAGAGCCTGAAACCCGTGAGCGAAACCGGCCGGAATAAACAGCATCCTCCCATCATCGGCGCCGAGCTCGACATGGAAGCTCTCTCCCAGCGTCTCAGATCCCTCGCGAAGGTCAACGATCACGTCATGGATACGCCCGTGACTGCAACGGACGACCTTGGCATCCGCGTGCGGCGCCCTTTGAAAATGCATTCCGCGAACGGCGCCGCGTGTTTTGGTCAGGGACGTATTTCCCTGAATGGGCGTGAATGCGACGCCGGCGTCGTCAAAAAGCTTCGTGCACCATACGCGGGCAAAGCTGCCGCGACTGTCGCCGTGGACCTTGAGATCGATAAGCTTCGCATCCGAGCCGCCGAGAGAGGTGAAGTTCATGACGCCTCCTCGAGCCTGCGGCTACCAGACTTTCCACTCAGCCGAGCGGGATGCCCACATGTCGTTCAGCACCGTCTTGTCGCGCAGCGTATCCATCGGATGCCAGAAACCATGGTGACGATAGGCCATCAGTTCGCCCTGCTTGGCCAACTCGTCCATAGGCCCCCTTTCCCACATGACCTCGTCGCCTTCGATCAGCCCGAGCACGGATGGATTGAGGACAAAGAAGCCGCCGCTGATCCAGGTCCCGCCATTTTCCGGTTTCTCGTTGAAAGCGTGAACACGCGGATCCTGGTCTTCCAGATACATCGCGCCGAAACGCCCCACCGGCTGTACGGCAGTCACGGTCGCGCTCTTGCCGTGGTCCTTGTGGAACTTCAGCAACGAAGTCAGATCTATGTCGCCGACGCCATCGCCGTAGGTCATGAAAAACGGCTCGTTGCCGAGCAGATGCCGGACGCGAGCAAGCCTGCCGCCGGTCATCGTATCTGCGCCCGTATCGGCCAGCGTGACACGCCAGTCTTCACAAGGCGGGTCGAGATAGGTGACTTCCGATGTCGCAAGATCGAAAGTTACGCTCGATCCCCGCATCCGCAGGTCTTCAAAGAACTTCTTGATCAGATGCCCCTTGTAACCGCAGCATACGATGAAGTCTTTCACACCATGAGCGGCGTATATCTTCATGATGTGCCAGAGAATTGGCTGGCCGCCAATCTCGACCAAAGGCTTCGGCACAGTCGACGTTTCTTCGGAAAGTCTTGTTCCAAGACCTCCCGCCAAAATCACTGCTTTCATAGTAAAACACGCCACCCGCTTTGCGATATTCACAAGTGAATTTCGCATTTAATTACAAAGGATACTGGAATGCCGGCAATTTCACGTGATAAACCAAGAAAAACATAATTTAACGTGCCGGGCAAGCGCTTTTTAGTTGTTGTTAAGCTTTAACGAAAGTTGTGACAGTAATAAAAACACCACCCCGACAGTTGAACAAAGATATCCGGAGAGAACACCAAAACAGTTGCCGACCACAGCAGCTCGAAGTTGCGGCCAAAGATGGTCGGCCGACGCCCTGCCTCACCCAGCAGAGAAACCACTTTGCGGGCCATCTTCAATCAGGCCATCAGTGTGCGTCGAACAGCTCAAAACGGCCGCCGCCGAGCCTTATTCTCAAGCCGAGCGCCAAAAGCGTTGCGCCATAACTGACCGCGCCAAAGCCCGCGACCACGACCATCTCGAGGAAATCGGGGATTTCCTGCCCGGAGAGCTGTGTCCGCAGCCAGTAGACGGCAATCACCATGACGGCGCCGGCCATTCCAACCTTCCAGAGATTTTGAATCTGCCGCCTGAAGCCCAGGTTCAGAAGGCGCCGCAGCTGGAACGCATAGATGGCTCCCATGACAACCGCCATGACCAACCGCGCGTAGATCACCCCTTCGATCGACATGAAATAGAAGCCGAGCGTGACTGCAGTCGTTCGGAGAATGAAATCGATCAGATTGATCCGGAAAATGGCATCCGGCCGATCAAGCGCCAGGCTTAGGGAAATGAGTGTCTGAAAGTAAGGTACCGGCAGCATGGAAATCGACAGAAGCGCCAGATAGGGCGCCGCTTCGGCCCATTTCGGGCCGAGCAGGAGATTGGTGACCAGATCCGCAGTCAGCGCCATGCCGAGCGTGGCAGGCACACAGATCAGCATGGCAATGCGGATCGCCTTCAGAAATGCGAGGCGAACCCGGCCAAGGTCCGAGCTCATCTTCGAAAACGCGGACATCAGGGGCTGCAGGGCGGGGCCGATGAAGCTCTGCGTCGGGATCAACGACACGTCGTTCGCCACGGTGTACCGACCGAGCAGCGTCTTCGGGACATAAGCGCCGACCATCAGACGATCATATTGCCAGTTCAGCGCAGACACGACCTGCGAGGCGGTAAACCACCCCATGAAACCTGCAAAATCGCTGAGCCGCTGAAGAGAGAAGGCAGGGCGATAGCGGGCAAACACATAGGACATGATCGTGGTAACACTGGCGGCGACGACATAGTTGGCGACCAACGCCCAATAACCGCCTTCCGTATAAACGATCACGATGGCGGCGATCAGGCCGCAAACCTTGCTGGTCGTCTCGGCGATGAAGGTCGGCCGGAAGTCGATATTGCGGGCGAAATACACCATTGCCGGGCTGTAGAGCCCCTTGACGACAGTGCCGATCGCAAGAATGCAGACGACAGGCACCAGTTCCGGATCCCCATTTATCCATGAATAGGGCCAGGCGCAGCCGACGGTCAGGACCGCAACAGCAACGCCTCGCAATACGGCAAGCGTGAAGCCGGTATCAAGATGCCGTTTGTCGATCACGGGAAGGCGCACGAGAGCCTGGGTGACCGGCACCTCCAATATGCTGTCAATGATCAGCACCAGCGCCATGGCCAGCGCCGTCACACCGAAATCGGCAGGCACAAGCAGACGCGCCAGGATGAGCAGGTTGAGGAAATCTACAAGGCGGCCGAACAAGCGCGAGAAGATCAGCCAGGACGCGCCTCTCAGCGTGGCAAATGCAAGCATGACGACCCAACCCTCAACCAAAAGAGACCGTCAGCGGGCCTTTGGAACAAGGCTCACCCATCGAGAAATCTTTCCGCCATATGGATAGGATGACACGGCACAGAAGACTTCACAAACGCAAACGATACAAACTGAATCCGCCGAAGCGGCAGGCTGCGGAAAGATAGATACCGATGGCATTCCTGAAAAATAGCACCAACAGCCTTCCTGCAGAAACCGAAGATACACACAACCAGACAATAATCTATACTAAAATCAAAGATATCTCTGGCAGAGACAGAATGTCTAATTTTCAAAAGTCTCCATTACTGTGGATTTTCTCCATTGACATACAAGTAATTATGGTGCGGATTTACTCTCCGTGGTATCTCCCAACAGTATTGTTAGCCTATTAGCCAACAGCGAAGGGGAATCGATGCATGATTCTTACGAGTTGCAGCAGGAAACGGCATCCGAGGCGGAAGTCTTCGATGCAATCATCCTGGGAGCAGGCGTAAGCGGCCTGGTGGCGGCATCGGTTCTTATCCGGCAAGGCAACGGGCGTATCGCGGTTATCGACCGATATGAGAGCATCGGCGGAAACCATATCGACTGGTCCGCAAACGGCTTCACCTTCGACATCGGCAGCCTCGTTTTTCAGGATGATTCACCACTCCTGAAGCACTTTCCCGAACTGCTCGAGCATTATATCCACATCCATCCGACCTGGGGCAGGCTCAACCCCCAGAGAAAAATCACTCGGTACCCGATCTCGGTTGCCGACGACATTCTGCGCGCCGGTCCGCTGGCGATCTGCCGGATCGCCCTATCGGTCATCCATGCCCGCATCTGGCGTCGAGAACTGCGCAACGCCAAGGATTTTGCCGCGTTCTGGATCGGCGCCTATCTGCTCAGGCACTCGGGGCTGGAGAACTACATGGCGCGGTTCTACGGCACGCCGCCCGAACATATCGACCTTGAACTGGCCGAAAAGCGCATGATGTGGATCAAGGAGCATTCGTCGCTCCGAAGTCTGGTCAAAAAGATGCGACAAAAGAAGCTGCCGCATCTGCAGAACAGGCAGCTTGCAAGACCAAAGGAGGGTTTTGCGGCCCTCTACGAACCGGTCAAACGCAGCCTCACCGCAAACGGGGTCACCTTCAAGCTCGGCAGCTCGATCTCGAAGATAGAGAAAGGCGGGGAGCAATTTATTGTGATACCCGCGCAGGGCGAGCGCATCGCCGCCAAACGAGTGATCTCGACAGTCCCGATCAATATCGCATATCGCCTGTGCGGACTGGAGCAGGAAAAGTCACTGGAAACGATCACGCTTATCAGCCTCTACTTCAGCTTTTCGGGCGATCGCGGCTTTGCGCAGTCGATCCTCTACAACTTTTCCTATGAAGCCGCTTGGAAGCGCCTGACCATCTATTCGGACTTTTACGGCCTTACCGATGGTCGGCAATATTTCGCCGTCGAAGTGGTCAGCAACGACGCAATCACCAGCATCGAACTCGCTGAGGCCGAATTCAGGGCCCATGTTGCCAAAAACGACATTTTCAATGGTGACCTGCGGCTCGAAGGCGGCCAGATTCTGGAAAATGCCTATCCGATCTATACGCACGGAGCACCGGCCGAAGCAGCCAGACAGATCGAGCGGCTGAAGCAATTCGGCATCGAGTCATTCGGCCGTCACGGAGCCTTCAACTACCAGCCGACTGCCCGGGTTTCGACGTTGGAAGCGGAGCGGGCTCTGGGATATCGACACCCGGAACCGGCAAACGACCAGCTGTGCCGGGAACAGCACGACACGAGACTTATTTCATGTGAAAGCGGGTAACCGATCATGCGCATCATGCATCTTCTCAATCACACTTACCGGCTGAACGGACATGTGCACGCCGCGGTCGATCTCGCGTGTGAACAGAGAAGACTCGGCCATGATGTATGCATCGCCAGCGGTGGCGGTGATTTCGACGCATTGCTGGCAAGCCATCACGTGGCAACGCGGATCGTCGATCACGCGAGGCGACCACTGACCGTTATCCGCTCGCTCGCAAGGCTGAAGCGCCACGTCAACGAATGGAGGCCCGACGTCATCCACGCTCATATGATGACGAGCGCCGTGCTTGCCTATCCGGTCTGCAAGCTGTCCAGCATTCCACTGGTCACCACAGTTCATAACGAATTCGAAAAGAGCGCTATCCTGATGGGGCTCGGCACTCGGGTGATCGCCGTCAGTGAGTCCGTCAGCCGCTCCATGCAGCAGCGGGGTATTTCGGCGAAGAAACTGCATGTCGTGCTGAACGGCACGATCGGAACCGCGCGCTTTGCGAACAGAGATGCGATGCCTGCAGAGCTTGCCCATCCGAACATCGTGTTCGTCGGCGGACTGCACCCGCGCAAGGGCGTCGTGGACCTTATCAATGCCTTCAAGATCGCCCTTGCGGCGTTTCCGGCGGCCAGACTTTACATCGTCGGCAGCGGCCCGATGGAGGATGAATACAGGGAGCTTGCCAGGCAGACCGGCTGCGGCGATGCGATCACGTTCGTCGGCTCCGTCGATGACCCCTATCCCTATATGCTGGCTGCGGACATATTCGTTCTGCCATCGCTTGCCGATCCGGCGCCGCTGGTGATCTCCGAGGCTCGTGAAGCACGTTGCGCCATCATCGGAACCAAGGTCGACGGTATTCCACAATTGCTGGAATTCGGCGAGGCAGGAATGCTGGTGCCTCCATCGGCACCCGAGATGCTCGCAGCCGCCCTTGCAGAGCTTCTCGCCGATCCGGCCAAACTTCGCGCGTGGCAGGAGAAAAGCCAGCTTCGCATCGACAACCTGACGATCGAGCGCGTGGCTCTCGAAACAACCGCTGTCTATCGATCCACCATGGCAAAACCGAAGCTCATAGGCGCGGCAAGTCAGGCCCTCTGAAGCCCTTCGAGACAATGCTTCAGTCTCGCCCTGAGACAACAATTTGCGGACTGCAGCCGCCTTGAGCGCGGAAAATGCGCCCCTGCACCTGGAAACCTACCTCAACGGCGGACTGTCGGATAATTTTTCGGTGAAAATCCCGCGCCGGAATGCACCCTCAGGTTTATCACCAACTTATTGATTCCTCGAATCAATATTCTTTTGCTCTGCACCAAACAAACAGCTTGCGGAAAATCAAAGCCTAGACTTGCAACAATAAATATTGCAGCCCTTATTCACATTAAAGATTTTTCATTTAACATAGCATCGTAAATACACTGTAAATAAATTCAGGCGCAGACCGGCATAAGAAGGCACAATTCAGAATCTATAGTATTGAGGCTAGATTCGATGATCACGCGTAGCAAGAGTATCGACCAGCAGATCCAAATAAAGGCTGCTGCAGCAACGGCTTTTAATAAGCTGACACCAACAATATTTCACGAGCCCTGGTGGCTAGAGGCCGCTACCCGCGGGCGGGTCGATTTCGTCGAGGTGACCGATGGTGGCCGAACGGTGGGGCGCCTTCCCTATATGGTGAATTCGCGATACGGGCTGGCAAGCAGCAACATGCCGACGCTGACGCATTTTCTTGGACCTGGCATCGATGACGGTGGAGGCAGCGAAGCCAACCGTTGTGTCAAACGCCACTCGATCACCCAGGAACTGATCCGCAAGCTTCCACCACTTTCCGCCTTCCGCCAGAAGATGCATCGCGGTGTCTGTGATGCCCTGCCTTTCCAGGCACAGGGATATAATGTCCAGGTGCAGTTCACCTTCGAGATAGAACCTTACCCGGAAGCGGTGATCTGGAAAGGAATGCGCGACAAGACGCGCAATGTCATCCGTCGTGCAGCAGAGAATTTCGACGTTTACGAAAGTTCGGACCCGGAAGCGTTCTTCCATCTCTCGACGGCACATCTCGAGCAGAAAAACCAACGGCCGAATATCGACTTCGATACCTGCCAGGAGATCGCGGTCCAGGCGATCAACCGCGGACGCGGCCATATCTGGGTGGCGCGGGAGATCGGCAGCGGGGAAGCGAAGGCGGCGATATTCTGCGTATTCGACAACAATACCTATTATTACCTGATGTCGACCCGCTCTGCAGATGCAGGCAATGGCGTCGTGCCGCTCCTGCTCTGGAACGCGATCCAGTCCGCGACATCGATGGGCTACGTCTTCGATTTCGACGGTATCGTCAATGCCGGCTCGATCCTTCTGTTTTCAGGTTTCGGCGGAAAGACGTCTCCACGCTACATCGTCACCAAGGCCAGCATGCCCTACCGCGTGCTGAGGCAGATACGCCGTATGGATTCCTCGGCCCAGAACGCGTTCTGTTGAGGACCAAGCCCGGCAGAGGCTGAACATCTTTCAAAAATGAGGAGGCGTAACCGCCTGATGGCGGAATGTGGCTGGGGCGCCAGGATTCGAACCTGGGAATGCCGGTACCAAAAACCGGTGCCTTACCGCTTGGCGACGCCCCAACACGTGCACGACGACACGAAAGCCGTGTGACAGGCGCTTCCTCTAGCAAAGCTTTCTCCCGCTCTCAACGGCTATCTTCGTTCATCCGCCTATTTTCCTTGTGATCGTTTTTGGAATAAAGCGGAGCATGACACGGAATAAGGCTGACAAGACGCAAGGCATGGCAAGCGATATCGATTTCGACACCGAGTTCTCTCCGGCCTATGGCAATGCCGTTGCGATTGCAGACGGCGTCCACAGGCTGACGGTGAACAACCCCTCGCCCTTCACCTTTTACGGCACCAACAGCTATATCGTGGGAAAATCCTCGCTGGCGGTCATCGACCCTGGTCCGGACAACGAGGCGCATTTCGATGCGCTGATGAAGGCCATCGACGGGCGGGCTGTCAGCCATATCTTCGTCAGCCATACGCACCGGGATCATTCGCCGCTTGCCAGACGCCTGAAGGATGCGACCGGCGCGTTGACGGTTGCCGAGGGACCACATCGCGCGGCGCGGCCGCTGCATGAAGGCGAGATCAATCGGTTTTCCGAAAGCGCCGATACGGATTTCCTACCGGATATCTCGATTGCCGACGGAGATGGGATCGAGGGCGATGGCTGGAGGCTGTCGGCCATTCATACGCCCGGGCACACGGCCAACCACTCCGCCTTCGCGCTCGACGGCACCGGCATCGTGTTTTCGGCCGACCATGTGATGGCCTGGGCGACAACGATCGTTGCACCGCCGGATGGATCTATGGCCGATTTCATGGCCTCGATCGAAAAGCTGCTGGCCCGCAAGGACCGGATCTATTTTCCCGGCCATGGCGGCCCGGTGCGCGAACCCGCCTCGTTCCTGCGGGGCCTGAGAACGCACCGGCGGATGCGGGAAAGGGCCGTGATGGAGCGAATTCTTTCCGGCGACCGGCTGATTGCCGATATGGTCAAGGCCATCTATGTGAAGACCGATCCCAAGCTGCATGGCGCAGCAGCGCTTTCGGTTCTCGCCCATATCGAGGACCTTCTCGAGAAAGGGCGAGTGGCGACCGATGGCCCGCCTTCCCTTCATGGTATCTACCGGCCCGCCTGAGCGGATTGGTTTCACGCAATTCCAGACGCAAAACCGGCTACCACTTTGCTGGAATTACTTTTAACCGCCAGCAAGCCCAAGCAGTTCGGTATCCAGACGGTCGAGGAAATCCTCGGCGATTTCGGCGCCGAAGCCAAGGTCATGCGGCCCATAGCGAGAGACAACACGAATATCGACGGATGTCGTTTCTGCTTCCTCACGCAACCGGATCACGACATCGAAACGCAATCCGGCAATCAGCGTGCGCGTTGCGCCCTGCACCACGACTTCCGTCGGGTTGCCGACGGCCGCATCCAGTGAGGGTTCAGGCCGGGGCATCGGCACGGGCGCGATATCCGGAACCGGCGCCTGGTCGTCTTTTGGCGCACTGCGTTCGGTCAGATCCGGTTCGACCAGCGAAAGCCCCTGTGTTTTTGCAATTGAAATCCGGGCGGAGAGGGATGCCTTGCGGACACCCTCATAAACCCGGTCGAGCGCGCCCTCATATCGTCTGCCGATAAGTCCCGGATAGGCGGCGAATTGTGCCCGGCGCTCGCCAACGGCGGGAGCCGGGGGTCTGGGAAGCCAACGTTGCGCGAAATGCGGCTCGGAGATGAAGGCCGGCGGATCGGCAAGATCAGTCGAGATATCGTAGATTGCCGGCATCGTATAATATTGCGCGGCGCCATAAACGACGGTGCCGAGCGGCAGCGCTGCATAGATCAGTCCCTTCGCCGCAGCAACGCCGCCATCCGCACCGACCTGCCACAAGCGGGCAACGCCGATCAGCGACAGCGGCAGAGACACAGCGGCGATGGCAGCAGACAGAAACAAGAGCGCCAGGAAATCCGGTTCGCCGAGCGGGCCGAAGCGATGGGCAAGCACGATCAGCAGGAACAGCAGCAATGCCGACACGGCCAGCCGCCGGCCGAGATAGGCAGATTGGGATACGGGCCGGACGAAACGGACGGTCATTGGGTGGCGCAAGCTCCAGACGAAACATTCATGACTGTGTAGGACAGGTGGTAGCGAAATGGAATCTCAAAGCATCGCAGACGGCACCGACCGCCGCCTGAAGCCCGTTTTTCCACCTCGATTTTTCGTGATCCCCCACGCATTTTTGCAGTAGATGCTCTACATATCTGTTCGCGGCGCGCCCGCGTGATCTGATGGAGCATGACCATGCGTCTTCACAAAGTTCTCATCCCCTCTGCACTGCTTCTGCTTCTGGCCTCGTGCCAGACGATGACGCCGGAGGAGCGGCGAGCGGCTGACGAGCGAACCTGCATGGGTTACGGATTTCGCGCCAGGACCGACGCGATGTCGCGTTGCCTGCTTGATCTGGAACTCGACAGGCGCGCGCAGAGCCGGTCGATGATGGAACGCAACAACTCCATGTTCTGGCAGCCACCGATCGTGGTCGAGAGACGCGTGATCGTGCATCGTCGGTGATGCCCGCTACTGCCTGTATTGCAGTTCGATCCTGATCCCTTCCGGACCATAGACGAAAATCTGGCCGATGCATGCCTCTGGTATCTGGTCGTGTTCGAGGCGATAGCCCGTGGCCTCCGCCCGTCTTATCGCATCGTCGCGATCGAAATAGGCGAAGGCGGCGTGGTTGAGCATGCCTTGTGGAAAATTGTCCTCGCGCTCCACGGCATTGAGATGAATTGCCGGGTGGCCATCCAGATAAAGCCAGTGGCCGGGCATATCGAAAGGCGGGCGATAGCCTTCTTCCGCGCCCAGAAGCGTTTTCAGGAAATCGATCATCACTGCCGCATCACGGGTGTGGATGTTGACATGATCCAGGCGCGGCATTGGCCCCTCCCAAGGTTTTCCGCCAAGAGAGCACAATACCATAATGACTTAATCAGGAGCCATCTTTCCGGCCTCCGCGGCGGGAAGTCAGACGTTCCGCTTGGCGATTGCGGCCTGTGCTGCCGCCAGCCGCGCCACCGGCACGCGGAAGGGCGAGCAGGAAACGTAGTCGAGATCGGCATTTTCACAGAAATGGATCGATGCCGGATCGCCGCCATGTTCACCGCAAATGCCCATTTTGAGATCGGGCTTGGTCTTGCGTCCGCGCTCTGCGGCGATCTGGATCAGTTCGCCGACTCCGTCGAAATCTAGCGAAACGAAGGGATCGTGCTCGATGATCCCCTTCCGCTGGTAGGTGGGGATGAAGGTTGCAGCGTCATCGCGTGACATGCCGAATGTCGTCTGCGTCAGGTCGTTGGTGCCGAAGGAGAAGAATTCCGCAGTTTCGGCAATTACATGGGCGCGGATCGCGGCGCGCGGCAACTCGATCATGGTGCCGGCAAGATAGCCGATCTGCATGCCGGTTTCTTTCCAGACATCGTTGGCAACCGCGTCGATAACGCCCTTGACGTAATCCAGTTCGGCGCGGAGCCCGACCAGCGGTACGAGGATTTCAAGCTCCACCGGCTCGCCGGTCGCCTTGGCCGCCTCGGTTGCGGCCTCGAAGATGGCGCGTGCCTGCATTTCGGCGATCTCGGGATAGGAGATCGCCAGCCGGCAGCCGCGGTGGCCGAGCATCGGGTTGAATTCGTGGATCGCATCGATGCGGCGCGCAAGGAAGGCGGCCGGCATGCCCATGGCGCGAGCGACGTCCTCTATCTCGGCTTCCGTTTTCGGCAGGAATTCGTGCAACGGCGGATCAAGAAGGCGGATCGTGACCGGCAAGCCATGCATGATGGTGAAAAGCTCGGTGAAATCCGACCGCTGCAACGGCAGAAGCTTTGCCAAAGCCGCTCGGCGCGCTGCCTCATCCTCGGCAAGGATCATCTCGCGCATCGCGTGGATGCGATCCCCCTCGAAGAACATGTGCTCGGTGCGACAAAGACCTATGCCTTCGGCGCCAAAAGAGCGGGCCGAACGGGCGTCCTGCGGCGTGTCGGCATTGGTCCTGACCTGCATGCGGCGGGCCTTGTCGGCCCAGGCCATCAGCTTGCCGAAATCGCCGGAGAGCTCCGGCTGCTGCATGGCAACGCTGCCCTTGAGAACCTGGCCCGAAGAGCCATCAATGGTGACAATGTCGCCCTTCCTGAGCGTCATGCCGCCGACACCGGTCAATGTCTCGTTGCGCAGGTCGACCCGCATCGACCCCGCGCCGACGACGCAAGGGATGCCCATGCCGCGCGCGACGACGGCAGCGTGGCTGGTCATGCCGCCGCGCGTCGTGAGGATGGCTTCCGCGGCATGCATGCCGTGAATGTCTTCCGGGCTGGTCTCGATGCGCACGAGCACGACACGCTTGCCTTCGGCTTCCGCCTGGACCGCCTGTTCGGCGGTAAAGACGATCTCGCCGGTGGCCGCCCCCGGCGAAGCCGGAAGGCCCGAACCGATCTGCTGGCGCTCGACGCGCGGATCGATGGTCGGGTGCAGCAGCTGATCCAGCGACGGCGGATCAATGCGACAGACGGCCTGTTCTTCGGTGATCAGCCCCTCCTCGACCATTTCCACGGCAACCCGCATGGCGGCTTTAGTGGTGCGTTTTCCCGTGCGTGTCTGGAGCATCCAGAGTTTTCCGCGCTCAACGGTGAACTCGACATCCTGCAGATCCTGATAATGTCGCTCGAGGCGATCGCAGATTGCGCGAAACTCCAAAAACGTCTCCGGCATCAGCTTTTCCATCGACGGCTTTTCCGAGCCGGATGCCAGTCGCCCCTCCTCGGTGATCGACTGGGGCGTGCGGATGCCGGCCACGACATCCTCCCCTTGGGCGTTGGCGAGAAACTCGCCGTAAAGCGCCTTTTCCCCAGTCGACGGGTTGCGGGTGAAAGCAACGCCGGTGGCGGAGGTGGAGCCGAGATTGCCGAAGACAATGGCCTGGACGTTGACGGCCGTGCCCCAGGTCTCGGGGATGCGATGGAGTGTGCGGTAGGTGACGGCGCGGGCATTGTGCCAGCTGGAAAACACAGCGGCTATCGCCTTCCAGAGTTGGACATGCGGATCCTGCGGGAAACCTTCGCCCAGTTCGTCCTCGATCAGTCTCTTGTAGAGATCAACAACATGTTGCCATTCGACAGCGGAAAGATCCGTATCGTGCTGGCGGCCGAGACGACCTTTTTCGTCTTCGAGAACTTCCTCGAAAATTTCGTTGTCGAGGCCCATGACGACATCGGCATACATCTGGATGAAACGGCGATAGCTGTCCCAGGCAAAACGGGCATCGCCGGCATCATGTCCCAGCGCCTGCACCGTCTCGTCATTGAGACCGAGATTGAGGACCGTATCCAGCATGCCGGGCATCGAGGCGCGCGATCCGGAACGGACGGAAAGAAGCAATGGCCTTTCATTGCCACCGAAAATGCGGCCGGTTTGCTGCTCCACTGCCTTCAGACCCGCCAGTACATCGGCCTTCAGGTCGTCGCAAATCTTTCGGTCATTGCGGAAAAATTCGTGGCAGCAGTCACAGGTAATGGTCAGCCCCGGAGGCACCGGCAGGCCAAGGCTCGCCATCTCGGCGAGATGCGCCCCCTTGCCACCCAGCAGTGCGACATCTACCGCGCCGCCTTCCGCCTTGCCACCACCGAACCAATAAACCCGTTTCGCCATTCCTGCCTCCCCGCGCATTTTTCCCTGAAATTCAGAGCTTTTGCAACAGCTTGGGAAATCATGACGGCAGGATTATGTGCGCTGCAGCATTATGCAACAGGCAATTTGGCGCAATTTTGCAACAGGGCGGAGATTGGTGGGAGATAAAAGCTTTGCGGGGCCGGATCACACTCGGCCCCGCAAAGCCTTCCGCGCAGGACAGGAAACCCACGCGGGGGGTACATATTCGCCGAAATGGCCTTTGCGCCCAAAAGACGCCCCCCAGCCCCGCCGAATCCGTAATTCTGCATAGCGGTATACCACATCCAACGCATCCCCTATATGGGTGAAACAACGTAGATGTGACTACAATCAATTATAACACGAAAATCTGTCGCTTTTTTCAGCTTGCTTCGCGCAGGAGTTCTGCGGTCTGCAGATCGACAGAGACAAGCTGGGAAACACCCTGCTCCGCCATGGTCACGCCGAAGAGCCGGTTCATGCGCGCCATGGTAATCGGATTATGGGTGATGATGACGAAGCGTGTCTCCGTCGAGGCAGCCATCTCGTCCATCAGGTTGCAGTAACGCTCGACATTATGATCGTCGAGCGGCGCATCCACCTCGTCCAGCACGCAGATCGGCGCGGGATTGGTCAAGAAGACCGCAAAGATCAGCGCCATGGCGGTCAATGCCTGCTCGCCGCCCGAGAGGAGCGTCATCGTCTGCGGCTTCTTGCCGGGCGGACGAGCCAGGATTTCAAGCCCGGCTTCCAGCGGGTCTTCGGATTCGATCAACTGCAATTCTGCCGTGCCGCCGCCGAAGAGATGGGTGAAGAGGCGCTGGAACTGGGTATTGACGACGTCGAAGGCAGCAATCAGGCGCTCGCGTCCTTCCTTGTTCAGGCTCTGGATTGCGCCGCGCAGCTTGCGGATCGCATCGACCACGTCGTCGCGCTCGCGGGTCAGCGTCTGCAGCTTGTCGGAGAGTTCCTTCTGCTCCTCGTCGGCGCGCAGGTTGACGGCGCCGAGCCGCTCGCGTTCCATCTTCAGCCGGTCGACCTCACGCTCAATGGCGCGGATATCCGGCGCGGGCTGACCGGGTTGCAGGCCTGTCAGGCGCAGGACTTCCGGCGGCGAGACATTCAATGCTTCGCGGATACGTTGTTCGCTCTCATGCCGTCTTTCGGCGGCAGAGACCAGGCGCTCCTCCGCACGGCCACGTTTTTCACGCACATCTGCAAGTTCCGACAATGCGGTTGCTGCGCGCTGGTCCGCTTCACGCTGACGGGTTTCGGCGATGACCAGTTCATCTGAAGCGAGTTTTCTCGCGTTTTCAGCCTTCTGCAGTTCGGACATCAGGTTGCGGCGGCGGTCATCCACTTCTTCAGGTGCGGCTTCCAGCTCGACAATCTCGTCGCGCGCTTCTTCCTCGCGTTCGCGCAGGCTTTCAATATGGGCGGCTGCGCTATCAGCGCGCGCCTTCCAGGACGACCGCTCCTGCGCGATTGCAGCAATACGGCGCTTGCGGGCTTCGAGTTCGCGACTTAGGCCTTCGTAGCTGGCGCGCGCCTCCGCCAGACGACCGCGATCGGTCGCGACAGTCGCCTGCTGGTCACGCAGACGGTTATCGAGGTCTGACAAATCGGGCGCGTTTTCCAGTTCGATACGGGCATTCTCGCCCTGCACCTCGACGTCCTCGATTTGCGCATCGACCTGGCTAAGCGCTTCGGCCACGACATCGCGGCGGCGCATGAGATCGCCGGAAGCGCGTTCCGCAGCGGCAAGTGCTTCACGGGCATCGGCGACCTGGCGAGTGGCAAGCCTCACCCGATCGCGTGCATCGGCAAGGGTCCGCTCGCTGGTGGCGATCTCGGCCACGGCATCCGCCAGCAAGCTTTCGCATTCGGCAAGCACATCGCGGGCTTCGTCGATCTCGGCTTCGAGTTCGGAGAGACGGTTCTTCTGCGACAGGCGCAGGGCGGCGGCACCTGGCGCTTCCGAGCCGGTCACATGGCCATCCCAGCGATAAACCGCGCCGTCTCTCGTCACCAGACGCTGGCCGGGTTTCAGGGATGCCATCAGTTTGCCGGCGTCACCGGCCGACACAATGCCGGTTTGGGCCAGCGCACGCGCCAGTTCCGGTGGAGCGGTAACGCGGGACGACAGCGGCTCGACACCATCCGGCAGACGCGGATCGGCAGATGCATCACCATTCACCGACCAATACGTGGGAGCCGCATCATCGACCGGGCTTTCGAGATCGTCGCCAAGAGCCGCGCCCAGGGCCGCCTCATAACCACGCTCGACATGGACCATTTCCGCGACCGGCACATAGTCGCCGGAGGCCGCACCGGCGGCCAGCATTTTTGAAATCGTGCGGGCTTCGGTCTCCAGCCCGTTCACCACGGTCCTGGCATCCTCGACAGGACGGCGGGCGGAGACTTCGGCAGCGCGGGTGATGCCGAGCGCCGCCTCAGCCTCTTCGGCCGCGGCGGTCGCATCTTCCAACGCGATCTCTGCGGCTTCGACCAGTTCGGCCCTTTCCGCCGGGTCATCCAATGACGCCAGACGTTCGGAAACGGAATCGAGTTCGGCGCTTGCATCCTGTCGCTGGCGATCGAGACGCTGCCGACGCTCGGAAAGATCGCGGATCAACCGTTCGAGCTGGTTGCGGCCTGCAGCGGCTTCTGCGCGTTCGCCCGTGACAACGGCCAGCAACTGTTCGCTTTCGGCAAGCGCTGAGCCGGCCGCATCGAATGCTTCACGCAGATCGGCGCTTTCGGCACCGCTGTCGGCCAGCATGTCGTTCAGCTCGGCTTCTTCCTCATCCAGCTTATCGAGAAAGGTTGTGTTGTCGGCGGCGAGCTGTTCCTCGCGGCGGATGTCTTCGGCCAGTTGAGCCAGACGGCGGGTCAGCTC
>JAEXYH010000092.1 GCA_023451735.1 Pseudomonadota bacterium | reverse complement strand
ATATCCTGCTGGGTGAACTCGAAGCCGATATCGCGGGACGGATGGACAGCTATCTTCTGCCGCTTGCCGTTTCCTGGGATGACAGTTTCCCCACCGCGCTTGCGCAGCAGCTTGCCATGGCGCGATTGCGGCAGGGGCGCCGCGTCGGGTTCCTGACCGATGGTTTCGCGCATGAGAGCTTCGCGCGGGCGATCCTGCGCGGCCTCTCCGAGCGGGCCTCGATCTCCGGCCGTACCGGATCGCTGGATTTCATCGGGACGGACCATCTCGACAAGCTGGACATCACCGACGACCTGCCGGTGCATTGGCTTTCGGCCGAACAATCCAACAGCTCGCTGATTGTCGGCGATCTGGCGATGGTGAAGCTGATCCGCCACATTTTCCCCGGCATTCACCCGGAAGTGGAGATGACCCGCCACCTCACAAAGATCGGTTACCGGAACACCGCACAGTTGCTTGGCGAGGTGACACGAACCGGGCCTGACGGCACGCTTCACACGCTGATCATCGTGCAGAAGGCGATCCGGAACCAGGGAGATGCGTGGAACTGGATGCTCGGCAATCTGCGCCGGTCGATCGACGAGATCGTTGTGACCGGCCTCGACGGCAATGCTGCAGACGTATATTTCAAACCGCTGGTCGATTTTTCCGCCACCATCGGCACGCGACTTGGTGAGCTGCATGTGGCACTTGCCGAAAATACCGAGGATGAGGCGTTCAAGCCAGAATGGGGCACCAAGGACGATGTCGCCGCAGCCCGCCGCGCGGTAGCCGAGCAGATCGGCCAGAGCCTCACCATTCTGGAAGGCACGGTCGAGGGTCTGGAAGGTGAGCTTGCCGAAATCGCCAAATCGCTGATCGCGCGTCGGGACGAGCTGACGGCACTCACAGGACGCCTGACCGAAGCGACGGGCGGCACGCTGAAAACGCGCCATCATGGCGATTTTCACCTCGGCCAGATCCTGGTCGCCGAAAGCGATGCCTACATCATCGATTTCGAGGGCGAGCCGACAAAGGCACTCTCCGAGCGGCGGGCAAAGACAAATCCGCTGCGGGACGTTGCCGGCCTCCTGCGATCCCTGAGCTATCTGGCAGCAGCGGCAGACATGGACCGCGAGGTGGTAAGCGAGGTGGACGATATTCGCCATCGCCAGCTGATCACCCGCTTCATCGGGCTCGCCGAGCCTGCCTTCCTCAGCGCCTATTTCACCGCCGTCGAAAAATCCGATGCGCTGATGCAGTCGAACGAGAATCGTGACCGGGTGCTCGATCTCTTCCTGCTCGAAAAGGCGGCTTACGAAGTGGCTTATGAAGTCCGCAGCCGTCCGCATTGGCTTCCCCTGCCGCTTGCCGGTTTTTCGGCGATCGCATCCCGCCTCCTGGAGAGTGACACATGAGATACGAACGCGCAGACCTGATGACCGGCATGGCGCAGGAAGGCCTGCAGGCCTTGGCTGATGGCCGGCACGGCGATCCCTTCTCGATTCTCGGGCGACACCAGTATGGCGAGCTCACCGTGGTGCGAACGCTTCTACCGGGCGCGCTGTCGGTTTCGGTGATCGAAAGCGAGACCGGGCGGCTGATGGCGGAACTGGAGTCGATCCATGAAGCCGGTATCTTCGCCGGCCTTGTCGGCAGTCCGACACCCTACCGGCTTCGGATCGAATGGCCGGATGCGGTGCAGGAGACGGAAGACCCCTATTCCTTCCCCCCGCTGCTTGGCGAACTCGACCTGCATTTGATCGGCCAGGGTACTCATTATGAGCTTGGCCGCACGCTCGGTGCGATCCCGATGGAGATCGATGGCATTTCGGGTGTCCGCTTCTCGGTCTGGGCGCCCAATGCACGGCGTGTTTCGGTGGTCGGCGACTTCAACGCCTGGGATGGGCGGCGCAACCCGATGCGGCTGCGGCCTCAGGCGGGGATATGGGAACTGTTCATTCCCCGCCTCACCCACGGGGAGCGCTACAAGTTCGAACTGCTGGATTCAAACGGCAACCTTCTACCGCAACGCGCCGACCCGGTGGCAAGGTCTTCAGAAGCGGCCCCTTCGACCGCCTCGATCGTCGCCTCATCAAAACCATTCCGCTGGAACGATGTCGACTGGATGGAAACCCAGGCCAACGAGCGCGACCGCGAGGGCGCAATGTCAGTCTACGAGGTACATCTCGGCTCGTGGGTGCGGATTTCCGAAGAGGGCAACCGGTCGCTCGACTGGGTGGAACTCAGCCAGCGGCTTGTCCCCTATGTGCAATCGCTTGGCTTTACCCATATCGAGATGCTGCCGATCATGGAGCATCCATTCGGCGGATCATGGGGCTATCAACCGCTCGGCCTGTTCGCTCCGACCGGGCGGCACGGCACGCCGGAGGATTTTGCCTATTTCGTCGACCGTTGCCACCAGGCCGGGATCGGCGTCATTCTCGACTGGGTGCCGGCGCATTTTCCAACCGACGTCTGGGGCCTTGCCCGTTTTGACGGGACGGCACTTTACGAACATGCCGATCCGCGCGAGGGGTTCCACAAGGACTGGAACACGCTGATCTACAATCTCGGCCGCAACGAGGTGAAGGGTTTTTTGATCGCCTCGGCCCTCGAGTGGCTTGAGCATTTTCATGTCGACGCACTGCGTGTCGATGCGGTCGCCTCGATGCTCTATCGCGACTACAGCCGCAACGAAGGCGAATGGATTCCCAATCAGTATGGCGGGCGGGAAAATCTCGAATCCGTCGAGTTCTTCAAGCATCTGAACAGCATCATCCATGACCGCTGCCCGCATGCATTCACGGTGGCGGAGGAATCGACCGCCTGGCCAGGCGTGACAAAGAAACCGGAAGACGGCGGGCTGGGCTTCGATTTCAAATGGAATATGGGATGGATGCACGACACGCTGCACTACATTTCCGACGATCCGGTCTATCGCAAGTATCATCATGGTGGCATGACCTTCGGTATGATCTATGCCTATTCGGAGCGCTTCATGCTGCCGATCAGCCATGACGAGGTCGTGCACGGCAAAGGCTCGCTGCTCGGCAAGATGCCGGGCGACTGGTGGCAGAAGCTTGCCAATCTTCGCGCCTATTACGGCTTCATGTGGGGACATCCGGGCAAGAAGCTTTTGTTCATGGGCTGTGAGATCGGACAGGAAACGGAATGGAACCATGACGGTTCGGTCGTATGGGATCTTCTCGACCGGCCGGAGCATGCCGGCATCCAATTCCTGATCCGCGACCTGAACCGACTTTATGCAGCCGAGCCAGCGTTGCAGTTCAGCGACCTGCATCCCGAAGGGTTTCAGTGGGCCGTGGCCGACGATGCGGAGAATTCCGTTTATGGCATGCTGCGCTCGTCCAAAGACCGTTCCACGCATATGCTCGTGATGTCGAACATGACGCCGTTGCCGCGATACGCCTACCGTGTCGGCGTGCCGGATGAAGGCCGCTGGGAAGTGGTGCTGAATACCGACGCCTCGATCTATGGCGGCACGAATTTCGGCCAGATGGATGCATGGGCACAGCGTTCGCCGGAACACGGAAAGCCGTTCTCGGTCGCGCTCGACCTGCCGGCACTCTCGACGGTGTTTTTGAAGTGGCGGGGGTAATGTGCATTAACAGCAAGAGCGCCCCTCACCCTTGCCCTCTCCCCGCAAACGGGGCGAGGAGACTTGGCCCACTTATAAGACGTGACAAAACGCACGCATGCGGGTGGGATCCTTATTCCCGCCTGCGGGGAGAAAATGGCGGCAGCCGGATGAGAGGCAGCTCCAACAATGCAGTGGCGTGACTACTCTCCGCGCCAGCCAGACTGATAGACGACCTTTTCCACCCCGGCAAACCTGCCCACCCGCTGCAATTCCGCATCGAGTTTTTCCAACCGTGCGGCGGATGCCCTTACACCTTTTTCGAGCCACAGCCGTTTGACGTCGAGTACGCCTGCCTTGCGGTCAGCCTTCATGTCGATACGGCCAATCATGCGGTCGCCTTCCAAGAGCGGGAAGACGTAATAGCCGTATAGCCGCTTCGGCTCCGGCACGAAGACCTCGATACGGTAGACGAAATTGAACAGCCGTTCGGCCCGGTCGCGGTTGCGCAGGAGCGGATCGAACGGGCTCAGCACCCGGATGCGGGCGGGCGGATCGGGAATGTCGCCAAGATGGTCGGGAAACCCATGCAGCGCGAAGGATGCTCTTGGCCGGCTGCCATCGGCGGCTTCTATCACCACCTCCGTCAACTCGTCACGATGGCTTGCCACCCATGCCCTCGCCTCTTCCGGCGTGACGATGTCCCAGAAGGCCGCGAGTTCGCCCGATGTGGCGAAACCGAGCCTCGTCATGGCGCTGCGGCAGGCCCAGTCGACAAATTCCTCGTGCTCCACATCCGGCTCATGATGGTGGGACGCGATGACCCGTTCGGTGAGATCATAGATCTTCTGAAAATTCACCCGGCCGGAGATTGCGAGCTTGCCGGTGTGCCAGTGATATTCGAGCGCGCTCTTGTTGGGATGCCAGTTCCACCAGCCGCCGGACTTGTGATCCTCGACCTTCATGTCGCGCGACATGATCGCGCCGTTTTCGGTGATGTAGCGGAGCGTTTCCTCAAAGGCGGAATCGAAGCCTTCGCCCTGCCATTTGCGCCAGCGTTCGGCTAAAATCGGTCCGCGGCGGCGGAAGCGATGTTTCCAGTAGCGGAAAAGGCGCGCCGGAATGATCGAGGCGTCATGTGTCCAGTGTTCGAAAAGCTCGCCATCCTTTTCGAGAAGCGCTGTCAGATGCTCTCGTCTGTAAGTCTGGTTGCGGGAAAACAGGATCATGTGGTGGGCGCGCTCCACCGTCGCGATACTGTCCACCTGAACAAAGCCGAGATCGTCGATCAGCTGTAGCAGACCAGCCTTGGCCAGCGCGCGGCCGGGCGGAGCGGAAAGCTGCTGCCGCTCAAGAAAGATCCGCCGTGCCTGTTCATTCGGAATCAGAATAGCCATGCGTGCAAGACTAGGTCGCCGCTACAACCTTTGCAATGTTCTTTTTTTGTTCCGAATTCCTTTGTCGATCATGCCGGTTTATAGACGCGAAGACATTTTGAGGATCTGGTTTGGATATCCGTTTTGAAAAGGTCGAGGTTCGCTTCGAGGGCCGCACCGTCATCCAACCGCTTGAGCTGACGCTCGCAGAGCGGCGGATCGGTATTATCGGGCTGAACGGCTCCGGCAAAACGACGCTCGCCCGGATGATCAACGGGCTGGTCAAACCATCGTCCGGCCGGGTCACGGTCAACGGCTTCGATACGGTCGTGCAGGAAGACGAGGCCCGCCGCCAGAGCGGCTTCATTTTCCAGAACCCGCAGAACCAGATCATCCTGCCGCTGCTCAGCGAAGATATCGCACTCGGTCTCAAATCGCGGAAGCTTTCAAAGGCAGAGGTAACAGCTGCGGTCGATGCCGTGCTGGGTCGTTTCGGCATCCGTCATCTCGGCGGCCGGCGCGCACACGAGCTTTCAGGTGGAGAATTGCAGCTTGCCGCCCTCGCCTCCGTGCTCGTCAACGAACCGAAAATCCTCGTCATGGACGAACCCACGAACCAGCTCGACATCAGGAACCGCAATCTGGTGGAAAATACGATCCGGACGTTGCCGGAAGATGTCATCGTCATCAGCCACGATCTCGATCTCGTGGCCGGTCTGGACCGAGTCCTGCTGGTGCATGAAGGGCGCATTGCCGCCGATGGCGAGCCAGCCGAGATCATCCGCCAGTATCGGGCGATGCATGGAGTATCGGCCTGATGCGCTCGCTGCATATCGATGGCGACAGTGTTCTTCACCGGTTGCCTCCGGGCGTTAAGCTGGCCGCGCTGGCCGTTATCAGCCTTGTTCTCTTTTTGATCAACAAGCCTGAATTTCTCGCGGGCGCGGCACTCGCAGGCCTCGCCGGACATGCGCTGTTGCGAATCGGCGCTGCGGAAATCTGGCTCCGGATGCGTCCATTTGCGCTGATCGTTGTCGTTGTTGCGCTGTTCACCGCGGTTTTCAACGGCACGGCCGAAGGGCTCACCGCCTTTTTCCGGCTGGCCGCGCTGGCGCTGTTCGCCAGTCTTGTCACAGCAACGACGACGACCGGTGATTTTATCGACGTGATCACCAGGACCGCCACGCCGCTCGAGCGGCTCGGTATCCTGAAGGCACGGGATGTCGGCCTTTCGATCGGTCTGGTTATCCGTTTCGTGCCGGAAATCCTCAGCCGTTACGAGGTGATCCGCGATGCGCATTACGCCCGTGGATTGAAACCGCGCCCATTGTCGATCATCGTCCCCCTTATCATCAACACGCTCAGAAGCGCGGACGAGATTGCGGCGGCCATTGACGCACGCGGCATCCGCAGTCAGAACTGACGGATTATCAGCCGTAAGGAAACCGAAACCATGGCAACCCGCGACCTCGTTCTCTCAGCGCTCTTTGCTGCCATCATCGTTGCTCTCGGTCTCGTTCCCCCGATCATGCTCGGGTTCATTCCGGTTCCGATCACTGCCCAGTCGCTCGGCGTCATGCTGGCCGGTGTCGTGCTGGGTGCCAAGCGCGGCACCATTGCGGTCCTGCTCGTTCTCGTTCTTGCCGCGATCGGGCTTCCGGTTCTTTCCGGCGGTCGCGGCGGCCTCGCCGTCTTCATGGCACCGACAACCGGCTATCTGATCGGCTGGGTGCTTGCGGCATTCACGACCGGCTACCTGTCGCAGCTTCTCGTCAGCCACAACCAGGCCGGCTTCGTGCAGACCGTCAACTTCTTCGTCGCCGCTCTCTTCGGCGGCGTGATCGTTCTTTATGTCTGCGGTATCAGCTATCTGGCGCTGGTCACCGGCCTCGGCTTCTCCAAGGCATTCATGGGATCGCTCGCCTTCATTCCGGGCGACGTATTGAAAGCTCTGATCGCTGCACTTGCAGGCCGCGCCGTCATGGTCGGCTACCCCCTGCTGCCGCAGCGCGCCTGAACGATCAATCGAGGAACGAATAAAGCCAGTCGCGCAATTCCTCCGGAAGCGCGACTGACGCTCCGGTTTCCCGATCGATCGCAACCCAGACGACCTCGACTTCAGCGACCGCCTCTTCCCCACGCGTCATGCGGACAAGAAAACCCGCCGATTTTCCGCCGATCTTGCTGACGCCGACATGGGTGTGAATGATTTCGCCTATCTGAAGCGGCGCATGGAATGTCGCCGAAACCTTGCCGGTAACGAAGGCCGGATCCTCGGAAGGCGTTTTGCGGCGGCGCCAGAAATCGGCAACAGCTTCCTCCGCACGATCGATATAAACCGAGCGGAACATCTGCCCGTTCATGTCGACATCGCGGAAAGTGACGCGAAAATCCGACGCTTTGATCTTATCCTTGACCACGCTGGCCTCTGAACTTCTGTTTCCGTAACCGCTATTCTTTCCGGCCAAACGCGTGCAAGAGCAAGGGCTCGTGCTTGAAAAAGTCCCGTAGATGCGCCATGTCGTGAACGAGATACCGACAGGTTGCGGAAGCGGCCGAACGCCAAGGGTAGCCGAATGACCACCCGTCTCTACGAACATCAGATTTTTCTTGAACACCCGGTTCCCGAGGGACACCCCGAAAGGCCGGACCGGCTTCGTTCGCTGGCGATTGCGCTTCAGCATCCGAATTTTGCCGAGCTTGCCCGCAAGGAGGCGCCTCAGGCCAACGAGGATGTGGTTCTTCTGGCGCATCCGGAGGAGCATTTGCGCGCCGTGATGCGCGAAATTCCCGAGGACGACACGATCCACCAGGTCGAGGCCGACACCTATGTCGGGCCGAAGAGCCTGCAGGCTGCACTGACCGGCATCGGCGGTGCGATGGCCGCCGTCGATGACGTGATGACCGGCAAGGTGGACAATGCCTTCGTCGCAGCCCGGCCACCCGGCCATCATGCCGAAAAATCCAAGGCGATGGGTTTTTGCCTGTTCAACAATGCGGCGATCGCCGCCCGCCATGTACAGCAGGCTTACGGCGTCGAACGGGTCGCCATCATCGACTGGGACGTTCATCATGGTAACGGCACCCAGGACATTTTCTGGGACGATCCGTCGGTTCTGTTCTGCTCCACGCACCAGATGCCGCTTTATCCCGGCACCGGCGCAAAGAACGAAACGGGTGGGAAGAACACGGTGGTGAATGCGCCGCTTTCGCCCAATGACGGCAGCGACCATTTCCGCGATGCGTTCAAGGACCGCGTGCTTCCGAGGCTCAACGACTTTCGGCCGGACTTCATCATCATCTCGGCCGGCTTCGACGCACATCACCGCGATCCGCTGGCTCAGATCAACCTCGTCGGCGACGATTTCGACTGGGCGACCGGGCGGCTGATGGAAATTGCTGGGAAATACGCCAACAACCGGGTCGTCAGCCTGCTTGAGGGTGGTTATGATCTTGAAGGACTGGCAGAATCCGCCGGCATGCATATCGCGAGACTGATGAGAGGATGAAGGACATGACCGAAACCACCGAGACGATCGATGTGAGCGGCTATTCCTTCGAAAAAGCCGTGGCGGAACTGGAGAGCATCGTTGCGCGGTTGGAGCGCGGCGACGTGGCGCTCGACGAATCCATCGCCATCTACGAGCGCGGCGAAGCGCTGAAGAAACATTGCGAGAAGCTGCTCAATGCCGCCGAAAACCGGATCGAAAAAATCCGCCTCGACCGCGCCGGCAAGGTACAGGGCGTGGAGCCGCTCGACGGAGAGTGATGCAGATCGACCGCAATTAAAATCACAGGTTGTCTCGACTGGTTTCACTCGACTGTCACACTGTTCCTTCCTATATTATCCGTATGGACAAGGATCAGGTCATCGCCAAGCTGAGAGAGCACGAGACGGAACTGCGCGCCGCAGGCGCGGAGCAGATGTCGATCTTCGGCTCCTTGGCGCGTGGCGAGGCGACCGAAGAGTCAGACCTTGATGTGCTGGTGAAGTTTTCCGATCCGATTATCCAGTCGGGCTGGGGGTATTTCAGTGCCCTTGCTATCCTAAAAGAGCGCCTTACTGTAATCACGGAATTCAATAGTGTCGATGTGATTGCAGAATCCATCGAGAAAGAGAAAGTTCGGAGATCGGTGGAGCGGGATCGCACGATTGCCTACTAAACGCCCCCTGAGCCGACTGCGTGACATCGTCGAGAATGACCAAGCCGTTCTCGACTACACCAAGGATTTGGACTTCAATGGCTATGTCCAAGGCCGCCTTGTTCGCGACGGCACAGAGCGATGCCTTGCGAGACTATCCGAGGCAAAACTTGGCCCATTGGCAGAAGAACTGTTTCCCGAGCAGGACTGGTTGGCCATGCGTAATCTCGGAAATGTCCTTCGCCATGATTACAATCGCGTTTGGATTCGATCATCTGGACGATAGGGACCGACCGTCTACCGTCCCTCATCTTTGAACTCGAAGCCTTTCTCGCCAAATATCCGAAGATCAGGAAACGCTATAGCGAGGTCTCATGTCCTTCTTTCCCGGAACAGATCCCGCCCCCGGCGATGCCTTTGCCTGTGATGCGATCGAGAACCTGATCATTCCGCGCTCATCCGATATCGGCGGCTTCTCCGTGCGCCGAGCGCTGCCCAGCCGGCAGAGGCGGCTGGTCGGGCCGTTCATCTTCTTCGACCGGATGGGGCCGGCGATCCTGAAACCTGACGAGGCGCTGGATGTGAAGCCGCATCCGCATATCGGGCTTTCCACGGTCACCTATCTGTTTGATGGAGAAATCAAGCATCGCGACAGTCTCGGCACCGAACTCGTCATCCGTCCCGGCGACATCAACCTGATGACGGCAGGGCGCGGCATCGTGCATTCGGAGCGGACGCCGGAGAACTTGCGCGGGCATCCGCTCTCCATGTCCGGGCTGCAGACATGGCTGGCGCTGCCGGATGACAAGGAAGAGATCGATCCGGCCTTTGCCCATACGGGCCGAGAGGTTATGCCCGAAATCGAATGGGACGGCGCACATGGCCGGGTGGTGATCGGCGCATTCGAGGGACTGACGGCACCGGTCGCGACATTCACCGATACGCTTTACGTCGACCTGCGGCTTGAGCCTGGCAAACGCTTTCCATTCTCGGCAGGCCATGAGGAAAGGGCGCTCTACATTCTTTCCGGTGAACTGGAAATCGCCGGCGATCGATTCGCGCCGGATCAGCTGCTGGTTTTCCGCGCCGGAGACGACATAACCTTGCAGGCGGGGGCCCTCGGCTGTCACCTCATGCTGTTCGGCGGAGCGGCACTGAGCTCGAAGCGGTATATCTGGTGGAACTTCGTTTCCTCCTCCAAGGAACGGATCGAAAAAGCCAAGGAAGAGTGGCGAACAGGCCGTTTCGATATCGTTCCGGGCGACGAGGAGGAGTTTGTTCCTTTGCCTTCCCCCTAGGCTTTCTGCTTGCCCGTTCGTTAAAATCGATTAGAAACCTTGCTTCATGTAACTTGAAAAAGCCCGTTTTCTGCTCATCTTTCGAGACGAAGCGCCTTCCAAGAAAACAAGAAGAGAAAGCCAGTCTCCGTGACATCCCTGCCCGTGACGCCGCTGCTCGACACCGTCAAGCTCCCCGCCGATCTCAGACGAGTCGATGATCGCGACCTGCCGAAGCTTGCCCGTGAAGTGCGCGACGAGATGATAGACGCCGTCTCCAGGACGGGTGGGCATCTGGGTGCCGGGCTTGGCGTCGTCGAACTCACGATCGCCATCCACAAGGTTTTCAACACTCCCGACGACCGGCTGATATTCGATGTCGGTCACCAGTGTTACCCGCACAAGATCCTCACCGGGCGCCGCGACCGCATCCGTACTCTGCGTCAGCAAGATGGTCTTTCCGGCTTCACCCGTCGGGCGGAAAGCGAATACGACCCCTTTGGTGCAGCGCATTCCTCCACCTCGATCTCGGCCGGCCTCGGCATGGCAGTCGGTGCCGAACTTGCCGGCAAGAAGCGCAATGTGATCTCGGTGATCGGTGACGGCTCGATGTCGGCCGGCATGGCTTTCGAGGCGCTCAACAATGCCGGTGCTCTGGATGCCCGGCTGATCGTCATCCTCAACGACAACGACATGTCGATCGCCCCGCCGACAGGTGCGATGAGCGCCTATCTGGCGCGCCTGGCATCGGGTCGCGCCTATATGGGCGTGCGTGAAATGGGCAAAAAACTGACCGGTTATCTCGGCCGATCGGTCGACCGGGCGATCACCCGCGCAGTGGAACACGCCCGTGGTTACGTAACCGGCGGCACGATGTTCGAGGAGCTCGGCTTCTATCATATCGGCCCGATCGACGGTCATTCCTTCGACCACCTTCTGCCGGTGCTGCGCAATGTGCGCGATAATGCCCATGGTCCGGTGCTGATCCATGTCGTCACCCAGAAGGGCAAGGGGTATCCGCCGGCGGAAGCGGCTGCCGACAAATATCACGGCGTCAACAAGTTCGATGTCATCACCGGCACGCAGGCGAAAGCCAAGCCGAATGCGCCCTCCTATACGAGCGTCTTCGGTGACGCTCTGGTGCAGGAAGCCGGTTTTGACGACAAGATCGTCGGTATTACTGCCGCCATGCCGGACGGTACCGGCCTCGGCAAGCTGCAGGCCGCGTATCCCTCCCGCACGTTCGACGTGGGCATTGCCGAACAGCATGCTGTGACCTTTGCGGCCGGGCTTGCGACGGAGGGCTTCAAGCCGTTCTGCGCCATCTATTCCACCTTCCTGCAGCGCGGTTACGACCAGGTCGTGCATGACGTGGCGATCCAGGGCCTACCCGTCCGTTTCCCGATCGACCGCGCCGGTTTTGTCGGCGCCGACGGGCCGACCCATGCGGGTTCCTTCGACACGACTTTTCTCGCCACGCTGCCGAACATGGTCGTCATGGCCGCCGCAGACGAAGCGGAGCTGAAACATATGGTGCGCACTGCCGTCGCCTATGACGACGGTCCGATCTCATTCCGTTATCCGCGCGGCGAAGGCGTCGGCGTCGAATTGCCGGAACGCGGCGAAATCTTGCAGATCGGCAAGGGCCGCATCGTCAAGGAAGGCTCCAAGGTGGCCTTGCTCTCCTTCGGCACGCGATTGAAGGACTGTCTGCTGGCTGCCGAGGATCTCGAAGCTGCCGGGCTTTCCACAACCGTTGCAGATGCGCGTTTCGCCAAGCCGCTCGACCATGATCTGATCCGCCAATTGGCCCGCCACCACGAGGTGCTGATCACCATCGAGGAAGGTGCGGTTGGCGGTTTCGGCAGTCATGTTCTGCAGTTCCTGGCAACGGAAGGCCTGCTCGACGGCGAGCTGAAGGTGCGTTCCATGGTTCTGCCGGATGTTTGGATGGAACAGGCCAGCCCGGACGTGATGTATGCCAAGGCCGGCCTCGACCGCGCCGGTATCGTCAAGACAGTATTCGGTGCGCTCGGCAAGACCGTGATCGGCGTGGGTGCTGCGGGCTAAACGCCTTCTCAGTTGCGCCGACCTTCTATAATCATGTCGAATTCCACCACGTTTGAATATATCGGCGTGCCGACATCCATCGCGTAATGCGACCGGAGTATCTGGCCGTTGACGGTAAAGCCGATCATCCTGCCGTTCCAGGACGTCAACCTGACGTCGAAACTTTCCGCTGCACTATGCCCTTTGGCAGTCAGCGTGCCGGTGACGTGAGCACTGTCCGGACCGGTCTGATCGACATGATCGGAGCGGAAAGTAATCGTGTCGTATTGGTCGGCATCGAAAACGGCATCCGATCGCAGGAATGCGTCGATCCGTGTCTGGCCTGTATTTACACTTTGCGGTTTCAGCTCGAAATTCACCATCGCACGGCTGAGGTCGCCGGCTTTCAGATTGAAGCTGCCGGAAAACCTGCCAAAACTTCCCTTGATACCGCCGCCGCCGACCTGACTGACACGAAAACGGATGCTGGATGTGTCAGTGATGGTGTAACGCCCCGCCGCCTCCACGAGGCTTGGGACGCCTGTCGCCGCCTGGACAAGTTGCGGGCACGAAAGGCAAAGAACCATTGCGGTTAAGAATACGGTCGTTGGTTTCATGACACGTCACCTCCCTGACTGACCGTTGTTTCGTCGATGGCTGCGAATACCGAGCATTCGGATCAGAACGGCATCGCGCCGGATATAGTGGTGGTAGAGCGCAGCGCTGGCGTGCAGCGCCACCAACGCGAGGACGAGATAAGAAAGCACCGTATGCGCCGTCGTCCACCAGGCTTCTCCGGCATCGGATTTCGCGACCGGTAGATGCGGGATGACGAAGAGGTCAAAGGCGAAGGTCGGGATTTCCAGCGTCGAGACCGAAGCAATCATCCAACCCGCAATCGGCACAGCCAGCGCCAGCAGAAGCAGCAGATAATGCATTGCACGCGCAGCCAGCCGTTCGAGAGCGCTCATGCCGAAGACGGGTGTCGGGTGGGCACCGAAAAGCGAGTGGGCAAACCGGATCAGGGACACAAGCAGAGCCAGCATGCCGAAAGACTTGTGCCACTGAAAAAGCGAAAACTGCAAAGCCGGGTCAATGAAACTGCGCGTCATCACGAAGCCAAGCACGATCAGCGCAAGGATCAGCAAGGCGATCAGCCAATGGAGCATGATCGTCAGGGAGCTGAATTGATCAGGGCCTTTGGCATGACGATGCATGGCTGGCCTTCCTGATAACAGTTTATCCAGCTTGCGCCCGGCCTACGACGGCTTCAACTCACAATCACTTGCGCCGCCTTAAATCATGCTTACCGGATACCGACAGACCGGCTACTGGCTGGCAATGCGGTCAGGCCGGATTTGCCCCACCAAGCTGCAGACGGGCAGGAGAGACGCGCAGCCTTTTTCTTTCGAGAAACCAGCCGAGTGCCAGATGTATGGCACATCCCGCGATGAGGATCGCCATCTGGGCAATGATCGGCGCTCGCGGATTGAGGTCCATAAAGACGCTCGCCAAGGCCGATAGGAAAATTCCGGCAGAAAAGACTGGCAGGCTGTGACGACCGATCATCGAGACTGGCTTCAACACAATCCACCCGGCCGCTCTTTTCACCAGATCGACATTCCAGGCCAGATAAAGAATGGCGAGCGCATCGGCGACACGTAGCGGGCCGGCATTCGTCTTGGAGACCAGTTCCCTGTATAAACCAGGAAAGATCGGCGTGACCCAGTCCCAGAAAAACAGGAGGTTGACCGGGATGGAGATGACGGCAAAGACGCCAGCAAGCGCGAAAAAGGCGTGGTGATAGGGCAGCGGATCGAGCCCGCTCTTGATGCGCATGCCGAGCACGATGCCAATGGTGAAGATCACCTGCCAAGACAAAGGGTCGAAGAACCAATGGCCGGTTTCAAGCGCAAGGTTCGTAAGGTTGACGTGGCCGAGGCCGGCAACAAGCCACAGCACGGCCGAAATTGCAGCCAGAAGGACCGGACGCCGGTCATAAAGTGCAAAGACGAAGGGAGCCCAAAGCATGAGAACGACATACATGGGCAGGATATCGAGATTACCCGGCATGTAAGCGAGAAGGATCGCCTGCAACCCGCGAATGCCCGGCTCGGTAAGGAAACCCGCCATGTCTTTGGCGGCTTCCGTAGACGGCAGAACGATCGTGAGCAAGGCGGCTAATGCTGCCATCATGAGGAACAGCAACAGATGGGCGAGATAGATGCGCCAGGCACGACGCCAGGGCCGAGACAGGGAAAGACCGGTATTCGGGCGATAATAGGCGAGCGCGGAAGACATGCCGGCCAGCAACACGAAAAGTTCGGACGCATCGGCAAAACCGCGCGAATGCTGGAAAGTGGCGGAAAAGGTGAATTCGGCGTGGCCAATAAAAATCAGCAGCAGCGTAATGCCGCGTAAGAAATCGATCCTGACTTCGCGCTGAATACCCATGGGTGTCTCCGCGACACAGTCATCATGAATGTCGCGCACCTGTTCCTATCGAAAAATCGCTACCGGCCGCTTTACGAACTTCATTCCATTTTAGCGATCTTCAACTTCTGCCCGATTTCGGGATTCTCTACCGGTTGCAGCGCCAGCGCGCCATTCCTCTTGCCTTGCGGGCGGGAAACCGCCAAGAGAGCCGCATGAACCAACAATCCTCCTCCGTACGCCTCGACCAGCTGCTGGTCACGCTCAACCTTTTCGACAGCCGCTCGCGGGCACGTGACGCGATTGCGCGCGGCACGGTGAAAGTGGATGGCAAAGTCGTTACCAAGCCGGCGCAGACCGTCTCCGCGGAAGCGCAGATCGTCGTCGATGATCCGGCAAGCACCTATGTCTCGCGCGCAGCGCTGAAACTGATTGCAGCGCTCGACCATTTCGGCCTCGACCCGGAAGGGCTGACCTGCCTTGATGTCGGCGCATCGACGGGCGGATTTACCCAGGTTCTGCTGGAACGTGGGGCAGAGCATGTCATCGCCGTCGATGTCGGCCATGACCAGATGCACGAACGGCTGCGGGATGATGAACGCGTAACCAATATCGAAGGGCTGAACGCCCGCGAGATGACCGAAGACGACATTGATGACGAGCCGGTCGACTTCATCGTCTCCGACGTCTCGTTCATCTCGCTGAAGCTTGCCCTGCCGCCGGCGCTTGAGCTGGCGGAACCGGGCTCAGCCTGTGTGCTGCTGGTCAAACCGCAATTCGAGGCTGGCCGCGAGAATGTCGGCAAGGGTGGCATGCTGAAACAGCCGGAGACGGCACCGGACGTTGCGGCCGAACTGGAGCGCTGGCTGGTCGAGGACATGGGCTGGGAAAGCCTCGGTCTGATCCCCTCGCCGATTGCCGGCGGAGACGGGAATATCGAATTCCTGCTTGGTGGAAGGAAGCCGTCATGAGCACGGTCACCATTACGATCGATCGGCTTGGTGCGCAGGGTCATGGCATTGCCGATGGCGAGGACGGCCCGGTCTACGTGCCCTATGCACTGCCCGGCGAGACGCTGGCAATTGCGCGTAACGGCGACCACGGCACGGTCATGTCCACCTCCAATCCCTCGCCGGACCGGATCGAACCCGTCTGTCGGCATTTCGATCCCGATCGCGACAATTGCGGCGGCTGTTCGCTGCAGCATCTGGCGGCACCGGCCTACAATGCCTTCAAGCGTGAGTTGGTTGTCGAAGCGCTGAAATCGCGCGGGCTTACGCCGGAGGTCGGTGAAACGATTGCCTGCCATCCCGGCGAACGGCGCCGCACCGTCTTTTCGGTGCGCAAGACCGAGAAGGAACTGCTGCTCGGCTTCAACCGCGCCGAGACCAACCACATCGTTTCGATTGAGGAATGTCCCATCGCCTCGCCCGGTATCGTGGCGAGGCTTCCGGCGATCCGCACGGTGGCAGCAGCGCTTGCGCAGGGGTCGGAGACTTTCCGTCTCACGGTGCTGGAGACGCTTTCCGGGCTTGATCTGGCCGCTGACGGGCTGAAAAAACTCGACGACAAACAGCGCCGTGCGGTAACCGAGGCGGTTCTTTCGCTGAAGGGTATCGCGCGGGTATCGGTCAATGGCGAGATCGTTCTTGAGCCCGTGAAACCGATTATCGATTTCGGCGGCGTGAACGTCTCCCCGCCTCCCGGCGCATTCACCCAGGCGACCAAGCCTGCGGAAGAGGCGATGGCGGAACTGGTCATCAGCCATATAGGCAAGGCCAAGCGGGTGATCGACCTGTTTGCCGGGTCGGGCACGTTTTCACTTCGGATCGCCCGCAAGGCGAAAGTGCATGCGGTGGAAGGCGAGGACAAGTCGATCAAGGCACTCGACATGGCAGCCCGAAATACCCAGGGGCTGAAACCCGTCACCGTCGAGAAGCGCGACCTGTTCCGTCGACCGATGACGGCGCAAGAGCTGAAAGTCTATGATGCAGCCGTGTTCGACCCGCCGCGGGCTGGCGCCGAAGTTCAGGTAAAGGAGCTTGTCCGTTCCGGCATCAAGACGGTCGTTGCGGTCAGCTGCAATCCGGCAACGCTTGCCAGAGACCTCAGAATTCTTGTCGATGCAGGCTACCGCATCAAATCGGTGACGCCGATCGACCAGTTTCTGTGGTCGCCGCATGTGGAAGCCGTGGCGCTGCTTTCGCGCTGATTTCCAGGCAGAAGCCGTCCGGTTCGGGTCAGCGCTGCAGGAAAGCCTCGAAGGCAGCGCGTGCCTCGGCACTTTTCAGCCGGGCGGAAAAATGGACGAGTTCCTCGTCGATACGGGCAAGAACCTCATCTCTCGGGCCGCGGACGAGATCGCGGGCGATCTTCAATGCCTGAGGCGGTTTCTTGCCCAACTCGGCACCGATTGCCAGCGCCTCCATCTCCACCTCGTTCGGACTGACGATCTTCCAGATCAGGCCGGCCTCCAGTGCCGCCTCAGCCGAGAAACCTCCGCCGGCAACCAGAAGCGCGAAGGCCCGTTGATGCCCAATGATCCTCGGTGCGAGTAGACTGGATGCGGCTTCGGGAACCAAGCCGAGATCGACAAAGGGCGTCTTGAACAGGCTGCGACCGGAGGCCACCGTCAGGTCGCAATGAAGATTGAGCGTCGTACCTATGCCGATTGCCAGACCATCGACACCCGAGACAAGCGGCTTTTCAGCCAGGGCCAGCGCCTTGATGAACAGGGCTCCGGCAGGCGGTTCGCTGGAGCCGGACATGGCGTAGCCGACAAAATCACCCATGTCGTTGCCGGCGGAAAAACAACCTTCCGTGCCGAGAAATACCACGGCCCTCACCTCGTCATCGGCATTCGCCTCTTCAAGCGCTGCCGTCATGCGCTGATACATGGCAGCGGTGATGGCATTCTTCTTTTCCGGCCGGTTGAAACGGATGACCATGACGCCCGGATAGGCATCGGTGCGCTCGACGATGATATGTTCGGCCACGTTAACTCCTCTTTCCGTGACGTTTCCCCTCTGGCCTGCCTGCCATATCTCCCCGCAAGGGGAAGAACACTCGCTGCGACCGCTCAGGCCAATTTGGACTTCGGCGGAGCGGCAAGGTTGACCCCCTACCCCTGTGGGAGGGGTCAGGGAGGGGCCTATTAATCCAGCAGACTTCGAGCTGCGGCAAGGCTAACGGAGCCGGCAATGACGCGATCCTTCAGGGCAGAGGTTTCGGCCAGAAGGTTCTCCGCCATGAAGCGGCAGAGATTGACGCGCCCGTTCCCCTCGCCGTTATCGATAGCGACCAGCCCGCCTTTGGCGAGATAAACGCCGGTGAGAACAAGGCCGAACAGGCGCTGATAAGGCGTTGCACCTGCCAGGGTATCGGCGGCGCGGCCATCCGTCTGTGCCTGCAGCAGCCACACGGTTGCGGCCTCCAGAGCAGCGATCGCAGCGCGTAGCCGTTCGCCGGTCTCGCCAAAGTCGGGATCGTTGCGAGCGGAGACCTCGTCGGCCACCTGCTTCAACTCGGCGAGCAGCCCCCTCACCTGTTCCCCACCGGAAAGCGGCAGCTTGCGGGTCACGAGATCGATCGCCTGGATGCCGTTGGTGCCTTCGTAGATCGGGGCAATGCGTGCATCGCGCAGGTAACGCGCGGCACCGGTCTCTTCGATGAAGCCCATTCCGCCATGGACCTGTATGCCGAGCGAGGCGACATCGACACCGATATCGGTGGAAAAGGATTTGGCGATCGGGGTCAGAAGTGCAGCACGTTCCGCCCAGTGCCGGGCTTCTTCGCCCTGATGATGATGGGACATGTCTGTGGCATAGGCGCAGGCATAACATATGGCTCGCGCGCCCTGCGTCAGCGCCTTCATGGTCAGCAGCATCTGGGCGACATCCGGATGCTGGATGATCGGGCTCATTCCTTCGTTCTGGCCCCCGTTCTTACCGTCTCCCGACCAGCCGGGTGCCTTGCCCTGGGTGCGCTCCTTGGCAAAGGCGATCGCCTTCTGGGTGGCGGCTTCGGCAATTGCGACACCCTGGATGCCAACGGCGAGCCGCGCGTTGTTCATCATCGTGAACATACAGGCCAGCCCTTTGTTTTCCTCGCCGACGAGATAACCGACAGCGCCCCATTCCTCGCCGAACCGGCCATCGCCAAAGATCATCGTGCAGGTTGGAGAACCGTGAATGCCAAGCTTGTGTTCGATCGAGTGACAGAGGACATCGTTGCGCTCGCCAAGCGAGCCATCCTCGTTCACCAGGAATTTCGGCACCAGAAACAGCGAGATGCCACGTGTGCCGGCTGGTGCATCCGGCAACCGCGCGAGAACCAGATGGATGATGTTGTCGGCGACATCGTGTTCGCCCCAGGTGATGAAGATCTTCTGGCCGAAGATGCGGTAGGTGCCGTCGTCACGCGGTTCGGCGCGGGTCTTCAGCACGCCGAGGTCCGAACCGGCATGGGGTTCGGTCAGGTTCATCGTGCCGGTCCACTCGCCGGACACCATCTTTTCCAGATAGGTCTGCTTGAGAGTATCCGAGCCATGAACGGCGAGCGCCTCGATCGCGCCCATAGTCAGGGTCGGGGCCAGCGCGAAGGCCATGGAAGCGGAGTTCCACATTTCCAGTGCAGCGACGTTGAGCATATGCGGCAGGTTCTGGCCGCCAAAGGCTTCCGGCGCGGTCAGGCCGTTCCAGCCACCCTCGCGCCAGCGCCGGTAAAGATCGGGCCAGCCCTTCGGTGTCGTGACCTCCCCGTCGTCGAGTTTTGCGCCTTCGTGGTCGCCCTTTTCGCCCAGCGGTGCGATTTCGCCTGACGCGAAACGGCCTGCCTCCTCAAGGATCGCCGCCACCAGATCGCCACTGAGATCGCCGAAACGTCCCTCTTCCAAGGCCGTGGAAAGACCGGCAACGTGGTTCAACGTGAAGGCAATCTCCTCCACCGGGGCGCTGTACATGTGATCCTCCTCATCAGCCGTGCAGCCGTGTCTTTGCAGACAAGCAATTGCTTTTTACGTAAACGTCAACAGGATTGTCAATCGGAAGGTTGTCCGATCATGAAGCAGTCGCGCAGAAGGGGAAAGCGAAATGATGACGCGCAACCGGTCAACCGCGCTAAAGATTCTGTCGCGAGTTTGACCCAAAGCGCGTCGCGATCCTCCGGATTCGCTCATGCGCTTTAGAATTTTGCTTCAGCGCATGTCTTTTGCGCAAAACCGCTGCACACTTTCGCGCGACATGCTTTAGAAGGTCTGCAGGATACCGGAGTTCTATCATGGACACGCCACCGCTGATGACGCCTGCCATTCCCGGTCTCGTCTGGGCTTATCGTTTCGATGCGCCAACCCGGTCCTGCAGCCGGCTTCCGCTCGAAACCACGGCCAGGGAGCTTGATGTCGAAGATGGCTTCCTGTGGCTGCATCTGAACCTTGCCGACAGCCGGGTACCGGCGTTTCTCGAAAATCTGCCCGGCGTGACACCGCCGGCCCTTGCCGCGCTGACCACCCGCGATACACATGCGGCGATCATTCTCGACGAGCAGATGATCTATGGTACGTTGATCGACTTCCAGAAGGAGTTCGATAACGAGACGCGCGACATCGGCTGGCTGCATTTCTTCGTTTCGGACCGCCTCATCATCACCACACGGCTGCAGCCGTTGCGCTCCATCGATCGGCTCAAGGCTCAGATGGAGAAAAACGCGGCGCGCTACAAACGGCCGATCGACGTGTTTGAGACGCTGGTGGCGGAATTCCAGCGGACGCTTATCACGCTGGTCATGGAACTGACGGAAGAACTGAACCTGATCGAGGATTTCGTCTACGACAACGCTCCGCGTGACGAACGCCGCAAGCTTGCTCCCGTCCGGCGCACGGTGGTGCGGCTGCACCGGCATTTGCGAACCGTCCTGACCCTGATGCGACGCGCCGCTGCCTCCGACGACGACGACATGCCGGATGGTTTCGATGATGCGGCCGCGCGGCTAATCGGGCGGCTCGAGGCGGTGGATCACGACGTCTATGCCTTGCAGGAGCGGGCGCGGCTGCTGCACGAGGAAATCGATTCCAAGCTTTCCTCGGAAACCAACCGTCACCTCTACATCCTGTCACTGATGACGGCATTCCTGCTGCCGCCATCTCTGGTCACCGGTTTTTTCGGGATGAACACGTCATCGCTTCCGTTTGCCGAAGGCAGCGGCGGAACGGTATTCGCCATGGGGGCCATCGCCTTGTCGGTCGCTGCGGCATGGTGGCTGCTGCGCCGCGTCGGTATCCTGTAACGCTTAAAAAGAAAAACCCGCGCCAAAGCGCGGGCTGATCTTTCTGCCACTTTGCCGCCCTACTCTCAGTAGTAGGGCGAATAACAGGTTTGGCGTGGGCCGTTATAGGGCTGGAAAGAGTTCGAATAGGCGTCATAGGACCGATAACGGCCTGAGCACCATTCATAATGCCGCGGGTTCAGCCCGCCGCTGCCACCATAAGCCGGCCTTGGTGCCGGCTCGACATAACGTGGCTGCGAGGCGATCGCGCCGCCGATAATCGCGCCGGCACCGAAGGCTGCCAGCGGATACCAATAGCCGTCATTGTGGCGGCGATAGCCGTCGCGATGATAACGGTAGCCCCGATGACCACCGTACCAGCCGCGGCGTGGGCCATCCCGACGCCAGCCGCGGTCGCGATAATATTGAACATTGCTGACGTCGGATACGGCCGGCGCGCTGGGTGGAGCCGGCAAGGGCAGCGCCTGGGCGGTTCCCAACGAACCCGCCAGCACGATCATCGAGACTGCTGCTGCAGCAAATTTCTTGAACAGAGGCATTCCAAATTCTCCATCCCGCAAATTGAAACAAGTTCGGCGACGCCTCCCGCGCCTCCAACTCCCACGATAGTCAACAATCATTCCACAACGCTAGGAGTTTTATCCTGAATGGATAATTGACGCGGAAATGTGAAAGCCCGGCCGCAAAAGCGTCCGGGCTTTTTGGCCGTAAAGAGTGATTACCTCGGCGAGACGCAGGTGCGGCGTACGCCGGCGCTCGCGACATAGGTGTTGTCCGAAGCGCGATAGGTCCGGTAACGATTGGCGCACCACTGGGTGTGGCTGCTGCCGGAAGCGCGCGGCTGGCTGGCGATAGCCCCGCCGATGATCGCAGCGGCACCGAAGGCGGCCAGCGGGAACCAATAGCCATTATGGTAGCGATAGCCACGGCGACGCTCGCGATAGCCGCGATGACCGTTGTAATAACCCTCACGGTAATGGCGACGATCATGTCGATAGTGACGACGGCGATCGTCGCGATGACGGTATTGGACCTCGGTCGCCGGATTGGCCGCGGTCTGGACGGCCATCGGCGCCGGAGGCGTCAGTGGCATGGCGGATACGGGAACAAAGCTCGTGGCTAGAACGGCCGCTGCCGTGAAGACAGTGGCAAGGCGCATGCGAAATGCGGTCATGGGAATTTTTCCTCGAGATATAGATCAGCGACCTAAAACGCGAGGCATCGCCATTTGTTCCAAGCGATCATACCATCCGCTTTTAGAGGGTGATCTTCTTATTCTCCTGTCTCGTCGTAGGCGCGTCGGTTTTCCTCGATGCGTGAAGAATTGTCCCTGATCCAGATATTCAGGCCTTGAAGAGAGGCCAGTATGCCGGCCCCCAATTCGGTCAGCTCATATTCGACACGGGGCGGGACTTCGGGAAAATAGTGGCGCCTCACGAAACCGTCGCGCTCCAGATTGCGCAATGTCAGCGTCAGCATGCGCTGAGTGATGCCGTCTATTTCCCTCTTCAGATGCGAAAAACGGAGCCTTCGACCCTCAGCCAGCGAGAGACGCCAGATGACCTGTACGGTCCATTTGTCGCCCAGACGCCCACATATCCCGTTCGACGGTTGCGGCAGGAAAGCCTGATCGCCCTTCGGCTGCCTGCCGGATTTGCTCTGACCTGAATCGTCCAAGAGTATCACCCTTGTGCCCGAGGCTGAAAATTGTGCCGTCTTCCGGCTGTGTTCCAGCAGTATATATGGAGACCCCGTGTTCATCACGAGGGTTATCAAATGAACGAATACAAACGTCCGATCCTGGTATTCGGTACGACTGGCCGACAGGGCGGAGCGGTCGTCGATGCGCTTCTGAAGGCCGGCTGGCCCGTTCGGGCGATTGTGCGCGACACCACGGCACCTAAATCCATCGCTCTTCATCAAGCAGGCGCCGAACTGGTGCAGGGATCGTTTGCCGATCTCCAGGCCATCCGCTCGTCAATGGACAACATCCATGGCGTGTTCAGCGTATTGCCGGCCAATCTGTCAGAGACGGAAGAGGTTCGGATAGGATGCGCGATCGCGGATCTTGCCGCCGAAAGCGGCGTCGCGCATTTCGTCTATTCCTCAGGCGCCAGTTCCGGCGACACACCGACCGGTGTCGCCCGCTTCGATGCAAAGCCACGTATCGAGGCTCATATCCGCAAGTTAGCGGTCACCGCAACGATTATCAGGCCGATGATCTTCATGGATATGCTGGTCAACCCGGCATTCGGCTTATCGGAGGGACGATACACATTCTTTCTCAGGCCTGACCAGTCAATGCAGGTCGTTGCAGTAGACGACATCGGGAAATTCGTTGCCGCGATCTTTGCCGACCGGGTGCTGTTCGGTGGACAGACATTGAAGATCGCAAGCGATACCGTGACCGGCAGTGTGCTTGAGGCAATCTTCAGCGAAGCAGCCGGTCGCCCGATCGCCTATTCCCGCTTCGCCGATGAAGTCCTTGCGGCCAATGCCGATCTTAGCCAACTCACGTCGATCCTGGATGACGGCCCGCTGGCGGATCACGTGGATCTGGATGCGATGCGAGAGATCAACCCGGAGATCACTTCGTTTCGATCATGGCTTGCGACCGACGGACGTCAGGCCTTCGAGGCGGCAGCAGGGAATTTTTGCGATCCCCTTTCACCGTGAGAATATGCTCCTCCGCGATGCCGCTGGCACAACACGGAGGAGCGCTTTGGTCAAGCGACTGCGTAAAGCATGCCTTCCTTGCCCTGCAACCGGTCGATCATGAAGTTCGCATACCATTCGACGAACTGCATGACGCCACCTTCATGGGCTGCGGAATAGGGGCCTGGCTCATAGGCCGGCGAGCGAATGCCGAAGGCATTTTCCTCGACGATCTGGCGGTCCTGATCATTTGTCATGTTCCAGACATGGGTAAGTTGCTCGACATCGTAGTCGACCCCTTCCACCGCATCCTTGTGGACCAGCCATGTAGTGGTGACCGCCGTCTCTTCCGGCCCGATCGGTATGACGCGGAACGAGATCGCATGGTCGATCAGCATGTGGTTCCAGGTGGTCGGGTAATGGAACAGCAGCATCGTGCCGATATGCGAGATCTCCACGTCATCCGAGAGGGATTTCTGCACGGCACGCCTGCCATCCATCGTGTAGCTTTCCGCACCCTCGATCAGTGGCATGCGCGCAACGCGGTACTGGCCATCCCGCGACAGGTTGAAAGTGCTGGGCAGGCCGGCCGCTTCGCAGCGAACCCAATGTTCGGCGATCACCGGATCGTCGGCCGCGCCCTGCACACCACTTGCGGTTGGCGCTTCGGGATAGGTGCGGCAGAGTTCCGGGTGATTGCCGGCGCAGTGATAACATTCGCGGTTGTTTTCCCAGACAAGCTTCCAGTTTCCCTTCTCGATGATGGTGTTCTGGGCAGCGACCTTCGTCTCGGGCAGACGATGCGGCTCCATGTATGGTTCGACAGTCGCGCGGACCGGCGCGAAATCCGGAGCTTCCTGAGCAAGGCAGACGAAGATGTAGCCGCCGACCACCTGGCAGTGGACGGGTTTGAGGCCGAACTGCTTCTTGTCGAAATTCTCGCCCATGTGACGGGCCGACATCAGCGAGCCGTCATGCTGATAGGTCCACTGGTGATAGGGACAGACGAGACGGGTGGCCGAGCCGGTTTCCTTGGTGCAGACCCGATGGCCGCGATGGCGACAGGTATTGTGATAGGCACGGATATCGCCTTCACGGGTGCGGATGACGAGCACCGGATAATCGCCGATCTGCAGGGTGAAATACATGCCCGCCTTGTTGATCTGGCAATCATGGCCGGCGAACAGCCAGTCGCGATACCAGATCATTTCCAGATCGAGCTTGTAATAATCGGGATCGATATAAAAAGGCTGTTCGAGACTGAAACCTTCGCGGCGGTTCTTCAGCTGCCGCAGAACCTGATTGTGAATGTCCATATGCTTCCTCGCAATACAAGCAAGCTTCAGGGCATGGACAAGCCGGCAGCACTCGACGCCGCCAATTCCCGTCCCGTGCGCCCTCCGCGACCGGTCTTCATCAAGCTCAGGCTGGTTTCCGGGCTGAGGAGTTGTCGCCCTGGGTTTCCCCTGGGGACTGCATGGCACCTTCCCGGGCGGCCGTTCGGCTCTGTCCCAGTGGCCGGGGGGTACCCCTACCATGCCTTCAACTCCACCACCGTTGCGGGGGCAGCGCCGGATAGATCTCGTCGATCAGCCGGCTTCCCAATTCTCCGCCTTCCCTAGCAAGGCGGCACCTTGAGCTTTGTCATATTTAAGCGTGAGGTTGGCCTGTCGCATAGACGACATTGCGACATCGGCCACTGCATTGGCGACGGCGAAAGATTGAGACAGCCTACCCAGGAAACCGACTGTTAAGGTCTCGCTAATAGTATTCGTCAAAATTCATCGGGAAGAGCCGCCACCATGTCAGGACAGCTCCGGTATTACGAGGTCAACAGGCAGAGGCCTTTGATGGTGCCGCCAAGCAGCGGCAACGCCCATACGGAATTTCTGCGCACGGGGAGAATTCCGCGCTCGCGTCCCGTCTGGGTTCCCGACGAGCGCCGCTATCTCACGCATGGCGAAGTCGCCGAGAAGACGGGCAAGAAGCTCGAAACAGCGGGTGAAACAACGCACAAGCGGCTGAACAGTTTTCATCGGTCGATCCAGCTGCCGAGGATCATCTTCCACCGTACGCTCGACGGCAGCCCGCATCTGGGCTATTGCCATGTCACGGCAGCGCGCACCTTCTTCTCGCAGGACGCGATGGTGAGCTGGTCCTTCTACATCGCCAATTTCTCCTCCGAGATAGGCGGGGACGAAGTGTTCTTCGCCCGAATCAATCCGAAAAACTCCCGCATGTATTTCGCGGTCGCCGTGGAAGGCGAAGCGGGAGAACAGGCACGGATCGACCGGAGATGGCGCAAGAACGGGTTGCTGTTCCAGACGAACAGCCCGCGCGAGGCGATGCGCAACGTGCTGATGCTCGGCGCGCCTGACGCTGCCATTCGAGAAATCATCAAAAGGCTTTAAAGCGCAGGCTCTCCGCTGTATTGACAGCGGCATGACAGCCGAAATCATCGATATCACCCGTGAGCCGGAGCGCGCGATCAGCGAGGCAGGCCGTGTACTCAACGAAGGTTTTCCCGTCGCCATTCCGACCGAGACCGTCTACGGGCTTGCCGCAGATGCGACGCGGGCCGAGGCGATCTCGCGCATCTACGAAACCAAGGGGCGGCCGCAGTTCAACCCGCTCATCTGCCATGTCTGCGATATCGAGATGGCAGAGCGTTACGCCGTGTTCGATCCGGTATCGCGGCGACTGGCCGAAGCCTTCTGGCCAGGCCCGCTGACGCTTATTCTGCCGCTTAAAAAAGACAGCGCCATTCATCCGCTTGCAACCGCGGGGCTGGAAACAGTCGGGCTTCGCTGCCCGGAAGGGTATGCCAGCGAACTGATCCGTGCGTTCGACCGGCCGCTCGCCGCACCGAGCGCCAATACATCCGGCAGGATCAGCCCGACCGCGGCGCGTCATGTGATGGAGGACCTCGGCGACAAGCTGCAGCTGATCATCGATGGTGGTGCTTCGCCGGTCGGCGTCGAGTCGACGATCGTGCGCGTCGATCCCGAGACGGGGGTCATCCTGCTGTTGAGACCCGGTGGCCTCGCGGCCATGCACATAGCCGATGCCGCCGGTCGCGATCTTGAGCGGCGCGCGGGCGCTGCCGCGATCATCGAGGCGCCGGGCATGCTCGCCTCGCATTATGCGCCGGGCGCCTGCGTGCGTCTCAACGCGACGGCGATCAAACCGGACGAAGCGCTGATCCGTTTCGGCGGCATGCCGGTTGACGGAATGGAAAAGGCCGCGATCGATCTCGACCTCAGCCCATCGGCCGACCTTGCGCAGGCGGCGGCAAACCTGTTCGAATACCTGAAGCGCGCCGATGCCAGCGGCGCCGCCATTATCGCCGTCACGCAGATCCCGAACGAAGGGTTGGGCGAAGCGATCAACGACAGGCTGGCACGGGCCGCCGCGCCACGCGATGGGGAGAATTGAAGATGGATAGTGCAAAAGCGAGTTTCGAGATGGCTCCCGAACTGCTCGACCGTTTTACCTCCATCGTAGGAGACGCCAATGTAATCCGGGATGCGGCAGGCCTTGCCCCGCATCTGGTGGAAGATCGCGGCCTCTACAAAGGTTCTTCGCCGTTGCTGTTAAAGCCTGCATCGACGCAGGAAGTCTCGGCGATCCTGAAACTCGCCAGCGAAACGGGCACCGCCGTTGTTCCGCAGACCGGCAATACCGGACTTGTCGGCGGACAGACGCCGCGCGCCGGAGGAAGCGACATCATCGTCTCGCTTGCCCGGATGAATCGTATCCGTGACGTCGATCCGGTGGCGAATGTGCTTGTGGCAGACGGCGGCGCGATCCTTGCCGACGTGCAAAAGGCAGCGGAAGAGGTCAACCGCCTGTTCCCGCTGTCGCTCGGGTCGGAAGGTTCCTGCCGGATCGGCGGCAACCTTTCGACCAATGCCGGCGGCACGGCGGTGCTTGCCTATGGCAACATGCGCCAGCTCTGCCTCGGGCTCGAAGTGGTTTTGCCGACCGGCGAGATCTGGGACGGGATGCGGCGGTTGAAGAAGGACAATACCGGCTACGACCTGCGCGATCTCTTCATCGGCGCGGAAGGTACGCTCGGCATCATCACCGGTGCGGTGCTCAAGCTCTTTCCCCGCCCGGTCGGTCATCAGGTGGCGCTTGCCGGCGTCGGCTCAACCGAAGATGCGCTAGCCCTGTTCGAGAGGGCGTCAACACTTTGCGGATCCGCGCTGACCGGGTTCGAGCTGATGCCGCGGATCGGCATCGAATTCACCTCGCGGCATATCGAGGGCGTGCGCGATCCTCTGTCCGAGCCACATCCGTGGTATGTGCTGATCGACATCTCAACCTCGGACTCGGCCCAGACCGCCGAGGTGATGGTGCATGCGCTGCTGGAGCAAGGGTTCGAGGCAGGTCTCGTCCGCGATGCGGTGATCGCCTCGTCTGTCGCCCAGCAGAAAGCGCTCTGGACCATGCGCGAAAGCATGTCGGGGGCACAGAAGCCGGAAGGCGGGTCAATCAAGCACGACGTGTCTGTGCCGGTATCGAAGATCCCGCAATTCATGGCCGAAGCCGAAAAGGCGGTTCTGGCCGCGATGCCCGGCGCGCGCGTCTGCGCCTTCGGCCATATGGGCGACGGCAATATCCACTACAACATCTCCCAGCCTGTCGGAGCCGACAAGCAAGCCTTTCTCGACCGCTGGCGCGAGATCAACGCGATCGTCCATGCCATCGTCCTTGCTGCAGGCGGCTCGATTTCGGCGGAGCATGGCATCGGTCAGTTGAAGCGGGACGAGCTCGCACATATCCGCTCGCCGATCGAGATGGAACTTATGATCCGGATCAAGAAATCCTTCGATCCTGCCGGCATCATGAACCCGGGCAAGGTCATCTTCGTCCCATGAGACATATCCGGAAAACCACGATCCGCATCGATTTCGACATCGGCGTCAGGCTTGGTCCCGGAAAGGCTCAACTGCTGGAGCTGATCGCAGAACACGGCTCGATCCGGGCTGCGGGTGCGTCGATCGGCATGTCCTACCGCCGCGCATGGCTGCTTGCGGACGAGATTAACCGGATGTTCCGCGAACCTTCGATCTTTACCCGCCACGGTGGCAAAAGCGGCGGCGGAGCCGGCCTGACCGAGTTCGGTCAACAGCTTCTCACCCGCTATCGGCGGATGGAAGCCGCCATGCTCGAGGCTGCAGATGCCGATCTGCAGTGGCTCTCGTCGAATATCGACACAGCCTTCATGCCGCTCAACAAAAAAGACGACAGCTGATCTTGCCGACCGGCTTTCATCCTACGGCATCGGCAATCTGCCGGGTTTTCCACAGGCTCAAAACCACGTCCGTGATGTCGTGTCCCGCAGCGATACGACTTCAATGCACAGACCCGTGTTCACCCTTCAGAAACCGCGATAGTTGCGGGATTCGGTAACCATCCACCAAGGCAAACTTTCCTTAACCGCGATTTTTAAGCAGTTCTCGCAAGCCCCGCGCCTATTGTGAGCCCATCAGAGGACAAAAGTCCCGATGGGAAACCGGAAACGGCTCTCAGGTAAAACAAGGGTAGCATTAAGCGATGAGCAAAACCGTTCTGAAGCCCGAATGGGCAGGGTCGACATTGAGGCTCGATCCGTCTCGTTTTCCGCAGCAGATTACCTATGCGCTGCGCGAGACCTCAGGAAATGTCACGATCACCATCGACGAGCGCGGCGCCGTGCTGCGCAAGATTCTTCCGGGTAGCGGCCTGCCACTGTCGTTTGCCCTGCCGGCACGCGCCTTCAAAGGTGTTGCCGCCCGCGCGATCGACCATGGCGACGGCGAAGTCACCGTCACGCTCGAACTCCATCATGACGATCCGGATCTCTGCATCCCGCTTCTCGTCGCCCATGATCTTTGTGACATCGCTGCCGACTGGCGCAGCTGGTCGGAAGCGTTCCGCATTCCGATGCTGATGGTCGAGGCCGATGGCGTTGCCCGTCCGCTGGAAAACCATATCGGCGATGTGCGCGACCACGGCACCAAGCAGCGTCGACGTCACTCCTATTTCGCCGCAAGGCGTCCCCGTTTCCTCGTTCGCCGCACGACCGGGACACTCGGCGTCGCGATGAAGATCGAAGGCCGGGAAATTATCGCGCGCCGGTAGGACCGTCCCCTAAACCTGCACGGCGCAGCGAAAAGCCCGGCTTTATCAAGCCGGGCTTCTTTCGTTCCAGAGCCTCGTTTCGTCAGAAAATGAGCGAGAGAATGAGACCTGCAAAGAGGATGGCGCCGACGCGATTGTTGGAGAGAAACAGATCCCGGCACTGGGCGGGGTTGCGGATATCCAGGATGAGGATCTGCCAGCCCAGCATGACGGTCATGGTGACCAGCCCGACAAAGGCGAAGAAACCGGCACCGGCTGCGATGAAGGATAAAGCCAAAAACAGCACCGTCACGCCGTAAAGACCGACAAGGCAAGGCTTGGCATTGTCGCCGAACAGGCGTGCGGTGGAGCGAACACCGATCAGCTCGTCATCCTCGATATCCTGATAGGCGTAGATCGTGTCGTAACCGATCGTCCAGGCAACGGCACCGATATAGAGAAAGACCGGCGTCCAGGAGAGCGATCCGAAAATTGCCGCCCAGCCCATCAGCGCGCCCCAGGAAAAGGCCAGACCCAGGAAAAACTGTGGCCAGTCGGTGAAGCGCTTCGCAAAGGGATAAATGGCGACGACGGCAAGCGAGGCGATACCGAGCACGATGGAAAAGCCGTTGAATTGAATCAGGACAAGCAGGCCGAGCAGCGCCTGCAGGGCGATGAACACCTTCGCGCCGAAACGGGACACGCGGCCCGAAGGAAGCGGCCGTGAGCGGGTGCGTGCCACTTCCATGTCGATGTCGTGGTCGACGAGATCGTTATAGGTGCAGCCGGCACCGCGCATGGCGACCGAACCAACGAACATCAGAAACAAATAGAAGATGACCGTGCCGAAGGACGGTTCCAGGTCATCGGGAGCCGCATCGGCGGCTAACGCAACAGACCAGAAGCATGGCCACATCAGCAGCTGCCAACCGATCGGACGGTCCCAGCGGGCAAGCTGGGCATAGCCCCACAGCGATCGCGGCAGAACGCGATAGACAAAATTGTCGGAAGGAGCATCGGCCACGCGGGCGCCAAGATCGGGAGCGTTTCTCATCATGGCCGAGGTTCTAGCGCCGGGGATTTGGGGTGGTCAAGAAGACGGAAGGATCATTGTCTGAAAGTCCCCCTCTGGCCTGCCGGCCATCTCCCCCACAAGGTGGGAGAATACCCGTGGCGGCCTCTTGCCAATTTCTCACAGGAGGGATCAGCTGGGTTAAGCCCTCCCCCTTTGGGGAGGGTTCGGAGGTTTTTTTGCCCCAAGCAAGAGTGCTCATCACACCGCAATCTTGTCCAGCGGCAACCGGCTCTGCTCGAAGGCTCGCAACTCGGCCTCCTTCTCGTAGATATAGTCGCGCGTATCAGGCACGGCCTGGCGCTTCTTGACGATCTGGATCTGGAAGATGTGGAAGGCTTCGTGGGTGAAGGCCATTTCGGAGGCCGCGAGATAGAATTCCCACATGCGGACGAAACGCTCATCATAAAGCGCTGTCGCCTTATCCTTGTTGGCCATGAAGCGTTCGCGCCAATGGCGCAGCGTATAGGCATAATGCATCGGCAGGATTTCGACATCAGAGACGAGAAGACCCGCCTTTTCGATCGCCGGCAGAACTTCAGCCAGCGACGGAATATAGCCGCCCGGGAAAATATACTTTTCGATCCACGGATTGTTGTAGATCGCCGGATAGGGCTGGCCGATCGAATGCAGCACCATGACGCCGTCATCCGCGAGCACGTCGTTCACCTTGCCGAAGAATTTTCTGTAGTTCAGCCGGCCGACATGTTCGAACATGCCGACGGAGACAATGCGGTCATAGCTTTTTGTCGGCGGCAGATAATAGTAATCCTGCAGTTCGAAGCGAACGCTGTTGGCCAGACCTCGCCTGGCGGCGCGCTCGCGGGAAATCTTCAGCTGCTCGGTCGACAGCGTTATGCCGGTGACATCGACGCCGGAAGATTCCGACAGATACATCGCCATACCGCCCCAGCCTGAGCCGATTTCCAGCGCCTTCTGGCCTGGCTCCGCCAGGAGCTTTGCAACGATATGGCGCTTCTTGGCGATCTGCGCCTCGTCCAGCGAAATGCCGGGCGGATTGAAGTAGGCGCAGGAATATTGCCAGTCCTCATCGAGGAAGAGCGAAAAAAGCTTCTCGTCGAGATCGTAGTGATGCGAGACGTTCTTGCGATTGTGGTTGATCGGAACGCGGTGGCGGAATTGTGCTTCGATCATCCGGCCGATGCCACGGACAACCATGCCGAAGGTTAGGCCTTCCGACAGGGTGTTGTCCTTGATCAACGCGAGGAACTCATAAATGTCACCCTCTTCAACGAGAAGGCGGCCATCCATATAGAGTTCGCCAAGTTGCAGTTGTGGGTCACGCAGAAGCGCCTTTTCCGCCGCCTCTTCGGTGAAGCGGATTGCAACCGAGCGCCCCTCTCCTCCACCATATCGCTGCTCGCCGCCTGTTCCGCGAACAGTCAAAGTGCCTATCTTGATGATTTTGCTAAGAAGATCGTGAAGGGACGAGTTCACAGACCCACCTCCTGAATACTAAGGTTACCTTACTATCTTTCGAAATCTATCGCCTATTCGTCGAACTGCAAGCACATTCCGGCCGTGAAAATGACATGAAAAAGCACGCCGTCAAACGGGATGTTTGACGGCGTGCAGCTCAGGGTAGCAAATAGAATGAGGCCCGGAGGATTCAGCGCTTTTTTAAAGCTTCTGCGAGCGCTGCACCGAATGCGCCCTGTGAAGACGGCTTTTCAGTCTTCATGAATTTTTGATTGGCAGGGCGTTCATTTTTGCCCGGACCACGCGGCGGAGGGGCGGAATCGGCTCCATCCTTGCGCATTGTCAAGCCGATTCGCTTGCGCTTGACGTCGACCTCGACCACCCGGACCTTCACCACATCACCCGCCTTGACCACCTCATGCGGGTCCTTGACGAACTTGTCTGCCAGTTGCGAGACATGGACGAGGCCGTCCTGATGCACGCCGATATCGACGAAGGCGCCAAAGGCGGCGACGTTGGTAACGGTGCCTTCGAGAAGCATGCCGGGCTTCAGGTCGGTGATCTCGTCGATGCCATCGGCAAATGTAGCGGTCTTGAAGCTCGGGCGCGGGTCGCGGCCGGGCTTTTCCAGTTCGGCGATAATGTCCTTCACCGTCGGCAACCCGAACTGCTCGTCAATGAACTGGCGTGGATCGACGGATTTCAGAGCGGCGCTGTCGCCCATAAGGGTGCGCAGGTCACGGCCACAGGCGGCAACGATCTTCTTCGCCACGCCGTAGGCTTCCGGGTGGACGGAAGAGGCATCGAGCGGCTCCTTGCCGTTCGGAATGCGCAGGAAGCCGGCTGCCTGTTCGAAAGTGCGGTTGCCCAGACGCGCGACCTTCAGCAGGTCCTTGCGGCTGGCGAAAGCGCCATTGGCGTCGCGGTGGGCGACAATCGCCTCGGCAATGGACTTGCTGAGGCCCGATACGCGGGAGAGAAGCGGCGCGGAGGCCATATTGAGATCGACGCCGACGGCATTCACCGCGTCTTCGACGACAGCATCCAGCGACCGGGCAAGCTTGCCCTGATCGACATCGTGCTGGTACTGGCCGACGCCGATCGCCTTCGGTTCGATCTTGACGAGTTCGGCCAGTGGATCCTGCAGGCGACGGGCGATGGAGACAGCGCCACGCAGCGACACGTCGAGCCCGGGGAATTCGGCAGCGGCGGCCTCGGAGGCGGAATAGACCGATGCACCGGCTTCCGACACGATGACCTTGGTCGGCTTCTGGCCGGGCAAAGACGACAGCATGTCGGCCACCAGCTTCTCCGTCTCGCGGCTGCCGGTGCCGTTGCCGATGGCGATCAGCTCGACATCGTACTTGCGGATCAGCGAGGCAAGCTCCGCCTGAGTGCCACGCAGGTCGTTTTTCGGCGGAAAGGGATAAACGGTCGAGGTGTCGATCAGCTTGCCGGTCGCATCAACGATCGCGACCTTCACTCCGGTGCGAATGCCCGGATCGAGGCCCATCGTGGCGCGGGAACCGGCGGGGGCGGCCAGCAGCAGATCCTTCAGATTGCGGGCGAAGACGTGGATGGCATCTTCTTCGGAACGTTCACGCATTTCCCGCATCAGATCGAGCGACAGCGATACGGAGAGTTTCACACGCCATGTCCAGCCGGCGGCTTCCATCAACCACAGGTCACCCTTGCCCGAGCCGCGAATTTCAAAGGCTGCAGCGATGATGCGCTGCGCCGGCTTGACCGGAGACGTGTCGTCCGCGTCCACATCGATCGTCAGCGTCAGCATTTCCTCGTTCCAGCCGCGCAACATGGCGAGCGCGCGGTGGCCGGGAACGGTCGCCCAGCGTTCGGTATGGTCGAAATAGTCGGCGAACTTGGCGCCTGCATCCTGCTTTCCATCGACGACCTTGGCGCGCAGCACGGCACCATCGCGCATGTGCTGCCGCAAACGACCGAGAAGATCGGCATTTTCGGAGATGGTTTCTGCAACGATGTCGCGGGCGCCATCGAGCGCGGTCTTCAGGTCGGCAACTTCGCCCTGGACATAGGCTTCAGCCAGCTTTGCCGGATCAGCGGCCCTGTCAGCCCAGATCGCTTCGGCGAGCGGGCCGAGACCGCGTTCGCGAGCGATCTCGGCGCGAGTACGGCGCTTGGGCTTGTAGGGAAGATAGAGATCTTCGAGTTCGGCCTTGGTGGCGGCACCGGCAAGCTTTGCCGCCAGCTCATCTGTCATCTTGCCCTGGGTATTGATTGAGTCGACGATGGAGGTGCGGCGGGCTTCCAGTTCGCGCAGGTAAACGAGGCGTTCCGCGAGATTGCGCAGCTGCGTGTCGTCGAGACCACCGGTCACTTCCTTACGATAGCGCGCAATGAAGGGAACGGTGGCACCCTCGTCCAGCAAGCCGATTGCGGCCTTGGCCTGATCCGGGCGTGCATTGATCTCTGCAGCAATCGCAAGGCTAAGTTTCTGGATGTCGGCGGCCATGGAAATCCTCGTTAAAATCGGGAGGCGCGACCATAATCAAACTTTGCGGCAAGACAACACCGCCGATCCCGCCGCTCACAGGATGATGAACCGATTGTGCCAAACCGGAGCGGCGTTGACGGGTTAATAACCGTCCATCAGTGGATAAAGACGTGACATCTTCTCGCATTCCCCGCCTCTCCTATAGTTAGGACGCCGCATGATGCGGCACGCATGGAGGTATGAATGCCGAGAAGAATCGCCACTCAGTTGGCCAGCGACGAGGCGGTCGGCTCCGAAGAGCTTGAGGCCGCCATTATTTATCTTAGCGAGAAGATCAAGGACGCAGCATATCGAGACGAACCCATTCCTTTCCTTGCCTATCGAAACCGGTTGATTTTCAAAACGACGCTCGCATTGCGCCAATACGAGCATTTCAGGGTTTAGCGATCTTGCGACCACGGCTGCGTCGACCCCGTGACCCCTTCGGGGCCGGCCGCCAACCGCAAGCTCCACCCACATTCCATCGGAAAGCCTTGACCTTTGCGGCAACGGGCCTTAACCGCCCCAGTGAAAACAACCATGAGGGCGGTTTATGAAGGTTCTGCTGATCGGCTCAGGCGGCCGCGAACATGCATTGGCGTGGAAGCTTGCACAGTCTCCGAAATTGACCGCTCTTTATGCCGCTCCCGGCAATCCCGGTATCGCAGAGAGCGCCGAGATCGTCTCTCTTAACGTAGAGGATCACGGCGCGGTTGCCGAATTCTGCCTGACCAACGGCATCGACTTCGTCGTGGTCGGCCCAGAAGGCCCGCTCGTGGCCGGTATTGCGGACGTGCTGCGCGACAAGAACATTGTCGTCTTCGGACCTTCGGCGGCAGCAGCACAACTTGAAGGCTCCAAGGGTTTCACCAAGGATATCTGCGCCCGCTACAATATCCCGACCGGCGCCTATCGCCGCTTCACCAATGGTGCAGAAGCCAAGGCTTATGTGACCGAACAGGGCGCCCCGATCGTCGTCAAGGCGGATGGGCTTGCCGCCGGCAAAGGCGTCACCGTGGCGATGACTGTCGAGGAAGCGCTTGGAGCCATAGACGACTGCTTCGACGGTGCTTTCGGAGCCGCCGGTGCCGAGGTGGTGGTCGAGGCCTATCTCGACGGCGAGGAAGCAAGCTTCTTCTGCCTGTCCGACGGCAAGACAGCGCTGGCACTTGCCACCGCTCAGGACCACAAGCGTGTAGGCGATGGCGATACCGGACCGAATACTGGCGGCATGGGCGCCTATTCCCCTGCCCCCGTCATGACGCCGGAAATGGTCGAGCGGACGATGAAGGAAATCATCGAGCCGACGATTCGCGGCATGGCGGAAAGCGGTCATCCCTTTACCGGCGTCTTTTTTGCCGGTCTGATGATCACCCAGAAGGGGCCGGAACTGATCGAATACAATGTCCGCTTCGGCGACCCGGAATGCCAGGTGCTGATGATGCGGCTGAAGAGCGATCTTCTGGAACTGCTCTATGCGGCCGCCACCGGCACACTGGACCAGGTGGAGGCGCTGTGGAGCGACGACGTGGCCCTGACCGTCGTCATGGCATCCAAGGGTTATCCTGCCGCTTATGACAAGAACACGCCGATCGCGGCTTTGCCCGCCACCGGCCGAGGAGAGAAGATCTTTCATGCCGGCACGGCGATGAAGGACGGGCAGCTGGTGGCGACCGGCGGCCGCGTGCTGAACGTCACGGCCATAGGCCATGACGTCCGCGAGGCACAGGCAGGCGCCTATTCGCTCGTCGAAGGGATTACCTGGGAGAATGGTTTCTGCCGCCGCGACATCGGCTGGCGCGCAGCCGCACGGGAAAAATCCTGACTTGATCGATACCCGTCGGTCGGGTCAGGCGCTGTTGCAGTCCATCGTTCCAGTTTAAGCCGTTATTTACCGATTCTCCTGACGGGATCGAAACCACTCCTGGCGTATCACTGGTGCAAAGAGAGGTTTGCATCATGCGTCATCTGGTCCTTACAGCCTTCGTGCTTTTCGCCGGCACCGTTCAGGCACAGTCGATCCTGCCGCTTTCGAGCAAGACGGATGGAATGACCACGAGCATGCTCGCCATCACATGCGAGACCTGCCCGCCCCTCAAAACCTCCGATGACAGCAATTACAAGGTTCCCGTGCTGAGAGGCACCGCCCAGTCGGTCGCGCTCATGGAGATCGACGGACAGAAGAAAATCGTGCGGACCGATGCCTGGATGGGCGGCTCGCCGGTCGTCTATATCAGCAAGGTTCCGGACTGGATGACCGTCGATCAGTTGCAGGCCGTGATCAATACCGGCAATGGCAAGCATGTCCAGACCGAGGTCCAGATTGCTGCCCAGCAACGCGATCCGATCGACCTTGAGTCGAAAACCGGAGCAGTCGAGAACAGCACCCCCGACGCGCAGGAATTCAACGAAATTCCCCTCCGGTTGAATAAGTAATTCGAGTTATTCTTCGCGATTTCTCAAGATCCCTCACAAGCAATACTTCTGTGGGAACTTATGCGGACCTGCCCGGTCGAAAACCCATCGTCATGCCGGATAATATATCCGTTACCGGGAGCCATCCGGCGGAAATTTAAATTTTTATTTAAATATACAGGGCATTTTTAGCCTTGTGCGATGCAGCACGAAACGTGCGCAGGATGCGCTCTTCCCAAAACTTGAACCCTATTCGGCTGCCGGCGAAGGCGGCTCGTACTGTCGCGAGGATTCCATGAAGAACCTGAAGATCTCCCATCAGCTCGTGCTGCTTGTGCTGACCTTAATGGTCGCCTTCGCGGTCGGCACCTATTTCGAGCTGCGTGCATCCACCAGCGCCATCTATGCCGAACGCTACGGGATGCTGCGCAGCCAGGTGGAATCCGGCATCGGCATTCTGAAGAAGTTCCAGGAGCGCGAAGCAGCCGGCGAGCTGACGCGCGAAGACGCACAGAAACAAGCCTTCGCAGCCGTCGCCGCCATGACCTTCAAGCCGGATGGCTATCTCTACGCCTACGATTATGACGTCACGATGCGCCTGCATCCCGATCCCAAGCGGCTCGGTCAGAATTTCAAGGGCAAGCCCGACAACCAGGGCTTCATGTATCGCGACGAATTGGTCAAGCTTGGCCGTGCCGGCGGCGGCACTGCCGACTTCATGGGCCCGAAGCCGGGCGAACAGGGCGATGACTTCCGCAAGAGCTCCTATGCACTCGCCTTCGAACCGTGGCAATTGGTTCTCGTCACCGGCGTCTATGTCGACGATCTCGAAACCCAGGTCCGCTCCGACATCATGAAGGCGGTCGGCATCGGCGTCGGCATTCTCGTCATGGCCGCCATTCTCGCCTTCGTCGTCATCCGCAACATTTCCGGTCCACTCGGCGACATTCGCCAGGCCCTGAACGCAGTTGCCGATGAAGACGTCGATCTCAAGATCCCGCATACCGGCATGACCAACGAAGTCGGCCTGATGGCCCGCGCGACCGAAGCCCTGCAGCAGAAGGTACGCGAGCGCCATGCCATGGAGGAACGCCAGCAGCGCCAGCAGGAGGAATTGGATGGCGAACGCCAGCAGAACCTCGACATGCAGCGCAGCGAGGCCGATCTCCAGGCACGTGTCGTCTCCACCATCGGCGCAGCGCTGGAAGATCTAGCCAAGGGCGATCTGACCGTGCGCTGCGGCGATCTCGGCAGCCGTTATGCCGGTCTGCGCGACAACTTCAACGAGGCTCTCAGCCATCTCGAAGCCGCCATGGCCAAGGTCAATGCCAAGGGCATCGACATCGGCGGCTCGAAGGAGGAAATTCGCCGCGCATCGAACGAACTCTCCCAGCGCACCGAGCGCCAGGCGGCCAATCTGGAGGAAACTTCTGCCGCCCTCGACGAACTGACGGTCGCCGTCAAGCAGACTGCGGACGGCGCTCGTGAAGCGGCGCAGCGCGTGGTCACCGTCAGTGGAGAGGCAAGCCGCAGTGATGCCGTGGTCGCCGAGGCGATCGAGGCAATGAGCGGTATCGAGCAGTCTTCGGGCGAGATTTCCAAGATCATCGGCGTGATCGACGAGATTGCTTTCCAGACCAACCTTCTCGCACTCAATGCAGGTGTGGAAGCGGCGCGTGCCGGCGAAAGCGGCAAGGGTTTTGCCGTGGTTGCCCAGGAAGTGCGTGAACTTGCCCAGCGCTCGGCAGCGGCCGCCAAGGAGATAAAGGACCAGATCTCCCACTCCTCCCATCAGGTGGAGAACGGCGTTCGCCTCGTCGGTGAGGCAGGCGAAGCGCTGAAGCGGATTTCGAACCAGGTGAAGGCCGCCAGCGACATCGTCAGCAAGATCGCCGATTCCGCGGCGGAACAGGACACAACGCTGCGTTCGATCTCCTCGTCGCTCAACCAGCTAGACGCCGCAACCCAGCACAATGCAGCAATGGCGGAGGAAACGACGGCATCCGCAGAGGCGCTCGCGACTGACACCGAGGAATTGCTCAACCTTATCCGTGGGTTCAGGATCAGTGGCTCGACAGGCACCCACCATCTGCGCGACGTTGCCAGCCAGATGCGGATGGCAAGCTGATCCTCACTCCGGCAACTCCGCCCTTTCAGAGCGGGTTTGCCTCACAAGTTACGCGGGGGACGCGGGGACGAAAGCCGTCTGGACAATCCGGTCCGGCGGCTTTCTCTTTTCGGGGGAGCGGTTAGGGTTGCAAGGCTAAGGCAAACATTTGCCGCTTGTCAGGCCTCAATCTCGGCCAGCAGGCCTACCAGCTCATCCACCTGGCGATCGGATCGAACCACAATCCCTGCCTGTTCAAGTAAAGCCGCTGTCACACCGTTCCCCGCCTGTTTTTGCCCCGCGAAAGAACCGTCATAGATGAATCCGGAGCCGCAGGACGGGCTGCCGTCGATGAGCAGGGCATGCGTGCAACCGTGAGCCTGTGCAAACTCAAGAGCACGGCGGGCGCCGACAATGAATTCTTCGGTTACATCGCCACCGGTGATTTCCAGAACACGGGCGCGGCCAATGAGAACATCCGCGCCGCTCATGCCGTTTTCGATCTCGGCAGGCGGGCGCGGCACGCTCATGCCACCGGCAAGTTCGGGGCAGATCGTCACCAACCGCCCCTCCTCCCGCCAACGATCGATCGCCGGATGGACAAGCTGCTTGCCCTTGCCGTCATACCGAACGGCATGGCCGAGAAGGCAAGCGCTGATGAGAATTTTGGAACCGGTCATTGCTGTTCGTCGAGATGGCTGCGGATATCTACTTTTTCGTGGAGGATGCGGACGACTTCCACAGGCTCGCTTGGTTTCATGGTCTGCAGCAACCTAGCAGATAGCTCTAAGCCTGCGACTCGCGCGACACAAAGTTTGCGGCCTGATCGCTGACAGTGACTTGCACGGGCTTGTTCATCGAAGGCCCACTCACATCCAGATGTCAGTCTAGCATGGGGGACACGGCATGAAAAAGCCCCGCATTCACGGGGCTTCTCGACGGCAAAGGAGTGCCCTACTTAGCCGCTGATCTTGGAGAAATCCGCGACCGTACCGGTCGCTTCGCGGATGGCCTTGAGAAGCGCCAGGCGGTTGGCGCGGATGGCAGTGTCCTCGTCGTTGACCAGAACGTCCTCGAAGAACTTGTCGACCGGAGCGCGCAGCTTAGACAGGGCTTCCATGGCGAAGCGGAAGTCTTCCTTGGCGACGGCTTCAGCGGCTTCCTTCGAGGCAACCTGGATCGCCGCCCAAAGCGCCTTTTCGGCATCGAGCTTCAGGAGTTCTTCTGCGACACCTTCGGCAACGACAGTACCCTTCTTTTCTTCAGCGGCAAGCAACTGGGTGGCGCGCTTGCTTCCGGCCAGAAGATTCAGGCCGTCATCGGACGAGATGAAGGAGGTCAGCGCCTCGGCCCGGCGGGCGACGAGCAGAAGATCGTCGGTTTCCGGCGTCAGCACGGAATCGATGATGTCGTGACGGGCGCCCATATCGCGCAGATAAACTTTGAGGCGATCGTGGAAGAAGGAGAGGAGGTCGGCATCTTTCGTGGTCGCGAGAAGCGGCAGCCGCACATTCCGCTCCAGCAGAATGCGCACGACGCCGAGTGCCGCGCGACGCAGCGCGTAAGGATCCTTCGAGCCGGTCGGCTTTTCGTCGATCGCCCAAAATCCGACGAGCGTATCGAGCTTGTCGGCGAGCGCCACGGTGATCGCAACCTTGTCCTTCGGCACGCGGTCTGACGGGCCCTGCGGCTTGTAGTGATCCTCGATTGCAGTCGCGACGGATTCGTTTTCGCCCTGCAGGACGGCATAACGGCGACCCATCAGGCCCTGCAATTCGGGAAATTCGCCAACGGCTTCGGTGCGCAGATCGGCCTTCGCCAGAACCGCCGCGCGATCAACCAGGATCGGATCAGCACCGACGATCGGGGCCAGTTCCTTCGCAAGTCCGCGGATGCGTCGAACGCGTTCACCCTGCGTGCCGAGCTTGGCATGAAAGGTGACATTCAGCGCGTCGAGCTTGGCCATGCGCTGGTCGAGCGGCTTCTTCAGGTCGAGATCGAATTTTTTCGCCGAGTCAACCAGCGTGCCCAAGTCCGGCAGGTCACCCTGGTCACGGGTCCAGAAATGCTTGGCGTCGGACAGGCGGGCACGCACGACCTTGCCATTGCCATGAATGATTTCCTTGCCGCCATCCTTGGCATCGATATTCGAGATCAGGATGAAGTGGTTAGAAAGGCCTTCCTCGGCACCTTGCGGACGGGTGACGAAACACTTCTGGTTCGTCTTGATCGTCAGGCGGATGATTTCGGCAGGGATTTCGAGATAGTCCTTCTCGAACGTGCCCATCAGCACATGCGGCCATTCGACAAGGCCGGAGACCTCCTCGAGCAGGCCTTCATCCTCAATCAGATCGAGGCCACTGGCAAAAGCGAGATCACGGGCGTCGTGCAGGATCATGTCCTTGCGGCGGTCCGCATCGAGCATGACCTTGGCCTTTTCGAGGCTTGCGACATAATCGTCGAAGCGGCGGACGGTGATCGCATCCGGTGCGTGGAAACGGTGGCCATAGGTCACATTGCCGGCCACGATGCCATCGATCCCGAAGGGGATGACCTTCGTTTCGTCATGCTCGGAGCCGAAAGTGCAGATGATCGACTGCAGCGGGCGCACCCAGCGCAGGCTTTCAGAGCCCTTGCCCTCGATGCCGCCATAGCTGGATCCCTTCGGCATGGAGGCAAAACCGGAGCGCATCGACTTCGGCCAGGGGAAGGAGCGGATGATGCCTGGCATGACATCCGCAATGATCTCTTCCGCAGCACGACCGGCTTTCGAAACGATGGCGACGTAGAAATCGCCCTTCTTCGGATCCGTGGCCACCTGGGCTTCGGAGATATCCGCCAACCCGGCCTTGCGCAGGAAGCCGGCAATCGCCTGTTCGGGCGCCTTGGTGGACGGGCCCTTGATCTCTTCGCGCAGATCGGCGGAACGGGCGGTCAGGCCGCGAATATCCAGCGTCAGGCGACGCGGTGTCCAGTATTCCCGCGCGCCCTCGTAGGTCAGGCCCGCATCCACCAGCGCGTCGGTCACGAGCTTTTTCAGGTCACCCGCCGCCTTGCGCTGCATGCGGGCAGGGATTTCCTCGGAGCGAAGTTCTAGAAGCAGATCGGGCATGGGGCTCAAGTCTTTGCGCTGAAAATAATGGTGTGGCGGGCTTAGCAAGCCCATCCGCAAAAGTCACCAGTTCTGATTGGGAAAGTGGAGGCTTACCAGCCACCACCGCCTCCGCCGCCTCCCCCGCCACCGGAGAAACCACCGCCCGTGGAAAAGCCTGATGAGGACGACGAGGATTTCGGCGTCGGGATGGTGGAGGCGATCGTCTGCGACATGGACGACGAAAAGCCACCTATACGATCGCCAAAACTGCCGAATCCGTCGCCGTGATACCATGTCGAGGTATAGGCAACCGCACCGGCGGCAACGGCCGTTGCCAACCATGTTTCAAAAGCCTGGCTCCATGGTTTTTCAACGCCCAGCGCCACGGCATAGGGAAGCAGCTTCTCGAAATGCTGCGGCGACATGGCGGGGGCGCCCGCCATGTTCATCCGGTCCTTTTCGGCAACCGTCAGATAGAGCCGCAAGCCCTCGATCTCGTCCATCAGCTGGCGGCCGAGCGGGGTGGGCGCGCCCATAAGGAAAAAGAACACGACATTGATGATGACGAGGCCGCCGATGCCGGCAAAGACCGGCCACTGGCCATCCGCAATGCTTTCAATGGCGCCGACGACGAAAGTGCCACCGATGCCAAGGACCGCCATGCCGAATATCGCAATATAGATGATCGCACCGATGCGGGCGGTGATCGTTCTCTTGCTGAGCAGCGACTTGCCCGCCTTGACCGCAAGAAAGGACCAGAACGCACCGAAGATAACGGACGGCAGCAACAGTCCGAGATCGTCCGGATCGATATCGCCGAAGATCAGCAAGGTCGCGGCTGCAAGCAGGCTGAGCAACACGCCAAGCACTATATAGATGATATTGTGCCTGTAATATTTGCCGCGATGTTCCTTTTCGATCGCCTGGCGAAAGGCCTTGCCGATTTCCTGCACCCGTTCGCCATTCGACTTTTCGATTGCGAAAGTCTCACCGGCCGCCCCCATCTGGAACAACATGGCTTTCTGCCCGGATGGAAGATCCTTCAGCGGTTTCCCGTTGCTGATCCTGACGACGACCCGTGACTTGAGGTCTTCCAGCGTCAGATAACCCTTTACTGCAAGATCGAGCAGACTGGCGGCAAATGCCGTCCAGCCGGCACCGGAAAACCCCTTGTTGTCGATATAGTTGACCAGAGCCGGCGAGATGCCGGCGGGCGTATCCCAGCGCGGCACGATAACGCCACCCTGAGGATCGCGCCCTACTCGGCGCCAGACCATGAGGTAATACAGCGCGACCACAGCTAAACCGCCGAGCGCCAGCAGAAGATTGCGGTTGTCGCGCCACCACCAGGCGCTCTGCTGGTCTGCCGAAGGTGCGGCGACGATGCCCTTTGGGAAACCAACGACGATGGTGAGGCCTTCCTCGCTCCCCAGCGGGCGGGTTGTGGTGAAATCCGCCTGGTTGCCGGAAGCGCTCATGCGTGCATTTCTGGCGGTGGAACCATAAGCACCGGTAAAGGCAGCGGTATTTGTGACCCTGCCGCCCGGCAATGTGACCCGCGCCGAAGCCCGCGCAATGGGGAACTGCCAGCCATTGCCGGTCGCATTCCAGTAAAGCTCATCCTGATCGTTGAAATAACGGATCTGCCGGTTGCTCCTGTAGGTGATGGCATAGGTATGCTCACCCGGCGAAAGCAGCGTGGTTTCGCCACCGGCATAGATGCGGATACCGCGCGAGACGGTCTCTGTGTGAAAGGCTTCCGGCTGCCCGTCGCGTGTAACGGAAATCAGTTCGAAGCCGACCCTGATCGTGCGGCCCTGCGCATCCTCCATGGTCAGCGGGAAATCGCGAAAGATACCGCGGCGGATACGGTTGCCCTCGGCATTGACCGTGATCGTCTCGGTCACCGTCAGCGCGCCATCGGCCGCGATCATGATATCGGAGTTGTAGTTGCGGATATATTCTTCCGCCGCTGCCGGCAGGTATCCGGCCAGAAGCAGGGCAAAGGCGACGAGAAGGCGCCGAAACATCAGTGATCTCCCGCGTTAGAATTTCACGCTGGGCACGGCGCGATCGGCCTCATTCTCGATCTCGAAATATTCGCGCTTGGAAAAGCCGAAGGGGCCGGCAACGAGATTGGCGGGAAAGCTCTCGACCTTGATATTCAGGTCGCGCGCCGAGCCGTTGTAATAACGGCGCGCCATCTGGATCTCGCTTTCGATCGTCTCCAGCGAAGCCTGCAACTCGGCAAAATTCTGGTTGGCCTTCAGGTCAGGATAGGCTTCGGCCAGGGCGAAGAGCTTGCCAAGGGCCTGGGAGAGCATGCCTTCCGCCTGGGCACGGCCCGCGACATCGCCGGCAGGCACGGCCTGTGCCTGGTTGCGCAGTTTCACAACCTCCTCGAGCGTGCCTTTTTCGTGAGCGGCATAGCCCTTCACCGTCTCGATGAGGTTGGGGATCAGGTCGGCCCGGCGCTTCAGCTGCACGTCGATACCCGACCACGCCTCTTCCGCCATCTGCCGTGCCCGCACGAGGCCGTTATAGATGACAATCACATAGAGAGCGACCAGCGCGATCAAGCCGAGTGCGACATACATGATAAACTCCCCGAGGTGTTTAAGCCGCGGGAAGACTAGGTCGCCGGACCCGGATTGTCACCGGAAAATGAACTCAGGCAGGTTCAAGCTGCCTTTTCACCGAAATTCGCGCCGCCAGCGTCTGTCAGCAGGAAGGCTTCGCCGCAGGCCTTGGCGAGCGCGCGAACGCGCAGAATGTAGCTCTGGCGTTCGGTGACGGAAATCACCCCGCGGGCATCCAGTAGGTTGAAGACGTGGGATGCCTTGATGCACTGGTCATAGGCCGGGAAGACGCATTTGTGCAGCATCTGGTTGGCATTGTCGCCGGGCGCACCGGCAGCGAGCAGCGCCTGGCATTCTTTTTCGGCATCGATGAAGTGGCGATGCAGCATCTCGGTATTGGCGAATTCGAAGTTATGGCGGGAATATTCCTGCTCGGCCTGCAGGAAGACATCACCGTAAGAAATCTTCTCTTCGCCTTCGCGGCCGTTGAAGTTCAGATCGTAGACATTGTCGACACCCTGGACATACATGGCCAGCCGCTCGAGACCATAGGTCAGTTCGCCGGCAACCGGCGAGCAGTCGATGCCGCAGACAGCCTGGAAGTAGGTGAACTGCGACACTTCCATTCCGTCGCACCAGCACTCCCAGCCGAGACCCCAGGCGCCGAGCGTCGGGCTTTCCCAGTCGTCCTCGACAAAGCGCACGTCATGCAGAAGCGGATCGAGGCCGATCGCCTTCAGCGAGCCGAGATAGAGTTCCTGCAGGTTGGACGGGTTCGGCTTCAGGATGACCTGATACTGGTAGTAATGCTGCAGACGATTGGGGTTTTCGCCATATCGACCATCGGAGGGGCGACGCGAAGGCTGCACGTAAGCGGCCTTCCACGGTCTGGGGCCGAGCGCGCGCAGCGTCGTGGCCGGATGGAAAGTGCCGGCACCGACTTCCATGTCGTAAGGCTGCAGCACGGCACAGCCCTTATCCGCCCAGTAGTTATGGAGCGTCAGGATGAGCGCCTGGAAAGAGCGCTTGGGGTCCATGTGTTCTGGCAGATCGGTCATCGGGATAATCGGCATCGTTTGATTGAGGATGCGGACGAGTGCCACGCGGGCGACAACGGGTCAAGGATTTATAGCCGAACGGATTCACCGGAACGGATTTATGACCGTCGATCACGAGGCCCTGGTGCATGTCTTCGGAAAGAAAACCGGACTTTGGGCTTCGAGAGCAGCAGCGATCATCAAGGCGTCAAAGAATCCTAGATTGTACTTTTCTATCAAATCAAATGCCCGTTCATTCAAGACCAGATCAACAGCGATACACGTTCCGACATCCGATGGATCACGGAAAAAGCCGTCCGAACCTCTGCCCAATCCCGTTGGGATTTACGCCGCATGACATGCGCAAATTCATTGAAAGCCTGCACACTTGTTACAAGACAGCGAGAGGAGTGCCTGAGCTTTTTCAGTGCTCGTCATCCGTGAATGCGTAGACAAAAACCTTCGTGTCAAGAAACGGGGCGACACTCACCGTTCATTGGCCTCATCACGATCAAACTTCCAACCCTCAGGCAGCTTCCAGCGCTGGGAATGGATGTACGCGAGCAGTTTTTTCGCGTTCCTCCAAGGAATTCGACTGCCGGACTTCGTCGGAGATCACCAAGAGCTCGACCTCATCGCCCTCCTTGAGGCCAAGCGATTTGCAACATCGTCAGGTATCTGCACCGCCAGAGCGTCATTCCACTTGGTCACGCGCATGCTCATCGCCAGTCCGAGGTTCATGCATCTTACCAGCAAATGGCAGACTTCTCGGCTATTCCTCTTCCTTCTTCACCCGGTACTCCCCCGTCACCGGATCCTTCTCCAGCGTGCCGACGGCACCGGTCTGCTGTTCCTTTTCCTGCTGCTTGCGGCGGGCCGTCAGCCTTTCCGCGTCCTTGATAAAACGCTTGTAGAGCATCCACCCGCCGACAATCAGCACGGCCATGAATATAAGCTGGGCCATTTCCCCTCGAAGTCCTCATAAAAGCGTCTCGCTCCAAAGGGCGAGACGTATCAGGCATCAGAGCCCGTATCGGCTCCACAATGCCCTTTCTTCGATACTGGCGGCAAGTCCTGCCCCCGCCTGCGCGGCGATTTCACCAAAGGATGGAGTCGTCATATCCACGCCGGGTAAGCGCTTGCCGAACAGTGTGCGGGCGCTGCCGATCAATTCGAGGCGGACATCCTTGCCGAAGCGGCGTTTCAGCACTTCGCGCATGTCGCCCAGACCGTCGATGAGGCCAAGCTCCAGCCCTCTGCCGCCTGTCCAGAACAGGCCGGAAAAGATCTCGCCGTCATCGGCCAGCCGTTCGCCACGGCGCATCTTCACCATGTCGATGAAGACCTTGTGGATCTCGACCTGCAGCGTCTTCAGGTATTCGATATCACTGCCCTTTTCGGGCTGGAACGGATCAAGGATCACCTTGTTTTCGCCGGCGGTGTAAACACGGCGCTCGACCCCGATCTTGCGCAGGAGTTCCGGGAAGCCGAAACCGCCGGAAACGACGCCGATCGAACCCACGATCGAAGTCGGATCGGCGAAGATCTCGTCACCCGCAAGCGCGATCATATAACCGCCGGAGGCCGCAACATCCTCGACGAAGATCAGCACCTTCTTCTGCTTCTCTTCTGCAAGAGCACGAATGCGCTGGAAGATCAGCCGCGACTGGACAGGCGAGCCGCCAGGAGAGTTGAGCGAGATGGCGACAACCGGCGCTTCCTTGTTGGCGAAGGCCTTTTCCAGCATCGGGGCGGCGGTCGCAAGGCTGAGCGTCGGCTTGAACTGGCTGCCTCCCGTCATGATCGCCCCATGCAACCGCACGACGGGGATCGCTATTCCCTTCTTGCGGAAACGTTTCGGCACAAAGCGAGCAAGCAGACCCATTTTTTCTCCCATCATCATTATTCAGCCGGGAGTTGATGTATGTAATATCCCTGCAAACGCAATGGTTCTCACTCGAATTTGGACCGATCCGCAGTTTTGCCGCGGCGGCGATAGGCGGAGCGGCCGTTATTGAGATCATCGACATCGGGCAAAAAGGAATGGCCGTCAGCACCATGCACGACGAGCGGCGACCGGAAAAGCAGCCGCGCCCGCGATCCCTTGATGGCCGTTACGAGGATACGGGTCGCCTCCTCGCCCGGGCGCGGATAGACGGGCGTGATCTCCACGCCGCCGAAACGCTTGCCGCAGGCTGCCAGAATATCGGCAATCGATTCCGGCCTTGCGATCAGCGACAGCTGCCCGCCGGGCTTCATGATCGCACCGGCCGTCCTCAGCCACGTCTCGAACAGGCCATGCGTCATCGCATGCGCCTCAGCCTTCAGGTTGTCGGGCGTCTTTCGATCACCGGCATGATTGAAGGGCGGGTTCATGATGACGTGATCGTGAACTTCGTCGTCAAGGCCTGCCGCGAGCCGGGCCTTGCCCGTCAGCGTCACGTCCGCCTCGACCACTTTCACGCGGTTTGCCAGAAAGGCGTTTTCGGGCAGTTCGATGCTCTTTCGAGCATAATCCGCCATGACCGGAAATTTCTCGATCAGCAGAACGTGGGCACCTGCAAGCCGCGAAGCGACCGCGAGGCCGGCCGCCCCTGCGCCGGAACCAAGATCGGCCACGCTCAAAGGCCCGTCACTCGCCACGAGCGAGGCGAGCAGCATGGCGTCTATGCCCGAGCGATGCCCTTCATTTCTCGGCTGTACGACGTGAAAACGCCCCCGATGAAAGGCGTCGATGGTGAAGGTTGTTTCCCGTAGATCAGGCTTTGTCAGATCGGGTGCGTTCATGGCCGCAGTTCGGCCTCCAGGCCAGCGTCGCGCAGGATGTCGCGGGCCTCGTCTGACCGTCCCTCCTCCACCAGAAGACGCCGCTGGAGGAGGCCGAGCGACCCTTCCAGCACGCTCATCGACTGATCGGCGACCAGACAATGTATGCCGGCATCCTTCATCAGGCTTTCCGCAAGTGACAGCGTGACGACATCATTCGTGCGGATAAGCTCAATCATCGGGCACCCTTTCGTGAAAATCGCTTTATGTTTTGCCCTTGCCGCCCTATGGACCAGTTTCTATTGTCGTTGGGTAAGTTTTTCTAGGGAGGCCTGAACTTGGGCGTCGTAATACCGCTTGAAGAAGGCAAAAACAAATCTGCATCCGTAAAGCCGCTGGTCGACCTGACCAAGGCGGACATGGAGCGCGTCAATCAGCTGATCCTTTCCAAGGCCGGATCGGATGTGCAGATGATCCCGGAAGTGGCCAACCACCTGATCTCTTCGGGCGGCAAACGGCTCCGCCCCATGCTGACGCTCGCATCCGCCACGATGTTCGGCTACCAGGGCGAAGGCCATGTGAAGCTCGCAACCTCCGTCGAGTTCATGCACACGGCGACGCTTCTGCATGACGACGTGGTCGACGAAAGCGATCTGCGCCGCGGCAAGTCGACCGCCCGGATGATCTGGGGCAACCAGGCGAGCGTTCTCGTCGGCGACTTCCTGCTCGGCCAGGCGTTCAAGATGATGGTCGATGTCGGATCCCTCGAAGCGCTCGACGTGCTCGCGACAGCCGCCGCAGTGATCGCCGAGGGCGAAGTGCTGCAGCTGTCCGTCGCCAAGAACATGGAAACGACAGAGGATGACTATCTCTCCGTCATCCGCGCCAAGACAGCGGCGCTCTTTGCCGCTGCAGCCGAAGTCGGCCCGATCATCGCCAATGCCGACAAGGCCAGCCGTTCGGCACTGCGTTCCTACGGCATGAACTTGGGCTACGCCTTCCAGATGGTCGACGACGCGCTGGATTACGGCGGCAATGCTGCCGATCTGGGCAAAAACGTCGGCGACGATTTTCGCGAGGGCAAGATCACCCTCCCCGTCATCCTCGCCTTCCGCCGCGGCACGCAGGAAGAACAGGCTTTCTGGCGGAGCGCGATCGAAAACGGCGAGAGCAGCGACGAGAACCTCGAAAAGGCGCTTGGCCTGATCACCAGACACGATGCGCTGAAGGATACGATCGCCAGAGCCCTGCATTACGGCAAGATCGCCCGCGATGCGCTGGCACCTCTGCCGGCCGGGCCGCTGAAGGACGCGATGATGGAAGTCATCGACTTTACCATCCAGCGGGTGAATTGAGCTCAGCCATAAAGCGGATACCGGATCATGGTTTTTTCGGAGGCTCTTCTGGAAGAAACCCTGCTCCGGCTTGCTGGACTGATGTCGAGTTGTCGTGATCGCTGGTGCATTTTCGGCGGCGCGGCGCTCTACCTGCACGGCTACAGGGACATACCGTTTTCCGACATCGACATCCTGGCATCGGCGACCGACTGCGACAGGATTTGTGCTGCAGTAAATCTTCGCAATGAAGCGGATGGCGGCAGCGGTCGCTTCCGCTCCAAAATCCTGCTGCATCCACGTCCGTGTCCGCTTGAGATCGAAATCATGAGCGATTTCGAGATCTTCACGGATGACGCATGGCAGGCGATCGATATCGGGGAGCCGGTAGAGAGACGATTAGGCTTCGCCACGGTCCCGGTCGCCAGTCTCGACAAGGTCGCTTCGATCTTTCGGCTTTCAGGCCGGGAAAAGGATCTTGCGCGGCTGAAGATCATCCATCAGCCTCGCCACACACTCTCGACTCCGTGACCCGATATAGCGATTTGTCAGGCTTTTCCGCACTGTTCACAGTTTGGACAGGCGGGCGTGGATAACGGAGATTTCCTTGCGGACCTGCTTCAAAAAAGCCATTCTGTTATGAATCATTCGGCGCACTCCTGCGGCGACGCTTCGCCGACACGCCAGCTTTCATGAAAGGCCCGTCAATGCGGCAGACACCCCGTCATCTCCTGCTTTCCAGCGTCGCGCTTGCGGCATGTCTGGCTTTCGGCTCCGTGGCGGGCGCTGCCACGCCGGAGGCCAAGCCTGCCGAAGAGAAGGCCGTGACGTTCGAAGCTCGCGACGCGAAATCCTTCGCCGGTGCCTTTCTGGCCGCCCGCACAGCCGATGTCGATCACGACTATCCGACCGCGATCGCGCTCTATCGCAAGGCGCTCGATTTCGAACCGGCCAACCTGGAAATCCGCGAACGGCTGATGATCTCGCTTCTCTTGAACGGCGATTTTGCCGACGGATTGAAGGAAGCCGAGGCACTGAAGGGCGATACCGCCGTCGAGCGCGTGACCAAGATCGTACGCGGGCTGGAAGCGCTGCGCAGCGGCAAATTCGATAGCGCAAAGAAAATCCTTGCCTATGAGGGACCGAACGACCTCGACCGGTTGACGCATCTTCTGTTGTCCGGCTGGGCCGATATCGGCGCCGGCAAGGGCAAGAAGGCGATCTCGACGATCAACGGGCTGAAGGGACCGGCCTGGTTCAAGGTCTTCACCGATTATCATCTCGGCGCGATGGCGATCGTTACCGGTGACATCCAGACTGCCCGCCAATATCTCAACAAGGCGGTGACCAACAATGACGCGGTGGCGACCGCGCCGGATACGTTCATGCGCGCCGTCATGGCGCTGGCACGTCTGGAAGCCTCGACCGGCAACAAACAGAAGGCGCTCGATGCGATCTCCGTCGGCGACGGCATGATCTCCAACTACGCGCCGCTCAAGGCGCTGCGCCAGAGCATCGAAAAGGGCGAGAAGCCGACGCAGCAGATCACCACCGCTGCGGAAGGTGCCGCGGGCGTGCTGTTTTCCATCGGCGGCGCGCTGAACCGCCAAGGCGCCGAGGACATGGTGGCGCTCTACCTGCAGATCTCCCACGCGCTCGACGACAAAAGCGCCGACACGCTGATCATGCTCGGCGGCATTGCCGAAAAGCTGGAACAGCCGCAACGCGCCATCGCCTTCTACGAACAGGTTCCGGAGGATTCGCCGATGCGGCGGATTTCCGAACTTCAGCTCGGCATCACACTGTCGGATACCGGCAAACTGGATGAAGCCAAGCAACATCTGAAGGAGTTGATCACGTCGGATCCGGCCGACATCCGCAGCTACATCGCCTATGGCAGCGTCCTTTCCGAAGCGAAGGACTACAAGGAGATGGCTGCGAATTACGACAAGGCGATCGAGGTCATAGGCTCCGTGCCGCGGCCGGGTGACTGGTCGGTTTTCTTCCAGCGCGGTATTGCCTATGAGCGCCTGAAGGACTGGCCCAAGGCCGAACCGAATTTCCGCAAGGCGCTGGAACTGAACCCGCAACAGGCCCAGGTTCTGAACTATCTCGGCTATTCCCTGGTCGACATGAACCTCAACCTGGACGAAGGCCTGAAGATGATTCAGGCTGCCGTCGATGCGCGCCCCGATGACGGATACATCGTCGATTCGCTCGGTTGGGCCTATTACCGGATGGGTCGTTTCGACGAAGCAGTGACGGAGCTGGAAAAGGCGATCCAGCTGCGCGCCGGCGACGCCACGATCAACGACCATCTCGGTGATGCCTACTGGCGGGTCGGACGCAAGCTCGAAGCCGTCTATCAGTGGAACCGGACGCTTGTTTCCGAAGGCGAAGACGTCAACCGCGAACAGGTGAAGCAGAAGATCGAAAACGGCCTGCCGCCGCTCGATCCGAATGCAACCAACACCGTGCGCAACCAGACGGAAACGCCTGCTCAGCCCGCGCCTGCACCGGCGGCGCCCGACAAGAAGTCGTGATGCACGACACGTCTCCAGACACGACCAGGCCCGCCACAGACGCGGGCCTTTTCGACTTCGCCCTTGGCGAATTTGCGCTTACCGAATTTGCACCGGCGAAAATCAATCTGGCGCTGCATGCCATCGGCCAGCGCACCGACGGTTATCACCTTCTCGACAGTATCGTGACCTTTACGGCCGCCGCGGCTTCGGGCCGTGACGATGCGGCTCCTCCTGCCGGAGATCGGCTGGGTTTTGCGCTTTCCGACAAGGACGTATTTTCGATTTCCGGTCGGTTCGGTGAAGGCCTGTCTCCCGATCCGGATTCGAACCAGCAGAACCTCGTGCTGAAGGCGCGTGACATGCTGCGCGCTGTTCTTGCCGCCAAAGGCATGGCGGCGCCCTCGGTTGCCATCCATCTGCAAAAGAACCTGCCGATCGCCTCGGGCATCGGTGGCGGCTCGGCCGATGCAGCAGCGACATTGCGAGGTCTTTCGCGCCTGTGGGATGATGGACTTAACGAGACAGAACTTTCCTCTCTTGGCCTCTCGCTTGGCGCAGACGTGCCGATGTGCCTGAAAAGCCAGCCGCTTGCCGCAAAAGGCATCGGCGAGGACATCACCATCCTCGATACAATGCCGTGCTTCGCGATTGTGCTCGGCAATCCGCTTCGCGGCGTATCGACGCCGGACATCTTTCGGCGGTTGACGAACAAGAACAATCCCACGATTCCCGCCCTTACCGGAGACTGGCACGCCGATCTCGGCGCTCTGCGCAACGATCTCGAGCCACCGGCCCGCTCGCTGGTGGCAGAGATCGCGGAGCTTTCCGGCATGATTGCCGCCGAAGGCGCATGGCTGACGCGCATGTCCGGCTCCGGGGCCACATGTTTCGGACTGTTTGAAACATCCGCCGAAGCATCGCAGGCGGCGGCCAATCTTCAGCGCAAGCGGCCCGACTGGTATTTCGCCGCCGCACAGACGATCGGAGCAGAAAAATGATCGGAATAGACGAAAGCCGCTCCCTCATACCGCTCGGTATTGCCGTGCTGACCGTCTCCGACACGCGGACGATGGAGAATGATAAATCCGGCCAGACGCTCGCCGACCGCATCGAGGCGGCGGGGCATCTGCTGAAAGCTCGTGCCATCGTTACCGACGACCGGGAAAAAATCGCCGGACAGGTGACGGCATGGACGCTCGATCCCGAGATCGATGTCGTCATCACCACCGGGGGTACCGGCTTTACCGGCCGTGATGTAACACCGGAAGCGCTGGAGCCGCTGTTCGAAAAACGGATGGACGGCTTTTCGGAAGTCTTTCACCGGATTTCCTACGACAAGATCGGCACATCGACGATCCAGTCTCGCGCAACAGGCGGCGTGATCAACGCCACCTATATCTTCGTCATTCCCGGCTCGCCCGGCGCCTGCAAGGATGCCTGGGACGGGATACTGAAGGCGCAGCTCGACTATCGCCACATGCCCTGCAATTTCGTCGAGATCCTGCCGCGGCTGGACGAGCATCTCAAGCGGGCGAAAAGCTAAGCTGAAGTCAGCGTGTCCGGACGACCCAGGCCGGAATGAGTTGGCTCATCAGCTTCGTCGCCTTTTGCCCCTTTGCCAGCATCTCGAGGCTCATGCCGGACTTGGCAGCGGCGATGGCGCTCTTCTTCGGCAGGATCAGCCCATATTCCAGCGGCGGCACACTGCGACCGATACGCTGGAAGAACGGACGGCGATAATTGCGCGACGGCGAAAACCGCGCCGGCTGCTTGTGGATCGCCAGATGCTCGACCACTTCCTCGATCCAGCCGCTTTGCGGGCGGGCACCGGCCTCGATGAACAGCAGCCACTCGCCACGCGCGCTGCGCAGAACATCCTTGATATCCCAGTGGCTGTGAAACCGGCAGCCAGCGGCATCCGCAACGCGGGACGAGCCATCGCGTGACGCGTGATCGAGCACGATCACGTCGCTTACAAGTCCCTCAACGGCAGCCGTGACGAGGATCGAAAGCGTCTGCGCAAGCTCGGCTTCCTGGTCCCTGCATTCCATCAAAACAGTCAGCATATCTGACCTTTACCCCATAGAAACGGGGAAAGCCAGCAAGGAACAAAGTTTGTTCTTGCATTGTTCTCATTTCAGGGGTAGGAATTTAATCATCGAGAACGGGAAATGATCCCGTCAGGAGCCTTCAATGACCGAGCTGTCCCAACTGCGGCAGGGTGCGTTTGCGCCCGCCCATACGGCTGACATTGCCGATGCACTTGTCCAATCGTCCGGGCTGCGGATCGAGATTGATCGGCGCCGCGGCAGAGGTGCTGGTCTCAATCCGAGCGGACGCTTCGAGGAGGAGCGGCGCGAGACTTTTGACGATGGCTGGCAGACTCTGGAGGAACTTGAACCGTTCCGCACCGAAGTACAGGTGGAAAAGCCGAAAACGGCAATTACCCGTAATGACAGTCCCGATATCGGCTTCGACCGTTCGATCAATCCCTATCGCGGTTGCGAACATGGCTGCATCTACTGCTTCGCCCGGCCGACCCACAGTTTCATGGGCCTTTCGCCAGGCCTCGATTTCGAGGCGAAACTGTTTGCCAAGCCGGACGTGCCGCGGCTGCTTGAGCGTGAACTCAGCAAGCCGGATTACAAGGTCAGGGCGATCGCGATCGGCACGAATACCGATCCCTATCAACCGATCGAGCGGGAATGGCGGATCATGCGCCAGATCCTCGAAGTGCTGCAGAAGGCCAATCATCCGGTGGTGATCGTAACGAAGTCGGCGCTCATCATGCGCGATATCGATATTCTGTCCGACATGGCCTCGAAGGGCCTCGCCAAGGTCGGGATCTCGGTGACGACGCTTGACCGCAAGCTGGCGCGGACGATGGAACCGCGCGCCTCGACACCGGCCAAGCGGCTGGAAGCGATCAAGGCGCTGACGGATGCCGGCATACCGTCGGCGATCATGGCTTCCCCGATCATTCCGGCGCTGAACGATCACGAGATCGAGCGCATTCTCGATGCCGGTCATGCGGCAGGGGCAACGGAAGCGAGCTACGTGCTCTTGCGCCTGCCGCTGGAAGTCAGCCCGCTGTTCCGCGACTGGCTGCTGCGCAACTATCCGGATCGCTACCGGCATGTGATGTCGCTGATCCGCTCGATGCGCGGCGGCAAGGATTACGATGCCGAGTTCGGCAAGCGGATGAAGGGCGCCGGTCCCTATGCCTGGCAGATCGGCCGCCGTTTCGAAATGGCGACAAAGAGACTGGGACTTACCCGACGCGGCATGCATCTGCGCGACGACCTGTTCATCCGCCCGAATGGCGGCGGCATCCAGCTGTCGCTTCTGTAGAAAGGAAACATTGCCGCGATAAGGACACACAGAAAGGGAATCGTCCAGGAATGCCCGCGCATTCTTTGCCAGATTTCACCTCGGTCCTTCGCATCATATTTCGTGCGCCACCACTCACGGCGCATTCAACTTCGTTCTCGGTCAGGTCCCCGCCCCCTTGCCCGCCGAGAACATTGCCCCGAGCCCACTGCCATTCGCGCGGTGGAAAGCGAAGCCGCACTCGCTTTCGGGGCTTGCAGGAGATCGGGACGGCGTGCGAGCCTGCCGCCATGTTGGTTCGTACGTCGCCCGATTCTCCGACGCTTTTCGATGATGCGTCGATCTGTTGTGATTTCAGCCTGGAACTTGTCGCCCGCGACGCCGGACACTGGCCGGTTGCCGGAACCGACGAGGCCGGACGCGGCCCCCTCGCCGGCCCGGTAGTGGCTGCCGCGGTGATCCTCGATCCCGACAACATTCCCGTCGGCCTCGACGATTCCAAGAAACTCAGCCTTAAGCAGCGCGAAGCTCTGTTTAAGGCTATTATGGCGACCGCTCATGTCTCAATCGCCTCATCCGGACCAAAACTGATCGACGGGATGAACATTTTGCGCGCCAGCCTCGACGCCATGCGTCGCGCGGTAGCCGGCCTGCCCGTCGCGCCTGCACATGTGCTGGTCGATGGCCGTGATGTGCCAAAGGGGCTTTCCTGCTCCGGCAAGGCCGTCATCAAGGGCGACAGCCGCTCAGTTTCCATCGCCGCCGCCTCGATCATCGCCAAGGTGACGCGGGACCGGATGATGGAACGCGCAGGCCTCGTCTATCCGGCGTATGGATTTGCCAAACATGCCGGATACGGGACAAAACAGCATCGGGATGCCATCATATCCGACGGCCCCTGCCCGCTGCACCGGATGAGCTTTCGGCCGCTGAAGAAGGATGATGCGGCTCAAGGATAAACCTTGGGAGCAATCGCAAAGGCCGCACAACCACTGCGTCTACCGAAAAGAGATGCTTACACCGGCTATCATGGCGACGATCCGTTCATTGGTGATCATTGCGGGAGCGTAGGCGCGAAGCTATGAGTGCTCGCTTGAGCATCAGCAATGGAGAAACAAGATTATCAAGATAATGGTATTGCTGCACAGCGCCGTTGGCCTGGATTGGCAGTCTCCCCCCAAAGGTACGAGCCTGAAGACTTTGGGCGAAGCCGAGGAACAAGGTTTCATCCTTATTCGTGGGGAATTCCAGAAACGGCAGTTCCGCCTGACGGAAAAGGGTTTTGAGCACGTCGAGCGCGACAAACGGCGCCTGGAAGCGCGCAGGCTCTAATCGCTCTTTCCCGTCATGGCCGGGCTGATGCAGCGCACTGGTCCTAACGCCGATCCATGCCATCAGCGGAAACAAGGAAAACGGCAGTCCGATCCGGATTGACCGTTACGAAATTGAACTTCCAAGAATTAAGTTTACTGAGCATCAAAGAGGATTGAATCTCTTCTCCTCCACAAGGAATGACCAGCATGCCCGCCGGTCAATGCTCCTTCGGGTCGGCTGCTGATATGGCAGCTCCCTCACCCATCGTCCGCCGCCTGCACTCAGCAGCAGATGCAGGCCCGTTCAGAAGCAACATGACATCAAAAAAGCCGGGCGTTTCCACCCGGCTTTTTGGAATCTCGTCTCTGATCTAAATCAGTTCAGGCGCGACTGGACCTTGGCGACGGCGTCCTTGAAGAGCGCGGTCTGGGTGGTCTTGTCGGTCTTCGAAGCAATCACCTTTCCGGCAGCGGCGACAGCGATGTCGATCGCGGCAGAGCGGACGGCGCTGATGGCGTCGGCTTCGGCCTGCTTGATCTTCTGTTCCGACAGTGCGTTGCGGCGAGCGACGAATTCTTCGGTCTTCTGGCGCGCTTCCTCGGTGAGGAGTGCTGCTTCGCGTTCGGCGGCTGCCACCAGGGCTGCAGCTTCGGCTTCGGCCTCCTTGCGCTTCTTCTGGTATTCGGCGAGCAGTGCCTGGGCTTCCTCACGCAGGCGCTTGGCCTCGTCAAGTTCGCCACGGATGTTATCGGCGCGCTTGTCGAGCGAACGGCCGACCATGCCCGGCACCTTGATGTAGATCATCAGGCCGATGAAGAGGATGAGACCAACAAGGGCCCAAAATGTTGCGTCCATGGATCAGGCTCCCGTCTTGGCAGCTGCGACAGCAGCCTTGATGTCGTCGCCGGTGGCCTTGCCGCCGATCAGCTGATCGACGATTGCGGTCGCGGTTTCTTCGGCAATCGTGCCCACTTCGGCAAAAGCCTTGGACTTGATCTCGCCGATGCGGGTTTCGGCTGCAGCGAGCTTGGCTGACAGCTCGGCTTCGATCGCGGCGCGATCGGCAGCAGCCTTGGCCTTGGCGTCGTTGCGGGCAGCTTCGGCAATGCCGTTTGCCTTGGAACGGGCGGCTGCCAGTTCCTTTTCGTAAGTCTCGACGGCAGCGTCGGCTTCCGCCTTCAGGCGGCTTGCTTCCTCGAGATCGCCGGCGATACGGCCCTTACGATCTTCGATGATGCCGCCAACGCGCGGCATGATGACCTTCTGAATAACGAAATAGAAGAGGCCAAAGGTGATGGCGAGCCAGAGCAGCTGCGATGCGAAATGCGACGAGTCGAATGGCGGGAATCCCGCAGACTCGTGCTCTCCGCCGTGAGCGACGCCGGTTTCGGTATGAACCTCGCCTGCGGGCGCAGCGGGCGTTTCAGATGCGGCCGGCGCGGTCTGCGCGTATGCCGAGGTCACGAACATCATCACCTCCAGGTGAATTCCATATAAAGTGGATCACGGCTCACCGTTTCCGGCCGGCCGTGATCCTATCCTATGCCGCTAGACTGTAAGTCTTAGACAGCGAACAGGAGAAGGAGAGCTACGAGCAGCGAGAAGATGCCCAGAGCTTCCGTAACGGCGAAGCCGAAGATCAGGCGGCCAAACTGGCCATCAGCAGCCGACGGGTTGCGCAGAGCGCCCGACAGGTAGTTGCCGAAAATCGTGCCGAGGCCGATGCCTGCGCCACCCATGCCGAGGCAAGCGATACCTGCGCCGATGTACTTTGCTGCTTCCGCGTCCATATTGAACTCCTTCGAATGGTTTGTTGCGGCTTCGGATTGGTGCTGCAAGCACCAATGACTTTATTTCTCAGTGACCGTCCGGATGCAGGGCATCGTTCAGGTACATGCATGTCAGAACTGCGAAGACGTAGGCCTGAAGGAATGCAACGAGAAATTCCAGACCGGTCAGAGCGACGGTCATGATGAGGGGCAGGATGGCCGTGCCGATGCCGAGCGCACCAAGTGCGCCGAGCGAGGTCACGAAGCCTGCGAAAACCTTGAGCGTGATGTGGCCGGCCAGCATGTTGGCGAAAAGACGAACCGAGAGGCTGATCGGACGGGCGATGAAGGAAATGACTTCGATCGCAACAACGAGCGGCATCAGAACGCCCGGGACGCCGGAAGGCACGAAAAGCTTCAGGAAGCGAAGGCCGTGCTTGGCAAAACCGTAGACCACGACGAGACCAACAACCAGGATCGACAACGCGAATGTGACGATGATCTGGCTGGTGACCGTGAAGAAATAAGGGAACATGCCGATCAGGTTCGCCGTCAGGATGAACATGAACAGCGAGAAGACCAACGGGAAGAATTTCATGCCGTGACTGCCCGCCCCTTCGCGCAACATATTCGCGACGAATTCATAGGACATTTCAGCAACCGACTGCGCGCGGCCCGGGATCAGCGAGCGCTGCGAAGTGGAGAAGTAGAGAAAACCGGCTGCGATTGCGACCGTTGCGACCATGAACAAGGAAGCATTGGTGAAGGAGAAGTCGACGCCACCGATCTCGATCGGAACGATCTTGCTGATCTGGAACTGATGGATCGGATCGTTTGCCACCGTCTACCCTCTTTCGCTCACCGCACATGCGGCCTGTTTTAACAAGACGAGCGCACTCGTCTCACTTTTTATCCTGATTGCCACGACCATCAAGGTGCGGCGGCTGAGCCACCATGCCTACGGCGCGAAGCACGCTTAACACACCGGCACAAAAACCGAGGAGGACAAAAAGTATCATCCCCCAGGGTTTTGAGCCGATGGCCCAATCAATCAGATAGCCTATGATGCCGCCAACGGCGATGGCAGAAATGAATTCGGAGGAAATCTTCAATCCAAGCGCCATGCCCTTGCGGCTGGCTTCCGACTGTCCGTTCTTCCGATCCTCTGCCGCGCTTTCGGCCCTTCTGTCAGCCAAGGCTGCAGAAAGGCGCTTTCGGCGCTCATCCAGACCATCATCAGGGTCTTCCATCGCATCCTCCATCACCGGCTCATCCGTCCGGCAAAGCCGCACGACGGTTAGCGAGGGAATTCGCGCCTTCCGGCCCTCTTTCAAGTGCGCGCAACATAGTTTTCGCCGCCTTGCTAGTCAAGGCGCTGAACAAGCTTGCCCCAAGGGATTTAAAGCCAATGAATTCATCATCTTATTACATAAGTGACGCGATAGCGGATAAAACTGATGCGGGAATCGACAGGGGTTGACGCGCTTGTATCAGCTCCAACCACCACCATAGGTTCTATAGAAGACGTGCAGACCGATGCGACCGACCTTTTTCATCGTCTTCGCCCAGTTCGGCCGAACATAGGTTGCGTGGTAATGTGTCGCGGACCCGACCTCGGGCATCCAGATCTTGCCGGCAGTAACGGCCATGGCCACCTCACGCGCCACTTTCCAGTGATCCTGCGAGCGAATCCGGTCCTTGATGTTGTCGCAGGCGAAGGAAAACTGGCAGCGGTTGCGCCAATCCTCGTTCTGATAAACGACATCACAGATCGTATCAGGATAGGCCGGATTGCGCACACGGTTGAGGATGACCTGGGCAACGGCAGCCTGGCCGCGCACCGATTCGCCCCGCGCCTCGAAATAGATGCCGGAAGCCAGGCATTGTTGCTGCTTGGACGAGAACGAATCGGCAGGCAGCGGGTTCGCCGCCCAGGCATGATCCTCCGGGCCGATCGGCGGGATGAACCGCCCGGCGTCCGGTTTCTTCAGGATGGCATCGAAGGGTGACTGGCGGGAGAAATCCGGGGTGGAAGAGGCATAGGCGGTCGCGAGGATGTCGGCGCTGTCGTTGTTCACGAGACTGGCGATCATCGGCGGCAGGCTCTTTTCCTTCACTTCGTCCTTGCGGAAGTAGAATTCAGCGACCTCGACCGGCTGCTGACTGGTCTGCTCGCCGTTATCGACCTTAACGAAGGCAGTCATCTCGTCTTCGTACTCAACGGGTTTGGTCAGCGAACTTGAGCGCTGCAGGATGGAGCCGGCGGAAAATGCCTTGGGCGGAAGCATCGGCATCACGGCGACGACCCTGCCCCTCTTTTCGGACCGGTTAATTCGGTCCTCATCGGGCGTGTCCTCGCCCGGCTTGTCCTTGTCGGCCAATGCCACCTTGCGCCCGTCCGGCAGCACGATGCCGGCATCGCCGCCAAACACCTGCGAGCCGCCTGGGAAGGCGAGCGAGGCCGTGTGGAGCGATCCTGCCGGCGACTGGGTGATGACCATGCGCCAGCTTTCGGACGAGCCGTTCCGGCCCGCGAAGAGATCGGTGAGATCACCCTGGGAGGGGACTGCCGGAAAGGCGAGCCAGGCGGCAAAGCCCAACAGAACCGGAGAGGCCAACCTATCCCAACGCCGCAGGGACCTCTTACGCAGAACTTTTTTCGAACGCAAAACGGCAACTCCACAAGATAACAACAGAAGCCCGCCGGAAGCACATCGGGGCTTACAGGGCAGCGACATTGCTTGAAGAGTGAATCATTAACCTTGACGAGCGGTTAACGCGGCGGCCGGAAAGCCTTGTTCCACAGGCTCCTTCAGCACACGCGCATTTAACAAAGGCGTGAATGTTGCGGGGAGGACACGCGCTGGAGGCAGCCGCGATATGGCTGAGCGACCACGCATCAGAGAATTGCGGTGCTTCAGATGATGACGTGCGCCCCAAGTTCCACCACCCGGTTGGCTGGCAGATGGAAATAATCGGACGGGTCGGTCGCGGCGTTGGCCATGGCGATATAAAGCCGGTCCTGCCACATGGGCATGCCCGATTCCGCATCAGGCACCAGTTTGCGACGGCCGAGATAAAACGAGGTCGACATGATGTCGAACTTGAAGCCGGTCTTGCGCAGATAGGCGAGCGACTGGGAAACATTGTGCGACTGCATGAAGCCGAAGCGCAGTTCAATCACGGTGAAGCGCTCGGAAATCTTTTCGACGCGATATCTCTCGTCGATCGAAACGCGCGGCTTGTTGACCGTGCGGATCGTCAGGATGACGTTCTTCTCGTGCAGGACGTGGTTGTGCTTGATGTTGTGCAGGAGGGCAGCAGGCGCCGTTTGCGGATCGCTGGTCAAAAAGATTGCTATGCCGGGCACCGAGACCGGTGCATGATCCGACTTCTTTTCCACCATCGGCACGAAGGTATCGAGCGGCACATCGATGCGGCGGGTCTTTTCGAAGAGGATCGCGGTGCCGCGTTTCCAAGTCCACATGATAATGGTGAAGATGGATGCCATCATTATCGGCACCCAACCGCCATCGTGTATCTTGAACAGGTTTGCGCCCAGAAACACGAGTTCGAAGGCCAGCAACGGGGCCAGCGTCGCGATTGCCACCGTCTGAGGCCAGTTCCAGCGCAGCCGGACGAATTCGAAGGCCATCAGCGTCGTCACAACCATGGCGCCGGTGACCGAGATGCCATAAGCGGTGGCGAGCGCTTCCGAGCTTTCGAAGCCGAGCACGAGCGCGATCACACCGACCAGCAGCAGCGTGTTGACGCCCGGAAGAAAAATCTGGCCGGTATTCGTCTCCGAGGTGAAGAGGATCTGCATGCGCGGCAGATAACCGAGATGGATCGCCTGGCGCACCAGCGAGAAGGCGCCGGTAATGACCGCCTGGCTGGCGATGATCGTCGCCGCCGTCGCCAGTATGATGACCGGGATCAGCGCCCATTCCGGAAACATCAGATAGAAGGGATCGCTCATCGCTTCCGGATGCTGCAGGACCATGGCGCCCTGCCCCAGATAGTTCAGCGTCAGCGCGGGAAAGACCAGCAGAAACCAGGCCAACTGGATTGGCTTGCGGCCAAAATGACCGAGATCCGCGTACAGCGCCTCGGCCCCGGTTACCGTCAGAAAGACCGCTCCAAGGACGACGATGCCGGCAAAGCCTTCGCGCAGCATGAATTCTATCGCGTACCAGGGATTGAATGCTCGCAGAATGCTCAGGTCATCGGCGATATGCACAAGCCCGATCGCACCCATAACGATGAACCAGAGTGCGGTGATCGGCCCGAAGAAGCGGGACACCATGGCAGTGCCCTTCGACTGGATGGCGAAGAGCGCAATCAGGATGATGACCGAGATCGGTAGAACGGCACTGTCCAGCTTCGGCGTGACCAGTTTCAGCCCCTCGACGGCCGACATGACCGAAAGCGCAGGCGTAATCATTGCGTCGCCCAGGAAGAGTGCCGCACCGATCAGGCCGAGCAGCATCAGCATGGCGCGCTGACCGTTGGCCGACTTGGTCAGAAGCGCCAGAAGGGAGAGCGTTCCGCCTTCACCGTCATTGTCAGCCCTCAAGAGGAAGATAACGTATTTCAGGGTGACGATGATCGTCAGCGTCCAGATCATCAGCGATATCAGGCCGATGATCTCCATATGGGTCACACCGTCATTGGCAACCGGCTTCAGCGCCTCGCGGAACGCATAAAGCGGACTGGTGCCGATATCGCCGTAAACGACGCCGACCGAGCCGAGCGTCAGCGCGAACAGGCTGTGGGTACGCGTCTTTTCAGCGGCATGATGTTCAGCGGGATGACCCATAGAGTGCCTGACTTAGGTCAGCCTTTCTGAAAGACGACGGGCAATGAAACGGATAACGGCATGCGGAATGGAGCGGGCGAAGTCCAGGCCAGGTTTTGATGAGACGGACCTTGATCACTCTCAATTTCTTGCCCGGAAAAGACCAGCGACTTGCCGCCTGCTGTGAAGCGAGGCGCCTGGAAAGACGGTGACGACCAAGACCAAGAGGCGGGGTGCCCCGGACAATGGAGAGAAAATGGCGCTTCAAGGCCTTGTTCGCAAGAGGCTTGCGGCGATCGGCCACAAGCCTTCCCGGCCGGAAGGGGAATGCGAAGAGGGAAATCCGATTTCGCGGCGGTGCCGCTTATCCTATTCGAAAACGATCGAGGGCGCCTTGCGGCGCGAACCCTGAGAAAGCTGCGCCCAGACTTTGGCTGCAATATCCTTGTAGATATTGGCGATCTCGCCATCCGGTTCGGCATGCACAATCGGCGTGCCGAGATCGGAGCGCTCGCGGATGTCCATAGTCAGCGGCACTTCGCCGAGGAAGGGAACGCCGATCCGCTCGGCCTCTGCACGCGCGCCGCCATGACCGAAAATGTCGTAACGCTTGCCGGTATCGGGCGCGAGGAAATAGCTCATGTTCTCGACAATGCCGAGAAGCGGGATTTCCACCTTGCGGAACATCGTCACCGCCTTGCGGGCATCAATCAGCGCCAGGTCCTGCGGCGTGGACACGATCACCGCGCCAGCGAGCGGCACCTGCTGGGCCATGGTCAGCTGCGCATCGCCGGTGCCGGGCGGCATATCGACGACGAGAACATCGAGGTCACCCCAGGCGACTTCGCGCAACATCTGCAAAAGCGCCGACTGGACCATCGGGCCACGCCAGATCATCGCGGTTTCCTCATCGACGAGAAAACCCATCGACATGGCCTTGAGGCCGTAATTTTCCATGGGCTTGATCAGCCGGCCATCGATCTGTTCGGGACGGCCTGAAATTTTTAAGAGCCGCGGCACAGAGGGGCCATAAATATCCGCATCGAGAATGCCGACACGCAGACCATTCGCTTGCAGGCCGAGGGCGAAGTTGACGGCGGTGGTGGATTTGCCGACGCCACCCTTGCCGGAAGCCACCGCGACGATCGCGCCGACACCGGGGACACCTGCCTTGACGTTGCCCGGACCGCGGGACGGGCCGCCAGCCGGAGGATGGGAATGGCCGTGAGACTGCGGTGCCGGAGGCTGCTGCGGGGCGCTCGATGCCTTGCGGTCCGCCGTCAGCGTCACCAGCGCGCCCTTGACGCCATCTACAGAAGTCACCGCCTTTTCGGCAGCCAATCGCAACGGCTCCAGTTCCTGCGCCTTGTCGGCAGGCACGGTGATCGAAAAATAGACCTTCCCGTCGGAGATGAAGACATCTGAGACCATGCCGCGGGTCACGAGATCGCTCTCCAGATCCGGACTGCGAACCTTACCGAGCGCGGCCAGCACCTGGTTCTTCGTAACATCCGGCATGTCGAACTCCTGCTTGTCTTCTCGTGCATCTCGGGCTTGTCGCCCCGGCGCACAGTCATGACGTTATATAGGAGTTACGGCTGCATACCGGCAAGATGAATAAAGCCGCTGCCCGGATGGCGGCCTTGAGGCGCTCGATCCGGACAACGGCTTTTTCTTGTTCGCGTCTCTTGGTACGCTTTGCTTAAGTCCCCTCTGGACCTATCTCTAAGCAAGCATGAAACGTGCCAGTCTGGAAGAGGGATTTTTCGAGCCTTTTCGGAGTAGTTTCGAGAATAAACGTCGAATTAGAGGGCATTTCGCACTGCAGCAAACAGTCACCGCACATCAATTGTGCAGATTAGAGAAAGCCTATTTAATTAGCCCGATGCGCAAAGCCTTGGCCACGGCTTGGGTGCGATTAACGGTATCGAGCTTCTTGGCGGCGCGGTTCAGGTAATGATTGACCGTATGCTCCGAGAGGCCAAGGATATCGGCAATCTCGGCGCTCGTCTTGCCGGCGGCCGTCCATGTAAGGCAGTCGATCTCGCGATCGGTCAAAAGATCGGTTGCGCGTACGTCCATGTTGCGGATTTCGGCCAGCCGATCGAAAATATGGATCGCCGTAAATGTCAGCTCCATCAGCTGCTGCCGGTTAGGCTCATCGCCCAAACCGCCGATCACGACCGCGCCCCTGGCTCCCGCCGGATCGTGAACCGGAATGCAGGCACCCCGAACGATTCCGAACCTGCCAAAGACCGCGCTCATTTCCGGCGTCTCGGCATCGCGCTCCAGGTCGAAAGCGAACGGGGTCACGGAGCGACGCAGCTGGCGCACAACAAAACTGGAGCGAATCAGGCCTTCGCGATCGAACAGCGATACGAGTTCGGCCGGCCAGTTGTTGATGATGGCGCTGCCGGAAAGGCCGAGCGCTGTGGCCGGCGGAATGTTGAGAACCATAAAATTCTTGAAGCCGTAGAATTCGACGAGCTTCTTGGTGAAACGGAAGACATCGAACTGGGTCTTCAAACCTGCGATCTCTTCGACGTTAACGTCGAAGGTCATCAGTTCGGCGGCCGTTTCCGTTTTGGACATTTTTTAACTTCTCTGTTCCGAATGCGCCGGATCACCGGCGCAAGCACACGAATCATTCAGGTGATTTTCGGAGATCGCTCAATGGGAGAAAAGGCAAAAGTTGCAAGGTCCTTGCATTTCTTCCCGCATCGCGTGTCTAACAATATAGGAGCTTCCACTGCAGACTTAAAAGAGATGTTAATTTTTTCAGCGATCAACATTTTTATCAATGCTGACAGCTGCTCGTCTTTAGCAGAGTTTACCCGTTAGGACACCATGCCGCATTTTTTTGCTGGGGATGACATGCCCGGCCACAACCCTATGTGGACAGTTCGGCCACGATGTGGCGAATAGACCACAAACATCGGTTTATGGCATCCGGGAGGTAGGCGATGGCATCCATTCATCCATTCAAGGGCACGATTCTGTCCTCAGCCCTGTGCGAATTAGGGGAAGGAGCAAGCTTCGAAGCCGAGACCAATACGCTCTGGTGGTGCAACATTCTCGGCAAGGCGCTGCATGGGCTGGATCTGAGAAGCGGCGCAGAAACCATCCATCCTCTCACGGTCATGGCCAGCGTCGTTGCACGCATCGATGACGAGCGCCAGTTGATTGGAAGCGACAAAGGCCTTTTCATCCGCAACCGATCGACCGGAGAACTGGCGCCGCATTGCGAACTCGAACCCGGCAATGACGAAAACCGTTCGAATGATGGTCGCGTTCACGCTTCGGGCAGCCTGTGGATCGGCACGATGGGGCGCACGGCAGCCAATGGGGCGGGCTCGATCTATCATGTTGCGAAAGGCGTGGTGACAAAGCTCTACGACAGGATCAGCATCCCGAATTCGATCTGCTTTTCTCCCGATGCGGCAACGGCGTATTTCGTCGATACCCGTAACAACAAGCTGATGAAGGTGGCTATAGACCCCGCAACCGGCCTGCCGACCGCCAGCCCGTCGCTTTTTGTTGATGGCAGCGGCGATGCGGGCGGGATCGACGGATCGATCTGCGACGCCAACGGCCATCTTTGGAATGCCCGATGGGGCGAAGCAGCACTCGACCACTACAATGCGGATGGAACCTTTATCCAGCGCTACCAGCTTCCGGCGAAACGTACGACCTGCCCGGCCTTCATCGGTTCCGGCCGGATCGCCGTGACATCCGCCTGGGAAGGGCTGGATGAAGCCGGGCGGGCTTCCGATCCGATGGCGGGCGCCACTTTCGCCGTCGATACCGGCGCGCAAGCCAAATACGATCCCGCCTATCGCCTGTGAATGGCGATAGGCGGGTATCGGATCGACACAAAAGCCGCCTAAAAAACCGGCAATCCGGGAACCAATTCTGTTTCGTTCTGTTTGACTTATCGAAGCGCCACCGCGACCCCTCCCAGTCGGGGCGGCGGCTTTAACGAAACGATAACAAACGGAAAAGGCAGGATCCCCCATGAAGAAGACCCTTGGAGCACTTATCGCGGCCGCCCTCATGACGTCCACCGCCCTTGCACCGGCATTTGCGCAGACGAACAATGCGACGCCGGCCACCCCGGCGGCTCCCACCGCACCGGCTGAGTCAAGCACGACGGCACCGGCACCGACGGCAGGCTCGGACATGTCCGCGGCAGGCGGTGCGGCCTATCTGACCGAACAGTCGGAAACCCAGGTCAGTGCCAACGATTATATCGGCAAGCAGATTTACAACGCCAATAACGAGAGCATCGGTGATGTGAACGACCTGATCCTCGAAGAGAATGGCGGCATCGTCGCTGCCGTGGTCGGCGTCGGCGGTTTCCTTGGCATCGGCGAAAAGGATGTCGCTCTGCCGATGAGCAAGGTCACCATGGCTCGCGATGCGGAAAACAACAATGATGTGCGTTTGACCACCACGGAAACGGCCGAAGCGCTCCAGTCGGCTCCGGAGTTCAAGACACTGGATGACAAGCAGGCCGCAACGGACGCGACCACGACGTCTTCCACTACCGCGCCGGCAACACCTGCGGCGCCTGCAGCACCCGCTACGGGTGGCGACACAAACTCGTCGACGGCTCCGAAGCAGTAAGCTTCAGGCCCGGAACGAGTCATCCGCCACTCGATATGTGAGGATGATTGACCAAGGGGCGGTGCTGCGGCGCCGCCCTTTCGTCGTTCTACAGGAGAGAACAGATCCTGAGCGCCTCGTAGATGGCCGCGTGGATATTGCGGCTTGAGACCGCATCGCCGATCCTCACGAGATTGAAGCCACCCTCGCCATTTTTCTCCAGCAGGGGTGCCCGGCGCTCGATCAAAGCCTTGTAGTCGATCGCACCCAGATTTCTCGACAGGGGCTTCAGTTCAAGGAACAGATCCTTATTCGCCGTCGTGCCGTGTTCGACGACAACCTGAGAGATATGCCGCTCAACGATGGCTGGTGAATAATCCGAACCGAGTATGGCAGTCAGGCCGTTGCCACTGCGCCGAACGGCCTTGAGCCTTGTGTTGATCGTGATCTTCACATTCTTTTCGGCAAAGGTTTTGGCGTAAGGCACATGATTCATGCCACCCATTTCGGGTGCGAAAAATCGTTCGGGAGACACCAGTTCGAGCTCTGCGCCATTCAATGCGATGATTTCGGCGGCGCTCATTCCGGGATGACCACCATTGTCGTCAAAAAGAAGAACCGGTCCCTGCGGCTTGGCCGTGCCGGCAAGGATGTCCCAGCTGCTGGTGACGAGGCTCTCGCCCTCCTCCAGTTCCGGCGTCTGCGGGACGCCCCCAGTTGCAACCACGACAAGGTCTGGCTCAAGCGCCAGAACATCATCTGCTTCGGCATAAACGTCATAACGGATATCCACGCCGAGACGCTCGAGTTCCGCCAGACGCCAGTCGACGATACCGATCATTTCTCGCCGTCGCGGGTTGCGGACGAGAAGGTTGATCTGGCCGCCGGCTTGCCCGGTCGCCTCCAGCACGGTGACCGAATGCCCCCGTTCCGCCAGAACCCGTGCGGCCTCAAGCCCAGCCGGCCCCGCCCCGACGACAACGGCGCAACGGGTTTCGCTTGCGGACGCAATGTCATGGGAGATCAGTGCCTCGCGGCCGGTTGCTGCATTGTGAATACAGAGCGCCTCGCCGCCCTCATAGATCCGGTCAAGACAGTAGGTCGCGCCGACGCACGGGCGGATACGCGCCTCCTCGCCGCGCATGATCTTTTTTACGATATGCGGGTCGGCAATATGGGCGCGCGTCATGCCCACCATGTCGAGCTTGCCCTCGGCGATCGCATGGCGGGCGGTCGCGACATCGGCGATTCGGGCTGCATGAAAGACAGGGAATTTCGTCGCAGCCCTCACCTCGCCGGCAAAATCCAGATGCGGCGACGCGGCCATGCCCTGAATCGGGATCACCTCGTTCAGCGACGCATCGTGATCGATATGGCCGCGGATGACATTGAGGAAATCGACAGTGCCGGATGCAACCAGTCTCCTTGCTATCTCGATCCCCTCCTCGCGCGAAAGACCTTTGTCCCAGTCCTCATCCGCCACCATGCGGATGCCGACGATGAAATCCGCCCCCACTGATTTGCGGATCGCCTTCAGCACCATGTTCGAGAAGCGCATGCGGTTTTCCAGTGAACCACCGAATTCATCCTCCCGCCGGTTGGTGGCGGGTGACCAGAATTGATCCATCAAATGACCGTAAGCCTCGATCTCAATCCCATCGAGACCAGCTTCCTGCATACGGGCTGCGGCATCGGCATAGTCGGAAACGATCCGCTCGATGTCCCAATCCTCCATTTCCTTGGGAAAGGCGCGGTGGGCAGGCTCGCGGATGGGAGATGGGCTGAGAACCGGAAGCCAGTTGCCCTTGTTCCAGTTGGTGCGCCGGCCGAGATGGGTAAGCTGGATCATCACCGCCGTGCCGTATTCGTGACAGTCGTCGGTGAGACGTTTCAGCCACGGAACGATCTCGTCCTTATAAGCAAGCAGATTGCCGAAGGCGGGAGGGCTGTCGACCGAGACGCTGGCGGAACCTGCCGTCATGGTCATGGCGATGCCGCCCCTGGCCTTTTCCAGATGATAAAGCCGGTAGCGATCCTTCGGCATGCCGTCTTCGGAGTAAGCCGGCTCGTGGGCCGTCGACATGATGCGGTTTTTCAGCGTCAGGTGCTTGAGCTGAAACGGCTGCAGAAGCGGATCGCTGGACATCGACATTGCTTGCCCTTCGATGAAGTCAAAGCATGATCATCGCCGAGGCGGGAAAGACGCGCGACAAGCAGACGCGCCATCATGTGTCCGCAAAGCGCCAATTGCGGACATTCGAAAACGAGCTATGCGGTGCCGGATGCTACGTTACGCCCATCGAGATCGATCACCGTCACCGTTGTTTCGTCAATTTCAGAGGGACTGATGTTGAGCGATTGGAACTTTTACGAAACTCGTCCCGGTTCTCTACCGGACCGAGAATTGCTGACTGCGATGCTTTCAGATCGATTCACGAAATGCATCCGCGTCACTTTGAGTGGCGAACGCGAATGTTACCAGTTCACTGTCATCATCTTGGCGGATACCAACCGCGGTGACGATCAACCGAGCGATCTCGTCCTGCGCTTCGCTTCCTGACCGAGACAATTTCACTGCCTTCTCTATGGCTGGTGCGAATACCTCACTGATCAGGCCGAGGCGCATATTGTGCCTCATGATAATATCCCTGTCCTCAATGATCGCTACCTGCTCGGCCTGCGGGATACCTGCGTTTTCCATTGCAGTTATCGTGGCATTGGTCGCGAGCTTGATTGGACCTTCCTGGAGCCACCGATCAACCATCTGCTGGAATTGACGCATGCGCGCAGCGGGGATTGTTTTCTGTACAGTGATCGACATCTGAATTCCTTCTCAGCATCCACTCAAACCGATACGCGTTCCTCGAACTGAGGATCGGCTGTCGCAATCATCAAGAACTTGCGCCAGGAGCGGTGTATGGGGGCCTGCAACAAGCTTCAATGCATTTGTGGTGAGATAGCACGCTATCCACCTGCCTTAACGCTGATATGGATGACCTGCCCGGAAGAGACGGATGTGCCTTGATGCTCGGATGGTGAAGGGTACGCCCCGTGCGCGCCCTCAGATCCGCTCGATCGCCATGAAATCATGATAGTGATCCTGCAGATACCGCAGGGTGGCTGCGCCATCGGCCGGCCGGCCGTAGTGATAGCCCTGCCCCATGCCGCAGCCGAGCGAACGCAGCATGTCGGCGTCGGCCTGTTCCTCGATGCCTTCGGCGACGACGGCGAGATCAAGGCCCTGGCACATGGCGATGATGGCGCGCACGATATGTTCGGACGCGCGGTCAGAGGTGATGCGCGAGATGAAGGCGCGGTCGATCTTCACCTTGTCGAAGGTGAAGTCGCGCAAGCGGCCGAGGCTCGACTGGCCGGTGCCGAAATCGTCGAGCGAGATGCGTACGCCATTTGCCCGCAATTCGCTGATGATACGCTGTGCGGTATCGGCAGATGTCATTACCGCGGTTTCGGTGATTTCCAGTTCGACACGCCGAGGGTCGAGACCGACACGCGAGAGGGTCGAGAGAATGTTGCTCGACGTGCCCGGATCCATCAGCTGTGCGGAAGACAGGTTGAACGACAGGAAAAGCTCGCGGGGCCATGAGAGCGCCGCTTCGGCCGCCTTGCGCAGCAGCGTATCGGAGAGCGCGTCGATAAAACCGCGCTCTTCGGCAAGCGGTACGAAGACTGCGGGCGAGACGAAGCCGAGATCGGCATCGCGCCAGCGCGCCAATGCCTCGAAACCGGCCACCATGCCATCACGGATGCGGACGATCGGCTGGAAATGGACATCGACCGCATCGGTGATGATCGCATTGCGCAGCGCCTGCTCGATCTGCGTGGCGCGCTTCATTTCCTGGGCGATTTCGGTGGAATAGACGGTGATCTGGGCGCGGCCGCGGCGCTTGGACCGGTAGAGGGCCGTTTCGGCGCTCTTCAGCAGGTTTTCGAATTCCTCACCTGCAAAAGGATAGATGGCAAAACCGAAGGATGCTGACAGGCGCACATTGCGGTCGCCCAGATCATACGGGGCGGACAGAACATCCTTCATCATCTGACCGATGCGCTCCGCCCCTACCCGCTCGAAGACGAGAGGAAGGACAAAGGCGAATTCGTCACCGTCGTGACGCGTCACCGTCGCGCCATCCGGCATGCATGCCTTCAGGCGATGGGCGACTTGGCAGAGGATCTCGTCGCCCGCTTCCGAACCGAAGAGATCGTTGATCGGCTTGAAGCCGTCGAGATTGGCGATGCAGATGGCGAAGGGGGCCGGATCATCGGCACGCTCGGCGGCAAGCAGACGCACCTTGTCGCGCAACCGGTAGCGGTTGCCCAAGCCCGTCAACGGATCGCTGTAGGCCATTGCCTGCAACTCGTTCTGGCTGACGTGCGGCAATGGGTTGCCCGCTGGCTTCATAAAAAATCCTGCTTGTCGAAACCAGCAGAGGATGCGGGACAAAGATTAAGAAACTTTGCTGGTGTATCAGCTTAAGGCACAACCGATCACGAAACGGGCCAGGCTTCCGCTTCGATCTCGTCCTCGGCGACGGCCAGAAACCGTTGGAAGATCGTGTCCAATGCTTCCGGGCTTATCGGCTTCAAGATCACATCATCCATGCCTGCATCAATGCAGGCTTCGCGGTCACGGTCGAAGGCCTGCGGCAGGACACCGATGATCGGCACGGACTCGGTTCCGTCTTCCAGCGCCCGGATTGCGGCGGAGGCCTCGAAACCGGTCAGCTTCGGCAGCGTCACATCCATCAGGACGAGACGGGGCGAATGTTCGCGCCACAGGCGGACTGCTTCCTCGCCATCGACAGCAAGCACATAGCGATAGCCGAGCCCTTCGATGATCTGGGAAAAGACGATCTGGTTCACCTCGTTGTCCTCGGCTACCAGAACGTCGACGCTTTCGTCTTTCGACACCTTCTGGAAAGTTTGTTCATCGACCGATGGCAAAACGACCTCGTCAACGGGCTTTCCCAGTTCGGCGGCGACCAGAACCGGCAGATCCGGCCCGAAGGCTGTCTCTTTGGCACGCAATGCCGTTACTCCATAGGCTTCGGCAACCTGTGTCAGCTCCGCCGGCATGCGGGCATCGATCACCACGAGATCGATCCTAACATCGGCTTCGGCGGCGAGCTGAAGAAACAGGGTGAACTCGTCGGCATCGGCGGCTGCGGAAACGTCGGCTCCATGCCGGGAAAGGAGATCGACGGCGTCGGCCACCGTACCGGCAAAACGGCTGACGATGAGTATTTTCGCACCGACAATCGCGGAATCAGAACTAACTGGCGAGACAGGCACCGGGTCACGAGTCATATCGATCGGAACGAAGCCGGATGCCCAATCCGTCGATTGCAGCGACTGGTCGACACCGGCGCCTGCGGCAATCGAGGACACATCCTGCTTGACCGTCACGAGGTAATAGCGGCCGGGCTTACCGATGCGATATTTGTGAACGACCGTCAGCGTCGTTGATCCATCCGGTCGGGTGATGCGCTCCGGAAGCTGGATGGGCTCGCCGGTCTCATAGACATGCTGGTTAATCGGCGCCAGACGGTCCTCGAATGCCTTATTGTTGATGTCGGTTCCCTTGTGACCAAGGATCGCATCGGCCGGCAGATCGAGAAAGTCGCAATTGGCCTTGTTGACCGCAACGAAGGTGGAGTTCCGGTCCTTGACGCTGATCGGGAAAGGCAGATTGTCGAGAACCTCTTCGGTCACCTGAACACGTTCGGTATCAAGACGCCACTGTTCCTCACGCTTCTTCTGCTCGGAAACGTCCTTGATGACGCAGACCCCGTAGCCCGAGGGGAGACGCCGCTTGACGACATTCAGCCACCGATCCGGACCTGGGCGTTCCAGGCTTTCCGAACGCTCCTTCCAGAGGCCGGCAATCTGTTCGGCGACCCAGTCCTCGCGGCTCAGTGCGCGGCGATAATTGTGGGTGTCAGCGACAAGGCGGATACCGGCATCATACATGGCCGAAAGAAGGTCACGGATACGGGTTCCCGGCACCAGAAGGCGGGGTTGCACCCGTATGATATTTGCGAGCTGCTGGCTGGCAAACACGACCAGGTCGTTCTTGTCATAGAGCAGCACTGCCGCGGACAAGCCCTCGGACAGTGCTTCCAGGATGGCAGTCTGAATGTTCGGATCCGCCGTGTCCAAATCATTCATGGATGAAACTCCGTATGCTTTCAGGACGGCTTTTCGCCATGCCCGGTCAGCCGATTCAATGTTCGATCGGCAAAACTTCCTTCACGCTCGTCAGTCGGGAACATGCTGGCTGCAAGTCATCAACGAAGGACCAGGTTGTTGTCGCGGTGCCCAGCTGGCCGCCACTTTGGTCATTCGCGAAGAGCGGAGACGCTCTCCCGGGTTCATCCAATTTCTATAGAGGAACCTAGCCCGTTTACCTTAAGGCCGGATTAATGGCGTTTCCCATCGGGACGATTGCCGAGGATAATTGTGTCGCAGCCCTTTTCTACAGCGGCAGAATCCCCGAAAATGGCAAGATGTCCGTAAAACTCCTGCCAGAAACCCTGATCAACCAGATTGCCGCCGGCGAAGTCATCGAACGACCGGCCAGCGCGACGAAGGAATTGATCGAGAATGCAATCGATGCCGGTGCGACGCGAATCGAAATCGCCACGGCCGGCGGAGGCAAAAGCCTTGTGCGTGTTACCGACAACGGTTCGGGCATGGATGCCGCGGATTTGGAACTTGCAGTGCGCCGCCATTGCACGTCGAAGATCTCCACGACGCTGGACGATATCCACACGCTCGGTTTCCGCGGCGAAGCGCTGCCGTCGATCGGCTCGGTCGCAAGACTGACGATCACCAGCCGCCGCCATGGCGATCCATCCGGTTCGCAGGTGTCCGTCAACGGCGGCCAGGCTTCGCCGGTCAAACCGGCACCGGCCAATCAGGGCACCGTGGTCGAGGTGCGCGACCTGTTTTTCGCCACCCCTGCCCGGCTGAAATTCATGAAGACGGAGCGGGCGGAAGCGGCGGCGATCACCGAAGTGGTCAAACGCATGGCGATCGCCTTTCCGCATATCCGTTTTGTGCTGTCCGGCTCCGACCGGTCGACGCTGGAACTTCCGGCAACCGGCGAAGACCATCTTGCCCGCATGGCGCAGATCCTCGGACCTGAGTTCAAGGAAAATGCGATCGAGATCGATGCCGGGCGCGAAGATGTGTCGCTGTCCGGCTTTGTCGGTGTGCCGACCTTTCACCGCGGCAACTCGGCGCACCAGTTCGCCTTCGTCAACGGTCGCCCTGTACAGGACAAGCTGATCCTGTCGGCGATCCGCGGCGCCTATGCCGAACAGATGCCGGCAGGGCGTTATCCGGTGGCGGTGCTGTCGATCGATCTCGATCCAGCCTTCGTCGACGTCAACGTGCATCCGGCCAAGGCCGATGTGCGCTTCCGCGATCCGCAGCTGGTGCGCGGGCTGATCGTCGGCGCCATCCGCCAGGCGCTGCATCGCGAAGGCGACCGCGCCTCAACGACAGGAGCGGCTGCTATGCTGCGCGCCTTCCAGCCCGGTTCGTTTCAGCAGGCACCGGCACAGCCAGGTTTTTCCGAGGCCCCGGGTTCGGCTTTTCCGCAGCGCTCCTATCCGCATTCGGCTCCTCCGCAGGCAAGCTGGTCCGCGTCGTCCTCCCCTTCAAGGCCGCTCGATCTCGATATCGCAACCGCCTATGCAGCCCGCCCGACCCAGTCGGGTTTCGACGCCTTTGCTGCGCCGACCGCACGCGCCGACACGGTAGCGGAAACAACCTATACGCCTGAGACCACCGCCGCCGGTTACCGGCTGGGTGCTGCCCGCGCGCAGGTCCATGAGAACTACATCGTCGCCCAGACCGAGAAGGGTCTCGTTATAGTCGACCAGCATGCCGCGCATGAAAGACTGGTCTACGAGAGCCTGCGCAAGGCGCTGGAAAACGACCGCCTTGCCTCGCAGGTTCTGCTGATCCCCGAGATCATCGATCTGCCGGAAGAAGATTGCGACCGGCTGATGGTGCATGCAACCGAACTCGACAGGCTGGGTCTCGCGATCGAGCGCTTCGGCCCCGGCGCCGTTGCCGTGCGCGAAACGCCGGCCATGCTCGGCGAGGTAGATGCCGGCGCGCTTGTCCGCGATCTCGCCGACGAGATTGCCGAATGGAACACGGCGAGCGGCTTGAGAAACAAACTCGAATATATCGCCGCGACCATGGCCTGCCACGGATCGGTGAGGTCCGGGCGGCGGCTGAAGCCGGACGAGATGAACGCGCTCTTGCGCCAGATGGAGGCGACGCCCGGTTCGGGAACCTGCAACCACGGGCGGCCGACCTATATCGAACTCAAGCTTTCTGATATAGAGCGGCTGTTCGGGCGCAGTTGAGAAGCGCTCTGGTAATCGCAATTGGTTCGGGGTAGAGGGGACCGATGTTTTTTCGCAGGAGACGAGTGATGAACCGGTTTGAGGGAAGCGGCTTTCGCGAGGCCAAGATCCGCTATCTCGACGGCGACTATCAGATCCTGAGCGCCGGCTCCTATGTCATCTGCGCTACGACCGGCGTCAATATTCCGGTCGATGAACTCCGCTATTGGAGCGTTGCCCGGCAGGAAGCCTATGTCGATTGCGCAACCTCGCTGGAAGCCGAAAAACGCGCCGGCACATTGCCGAACCAGAAGGTAGACTGAAAAATCAGCCTTTCGCCGCGCCCTCGCGCAGGTTTCTTTCGCGGAAATTTCTGAATGCCGTCTCGATCATGGCCACAGGGCCATGGGGATCGTCGAAGACCATGTCGACCTCGACGATTTTCGACTTTTCCATCAAGGCACGGGCCGGGCCGGAATGACCGGCAAGGCGGGCGGCGTCCTTGGCCGTTGTTGCCAGTATCAGGCCTTCCCGCTCCGCATCGTCGATCAGCGACTGGATTTCGTCCTCGGTGAAATAGTGGTGATCGGGGAAAGAGCGGGTCGCTGAAATCAGTCCACCGATCGACCGGACGGTGCGGTAGAATTTTTCCGGATCGGCGATGCCGGCATAGGCCAGCACGTTTTTGCCCGCCAGAGCCTCATGTGGCCGGGGCTGCAGGGTCGCCACATGGATCGCCTTGCCGGCACGGGCCGCCTTACGGACCAGCGCGTCTGCCGCTTCTCCGTTGCCAACCTTGAGGATGGCAGACAGCTGTTGCATCTGCTCTGCTATCGGCGCCCGGACCGGGCCGCCGGGCACAAGATGACCGTTGCCGATGCCTCTCACGCTATCGATCACCACCAAGGCGAAATCCAAACGCAGACGCGCACTCTGAAACCCATCGTCCATGATGATCAGGTCAGCGCCTTCCGCGGCAAGCTTTCTTGCGCCATCAACGCGCCTGCGCGAGATCACCGTCATTGCTTCAGCGGCAAGAAGCAGCGCCTCGTCGCCCACGGCATCGGCCCGGTGGCGATCGCGATCGACCAGCGTCGTCACGTCCAGCGAGCCGCCATAACCGCGACTAAGGAAACCGGGCCTGTGCCCCATTTCCTTCGCCGCTCTTGCGAGCGCGATCGAGGTCGGGGTCTTGCCCGCGCCGCCGACTGTGAAATTGCCGACGCAGATGACCGGAACCGAGGCGGATGCGCGCTTGGCCGTGCGCATCCTTTTTCCTGCGATTGCGCCGTAGAGGGCCGAAAACGGCATCAGCGCGAAGGCGCGCCAATCGGCCTTTTCCCACCAGAAGGGCGGTGCTTCGGAGACCATCGCTTCTACTCCCCCGCAGAAACCGCGCTGGACGATGCCGGAGCGAAGATGATGTCGGAGAGTGCCGTAATGTCGTCGAGGCAATGGTCGGCAAGCGCGGAAAGCGTCTCGCGCGTTCCCGTGCCGGTCAGTACGGCGAGGTTAAGCCCTGCGCCCGCAGCGCGGCCCATATGCATGTCGTGATTGTTGTCGCCGACCATCGCGACCTGCCCCGGTTCAAGGCCAACGGCCTCACAGAAGGCCAGCATCATCCCAGGCTGGGGTTTTGTGCCGAAACCGCTGTCGTATCCAGCGATGAAATCAACATGACTGATTATACCGAAGCTTTCCGCCATGCGGCGGATTGCCTTCTCGTTGTCGCTGGAAGCTATGCCAAGTTTGAGGCCGCGCGCCTTCAGATCCGAAAACACGGAAGGAAGATCGGCAACCGGCACGGAAAACTCCGCGGCCCGGAGGAAAAGCGCATCGAGTTCCCGGGTCAGATCGGCCACGTCGAACTGAGATCCGGCCGCAATGAAACCTTCTGCGATTTCGGCGGAATTGCCGGCGGCGAGCAAGCTGTCGGCCTTGGTCTTGCCGGTCTCGGGATCCATACCGCCAACAACCAGCAGCACGGGTTCGAGCGCCGCATTGCCGGCTGCAGCGATACGGGCGGCCTCGCGGTTCACGGGACCCCAGCTTTCGTCATAACGAATGAGCGTGCCGTCCTTGTCGAAAAGGATGCCTGCGATCGCGGGAGATGAGCTCATCGGCTGTTGCCGATGGCGGCAGCGACCTTCGGCTGCAGGCGCGCCGTGACGGTCAAGGGATTGATATAGGGTTCCAGCGCCTTGACGGTCTTGGCGAGCGCACCGCGCAGATCCTCCATCGCATCGGCCCCGGCCTCCACCATCTTAGCTCGGGCGGGATCGGTGATCAGCAGGTAGTGGACGGCCTTGGCCAGCATCTCGACATCCTTGACCACCCGCGCACCGCCCTTGCGGACGAGATGCTGATAGGCATCGCGAAAATTCTGGATGTTCGGGCCCGTGAGCACGGCGCAGCCGATCATTGCCGGCTCCAGCGGGTTCTGGCCGCCTTCATTTGTCAGCGAACGGCCGACAAAGGCAATCTCGGTCAAGCGCAGGTAAAGTCCCATCTCACCGATGGAATCGCCGAGGAAGATATCCGTTTCCGGCGTCAGCACATCATCGCGCGAACGGCGGGCGACGACGAGGCCTTCTTCCTTGAGCATGGCTTCGATCGCGTCGGCGCGGTCGGGATGGCGCGGCACGATGATGGTCAACTGGCCGTTCTTCGGTTTCAACGCCCGGTGAACGGTCGCTGCCGCCTTTTCTTCACCGTCGAAGGTGGAGATCGCCGCCCAGGTCTTGCGGTCGCCGATCTCGGCCTTGTATTTGGCCAGAAGCAGCTCGTCGCAGGGCGGCGGATCGGTATCGCTCTTCAGGTTGCCGGACACGATGACCGGCCAAGCGCCGAGATCGCGGAACCGTTCCGCGTCGAGATCGGACTGAGCAACGACAAGCGCCATCTTTTCGAACAGCGCCTCGGCCATCTTGGCGTGATTGCTCCAGCGGCCAAAGGAGCGATCCGAGATGCGGGCATTGACGCGAATCTGCGGAATGCGGCGACGCGCAAGTTCGGCAACCGTCGTTGGCCAGATCTCGGATTCCGCCGTGATGCAGGCGTCGGGCTTCCAGTAGCTGATGAAGCGCTTGATGGGGAATTTTACGTCGACCGGCACATATTGATGGATGACCTCGTCCCCGAGCCGTGCCTCGACAAGCGCTGCGGAGGTGACGGTACCGGTGGTCAGCACGACATGGATTTCGCGGCGGCGCAGCTCGCGGATCAGCGGCAGGATGGAAAGGGTTTCGCCGACACTGGCGGAATGGACCCAGACCAGCGGCCCGCGCGGGCGCGGCTGGCTGGCGTAACCAAGCCTTTCCAGACGACGAGAACGATCTTCCTTGCCCTTCATTGCCCGGAAGGCGAGATAGGGACCAGCCAGAGGATAAAGCGCCACGCCTGCAAGCCGATAGCCGGCAAGAGCCATGCGAGCCACAGCGCCGCTCATTGCCCTCGCTCCCTATCCATGCCTAGCGCCATCAATACCTCACCCCGGAGCAATATTTTAGCTCGACTTACCTGCTTCACAAATGCGTCAAAAAAGCGAGCTTCAGGTCAAGCTCGCCTTAACCTGAAGCCTTATCATATTTTCGGCGCCTTGCGTCAGGCCTACTTGTTTTCAGGGTCCAGAAGGCGGTGCATGTGGACGATGAAATAGCGCATCTCGGCATTGTCGACCGTCGACTGGGCCTTTGCGCGCCAAGCGGTCAGCGCGGTGGCGTAGTCGGGATAGATGCCGACGATGTCGAGGGCAGACAAATCCTTGAACTGGACGCCGTCCAGGCTCGAAAGTTCACCACCGAAAACCAGGTGCAGGAGCTGCTTCTTGTCGCTCGATTCCGTCATTTCCAAATCCGTCCATTTATTCGACTAGAAGCCCTTCCTCTGCGGCATTCCGCCACAAAGGTCAACCCGCAGCGCCGGTCACAAGATGGGGCAAAAGCACTTGGCGCGCGTGGCGCGTGCCAGCCACCAGAACGCCGTGCCTGACGGTGGTGCGATTGTATATCAGGGGCCGGTCATCGAGCCCGGTCAACGCCCCGCCGGCCCGTTCCAGGATCAGGTCGGCAGCCGCCAGATCCCAGTCATGGCTGTCCTTCTTCACGATCGTGCCATCGATACGTCCATCGGCGGCCATCGCCAACCGATAGGCAAGTGAAGGGACATGACTGACCCGATGGATCGCAAGCTCGGGCTGCAGCGTTCGAACGATCTTTTCGTCCGCGGCAAGCACCAGTTCACCGGTCTCGTTTTCAGACCGGACGGCAATCGGCGCACCGTTTCTCAGCGCCGGCCCATCGGCGCAGGCCTGATATTCCTGCTGTAGCGCCGGCGCGACAAGCACGCCTGCCACGGGGCGACCGTTATGGACCACCGCCACCGACACGCACCAGATCGGCTCCCCGGCAATGAAGGCGCGGGTGCCGTCGATCGGATCGACTACGAACAGCGTCTCGCAGCCCAGCCGGGCGCTGTCGTCATCGGTCTCCTCAGACAGCCAGCCGTAGTTTGGGCGTGCTTTCAGGAGAAGCGACTGGAGGCGATCATTGGCGGCGAAATCGGCGGCGCTGACAGGCGAACGGCCCTCGTTCTTCCACCAGACTTCCGGCGATTGCCGGAAGTAACCGTTGGCGATCTCACCGGCCTGGCGCGCCGCATCGACGATGAGATCGAGATCCGCGCTCCAAGGATTGTTGACGGAGGCCATGGCGTCAGCTCCCCGCCAGCGTCATGCCCTCGATCGCGATTGTCGGCGAGGCGACACCGTATTTGCGGTCGATGTCATTGGCCAGCGTGAGGCGCATGAACATGTCCTTGAGGTTCGACGCGATCGTGACCTCGGATACCGGAAAGGCAAGCTTGCCGTTCTCGATCCAAAAGCCGCTCGCACCGCGCGAATATTCGCCGGTGATCATGTTGACGCCCTGACCGATCAGTTCCGTCACGTAGAGACCGGTACCGACCGAGGCGATCAGCTCTTCGGGTGAGATGTCACCAGGTTCGAGCGCCAGGTTGGTCGAGGCCGGGCCGACGGAATTGCCGCCGCGCACGCCGCGTCCATTGGTCGGCAGGCCGAGTTCGCGGCCGGTCGAGGTCGACAGGAACCAGTGCTTCAGCACGCCGTCCTCGATCATCGTCATCCGTTCGCCCGAAACACCTTCACCGTCGAAGGGCCGCGAGGAGGACCCACGCACGATCAGCGGATCGTCGGTGATGTTGAGGCCGGCCTTCAAAACCTGCTGGCCCATGCGGTCACGCAGGAAGCTCGTCTTGCGCGCGACGGACGCGCCGTTGATGGCACCGGCAATCGTGCCAACGAAACCACGCGCCATGCGGGGATCGAAAACGACGGTGACGTTGCTGGCGGTCGGGACCTGGCGCGGATTGGTGCGGGCAACGGCACGTTCGCCGGCACGGCGGCCGATCAGATCAGGCGCATCGAGATCGGCGGCGTAGAGGCGGCTGTCGAAATCGTAGTCGCGCTCCATCTTGGTGCCTTCGCCGGCAATGACGCTGACCGAGCGACCGAAGCGGGTGGCCATGTAGCTGCCGGAAAAACCATGCGAGGTGACAAGTACCATGCCGCCCATGCCGGCAGAAGCACCGGCGCCGGAAGAATTGGAAACACCATTAACCTCAAGGGCCGCGGCTTCCATCGCCAGCGCCGTCTCGCGCAGATCGTCCGTCGGCACATCAGTCGGGTCGAAGAGGTCGAGATCCGGGTAGGATTTCGCCAGCCGCTCCGCGTCGGCCATGCAGACGAAGGGATCTTCGGGAGAGACCTTCGCCATGGCGACGGCGCGTTCGGCAAGCGTCTTCATGTCGAAGCCCGGATTGGCCGAGACGCTCGCAACCTTCTGGCCGACAAAGACGCGCAGCGAAAAATCGTCGCTTTCAGACGATTCGGTTCCTTCGACATTGCCGAGGCGCACCGAGACGGAGCGGGAGCGGGAGCGCACCACGACGGCATCGGCCGCATCCGCCCCTGCGGCCCTCGCCAGATCGATCAGTTCGGAAGCACGGGACAAAAGCTGGGCGGAATCAATTTCAGAGCTCATATTTGCAAGCCTTTCGTTGCCGTCCCATTTATTGTGAGCGCTTCGAAGCATCAAGGGCGCCACACCTTTTCTTGACCGGGTTGTCGCGCCTTTCGAACAACCTGCCTGCCCCATTTCGCCGATCGAAAGTTTTTGCATGACCGCACCCGGCTCGCTGTTTACCGAAATGCTGCTTCTTCTGGCCGGAGCGGTCATCGCCGCGCCAATCTTCAAACGGCTGGGGCTTGGCACCGTGCTCGGTTACCTGGCGGTCGGCGTCGTCATCGGTCCGGTGTTCCAGCGCATCACCGATACGGAAGAAGTGCTGCATGTCGCCGAATACGGCGTCGTCTTCCTGCTCTTCGTCATCGGGCTGGAACTCAAACCCTCGCGCCTATGGCAGATGCGCGGCGACGTGTTCGGCCTCGGCCCCGCGCAGGTCCTTCTCAGCGGGCTTGCGCTTGCCGCCCTTGCCTTCGAGACCGGCATGGCGAGCTGGCAGGGCAGCCTGATTATCGGCTTCGGCCTTGCCCTGTCATCCACCGCGTTTGCCTTGCAGCTGCTCAACGATGCGGGCGATATCAACAGCCGATACGGGCAGCGGTCATTCTCCGTGCTGCTGTTCCAGGATCTGGCCATCGTGCCGCTTCTGGCGCTGATTACCGTGCTCGCTCCCGGAACGGAGGAACAGGCCGCCACGCCGCTTGTCGATTTCGCCGTAGCTATTGCTGCCATCGGGGCGATGATCGTTGCCGGGAAATACCTGCTCAATCCGATGTTCCAGGTGATTGCACGCACCGGCGCACGCGAGGTGATGATTGCCGCCGCCCTGCTGGTCGTGCTCGGATCAGCCGCCGCAATGCAGATGGTGGGCCTATCGATGGCGATGGGCGCCTTCCTCTCCGGCGTGATGCTGGCCGAATCCTCCTACCGGCATGAACTGGAAGCGGATATCGAGCCGTTCCGCGGCCTGCTTCTGGCGCTGTTTTTCGTCGCGGTAGGACTGTCGCTCGAACTCGAGGTGATCATCGACCATATCCTGTTCATCGTGCCGGCCGTGATCGTGTTCATGGCGGTCAAGGCGCTGGTGGTCTACTGGCTCTGCCGGGTATGGGGTTCTTCCCATAACGACGCGATCCAGATCGCCTTCCTGCTGCCGCAAGGCGGTGAATTTGCTTTCGTGCTGTTTACCACCGCGACGGCCGCCGGCCTGCTGTCGTCCTCCACCGCCTCGCTGCTGATCGCGATCGTGACGCTGTCCATGGCGCTGACACCGCCCGGGGCAGCGCTCGCCAAACGGTTGATGAATGGCGAAACGCGCGAGGAACTGGATGAGGATTTTGCCGGCGCCGGGGCTGGCGCGGACGTGCTGATGATCGGTTTTTCCCGCTTCGGCCAGATTGCAGCTCAGATACTTCTCGCAGGCGGACGCGACGTCACCGTGATCGACGATTCGGCCGATCGTATCCGCCAGGCCGCCAATTTCGGTTTCCGCATCTATTTCGGCGACGGCACCCGCCGCGACGTTCTCGTCTCCTCCGGCATAGAGAGGGCCAAGATCGTCGTTGTCGCGACGCAAAAGAAAGAGACGACCAACAGGATCGTCGAGCTTATCCAGTCCGAATTTCCCAATGTCCGGCTGTTTGCCCGTTCCTATGACCGGATCCATTCCCTGTGGCTGAGGGAAAAGGGGGTTGAATACGAATTACGCGAGACGCTGGAATCCGGCCTGCTTTTCGGGGCGAAGACGCTGGAGGCTCTGGGAATGTCCGAGGCCCGCGCCGAGGAAATCCGCGAGGACATCCGCCGTCGTGACGAGGAACGCCTGCAGATCCAGGCCGTCGAAGGCATTTCAGCCGGGCGGGACAAGCTGTTCAACAGCCCGGTCAAGCCGGAACCGCTGATCAAGCCGAAACGCGTCCCTGTTCAGGAAGACAATGTCGACGAGGTGGATGCTGGCCTGTCGCTCGGGAAATGGTAACGGCGGGCGCGATCAATCACGACCGACCGACGCCTCCAGAGCGTCGACTGCGCGTTTCAGCTCGTCTTTCACGTGGCCCGCTTCGTCCAGAATTTCCTGGGCTTTGAGAAAATCCAGAACGCGAAAACGGTTGACCTGCGGTCGCAGGAAGATGTGGGGCGGGTTGAGCTTCAGTTTCAGCGCGATCGAGGCCTGCATGGTCAGCTGGCTGGCGCCGAACAGGGCATCGATGCGGGTCGGCGGATGGGTGCCATCCCCTTCCGGCGCGCCGACCACATCCACGCCGATGACGACATCGGCAAGGTCGAGCAGTTGTTCATAGGGGACGGGGTTGAAGACGCCGCCATCGATCATCACCCGTCCGTTGACCCAGACCGGCATGAACAGGCCGGGAATGGCGGCGGACGCAGCGATCGCGGTTCTCAAATCCCCCTCTTCCAGTACAACTTCCGCCTGACCGTAATAATCGGTGACGGAAATCTTCAGCGGAATGGAAAGGTCGGCAAAATCCTCCGGGATGTCGGGGGGCAGGAAGGCGTCGAGGATCGGGTCGAGATTGAAATGGCCGAAACGGAAACCGCCGAGCTTGTCGCGCATCGAGGCCGGCCCGAGCGTCCAGAGGCGGTTGAACAGTGAATTGCGGTTGCCCATCGTGCGCAGCGTATAGTCGCGGATGTCTGCGCCGCGCATGCCCGACGCCATGCCGGCGCCCATGATCGCGCCGATCGAGGAGCCGGAGATCGCCACCGGCGTGATCCCGAGTTCGTCCAGCGCCTCAATCACGCAGATATGCGACACACCTCTCGCCCCGCCGCCGCCGAAGGCGACCGCATAACGCAGACCTTCCCTGCTTTTTTCAGGATCCAGATCCGGCAGGGAGAGGCGCGTGTTCATGGCAAGATTCAGCCCGGCTGATAGCGATAGAATTCGATCCGGCTATCGCCGAACATCCGGCTTTCCAACGGTTTGAAGACCGGGTCGACGACGATTTCGGCATCGGCACGCTCCTCAAGCAGAACCAGGGCCTCCGCCGCCAGCCAGCCGCCGGTATGGGCGGCAAGCAATGCCTTTTCGCCCAATCCCTTACCATAAGGCGGATCGGCGAAAATCAGATTGAAGGGCTCGATATTGCCGATCGAACCGAGGCTGGTCGCATCCCGGCGCAGAATACGCGCCCGGCCGTGCAGGCCGAAACTGTCGATATTCTCCCAGAGAAGCCCCCTGCCCTCGACGCTGTTTTCGACAAACAGCGCCTGCTTGCAACCGCGCGACAGGGCTTCAAGCCCCACCGCGCCGGTGCCGGCAAAAAGGTCGATCACCCGGGTTCCGTCGAGCGCGTCCGGATAGACGTGCCCGAGGATATTGAACAGGCTTTCGCGCGTCCGGTCGATGGTCGGCCGGATATCGTTCGTCTTCGGCGTGGCCAGAGCGCGGCCGCGGAACTCACCCCCTACGATCCGCACAGCTTAGCCCCTCGGTGTCCGCGGCTTGCCGCCAGGACGTCCACCGCCCGGGCCACCGCGCGAACCGCCGCCGGGCTTGCCACCACTGGGTCTGCCACCGGAAGGCTTGCCGCCAAAGGATTTTCCACCACCCGGCTTACCACCGAAACCGGGCTTTCCACCCGAGGGCTTGCCGCCAAAGCCAGACTTTGCACCTGCGGGCTTGCCACCAAAAGGCTTGTCACCCCTTGCCGGACGATCACCGAAGGAGCGTTCACCCCTGTCTTCTCGTGCCGGGCCGTCACCACGCGGCGGGCGATCCGAGAAGGAACGTGCGGGGCGATCACCGAACGAACGTTCTCCCCTCGGCTTGTCGCCGTAGGGGCGATCGCCACGGGGCTTGTCACCAAAGCTGCGTTCTCCACGCGGACGCTCCGAGCGCCCTTCGCTTGAGAAGGATTTGCCGCGGGCCGGACGGTCTCCGTCTTCGCGGGGCTTGCGATCGCCATAGGGCTTGTCGCCCCGATTACGATCACCGGACGGACGATCACCAAAGGAGCGTTCACCCCTCGGCTTGTCACCGAACGAGCGTTCCCCGCGCGGCTTATCGCCGAAACCACGGTCGCCGCGATCTTCGCGATCACCGCGCTTGCCGCCAAAACCGCCCTTTTCCGGCTGGTCCTCGCCGCGGATCCAGTCGCTGTCATCCTTGACGCGGTTGATCTTGACGCGCAGATCGTTTTCCGGCGCCGGCTTCTTGAACAACTGCTCGGCCTGCGCGCGGGCCGTAACCTTGCGGCCCTTGTCGTCCGTCGTCGGACGGGCGCCGGGAGCCATCCAGACATTGGCGGTACGGCTGGTGCCCATCGGCGGGCGCTTCTTCGGCTTCTCGTCACCAAAATCGCGATCGGAAGATTTGCCGCCGAACTTGCCCGCCGGCCTGTCGGAAAACTTGCGGTCATCCCGGCGGGCATCAGGACGCTTGGTGTCGAGACGGCCGAGCGCACGTTCGCGACGGTCTCCCTGGTCGTTTCCACGATCGGCCCAGCCACCGCGCTCCGGTCTGGCCGGACGTTCGGTTTTTTCATCCCGCTGAGGTTTTTCTTCGTCGGCGCTGCGCTCGTTATAGAGCGGCGCTTCAAAGTTTGCCTTGGATTCGTCGATCAGACGCGGGCCGAGCTGGTCGCGCAGCGTGCGGCCGCGCACTTCGAGCACCTCGCCTTCCGGCAAGTCGCCGAGCTGGAACGGGCCGTAGGAAATACGGATCAGACGGTTGACCTCAAGGCCGAGCGCGCCGAGCACGTTCTTGATCTCGCGGTTCTTGCCTTCACGAAGACCCATGGTGATCCAGACGTTGCGACCCTGGCTGCGGTCAAGCGTCGCTTCGATCGAACCGTAGAGCACACCGTCGACGGCAATGCCGTCCTTCAGCTTGTCGAGCGCTTCCTGATCGACCTCGCCATGGGCGCGGACGCGATAGCGGCGCAGCCAGCCGGTGGTCGGCAGTTCGAGCGTGCGCGACAGACCACCGTCATTGGTCAGAAGCAGCAGGCCTTCGGTATTGATGTCGAGACGGCCGATGGAGAGAACCCGCGGAAGGCCTTCCGGCAGATTGTCGAACACGGTCGGGCGGCCTTCCGGATCGGAATTGGTGGTCACCAGACCGCCGGGCTTGTGGTAGAGCCACAGACGGGTGCGCTCGATGCCGCGGATCGGCACGCCATCCACCTCGATCTTGTCTTCCAGCGTCACATTGACGACCGGCGTGTCGAGCAGCTTGCCGTTCAGCGTGACGCGGCCCTCGAGAATCATCCGCTCGATATCGCGGCGCGAAGCAACGCCGACGCGGGCCAGAATCTTGGAAATACGCTCGGGCTTGCCATCGGTCGGTGCAGATGCACCTTCGCCTACGAACTCCTCGCGCTTGGCTGAACGAACCGGCTTTCGGACCGCACCTTCCGCCTTGACGCGCGGCTTTGCGGCGGCTGCGGATTTGGCGCCGGGCTTGCCCGAGACCTTGGAACCCGGCTTCGCAGCAGCCTTGCCTTCTGCTTTCGGCTTGATTTCGCGAACGAAGGTTTTCGCTTCGCCGCGCTTCGGCTTGTCTTTTGAATTCATATGTTGTTTGCCTGAAGCAGGATGTCGACGGAGTATTCCGGACATACTTGTTCGTGTTGACCAGATGGATGCACACCCACAGGGCGCGCTTCGCGTTGCATGCTTCCTACCAGTTCATGCGATCCGGGTTAAGAGGAAATCGCTGAAATGCCTAAGAGCGACAGCTTCATGGATGCCGCACTGACAGAAGCCAGGAATGCCGCCGAACGCGGCGAGGTTCCCGTGGGAGCCGTGCTCGTCATCGACGGCGAGATTATCGCCCGTTCGGGCAACCGCACCCGTGCCGAAAACGACATCACCGCCCATGCCGAAATCGCCGTCATCCGTGAAGCCGCAGCCAAATTTGGAAGCGAGCGGCTGGGCGGCGCGGATCTTTACGTGACACTGGAGCCCTGCACCATGTGTGCCGGCGCCATATCCTTTGCCCGCATTCGCCGTCTCTATTACGGCGCAAGCGACCCCAAAGGCGGCGCCGTGGAAAGCGGTGTGCGGTTTTTCTCGCAACCGACCTGCCATCATGCTCCGGAAGTCTATTCCGGCATTGCGGAAGTACCGGCGGCAGACCTGCTCACCGGCTTTTTCCGTTCGCGGCGGGTCAAGTAAGAGCTGTTTTCCAGATCTTACCGGCCAGATCTTACTGGAAAGGCTTCCACCAGGAAGAACCGCCGGTGGAAGCAGCTTGTGCTTCCTTCTTGCGGCGCGCTTCCTTCTTGGTTTCCGGCTCACCCAGATCCTGCAGGGTTGCCGCATCAGCGGAACGATACTGCGTCGGCGGATCGGAAAGCGTGCGGCGGGTGCCGGTGATGCCAGGATCGTTGGCGTTGGCTTTCGCCTGGCGGAACGCTTCCCATTTCTGCGATTCCGTTAACTGACCTGCCTGGCCCTTACCGGCGAGCAGCGGTGAACGGTAACGCGGATTGTCCTGATTGTCGGTTGCTTCCTGACGCAGTCGCTCACGCGCCTCTTCCGGCGATTCAACCCAGTTCGGGTTGTTTTCGCGGTTGGCGAGCGATTGCTGAGGTTGAGGCAGATCGCCGCCTTCCTGATGGCTGGCAACAACCAGCGCCGGACGCGGGTTATAGCGAATCTTGCTCTTTTCTTTGGCGCGATCACCACCAATATCAATAGCCGAGGTCAGGTCGTCGCCCAACTGTTCCATGGCCGTCTTGTCGGTTCCGTAGGTCGGGCTTCCCATGCAGCCGGAAAGCGTCACGGTCGCAACCAGAATACCGGCCGCACCAAAGGCCATACGCAAGGTTTTCGTCGTTTCCATCAAACCCCTACCACAGACGCCCGCCTTGACGCCCCATAGACAATTGCCATCGACCTGACGGATAAATCCGGCCAATTTCAGGCAGGAATACCGGATGACGCGCTCAAGCGCAATCATCCGGCACGGTTCATGACATTACAACTTGCCAAGCTTGGCGAGTTCGGTGAGTGCCGCCGCATCCCGAGCCGAGACATCCGGCCATGCCGGATCGGAACCGACATCGGTCGTGACCCGCCACGAACGGGCGCATTTTACGCCTTCCGCGAGCTTCGGATCGACCGATACGCCGGGCACTTCCGGCAGACGGAAGGCATCTTCCGATCCTTCGCCTGACGTGATCGTGATGGCCGAGGTGATGCAGGTTTCCTCGAATTCGAGGCCTTCCAGCGCCTTCAGAAGCTCGGCATCGGCAACGTAAACAACCGGCGCGGCCTCCAGCGAGGAACCGATACGCTTGTCCTTGCGCTCGATTTCAAGAGCACCGGTGACGACAGAACGGACCTTACGGATCTTCGTCCATTTTTCCGCAACGGCTTCGTTCTTCCATTCGGCCGGCACTTCGGGGAACTGCTCCAGATGAACAGATACCGCATCAGGCTTGAGCGAAAGCCATGCCTCTTCCGTGGTGAACGGCAGCATCGGCGCGAGCCATGTGACCGTGCATTCGAAGATTTTCCGGATGACGGCAAGCGATGCGCGGCGGCGCAAGCTTGACGGGGCGTCGCAATAAAGCGCGTCCTTGCGGATGTCGAAATAGAAGGCCGACAGTTCGATATTGGCGAAATCGATAAGCGCGCGCGCGATCTTCTTGAACTCGAATGCGTCATAGCCATCGCGTACGAGCTTATCGAGCTCGAACAGGCGATGCAGCATAAGCTTTTCGAGTTCGGGCAACTCGGCGTAGGCGATTTCCTCACCCTCGTCATGCGCCAGCGTGCCGAGCATCCAGCGGATCGTGTTGCGCAGCTTGCGATAGGCATCGACATTGGTCTGGATGATCGTCTTGCCGAGACGCTGGTCTTCCCAATAGTCCGTCGTCATGACCCAGAGACGCAGGATGTCGGCGCCGGCATCCTTCATCACGTCCTGCGGGGACACGACGTTGCCGAGCGACTTCGACATCTTCTGGCCCTTCTCATCCATGGTGAAACCATGGGTGACGACCGTGTCGTAGGGCGCGCGGCCACGGGTGGCAGCCGATTCCAGAAGCGAGGAATGGAACCAGCCGCGATGCTGGTCGGAGCCTTCCAGATAAACGTCGGCCGGCCATTTCAGGTCCGGGCGGTCTTCCAGCGTGAACGTGTGGGTCGAGCCCGAGTCGAACCAGACATCGAGAATGTCCATGACCTGCGTCCACTTGGCGTGGTCGTGGCCATTGCCGAGGAAGCGATCCTTGGCGCCTTCGGCGAACCAGGCATCCGCACCTTCGGCGTCGAAGGCCTCGAGGATGCGCTTGTTGACCTCTTCGTCCTGCAGGACATTGCCTTCCTCATCGGCAAACACGCAGATCGGGACGCCCCAGGCGCGCTGACGCGACAGAACCCAGTCCGGGCGCTGCTCGATCATGGCGCGCAGACGGTTCTGGCCGCCCGCGGGTACAAAACGGGTGTCGTCGATCGCCGAAAGCGCGCGGGTGCGCAGCGTCGTGCCGTCCTTCAGGTCCTTGTCCATATAGACGAACCATTGCGGCGTGTTGCGGAAGATGATCGGCTTTTTGGAACGCCAGGAATGTGGGTACTGGTGCTTCAGGCGACCGCGGGCAAACAGCGCGTTGCGTTCGATCAGCGCCTTGATGACGCGGTCGTTGGCATCGCCCTTCTTGCCGTTGTCATCCATGACACGACCGCCCTCGAAACCGGGGGCGTCGGCGGTGTAGGTACCACTGTCGTCGACCGGGAACGGGATGCGGGTATCGATGCCACGCGCTTCGATTTCCTTGGCGCCGGACATCCAGGCGTCAAAGTCTTCGCGGCCGTGGGAGGGAGCGGTGTGGACAAAACCGGTACCGGCATCATCGGTGACGTGATCGCCGGCGAGAAGCGGGACGGCGAATTCGTAGCCGCCGCCGAGACCCTTGAGGGGGTGGGCGAGCATCAAACCTGCCATCTCTTCGGTCGGGACGTCACGCAGCTTCTTGAAGGTGAGCTTTGCCTTGGCGGCAGATTCTTCGGCCAGCGCATCGGCAAAGATCAGCTTTTCACCCGGTTGTGGACCGAAATCGTTGACGGCTTCGGTCACTTCGTAAAGGCCGTAAGCGACCTTCGGCGAATAGGCGACAGCACGGTTGCCGGGGATGGTCCACGGGGTGGTCGTCCAGATGACGACGTGAGCGTCGGCCAGTTCGGCAGCGCCAACCACCGGGAACTTCACCCAGATCGTGTCGCTCTCGTAGTCGTGATATTCGACTTCCGCTTCCGCCAGCGCCGTGCGCTCAACCACCGACCACATGATCGGCTTCGACCCGCGATAAAGCTGGCCGCTCATGGCGATTTTCAGCAGTTCACCGGCGATGCGGCTTTCGGCATGAAAGTTCATCGTCAGATACGGATTGTCGAAATCGCCGACGATGCCGAGGCGCTTGAACTCTTCCGCCTGGATCTTGATCCACTTTTCGGCGTAAGCGCGGCATTCCTTGCGGAATTCGATCATCGCGTCCGGCTGCTTCAGGTCGGGCTTGGCCTTGCCCTTGGCGCGGTAGTTCTCTTCCTCGATCTTCCATTCGATCGGCAGGCCGTGGCAATCCCAGCCTGGAACGTAGTTACTGTCATAGCCGCGCATCTGGAACGAGCGGGTGATGACGTCTTTCAGGATCTTGTTCAGCGCGTGGCCGATATGGATGTTGCCGTTGGCGTAAGGAGGGCCATCGTGTAGCACGAATTTTTCGCGGCCGGCGGCGGAAGCGCGCAGCTTCTTGTAGAGGTCCATCTCGCGCCAGCGCGCAACGGTTTCCGGCTCCTTCTGCGGCAGGCCGGCGCGCATGGGGAATTCGGTCTCGGGCAGATAGAGGGTTTTCGAATAGTCGAGCTTTTCGGCTGTATCGGTCGTATTTGTCATGGGATCGGGCAATCGTCTCTGGCGCCGCTCAAGGGCGCGATGCGGATGAGAATTCGGTGGCGGAGGCGCGGTTCAAACGCCGAAATCCCGGACCTTCCCGCAGCTTCATCAAGCAGCGCGGAAAGCCGGGCCGATAATTCGTATGATCATCGCGACAATGATCGGGGCCGACCGGAAATCTGTCATGGACGCGGTTATTAAGGCGTTTTGGGACGGAAAGGAAGGGGGAAATCAGATTGGTGAGACGACATGATTGCCTGACTGACGTGACGTCGTATATTCTTGTTGCGACTGTACCAGAACAGGTTTGGGTCGTGGTTATGAAAAGAACGTTTTTCGTAAAAGCCGTTTGGGATGAAGAGGCCAAGGTCTTTTATTCCGAGAGCGATATCGATGGCCTCCATATCGAAGCTCCGACCGTAGATGCTTTCGAGGACGTACTATTTGACGCGGCGATCGATCTCATCGTTGCCAATCACATGTCGGCATCGGATTTGGCGGATACACCGATCAGGGATCTCATTCCCGCAATCCTTTGGGAAAGACCTGCCAACATTCCGGCTGCAGCCTGATGGTCGATGGTTTTTACAAAACCGTCCGCACCATCATTTCTGAACTCGGCTATGAATATCTGACCAACGCGAAAGGCTCACACGAAAAATGGCGCTCGCGTGAAACTGGAAAGATCATATTGCTTCCGCGCCATCTTTTGAGCCGGCATACTGCCAACGCGATCCTGAAGGATGCAGGTTCGGACAAGCGCCTCTGAGAGGCCCGCGATCAACCCTTCGGATTTTCCGCCATCACACCCCGCAGCGCATCATTGATGCGGTCCTGCCAGCCGGGACCGTCTTCCTGAAAATATTCGATCACGGCGGTATCGAGCTTGATCGAGACAAGCTCCTTCACCTCCGGCAGTGCGCGCTTTTCAACAGGTGCCGCCGCCGGTTTCTTTGCCGGCTTGAACAGGGCTTCGGCGGCATCCATCGGGTTTGCGGGGCGACGTGGGGTCGTTGCCATGATCCTATCCTTCACTTTCCGTACTCGAAGCGAAGGCGATCTTCGCATCCACCTCACTGATCGGCTGGACGCCTGACAGCAGCGCCCTCGCCTCTTCCTCGTCGCGTCTGATCTGAGCGACCAGCGGCTCAAGCCCGTCGAATTTCAGTTCGTCGCGCAGATGGCCGAAAAAGGATACGGCGCAGATCTCGCCATAAAGCGAACCGGAAAAGTCGAAGACGTAGGTCTCCAGGAGCGGCGCACCATTATCGGTAACCGTCGGCCGGCGGCCGTAGCTGGCAACACCGTCATAAAGCGTGCCGTCTGGACGGCGGAAGCGGACGGCGTAGATACCGGGCTTCAGTTCCGCTTCCGGCGCCAGCCGCATGTTGGCGGTTGGGAAACCCAGCTGGCGACCAAGCTTTTCGCCGTCAATCACTTCGGCTTCGACAGTGTAACGGTAACCGAGCAGGCCTGCGGCATGGCTGACATCACCTGCGCCAAGCAGGCTGCGGATACGACTTGAGGAAATCACCTCGGCGCTTTCATCGCGGAATGCATCTACCAGCGAGACGGTGAAACCATGACGTTCGCCGGCTTCCATCAGGAAGGCCGGACCGCCTTCGCGGCCCTTGCCGAAATGGAAATCGAAGCCGGTGACCACAGCACTCGCACCCAGCCAGTCGACCAGAATAGACTGGATAAAATCCTCCGCCGAGCGACCGGCAAAGTCACGGTCGAACGGGTATTCGATCACCGAACGAAACCCCATCGCCTCCAGCAGCCTGGCCTTCAGCGGCGCCGGGGTGAGCCGGAAAACCGGCTGGTCCGGCTTGAAGACGGTGCGCGGATGCGGCTCGAAAGTCAGGACCAGCGCCGGTACGCCGCGCTCTTCTGCCAGCGCAAGCGCCCGTTCGAGAACACTGCGATGGCCGCGATGCACACCGTCGAAATTACCGATCGCGACCACCCCACCCTTAAGTGCCTCGGGCAGAGGATCCTTCTTCTCGTTGCGATGGAATACAGTCATGGGACAGGTCCGGATCAGGCTATTCGACTTTGGAAGACCGGTCAGGCCAGTCTGGGCATCCAGAATTTCGGGGCGGCATTTTCGCTTTTCAACCAGGCCTGCAGGATGGCCTCATCAGTCTCACCGTTGACGGTATATTCCGCCACATGGATACCGGCGCTGATATAAAGCAGGTCGAGACCTTGTGAAAGCGCGCCGCGCACGTCGGTCGGCATGCCGTCGCCGATAGCGAGAACTTTCGCCTTGTCGAAATCACCGCGGGCTTCGCGGGCGGCTGCGAGAGACGCGTCGTAGATCGGAAAATGCGGCTTGCCTGCAATGCGGGTCTTGCCACCCAACTGTTCGTAATAGGCGGCAACGGCACCGGCGCATGGAATGATCTTGTGGCCGCGCTCGACGACCAGATCCGGATTGGCACAGATGAACGGCACGTCACGCTTCACCCAGGCGGTCAGCATGTCGGTATAGTCTTCCGGCACTTCCTTCTCGTCGTCGAAAAAGCCGGTGCAGACGATGGCTTCGGCTTCTTCTGCCGAAACGACCTCGACATCCAACCCGTCGAACAGCGGCATGTCGCGCTCGGGACCGAGCAGAAAGACCTTTTTCGGGCCTTCGGCGATCAGGTGGCGGGTCACGTCGCCAGAGGTGACGATGCGATCATAGGTGCCGTCTTCGACGCCGAGCGCCTTCAGCTGCTCGATGACGCCGGGGGCCGGGCGCGGAGAGTTGGTGATGAGGACAACGGTCGCGCCGGCTTTGCGGGCTGCGGCAAGCGCCTGACAGGAATGAGGGAAAGCGGCAACGCCATTATGCACCACGCCCCAGACATCAGACAGAACCACATCATAGCCGCCGATGACTTCACTCAGATTCTGGATGCGCTTTGCCATGCCTGTCAATCACCTTCTGCCATGTCTGGCCTTCATATCTCGCGCTGATGTCGCAAAGCGTGGCCGTCATGGCAAGGAGATTTGCGTGCAGTGCGGGATATTTCATGCGGCCGTTACAAGAGCGCAAGCAGCCGGATCACCAGACCGGCCCCCGCACACAGGCCGAGGACGGCAACCATGCCGAGCTTCAGGCGGAACAGCAGAAAGGCCGAACCCAGGAAGAAGACCAGCGCGACCGGGTCGAGGCTCGACCAGACCGGCAACGCAAGATCGAGGCCGATCGTCGGCGCGAGTTCGAGCCGACGCACCTCGCCGAAGAGTACATGCAGGCCGAACCAGATGGCGAGATTGAGGATGACACCGACGACGGCCGCCGTGATCGCCGAAAGCGCACCTGAAAGCGCCCGATTGCCGCGCAGCCGCTCGATATAAGGCGCACCGGCAAAGATGAAGACGAAGCTCGGCACGAAAGTCGCCCAAGCGACGAGCAAAGCGCCGGCGATGCCACCAAGGATACCAAAAGCTTCGCGAAAACCGGTGAGGAAGCCGACGAAGGAGAGCACGAGGACCAGCGGCCCCGGCGTGGTTTCGGCCAGCGCCAGTCCGTCCAGCATTTCGCCGGGTTTCAGCCAGCCATATTGCTCGACGCCGACCTGCGCCACATAGGCGAGAACTGCATACGCACCGCCGAAGGTGACAAGCGCCATTTTCGAGAAGAAGGCGAAAAGGCCCATCAGCCCTTCCGGTGCGGATACTGCCCAGAGGATTGCGAGCGGCAATTGCCAGACGAGGATCCAGCCGAAGAGGGTGGCGATCACCCTCCCCGCAGGCGGTCGTGCCGGGAGATCGGAGAGATCGACCCTGGCGGGTTGAGTGTCAGCACGCCGGGAATTGAGAAAGCCGGCCAGCGCCGCTGTCAGCACCACGACCGGAAACGGCACGCCGAAAAAGAACAGCGCAACGAAGGCCGTGACCGCCACAAGACAGAGGAAACCGGACTTCAGCGTCTTTTTCGCCAGCCGGATGACGGCTTCGACGACGATCGCCAGAACCGCAGCCTTGAGGCCGAAGAACAGGCCCGCGAGCCATGTCGTCTCCTGGTAGAGGACGTAAGCCGTCGAAAGCGCCGTGATGACGACAAAGCCCGGCAGCACGAACAGAAGCCCGGAAATGATACCGCCGCGGGTGCCGTGGGTCAGCCAGCCTATATAGGTGGCCAGTTGCTGGGCCTCTGGGCCGGGCAACAGCATGCAGAAGTTCAGCGCGTGGAGAAACCGCTCCTCGGAAAGCCAGCGCTTCTCTTCCACCACGGTGCGATGCATCATCGCAATCTGGGCCGCCGGGCCGCCGAAACTCAAGGCGCCGATGCGGGCGAAGACGGAGGTAAGTTCGGAGAGTTTGGGGCTTGTATCATCCGATTTCGCCACCCCATCGATTGCCGCCATGTGCTCGTTTTCCTCCACCTCGGCGACGATTGCGCCAGCATTAAGACCCCTCACCACCCTCACCACAAGGGGGAGGACTTAACCCGGCCGCATCAACGAGGCTCAATGAACCGAAGTGGTTGCCGCGGGTCTTCTCCCCCTTGTGGGGAAGATGTCCGGTAGGCCAGAGGGGGTACCCAGATGACCTTCCCTCGCCGACTCCGTATGCAATGCGCTTCTGTAAAAATGTCATGTTAAGGCTGTATGACGGTTCCTGTCATGCCGCTGCCATGCTGAGGCCAAACTCGCTTGGCAAAAGCCGCCACACCTAAATAAGGGAGGTCGGGACATCGAGGCCGTTAATCCTGTTCGGCGTCATGCTGCAGAGCGGCAACGAAATTTTCGAGCCCGTTCTTGACTCGCCTCATGGCCACCCTTATCTCGGGGCCGGTTAGCACTCACCTTAGAGGAGTGCTAAACGAGATCCGCGGGTCTTATTCAAGACCTGTCCATGTCATTTGATCGAGGGATTAGACAATGGCAAGCACAACTTTCCGCCCCCTGCACGATCGCGTTGTCGTTAAGCGCGTCGAGTCTGAAGAAAAGACCAAGGGCGGCATCATCATTCCGGACACCGCCAAGGAAAAGCCGGCTGAAGGCGAAATCATCGCTGTCGGCGCCGGCGCACGCGACGACAAGGGCGCACTCGTTGCTCTCGACGTCAAGGTCGGCGACCGCGTCCTGTTCGGCAAGTGGTCCGGCACGGAAGTCAAGCTCAACGGCGAAGACCTTCTGATCATGAAGGAATCCGACATCATGGGCGTTATCGGCTGATTGCCGGCAACGCCTTTTTCGTAAATTCGCTGAAACCTCTATTCAGGAGCTCTCAAAATGGCAGCTAAAGAAGTAAAATTCGGCCGCTCTGCGCGCGAAAAGATGCTGCGCGGCGTCGACATCCTCGCTGACGCAGTGCAGGTAACCCTCGGCCCGAAGGGTCGTAACGTCGTTATCGA
>JAEXYH010000085.1 GCA_023451735.1 Pseudomonadota bacterium | reverse complement strand
GCATGTCCATGACCACGCCACCATCAGTTGCCGATCAGAGCGCCGACAAGCTCGCGGTCGTCGAAGCTCTGTATCGTTTTGCCGCAGGAATCGATCTTCGCGACAAGGAACTGCTCTCGTCCTCGCTTGCCGAGGATGCCGTATCCGATTTTCGCCCGGCGGCGGCGAAAGCAGGGTTCGAGTATCCGGTCATTGAGGGCAGGGATGTCATCGTCACCGCGCTCATGACGTCGCTTAGCACGCTGGATACGACCCACTCCGTCAGTAATGCCCGTGTGACACTTAATGGCAATATGGCCCGCCTGGACGCGCTCGTCGAAGCGCAGCATGTTCCGCGGGACGGCGGCTCCCGCCATTATCTTATGAAGAATCGCTACGACGTCGAACTGGCAAGGAGCGGCGACATCTGGGTGATCACGCGGAACACGGTCGACAACGTCTGGCGCTCCGGAGATCCGGGTATCCTATCGGTTGTATAGTCCGTCAGCGACTGGAAAAGGTGGGATTTGTGCCCACCTTTTCGGCACGTGCTCGCGCCGTGTCCAAGCGCGAAGATTGAGCACAGCGCCAAAGACAGATGGAATGTCCGGCAGGTAAGACATCCGATTTCGCGATTGATTTAGCTGGCTATTCAATAGCGTAACGAAATCAAGGCACACGCCGAAGGTCGCATCCGTTCAAGAGCTTTGCTGTAAGCCTGAGCGTTGAGGACGATCCTGGCGATTGAAGCGTGCCTCAATAAAACTCTGAAACTCCCGCACCAGCGGAATTTCGTCGCACTCGCGATTCCAAACCATCCATAATGAGCGCGATAGAGGTCGCCCATCCTTGTGAAACAACGGCATGCGAAACATCGAGCGGCTTTCTTCGACGAATTTCGGTGACAGGAAAATACCGTAACCCAACCCGTTGGCGATCATCTCTAGGCAGGTGTCACCATGATTAGCGCGCATGCCTATTTTGGGCGCTTGAGTGAAATGGTCGGACCACCAATCCTCAAGTAGCTTGATTGCAAACGGATCGGTCAGATAGGTGATCTGCGGCCTTTTCGGCAGTTCTTCGAGGCTGAGGCTTTCGAGGTTGACGAGACATGCCTGCTCGGTTCCGATCTGTAGCCGGTTGAAATCACCTTTGATGTCGCCGCAGATAAAACCCACGTGGATGGTGCCCCGTTCAAGCTTTTCAGCAATTTCCGAACTGACGCCTGTCTCGACGCTGAAATCGACGTTCGAACACTCAGCCTTATATGCGCGAAGATGGCGAGGCAGTGTGTAGCGGACGAAGGAATTCGTCATTCCAAGGCGGATCGTGCTGGTACGATTGTCTTGGAACGTTGAAAGCTTCCGTTGGACTTCGGCAAAATGCGCCAGTGCCTTTTCGGCTTCTTGGGCGACATATTCGCCCTGGGGGGTGAACGAGATGCCCTTTGAGCTTCGTACCACCAGCTGGGAACCGAGTTCGTGTTCGATCAGCTGAAGCCGTTTCGATAGTGCTGGCTGCGTCATTGCCAGCCTTTCGGCAGCGTGTGTGATGTTCGACGTCCGGTGCAGTTCCGCGACGATCTTCCAGCTGCGAGTATCCATCGCTCCATCCCAAACGCGATTTTGGCCATTCCATTTTGGAATGGCCAGTCATGACAGATCGCAATTTTACAGGCTCGTCAAGCTCTCCTATGACAATCCGATGAAACCATGTTGCGTGGTGGAGTGGGGACGAAGATTTCTCGATCAGGCATCCGCCAGATCGTGCGGAGGAACAGAAGGCATCGCTGTTGGATGTCGGCATGAAGGCGTTATCGCGCATTTCATGGCGGCGAAGCTTTGCAATCAACGGAGTTGAACCAATGATTTATCATCATCTCTATAAGAAGTTTGCAAAAAAGGATTGCGTTCGGGTCGGTGTTATCGGTGCGGGTAACTATGGCACTGCCATCGTCACCCAGGATCCGCACACCCCGATGATGACTGTCATTGCGGTGGCCGATATTTCCATTGACGCAGCAAAAGGTGCCTATGAAAAGGCAGGAGTGGACCCGGCCACAGTCGTCTATTGCCAGACGGACTCGGAAGCACAGCAGGCAATCACGGCCGGCAAACGCATCTATACCGACCGGTGCGAATTGATCGCCGAAATCGCGGACGTCGATATCGTTTGTGAAGCGACCGGCATTCCAGAGGCGAGCGCTGAATATGCACTGAAGGCGATCGAAAACGGCAAGCATGTCGCAATGATCACCAAGGATTGCGACGTCACGATCGGGCCGATCCTCAAGAAAAAGGCGACTGAGGCGGGCGTCGTCTACACTCCGGTCGATGGCGACCAGCATGGTCTGCTCATCCAGTTCTATGAATGGGCCAAAACGGTCGGACTGACAGTCCTGAGCGGTGGCAAGGCGACTGATGGCGAGTTCATTTATGATGAGACCCGGGGCACGGTGACGATCAAGACCGATAAGAAAATCCATGCCCCTTACGTCGAGACGGTTACGATTGCGCCGGAAGACCGCAAATATCTGGGTATGATCCCGCAAGGGAAAGCGGCGGAATATGTTGCCCGTCGCCGCGAAATCCTCGCGGGCCTGCCGCAGCCCGGTTCCTATGATCTGTGCGAAACGACTGTCGCTGCCAACTATACCGGCCTTGCACCGGCTATCGACACGCTGGTGCATGCGCCGCTGCGGATAACCGAAATCCCGGTCGCCTATTGCGAGACTGAAAACGGCGGGATTTTCGAGACGGGGAATGTGATCGATCTCGCTACGTGCCTCAGGGCTCCGACAGAAGGCGGCCTTGGCGGTGGCGTTTTCCTGGTCGTGCGCTGCGACAATGCCTATTCGAACCATGTCCTGACGACCAAAGGGCAAATCGCAAATTACGATGACACGGCGGCGGTCATATACCGTCCTTACCATCTGTGTGGCGTCGAGACATCAAGCTCGATCTTGGTCGCAGGCCTGCTTGGACTGGACACCGGCTCCGACGATTACCGGCCGCGCTACGATCTGGTTAAGGTCGCGGCTCACGACATCAAGGCCGGCGAAGTGTTCGGCAATGATCATAGTCCACAGACGACGGCGCGGATCGTACCGGCCCAGCCGATCGCACCCGGAAATTCCGCTTGCGCGCATCTGCTCACCGGCAATCGAGCATTAGTCGATATCCCGGCAGGCACAACGATTACCTACGAGATGGTCGAGGAACCGGCCAGTTCCACCCTGTGGCAGCTGCGGCGCCTTCAGGACGAGGTTTTTCTGTCCTGAGGGGCGGAAAAGGGAGCGAACAAAACCTGACTGAATAGTGCTTTGGGAGAGAGGCATGTTATTGACGATAATTGCGTGGTCCACGGTCATCCTGTTCATGGCCCTGATCCTGACCAAGAAAATGCATCCGTTCACCGCGATTGTTCTGATCCCGGTGCTGATGGCGGTGGTGGGAGCGCTTCTGGGCCTTTACCAGGGGCCGACTGCGAAGACACTCGAAATTCCGATCGCAGATGTGACGATCTGGGACCAGGTGAACGTTCTCGGGACTTGGGTCAAACAGGGGCTGACAAAGACATCCGGCACGGCTTTTCTGCTGTTTTTCGCCATCATGTTCTTTTCGCTGATGCTCAATGTAGGCGTATTCGACCCGCTGACAAAGAAAGTCGTTCAGCTGTCGAAGGGTGACCCGCTGAAGGTGCTGGTCGGTACCAGCATTCTTGCGACCGTCGTTTCAATGAGCGGGGACGGCACAACCACAACGCTGATCTGCTGCACGGCGTTTATCCCCGTCTACAAGCGCCTCAATCTCAAGATGATGCATCTTGCGGTTATACTCATCCTGCAGAATACCATCCTCAATCTGCTGCCCTGGAGCGGCCCGACCGCACGTGTCATCGCCGTGATCGACGGCATAGATGTGCAGGCTCTCCTCAACGCTCTTCTGCCGGGCATGATCCTTGCCAGCCTTTTCGTCACGGCAGGCGCGTATTTCCTCGGGCTTGGCGAGCGCAAACGCCTCGGGGTCCAACATCTGAGCGATACGGACATCGAAGAGATATTTGCTTCCACGGCAGGTCCCGACGATGCGCTGAAGCGGCCGCATCTGGCGCCAATCAATGCGGTTCTAACGGTTGCATCACTTGTCCTGCTGATAGCCGGCACTTTCGATCCGGTCTTCATCTTTCTTGTCGGCACCGTCCTTGCGCTGGTCATCAACTACAAGACGCTCAAGGAGCAAAAGGATCGCATCTACGCCAACTCGGGCGAAGTGCTGGCCACGGTCATCATGGTCATCGGTGCCGGTGTCTTCATGGGGCTGTTCACGAATTCCGGCATGTCGGATGCGCTGGCAAGCAGCATGGTCAACGTCATTCCGCCACAGCTTGGCGGTTTCTGGGGGCTGATCGTGGTGCTGATCTCGGCACCGGGCGGGTTCTTTCTGTCCAACGACGCCTTCTTCTATGGCGTTCTGCCTGTGCTGGTGGAAGCCGGCAAGGTCTATGGCTTCACGCCGTTCGAGGTCGGGTTCGCTTCCCTGCTCGGACAAGCCTTCCATATGCTCAGCCCGCTTACAGCCTTTATATACCTGCTGCTCAGCATGACGGGGCTCGATATGGGCGAATGGCAGCGTGCCTGCTTCAAATGGTGCCTGGGCATCTTCTTCATCTTCATTGCCACCGCGGTTGTGATGGGCGTGGTGCCTCTCTACCGGTGAAGTTTCGAAAATCGATCGGGGCGGCGGCGAGCGTTGCCCCGGTCTGCAGGCCGTTGCGGCTGGGCTGGCGGCCTAGCCGATCAAACGAATTGAAACGGGAAGATATGAGCATGAGCCGACGCATTGTTCTCCTTCATGCCACGCCCGTGGCGATGGCGCCTATTCAGGAAGCGTTTGCCCGAAATTGGTCGGAGGCGGAGATCATCAATCTTCTCGACGACGGTCTCAGCATCGATCGTGCCAAACAGCAGGATCTGTCCACCGATCTGGTTGCACGCTTCCTTGAATTCGGTCGCTATGCCCACCGTATGGGGGCAGACGGAGTGCTTGCCACCTGTTCGGCCTTCGGTCCCGCGCTGGACCTTCTGACGGCTGAGTTGCCGGTGCCGGTTCTCAAGCCGAACGAAGCGATGTTCCGCGCCGCTATTGCATGCGGGCAGCGGATCGGCATGCTTGCGACATTCTTGCCGGCGGTGGCAACCATGCGCGACGAATTCGATGCCTTCGTTGCTGAAACAGGCTCTGCTGCGACCCTGGATGTCATCGTGGTGGACAATGCCATCGAGTATCTGAGAGCAGGAGATGCCGATACCCACAACCGTCTGGTGGCTGCAGAGGCGTCCAGGTTCAGAGACTATGACGCAATCATGCTGGCACACTTTTCGACCGCACGCGCCGTCGATCTTGTGCGCAAGGCGGTCGATATCCCGGTCCTGGCTGCGCCCGACAGTGCGGTCTTGCGGATGAAACATATGATTGAAAGCAAAGAGGATTGAGCCATGTTGCTGGGCGTTATTGCGGACGACTTCACGGGAGCCGGTGACATTGCCAATACGCTTGCCAAGGGACTTCCCGGCGAGGGAGGGCTGATGGTAACCCAGTATCTCGGTATCCCGAAAACACAGGCTGCGGAAATCGTCGAGGCCGGCGTTATCTCCCTGAAAACACGATCGGCACCGGTCGAAGATGCCGTAGCGCAATCGCTGGCGGCGCTCGAATGGTTGCGCGCGCAAGGTTGCGAGCAATTCGTGTTCAAATATTGCTCGACCTTTGACTCGACGCCCCAGGGTAATATCGGGCCGGTCGGGGAAGCGCTTGCCGACGCGCTTGGCGTCAAGGGCGTAGTGGCCTGCCCGGCGTTTCCAACGGTCGGTCGGACAGTGCATCAGGGACATCTTTTCGTTCACAATAAGCTGCTCAGCGAATCGAGCATGCGCCATCATCCCCTGACGCCGATGTCCGATTCCAATATCCGTCGCTGGTTGGCCAGACAAACGAACGCACCAGTGGGGCTGGTGCCGGCGGCAATCGTTCGCTCTGGAAGTGCTGCTGTCAGCAAGGCTCTCGACAGAGCCGCCATGGCAGGTGAGACACTGGTTATCTGCGACGCGACCGTGGATGAAGATCTAATCACGCTCGGCCTTGCAGCCGCGGGCCGTCGCCTTGTGACCGGCGGCTCCGGCATCGCTATCGCGCTTGCGGCCAATTTCATTCGGGAAGGTCGTGCAGGAGGCGGCTTGACAGCATTTGACGGCGTCGCCGGAGAGGCCGCGATCCTCGCCGGCAGCTGCTCTACAGCGACCCGGCGTCAGATCGCGAGCCATGCGCAAAATCATCCCGTCATGTCGCTGGACATTGATGCGGTGATGGCGGGCACGCTTGGCGTTGACCAGATTGTCGATTTCGTCGAAGGTCACAGAGGGCAGGTGCCTCTGGTCCACTCATCCGACGATCCATCCGAAGTCGAACAGATGCAGGCGCGTTATGGCCGCGAAACGCTGGCGCATCGACTGGATGGTCTATTTGCCGACGCGGCACGGGCCTTGGTTGATCGTGGCATCAGACGGCTGGTCGTCGCAGGTGGTGAAACGTCCGGGGCGATTGCGCAGGCGCTTGATCTGGATGCACTGACGATCGGTCCCGAGATCGATCCGGGCGTTCCCATCCTTGCCAGCTCAGATGGCGATATCGCACTTGCGCTGAAATCCGGCAATTTCGGCGCTCCGGACTTTTTTGAAAAGGCTTCAAGGCTTTTGAAAACGGGAGTTGAGCATTGAACGAAACGACTTTTCGGGCAGATATCGTCAAATGGGGAGCGCTGCTTTACGCGCGCGGTCTGGCGCATGGCAGCGCAGGTAATCTTTCGGTCAGGCTTGACGATGGTTCAATTCTGGTGACACCGACCAATTCCTCGCTTGGCTTTCTCACGCCCGAACAGATATCGAAGGTCTCCCCTGAAGGAGATCACCTCGCCGGGGATCCGCCTTCGAAAGAGGCCTTCTTCCATCTTGCCGTCTACAGCGAACGCCCGGCCGCCAAGGCGATCGTACATCTTCATTCGACGCATGCGGTGGCTGTTTCCTGCCTCTGCCATGCGAATAGTTCCGAAGTTTTGCCACCCCTGACCGCATATCAGGTGATGAGGATTGGGCGTTTGCCACTTGTACCCTACTATCGGCCAGGAGATCGCAAGCTTGCCGAAGCCGTGCGTGGGCTTGCGGGCAACCACAAGGCGATGCTGCTTGCCAACCATGGGCCTATCGTTTCAGGCAAATCGCTTCAGGAGGCGGTTCATGCCTATGAAGAACTCGAGGAAACGGCAAAAATCTTCTTTCTGATCGGCAACCGCCCTGCGTCGCTATTGACATGCGAAGCGATTGCGGACCTGAACGAGGTCTTTCCCAACTGAGCTGCGTGTCGTTCGGCGCGTGAGGATATTTTTTTGGATCAATGGCTTATGCTTCTGGGTGCCGCTTTAGCGGCCGGAGCGCTCAGCGGCGTGGTCGGCACGGGCGCGAGCCTGCTGCTCCTGCCCATACTGGTGCCGATGTTCGGTGCGGTGGAGGCAATCCCGATCATGGCGATCGCAGGATTTCTGGCTAATTTTTCGCGCGCGCTTGCCTGGTGGAGATCGATTGCGTGGAAAGCTGTACTCGCCTTCGCGGTGCCAGGCATGCCGGCTGCGGCGTTCGGCGCCTATACGTTGATCCATCTTCCCAAAGGTTGGCCGGAAACTGTGCTTGGCCTGTTCATTATGGCTCTGGTCCCGATCCGCAGATTAGTGATGGAGTGGATCAAAAGCATCGGCGTAGTGCAGCTTGCTGTCGTTGGTGCATTCGTGGGCTTTCTGACTGGCATCTTTCTGTCGACCGGGCCGCTCAGCGTGCCGGTGTTTCTGGCTTTTGGTCTAGTGCGCGGTGCGTTCATTGGAACGGAAGCCAGCGCGTCGCTTCTCGTTCAAACCGCCAAGATTATCAGTTTCCGTGAGTTCGGAGCTATCTCGATGCTGGATTTCCTTAGAGGTGCGATCGTCGGTGCTGCACTGATGGCGGGCACATTCATGGCCCGTCCGATCGTCGCACGGCTGGGTGATCATCATTTTCGCGCCATGATGGACGGGGTAACCGTGGTTTCCGGTCTTTGGCTTTTTTTCTTCGGATTGCAGAGCCTGTTTTGAGGCCACAACTGTCGCATCCTGGCAACTGTTGTGGAAAACCCCACTCGCCCTCACCGCAAGCGAAGCAGCTGGAAACAGTCCCATGATGTTGGATTAAATCAATTTCCGGTGCAAAAACATGAGCATGGGAGGCAGGTTTTTTTTGTGCCGCCCGAGTTTTCATTGGAATTTATCTAAACTATTGAGGTTGCATGATTTATACGACTTTCGTAGCAGAGATTGATCATTTCATCTGCGCGCCAGCGCCAATTTCGTTTCGCGATGAGCAGCAAGTCTGAACAAATTACGGCACTTTACATTTCCGAGTTCGATCGGCTTGAACGGCAGATCTGCCGGCGTGTCGGTTGCCGCGCTACGGCAGGCGACTTGATTCATGATATTTTTCTCCGACTTTGGGAGCGAGCCACGGAACGAAGCGGCAGCGAGGCCGCCTATCTCAATCGTTCTGCCCGCAACGCCACGATCGATCACGTACGTGCAGAACAACGGCGGAGCGAGTTCTTTGGCCGCATCCTGCCGGAGCAATATTCCGCAGTGCCTGTCTCGCCGCATGATCTGCTATCAGCCCGTCAGGCGCTGTCCAGCATAGACGATGCGCTCGCCGCGCTGCCCAAGCAGACTCGTCATATCTTTCTTCTCAACCGGATTCACGGTAAGAGCTTTTCGGAGATTGCTGGCGTACTCGGCATTTCGCAGCGGGCCGTGGCGAAGCATATGGCGCGGGCTGTTGCAGCGTGCCAGCAAGCCGCCTGACCATTGGCACCAAATGCCGAAGTTTCTGGAAAGCCATGAACCCGACTGAACGTTCGTCCCATGACCGAAGGAGCAACGATCCGCGCGAAATGGCCAGAGGGTGGTTGGTCACGTTGCTGGCGGATCCGAGACCTGCAAGGCAGGCCGAGTTCGAAAAATGGTTGCGAGCGGATCCGGCGCATTTTGAAGCCTATCAGTCTGTTGAAGCAACATGGCATGCAATGGAAGAGCCGGGGCAAAGGCTGGCGGAGGCCGAAGCCGGCGAGTTGGCCGGCTATCTTGAAGCCATGGACCGGTCAAAGCGCAACCGCAAGATCATCAGGCGGCTAGGTGCGCTCAGTGTCGTTCTCGTGGCGCTATTGGCTGGCGCCGTCTGGCTTGAACGTCCGGGGGTGATCGAGAACCTTCGCGCCGATTACGTTACCGAGCGCGGCGAAACACGCAGTGTCCTGCTTGCGGATGGATCCTCGGTTCTGCTGGATGCGGACAGTGCCTTGGCGGACGCGTTCGTTGCCGGTGAGCGTCGGGTGAAACTGATACGTGGGGGGGCATTTTTCGATGTCGTGCCTTCTAGCGTTCCATTTGTGGTTGAAGCGGCGAATGGCGAAGTGCGAGTTATGGGGACAGGTTTCGATGTGCGGCTCCTGCCCGATGGCGGATCCGTTACCCTCGAACACGGTCGTGTTTTGGTCAAAACAGATGGACAGAGCGATGCGACGGTGTTGCAGCCGGGCGAACAGGTCCAATTCGGGTCGAAGGGCATTGCGGCCGTCCGAACGGTCGAACTGGGCGATGCGCTCGCCTGGAGAGCAGGGCGCTATACCTTCTATGGCGCAAGGCTGGCGGATGTGGTCGGGGAGATCGGGCGCTATCGCAAAGGGCGTATCGTTATCGCAACGTCCGCGCTTGCCGATGAGCGGGTGACCGGCAGCTTTTCACTTGGCGACACGAATGAGGCACTGTCCTCCCTCCAGGCCAGCGTCGGGTTTAAAATGCGCCACCTGACCGGCCATCTAACAATCATCGGGCCATGATTTTCTATTTTAAATCAGATATATATAAGATTTTTTAGTAATTTTTGCCCGTCCGGGTTCAGTGGCGGCCCCTCTCATACGTGAAGGTTTCAAGAACTGGATCATCGGATTTATCCGCTCCCCGTGTTTTTGGGGCCATTGGGGCCAGATGCGTAGAGGGTAAGTAAACATGGCTGGATATGGACTGCGTGGGGCACGGTACTTTCTGGTGGCGGCATTACTGGCGGCGACCAGCAGTGTTTCAATATCAGCCGCTCAGGCACAGCAGCAAACCGGAACCCGCCAATACAGGTTCAATATTCTGAAAAAACCTGTGCCACAGACTGTCAATGAAATTGGACGCGTGACGGATCTGTCGGTCGTGTTTCGGGAAAGCAGGAACATGACCGCTGTCGGCAAGCCCGTGATCGGGGCCATGACAGCCGAGCAAGCGCTTTCCACCGCTCTAGACGGGACCGGCCTGTCGTATCGGTTTAGCAATGCACGCACTATCCAGATCTTCGACCCGGCAGCCACTTCTGAGGCGGACGCGACAGATGATCCCTCCACCCTTAAGCCGATCGTGCTGGAGGCGGGTTCGGATACCACGGAAGGCAGTGGCTCCTATCGTGCCGAGACCGTGACGATCGGGAAGATGGCGAGAAGTCTGCGCGAAATTCCCAATTCGGTCACCGTGGTGACCCGCGAGCAGATCGACGACCAGAACCTGACCAGTGTCCAGGATGTTGTGGGTGCCACGAATGGCGCAACGCTGATCAAGAACGACGATGTGAACGAGCGTACCGAACTGCAGTTCCGCGGCTTCGTGGCGAGCAGTCTTCAAGTCGATGGCAGCTCGATGTCAGCCAATAACGATGTGACGACATTCGATACGGCCATCTACGATCGCGTCGAAGTGCTCAAAGGACCGGCCGGCATCCTACAGGGAGCGCGCGAGCCGGGCGGAACGATCAACTTGGTGCGCAAAAAGCCGACCGATGAGCAGCAGATCAAGATCGATGGCGAAATCGGATCGTGGAACCAGCGCCGCGTCGATGTAGATGTCAGCGGTCCGTTGAGTGAGGACGGTGGTGTCCGTGGACGTATGGTCGGCGTCTGGGACAAAGGCGATTCCTTTATCGATCTCGTCAACTATGATCGCAGGCTTCTTTACGGGGCACTGGATTTCGATATCACCGACCGAACCACGCTGACGGTCGGCGGCGCTTGGCAGGAAGGCGAGGGCAGAAACTCCCGTGGGCTGCCGGCCTATGCCGACGGAAGGCTTCTTGATGTGCCCCGCTCGACTTATGCCGGCGCCGATTGGGACACGAGCCGTACAAAATCGACTGACGTGTTCGCCAAGCTTGAACACGAGTTCGATGGTGGCGCGCTTTTGAACATGAGCGCCAACTATCTCGACCGGAAGCGCGATGGAAAGATCGCGTTCGCCAATGCGGCTGTTGATCCGGTCACCGGAATGAGTGAACTTCTGCCAGAACACCGGATCGACCGCGAGGACAATTTCAACTTCGACACATCGGTCAGCATTCCTTTCGAGATTGGCGGACTAGAGCAGAAGGTCCTGCTCGGTGCCGACTATCATAGGGCTACCGAGCAGATGGATCGCGCCCGGGGCGACGAGGTACCCTTCGATATCTTTGACCCGGACTATGGCATACCCGAACCGGATTTCGAATTCGATCGCTTCGAACAGGTTCAGAGCCGGCAATACGGCCTTTATGGACAGGCGCAGATCAAGCCGGTTGAATGGGGCACCATTATTGCCGGCGGGCGCATGACCTGGTGGGATACGCGTTCATCCAACCGGGCCACGGGAGAGGAAACATCGCGAGCCTCTATCGATGCGGAGTTCACGCCCTATATCGCCGCCATAATCGACATCACGGATAACACCTCTTTCTATGCATCCTATGCCTCGATCTTCGTGCCGCAGGATGCCGTCACCATCGACAATGAGGTCATCGAGCCGCGGAAAGGGAAGCAATACGAAGTCGGCGTCAAGACGGAACTGTTCGACGGCGCGGTAAACGCCAGCCTTGCACTCTTCCAGATCGAGGATCGCAATCGCGCTGTGGCGGATCCTTCTGATGATGATTACTCACTTCCCTCTGGTCGAGCCCGTAGCCGCGGTTTCGAAGCGGATATCAGCGGTGAATTACTGCCCTCCTGGGAGGTCGTTGCCGGATACACCTATCTTACCAGCCGCTATCTCGACGATCCCGACAATGGCGATGCCGTTTTCGAGCCGCGAGCGCCGCGGCACTCCTTCCGCCTGTGGAACAAGTATACTGTGTCTACCGGTCGGCTGGAGGGGCTCAGCATTGGCGGAGGCATCCGGGCATTTACGGATGTCTATCGAATTGATGAGGGCGCGCGGTTCAGCCAGCCCGGATATGCTGTCGTGGATCTGCAGCTTGGCTACAGGTTCAACGAGCACCTGAAGGCAAGTCTGACGGTAACCAACGTCTTCGACAAGACCTATTACCAATCGGTCGGATATGGCGAGCGCCAGAATTATTACGGGGAGCCGCGGGCGGTGACGTTCAAGCTCTCATCGACATTCTGAGGTTGCCTGCCGTGATGCCGCACCTGCATGAGCCGGCTTCGAGCGTAACGCTGACCGCTCGGGAATTGACGTTTTCCTACGGGAAGAGCGAGATCTTGAAGCGCGTCAGCGCCGCTATTGTGCCTGGTCAACTGACGGCGTTGGTCGGGCCGAACGGTTCGGGTAAATCGACACTGCTGGCGGCGCTTGCAAGGTTTATCAGCCCGTCTTCCGGTTCCGTCGAGCTCGATGGACGGCCAATCCATAGCCTGGCAACCAAGGCCGTGGCCCGTAGACTGGCAATCCTGCCGCAGTCTCCTCCAATGCCGGAAGGGATAACCGTATTCGAACTGGTCTCGCGCGGCCGTTACCCGCATACCGGCGTCTTCGGCCTGTGGAGTGCCGTCGATCTTGCCGCGATCGACAATGCCATGAGGATGACCGGGGTCAGCGATTTTGCCGATCGGCCAGTGAGCGGACTTTCCGGTGGGCAAAGACAGCGCTGCTGGATCGCCATGGCGCTGGCGCAGGATACGCCGATCCTGCTGCTCGACGAGCCGACTTCCGCCCTCGACTTGCGCTATCAGCTCGAAATCCTGGCGCTGCTGCAAGACCTGAGCAGCCGGCATGGCCGCACGGTCGTCATCGCGTTGCATGACCTCAACCTTGCCGCCGCCCATGCCGACCAGATGATCTTCTTCAGTCAGGGCATTGTTCATGCTGCGGGCGCGACCGTCGACGTGTGCACGGCGGCTGCGATCGAGGCCGTGTTTGATGTGGCGGTCGATGTCTTGGCGGATCCGAGAAGCGGAAGACCGGTTTTCCTGCCGAGGTTGCCTGCTGAAGCTAGCCGGGGTGGTGGAGCGTCCGATGAGTAAAACAATTCTTCACGTAAATGCGCATGGCGCGCCGCGGAAAGCCGGATTCCCGGTCCTCATAGGGCTTTTCTGCGCCGCTGCCTGTGGGGCCCTCCTGTCGCTTGCCATGGGCGCCCGGCCTATTTCGGTTTCCACCATCCTGTCGGCTTTCGTCGCCTATGATCCGGCGGAATTCGACCATCAGGCCTTGTTCCTGTTCCGTCTGCCACGGGTCACGGCCGCAATCCTCGTCGGGGCAGCACTGGCATTGACCGGAGCATTAATGCAGACCGTCATCCGCAACCCTCTCGCCGAACCGCAGCTTCTCGGCCTCAATTCCGGTGCGGCGCTGGCCGTGGTCGCCACATCCGTCGCCGGGCTGGATGCCGCGGGGATCATTCGCCCGGCAGTTGCGGCGCTTGGGGCCTTTACAGCTTTTTCCGTTGTCTTCGCGCTGTCTGCCATCGGGCGCTCCGGCGCAACGCCGTTGAAGGTAACGCTGAGTGGCGTGATCGTTTCCGCCTTCGCGTCATCGGTCACTTCGGCTTTTCTCCTGATTGACGATCAAGCCCTTCAGGACCTGAGGTTATGGCTTGCCGGCGACCTAGCGGGGCAATCAATGCAGGGGCAGCAGGTCGCCACGCCGATCATCTGTGTCGCGGTATTGGCGGCTTTCCTGCTTTCACCCAGGCTGTCCGCGCTTGCGCTCGGAGACGACGTTGCGCGTGGACTTGGCGTCAATGTGAGGACGACGCGGCTTGCCGCGCTCTGCATTGCCGCCATGCTGAGCGGAGCCACCGTCACCCTTGCCGGCCCGATCGGTTTTATCGGCTTGATTGTGCCGCATCTCGTTCGACGCGCAATGGGGGAAAACATCCGCCACCAGTTCTTGGCCTGCCTGCTCGGCGGGCCGCTTCTGCTTCTGGTCGCCGACATGCTGGCTCGCCTGTTGATCGCGCCGGCCGAGATCGCGACCGGCGTCGTCACCGGTGCGGTCGGCGCTCTCTTCTTCATCATCCTTGTCGCGCGGCATTTCCGATGAGCAAGCCCCTGCTGAATTCGGGATATCGCAGAACAGGGCAGGGACGGCTGTTCCTGATCTACCGGCCTTTGGTGATGTCTGGTCTGTTGGGCCTGGGCGCTGTTCTCCTTCTCGGGGCCATCGCCGCATCGATGATTGGTAGCGTGCCCACCTCGGCACGGGCGGTCTTCGCGTGGCTGGATGGCTCCGCAGAGAACGAGCTGCTCGCCTTCATCGTCGGCCAATTGCGCCTGCCGCGCATTCTTCTCGCCTTGCTCTGCGGCGCGGCACTTGGCGCGGCGGGGGCTGCCATGCAGTCAACAACCCGGAACAGCTTGGCCGATCCGGGCCTGATCGGCATCAAGGAAGGAACCGTGATCACGGTTGTCACCGTCCTGCTTTTCTTTCCGCAGATGCCTGCTTTCTGGCGGCCGGTGCTGGGACTTGCTGGAGGCGCCGCCATCGCCGTTGCCGTCATCTGCATTGCGCGATCGCTGTCCGGCCTGCGCTTCGTCCTGATCGGCATCGGCGTGTCCTGGCTTCTCTCCTCGGCCATCGCGCTATTCATGACGATGGCCCGTATCAGCGAGGTCCAGACCGCGATGATCTGGCTGGGCGGCAGCCTGCATGCGGCATCCTGGCTCGATCTCAATCTTGCCCTGCCATGGTCAATTGTCGGTTTTGCGATGCTGGTGGCAACGACACGATCCGCCGATGCCGCAGTGCTCGGCGAGGCGACGTCGGTCGGGCTCGGCGTCAGGTTGCATCGGCTGAATGGAGCGCGGCTTGCGGCCTCGGTCCTTCTCACGTCCGCCTGTGCCTCCGTCGTCGGCGGTCTCGGTTTTGTCGGCCTCATTGCGCCGCACCTTGCACGGTTCTGTTTCGGATCTTCGCAAATGCCCCTGCTGTTCGGCAGCGCGATCTTCGGGAGCCTTCTTGTGCTGGCGGCCGATACAATCGGCCGAACCGTCTTTGCTCCGATCCAGGTGCCTGCAGGTATTTTGATGGCCATTCTCGGCTTGCCGTTTTTCCTCGGCCTGATGTGGCAGAAAAGGGAGGCATTATGATCCGGGGCGGTTTTCGAATGCTAATCGGTATGACGCTGGTTGTGGCCTGCTTGCTGTGTGCCGACCAAGCAGCAACAGCGCGGCAGATCGTTGACGATGCCGGACGTTCCGTTGATGTGCCGGACAGGCCGCTGCGCATCATATCGCTCGACGATGCCGATCTGACGGTGCCGCTGCTGGAGCTCGGCGTCATCCCGATTGCAAGCCCCGGGAGGTTCGGGCGCAACGGCCACCATTTCCTCCGTTCGAGCCTGACGCTCACGGGCCTCGATTTCGATAATACCGGCATGGTGTTTCTCGGACTGCAGCCCGTGGACATTGAAAGCGTCGCATCCCTGAAGCCCGATCTGATCGTGACGCTGAAGGGACGCCCCACCCCGTTTGAACAGTTGCAGACGATTGCGCCCGTGATTGTCATAGACGACATCCTCCGTGGTCCCGATGGCGTCTATGATCTCCTTGCCGAACTGACGGGGCGTCAGAAAACACTTGGAATGCTCCGGATGCGCTACAAGGCCCAGATCGAACAGCTACGCAGGCTGGCCGGCGAAAAGCCGCCGATTGTCTCGGTTATTTCTGCCACATCAGATAGGAAAATTGGGGTTGAGCGCAGTTATGGCAGCATCGGTATCGTATCGCGTGACGCGGGCTTTCGCTCGCCGAGCCTTGCCGAGACAATCGCGGAAAATTCAGGTGCAGCTTTCAGTCCGGAAGCATTGCCGGAATTCGATGCGGACGTCATTTTCGATACGTTTCGCAACGACCGCAACGAGACTGCGGACGATGCGAAAAGGCGTATGGAGGCGATGATGCCGGACTATTGTCGTTTCCTGAGAGCATGCCGTGAAGGCCGTTATTACTTCCTGCCAAGGGATGAGGCTAAATCGACAACCTACGCAGCGCGGATGATGGCTATTGCAGTCCTCACCGGAATCATTTCCTCGCTACACTAGATGGCTAGCATAAGGGATTGATGGCTGTACGGTGAATACTCAAATCTCAACGAATGCTTCCCTTCGATCCCGGTAAATTTTCACGGGTCGCTCCGCTCGGCTCCCATCAAGACCTCAATTATATTAGAACACGCATTGTTTTCTTCCATATATCCAGTAATATGGATATATGGAAGAAAACAATGCGATATCTGCTCTTGCGGCATTGGCTCAAAACACCCGGCTTAAGACGTTCCGTCTTCTGGTGCAGCACGAACCGGACGGCATTCCGGCGGGTGAACTCGCGCGGCTGCTCGATGTCCCGCAAAACACGATGTCGGCGCATCTTGCGACATTGTCCCGCGCCGGTCTGGTCAAAAGCGAGCGCCAAAGCCGGTCAATCTTCTACCGGGCAGACCTTGACGGACTGCGCGAAGTGACGCTGTTTTTGCTCAAGGACTGCTGCGGTGGTTCGACGGAGCTGTGCGCGCCATTGATTGCCGAACTTACGCCCTGCTGCGCTCAGGGATCGAAGCCATGTTGAGCGCGATCACATTGTATCAAGTGCCCGGTAGCGACATGGGTCTCCGCGAAGCGCTCCACATTGCGGATCTCCCCGCCGATGACATCGAAGATCAAGGCCGTACCTTCTTCAGAGCCGTTTCGGATGACGACCAGATTGTCGGCTATGCCGGCCTCGAACGATGCGCCGGAGATTACCTGCTGCGGTCTGTTGTCGTGCTTCCGGCGCATAGGGGGCGCGGCTTGGGACGGGCGATCGTCGAGGCAACTCTACGAGATATCGATGGCAGAGGTGATGTCTTCCTCGCGACGACGAGTGCCGCGCCGTTTTTCTCCGTCATCGGGTTTTCCGGAGTGCTGCGGGCCGAAGCGCCGGCCGCCGTGCTTGCGACGCGCCAGCTTTCCTCCATCTGCCCATCGTCGGCGACCGTAATGAAGCTCGACAGGCCTCCGACCTAACACGGACCACGACCATGACTGACAAGACCTATAACGTGCTATTCCTGTGCACGGGGAATTCCGCTCGCTCTATTCTCGCCAAATCCATCCTGAGCAAAGGCGGCTGCGGCCGGTTCAAGGCATACTTCGCGGACAGTCAGCCGAAAGGCGAGGTCAATCCCTATACCTTGAAGGAATTGCAGATGCTCGGATATGCAGCGACCGGTTTCTGGTCGAAGAACTGGGATGTGTTCGTGGCTCGCGGCGCGCCGGAGATGGATTTCATCTTCACGGTCTGTAACAGCGCCGCCGACGAAGCCAATCCTGTACGGATAAGCCATCAGATGACGGCCCACTGGGGCGTCGAAGATTTGGCCGCTGTCTCCGGTCTCGATATCAACAAGCAGCGTGCCTTCGCGCAAGCGGCCTGCCTCCTCAAGAACCGAATCCTCGCATTTGTGAACCGGCCGCCGGCGTCTATCGATCGGCTGGCGCCGGAGACAAAGCTCCGTCAGATCGGTGCAATGCAAGGTTCAACGCCGCCGCAAGGAAAGTCCGGCTGATGTCCACATTCGAACGATATCTGACTGTCTGGGTTTTTCTTTGCATCGCAGTCGGCGTTGCCTTGGGCCACCTGGTGCCTGGCTTGTTTCAAGTGGTTGGAGCCGCCGAGATTGCCAAGGTCAACATCCCCGTTGCGATCTTGATATGGCTGATGATCATCCCGATGCTACTGAAGATTGATTTCCGATCGCTGGCGCAGGTCGGCTCTTACTGGCGTGGGATTGGCGTCACCCTGATCATCAACTGGGCGATCAAGCCGTTTTCCATGGCGCTGCTGGGATGGCTGTTCGTCGGCTGGCTCTTCCGGCCCTATCTGCCGGCAGACCAGATCGCCTCCTATATCGCGGGTCTTATCATTCTTGCTGCGGCGCCTTGCACCGCCATGGTCTTCGTCTGGAGCAACATGACGCGGGGCGAGCCACTGTTCACCCTCTCACAGGTCGCCTTGAACGACGCGATCATGGTTGTCGCCTTCGCGCCGATCGTCGGTCTGCTGCTCGGCCTCTCGGCCATCACCGTGCCGTGGGCGACGCTTGCCCTGTCGGTCGGGCTATATATCGTCGTGCCTGTGATTATCGCCCAGGTGCTGCGGAACCGCCTGACTGCCGATGGAACGACCCGCGCACTCGATAGCATCCTTGCCAAGCTGCAGCCGACATCGCTTGTCGCTCTACTCGCAACGCTCGTTCTGCTATTCGCCTTCCAGGGCGAGCAGATCATCGCCCAGCCGGCCATCATCGCCTTGCTGGCTGTGCCAATCCTGATCCAGGTCTACCTGAACTCCGGGCTGGCGTATCTTCTGAACCGCATGGCAGGTGAACGCCATTGCGTTGCCGGACCGTCCGCACTCATCGGTGCCAGCAACTTCTTCGAGCTTGCGGTTGCCGCCGCCATCAGTCTTTTCGGGTTCCAATCGGGTGCCGCGCTGGCAACCGTGGTCGGCGTCCTGATCGAGGTGCCGGTCATGCTTTCCGTCGTGTGGATCGTGAACCGCTCGAAGGGTTGGTATGAGGCATCGCCTGCCGTCTCCCGCAACACCGTCACCGAAAGGACATGACCATGGACGCCACCATCTATCACAATCCGGCCTGCGGAACGTCTCGCAATACGCTGGGGCTGATCCGCGCGGCCGGGATCGAGCCAACCGTTGTCGAATACTTCCAGAACCCGCCGTCGCGCGATCAGCTCTTGAAGATGATCGCGGATGCCGGCCTGACTATTCGCGAGGCGCTACGCGAGAAGGGCACGCCCTATGCCCAACTCGGCCTCGACAATCCGGACCTGACCAATGACCAGTTGCTGGATGTGATGCTTGCGAACCCGATCCTGATCAACCGACCCTTCGTCGTCACGCCGCTCGGTACCAGGCTTGCCCGTCCTTCAGAGGTGGTGCTCGATATTCTGTCCGCCGACGCCTTCAAAGGACCGTTCACCAAGGAGGACGGCGAACAGGTTCTCGATCAGGAAGGAAAGCGTATTGTCTGATACATTCCCTGCGCTGCACGACCAGCATCTTCAGCCCATAGAGCCAGAATCCCTGCGGCCGGCATTCTCGACACACAGGCCGAGGATCCTGATCCTTTACGGATCGCTTCGGGAAGTTTCCTACAGCCGCCTTCTCTCCTTCGAGGTCCGTCGGTTGCTCGAACGCCTCGAATGCGAGGTCCGGATTTTTGATCCGGCAGGACTGCCGCTTCCGGACGAGGCGCCGATCAGTCACCCCAAGGTGCAGGAACTTCGTGAGCTCTCTCAATGGTCGGAAGGCCAGGTCTGGATCAGCCCGGAACGCCACGGCGCCATGACCGGCATCATGAAGTCGCAGATCGATTGGATCCCGCTATCGCTCGGTTCCGTCCGCCCAACGCAGGGTAAGACGCTGGCGGTGATGGAAGTCTCCGGCGGCAGCCAATCCTTTAATGCCGTGAACCAGATGCGCATCCTCGGCCGCTGGATGCGGATGATCACCATTCCCAACCAAAGCAGCGTGGCGAAGGCGTTTCAGGAATTCGACACCTATGGTCGAATGAAGGCATCGCCCTATTACGACCGTGTCGTGGACGTCTGTGAGGAACTGGTGAAGTTCACCATCCTCACCCGCGATGCCTCGTCCTATCTGACCGACCGCTATAGCGAGCGGAAGGAAGAAGCGGCCGAATTGGAGAGACGGGTCTCGCTGAAGTCGATCTGACGGATTAGACCGTCACGGTGGGATGTCGTTTGAGGTAGGCCGCCACCGCGACGAATACCGAAATGCTGACCGCGCCGAGACTGGCGTTCGCGAGCAGGCGAAGCTCAATCCGATATTCTCCACGGCTGCAGCAAACACGAATGGCGTTCCGGTTCCGACCGCAGCCATCTCGCTCGTGATCGTGCGATATCCCCGAGGTCGGAACCGTTCCGGGACAAACCTGTTAGTTCGGAGACGGGCACGATTATTTTCACCTCTTGCGATAGGACATCGAGACATGGCTCAGGAATTCGACCCAACCAGCGCCGCCGCGCGCACAGCCGAAAATGCCGATGCGAACCGCGAGGCTCTCGCCAAAAACGCTGAAGCTAATGTGGATCACAGAGATCACAACGACACCCAGCATCGTCAATCTCCACCTGCGGCATCTGAACTCGCCGACGTCCGGGAATTCTCGCGCAGTTCAAACGGCGATAGCTGGTCGGTCGGCAAGAATTGTTATGGTTCGATCATGGTGCTACATCGGGGAAACGAACCGTCCGGCGGCTATGAGACGATAAGCTCGGTTCAGGACTTTCTCAAAAATGGACCTGCAGGGCCGCAGCACGACACGCTCATTGCGATGTTGTCGGCCGGTGATGACCGTGGAAATGAGGTGCAGGCAAGCAATCTGCCGGGATTGATCTAGAAATAGAGGATAAGAGGCCCCGGCACGATGTGCCGGGGCCTTGGAAGTCAGGCCCTGTCGGCGACATCTTTCGCCGCGTCTTTCACATGACCTTTGGCCTGCTGAGCATGGCCCTTGGCTTCTTGGGCGTGGCCCTTTGCCTCCATCTTGCGGTCACCTGTCGCATCGCCAGCCGCCTGGCGGACTTTGCCGGCAACTTCGTTGGACTTGCCGGCGACCTTGTCTGATGTGCTACCCATGTTCATTCTCCTCGTAGATCCAAACGATCCGGAGACCAAACCTGTCGGACGAGGCTTTGTTCCGCAAAGGTGCCATCCCGACTGATCGAATCTACGCGCTTCCGGATCGCTCCGTTCGGCCAGGCCCACCCATCATCTCGGCAATCTTGTTCGCGAGCTCTTCCATGACAAACGGCTTGGTAATCATATCCATGTTGGTTCCGAGAAAACCAGACCGGATCGCAGCGTTTTCGGCGTAGCCGGTCACGAACAGGACCGGAAGCTGAGGACGATGCTGATGCGCGATTTCAGCCAGCTGGCGGCCGTTCATTCCCGGCAGGCCGACATCTGAAACCATCAGATCGATCCGTTCGCCGGAGCGCAGAATTTCAATGGCTGAGCTTGCGTCCTCCGCTTCAAGCCACCGATATGATAGATCATGGAGGATTTCGCCGATCAGAAGTCGGACAGCAGGATCATCTTCGACAAGAAGCACGACTTCCCCTTGCCCCTCCCGCAGATCGGGGCGTATCGGCGTCGGCGCATCCTGACTTTTTTCACTTGCCGGCAAGAAGATCGAGACGGTCGTCCCGATGCCAGGCTGACTATGGACGCGGACCTGACCGTTGGACTGCTTGGCAAACCCGTAGATCATCGATAGTCCAAGCCCCGTTCCCTGGCCTGTCGGCTTAGTCGTGAAGAATGGCTCGAAAACCTTCTCCAGAAGCTCGGGCGACATGCCGACCCCGGTGTCGGTCACCGATATCACCACATACCGGCCGGATGGCAAACCTTGATACGCCTGAGACGCCTTTTCATCCACATCGATCATCTCGTTTTCAACGGTAAGGTCGCCGCCATCCGGCATGGCGTCACGCGCATTGATAACAAGATTAAGGATGGCGTTTTCCAGTTGGTTGGCATCTACCATGGCTGTGGGCAAGCCATCGTTTCCGACGACCCTCAGGCGAATGTTTTCGCGAATGCTGCGTTTGAGAAGGTCCTCGAGCGAATTGAGGAGAGCGCTGGTGTCATGTGGCTTTGCATCGAGTGTCTGTCGCCGTGAGAACGAAAGCAAACGTGCAGTCAGAGCGGCGGCACGCTGGGCCGATGCTGAGGCAGCTTCGATGAAACGGTCGACTTCATCGGCTTTTCCAGCAGCAATCCGGCGCTGTATGATGGTCAAAGCACCAAGCACGCCGGTCAGCATGTTGTTGAAGTCGTGCGCGATACCACCCGTCAGTTGGCCGACCGCCTCCATCTTCTGGCTCTGCCTCAACGCATTCTCGGCGTTCTCGCGGCTTGCCATTTCGACGATCAGCTCTTGGGTTCTTTCGGCGACACGTCGCTCGAGTTCTTCCTCGACCAGCTTTCTTTCGGTGACGTCGAAGGCAAAGATGTGGAAGCCATCGACGGCCCCATGATCATCCCGGCGAGGAAGATAGCGAACCTCGGCCTCTCGCCTTGATCCGTCCGGCCTGGGCCATGAGATTTCCTTGCGAACCAGTGCTCCTTCTAGCGTACGCTCAATAGCGTCCTGATGCAGAGCAAATGCCTCTTTCCCGTGAACCTCTTGCATCGACTTCCCTATTGCTTTGGAGCGAGCCGAGCCGGTCCAAGTCTCATAGGCCTTGTTTGCAAAACGGTAGCGAAGGTCCCGATCGACAAAGCCGATTAAAGTCGGGATGGCGTCGGTGATCAACCGTAGCTCTGCCTCGCTTGCGCTCAGCGCCTCTCTACCGGTTTCGAGTTCCCGCAGGCGATCTCTCATCTCGAACTGACGCTGACGTGACCGCATGGCCGATGTCGTAGCACTGAGAAGGGACGGAAGGCCGACAGGGCGCTCCAGGACGATCGCGTTCGGCACGAAACTTAAGAGTCGCATGCGAGCGGCCTCGGCAAGGGGGCCGGGACGCGTTGTTCTTTGTGCAGCCAAGAGAATGAAGGGCACGTCCGACCAACTGGCTTGCAGGTCCAGCGCGGCCCGAAGTGCCCCAGGGTCGGGGCCTAGTGCCTCTTCTGTCGCCAAAACGACACCTGTGCCATCATCGATGCGATTTATAACGGCGGTGAGGTCAGTGCAGATAACTACGTCGTAACCGTTGTCCTTGAAGATCGCTGCCATCGTTGCCGCATCCCGGCCATATGGCGCAAGGATCAGGACTCGATAACCTTCTTTAGCTGTACGATGGCTCACCTCAGCGATTTTCCATCAGCGGGCCAGACTCGCCGACATATTCGGGAGTTCCGGTCATCACGCCTCTGAACGCGGTCAGAGGTTCACCGACGCGAACCCCTTGCCGATCGATCCGAAACTCCCGGATAGCATCTTCATGACGGCCAGCGCGGTTCTTGATTACTGATATTGCCTTTCGCATTCGGCCTTCGGCCTCAAAGAACCGAAGGAGCAGGACGGCATCGGCCACATAGGAAATGTTGAGGCTGGTTGACATCGTCCCGAGTAGCCCCTCCTGTGGACTGATGAGCAGAGTGACGACCCCTTGCTGGCTGAGGAATGACAAAAGCTCATGCATCTGCAGGATCAGTTGTTGCTCCTGTGGCATCGCGGCCACATAACCATAGAGGCTGTCGATCACGATCATCTTTGCGCCGTTTGTGACCTGAGAGCGCACCCGAGCCGCAAATTCGCCCGGAGATATTTCTGCAGGATCGACCTGTTCGATGATCAGGCGACCAGTATCCATGTGTTTTTCGATGTCGAGGTCGAAAGCCTTGGCGCGGGCGAGCATCGTGCCGACACGTTCATCGAACTCATAGATCACGGCATTTTCGCCGCGCTCACAGGCTGCGTAAATGTACTGGAGTGCGATCGTAGTCTTGCCCGTGCCGGCCGGGCCGGTGATCAATGTCGAGGTTCCGCGCAGCGGGCCGCCGCCGAGGAGGGCATCCAGCTCAGGGACGTCGCTGCTGACTGGATCGTCGGTAAAATCAGCATGATGTTCTGCAGCGATAAGCCGCGGAAATATATTCAGACCGCCTTTGCGGATGACAAAGTCATGGTACCCGGCCACAAAATCGACGCCGCGGAGCTTCTGAACCTGCATCCGCCGCCGGGCAGCACCGAAATCCAGGGTCAGTCGTTCCAGCGTGATGACACCGTGGCAGAGGCTGTGCAAATGAGCGTCACGGCCTTCCGCCCCACCAGTCAGGTCGTCGACCAGCAGGACGGTCGATTTGCGACCAGCGAAAAATTGCTTCAGTGCCAACACCTGGCGCCTGTAGCGCAGAGGATCCTGAGCAAGGAGCCGCATTTCCGACAGGCTGTCGAACACGACACGGGATGGCTGGAGACGTTCGACCTCGGCCTCGATAAGTCTGATGGTCTCGCCGAGCTCGATCTCCCAAGGATGGAGGATCGACTGTTCACGAGCGCCCCCAAGGGCTTGCTCGGCAGCCGATAGCTCGAAGACGTCGAAATCATCGACATCCCATCCGTGTGACGCGGCGACGACTGCAAGCTCTTCCCTGGTCTCGGAAAGCGTGATGTAGAGCGCCTTGCCGCCTTGGCGGACGCCTTCGCGAAGGAACTGCAATGAAAGCGTGGTCTTGCCCGATCCGGGTGTGCCCTCGATCAGGTAGAGGCGATGCTCCGGCAAACCTCCCTGCAGGATAATGTCGAGCCCTTCATTACCAGTTGAAATCGTGCCAGCCATATTGTTCAAACCTGCGATCTACGCCGCAGAGATCTCCTTAAATGCCGTTAAAAGCGTCGTGAGTTGGATCGAAAAAGCTCTTGGTGTCGCAGTTTTTGCGAGAAAAGCTGTCTTGGAAAATCTTCCCAATTCGTTCCCACTGCCTGACAAAGCTCCTGCCTTCCAATAGCCGGTCGTCCAAAAGTACCATTGATCTATCTAGGAGGTAGGGCGCCTGCAAGATTTGAAAATACCAGTCTTACTGGTACTTTTGTACCGATTCGCTGGCGACTCTCAGGATTTGCTCTTGCTGCCGATGCCTCGTTCCTTGGCCCAAAGAATGGCAGCGCCTCTGCGATTGACGCCAATCTTCCGATAGAGCGACGAGACATGGTTGCGCACAGTGTTACGCGATAGTTTTAGGCGCTCGCTCATCTGGGTGTCATTCATCCCCTGGCATATAAGGCTCAGGACATCCTGCTCTCTCTCGGTGAGATCGGACAGCCGGGCGTCGGCGATGACAGCTGACAGGTTGGACGTGTGGCGAAGAGCCGCGAGCTTTTCGACAACACCGCGACTGAACCAGGACGTGTCGGTCATCACGGACTCGATCGCAGTCATCAGCTCCTCTTCGGAGCGTTTTCGATCTGTAATATCTTGGATGACCATCATTATGCAGTCGATGTCGTCGATCTTGATCTCTTCCGATGACAGAAGGCAATCGACGAGCGCCCCATCTTTCGACTTCAGCCTGAAGTCAATGTTGCGAAGCTTGGGGTCCTTCGTGAGCGCCTTTTCGACCGTTTTTCGCACATCATTGTCGAGCCAGAGTTCCAGCTGTTCCGGATTGCGTCCGACCACATGTTCTTCGGCTGCTCCCATAAGACGAAGAAACGCTGTGTTGGCTTCCAGAACCTCCAGGTTATCCGCGCGGACAATCACGGTTGGCAGAGGAGAAAGACTGAATGCTTTGGAAAAGCGCTCCTCACTTTGCTTCAGCACAGTTTGCGATTTTTTGAGCGGCTCGAGATCCGCAAAGGTAAACAGCATGCAGGGCTCTCCTGCAACCTCGATCGGTTCGCCGGCGACAATGACGGACTTTACCGACTTGTCTGGAAGCGGGACGAGCGCTTCCATCTGCGGGATCGTCCGTCCGTTATTGAGCCGCTCGAGTGCCTCATCGCGCCTATCGGCAAAGGCTAGAATGTCGACCTGATAGGTGGTCCGCCCGACAAGGTCGTTTCGGCTGTAACCGGTCATCTCCAGAAAACCCGGATTGACGCGCACGTAGCGCAGATCGGATAATCTGCAGATAACCGCAGGTGCCGGGTTTGCATTGAAAGCGGCCTCGAACCGATCCTCAGCCTCGTAGCGGCGGGTTTCGTCCTGAATGACCCAGGCAATGTAGTCCGTCTGGTCGTCATAGCCCTTTATCGGGAAGCAGCGTATCGCGTGTATCCAGCAATGATCCGGATTGCCAGCGGCGCGAACTTCAAGGGTTGCCTCGATCACGCCGTCACCGGAAATGGCGCGATCAACGGGATGTTCACCATCGGCGACAGTGTGGTTATTGCGATATTTCAGTGTGAAGCGCTCACGATACTCCACGAGTCTTTTTCCCAGATCCCGGCTGCGCTTGACGCCATGCATGGAAATCGCCGCTTCATTGAGCCAGAGAATGTTCTTCTCGACATCGACAAGGATCACGCCCTCCTTGAGGCCGGATACAATCTGGTGGATCTGTCTGAAATCACGGGCTTTATCCAAGACACATCTCCAATTTCACTCTGTTTCCTGGCGGAGTAAGACTTTGCCCAGGACCGAGGCGAGTTGCTCGGGTGAGAACGGTTTCTGGAGCACGCTGGCATCGCGGTAGGGTTCAGCAAGCCCAGCACGGCCGTAACCGCTGGCAAATATGAATGGAGTTCCGCGAGCAGTCAGTGCGTCCGCCACTGGAAACGATTGCTTTCCGGCCAGATTGATGTCCAGGATCGCGAAGTCGAAGGTCTCATTGGTTGCGGCATCGAGCGCAGTTTCCAGACGCATCGCTGGGCCAACGACCTGATGGCCCAGATCGGTGATTGCGTCTTCGATAAGCATCGCCACCAACATTTCGTCTTCGACTACCAGGACGCGTGCCATTCAGGCTCCATCCGCGAAAGCGCTGTCGGTGATCGCTTCGAGTGATGTCGCGAGTATGAATACAAAGCCGCCCGGCAGGAAATCGGCTTTCGTCCGCCCACGCAGTTCGAGCGGAAGAATTTTTAGAATAAGCCGCGACCCAAAACCTTTCCGGTCACTCGGCATGACGATTGGGCCGCCGATCTCTCTCCAAGTGAACAAAAACTGGGCCTCACTGTCGACGGTCCAGGTGATCTCCACCATACCTTCTGGCGATGACAGCGATCCGTATTCGAGGGCATTGGTGGCAAGCTCATGGAGCGCGAGAGCGATCGAAAGCGCGGCGTGCGGCCCGATCCGCATATCTGGTCCGCTGATTGCGAAGGCATCCCGGCCCTGTTCGTGGAATGGTTCTAGAGCGTTCTCAACCATTGTGTGCAGGTTGGCGCCGTTCCAGTTTTCTTCGGTCAATACATTCTGGGCGCGTGACAAGGCAAGGATGCGGTTGGTGATTGCAGTTGACGCTTCCTCCTTGGTCGGTGCGGTGCGAAGCGTCTGTGATACGATACTTTGGATCGACGAGAGCGTGTTCTTCACGCGGTGATTCAGCTCATTGATCAAATGGCGCTGATGGTGTTCGGCCCGGACCCGTTCGGTCACGTCGGAGCCCTGGATGAAAATATTGGTGACCTTACCCGTTTCGTCGCGGATCGGCTGGTAAACGAAATCAACAAACCGTTCGTCGAGCTGGCCGCTGTCTGTTCGTCTCAGCAGTATGCGCTCCGACATCTTCTTAACCGCTTCGCCCGAGGCAAGGACATGATCAAGTAGTGCCGAGTATCCTTGTTGGACCACTTCCGGAAGAGCGTCCGCTAGCAACAAGCCGACTACATCGCGGCCGCCAATCAGTGACCGATATTCCGGGTTGGTCATCTCAAATCGATGATCTTGTCCGCTGACCATTGCCATGAATGTTGGCGCCTGTTCGAAAAGGCTCTGCAGCCGGGCAAACTCTTCTCTGTTTCTGCGCTCGGCGAGCACCCTCTCGGTGGTTTCCACAACGATGGCGATCACCCCGGCCGGTTGACCATGCTCATCCATCACCGGCGAATAATCCAGATCCATCCAGACCTGCTCGGGCACACCGTTCCTGTGAAGCGTCAGCTCCTGGTCGCGATAGGCAAGGGTCCCGCCAGCTAGCCCAACACGCATAACGTTGTCGTTGAATTCGGCTATCTCAGACCAGCCTTCACGGACATTCGAACCGAACAGGACCGGATGACGGTGGCCGGCAAAGGCCGAGTAGGCATCGTTATAGATCATCACGCCTGCATCGCCCCACAGCATGACGATCGGAACAGGAGATTGAAGCAGGAGAGCCGTGGCGGTTTTCAGAGAGGCAGGCCAGGATGTGACGTCGCCTAAGGGCGTCCGTTGCCAATCAAACGCCCGGATAATCGCGGCAACCTCTCCCTTGTGGCCGAGGAACTGGAAGGGGTCGGCTTCGGCAGAAGCGTCTTGCGGCATGAATGACCTGACAGATGTCGTTTCGAAGTCAGGGTAGGTATCGCGCAAGATCGAATAAGCAATAGCTGTAGAATGGTCCTTCCAGATGACGACACCCGCTCGAGATCTGGGCCATTAGACTTGTGTCCGGGTTTATCGCCCGCTTCGTGCGATGGTTTGTAACCCCATTTGGGTAAAAGCTTCACGCCGCTCCGCTTTTTCTGCTTTGGACGATGTAGCGAACCTGAAAAGCCACAATGCATCAGCGGTGCATCGTGCCGTACGATTATCAAACGGCGCCGTGGATAAGCACCTCCGAAGCTGGCATCATATGCGTGACCATGCGTCCACCTGAAACGAGCTATCTGACAAACCCCTGAAGAGGAGAAGCTGAAATGGATAATTGGCGCGGAGAGATTTCTGACATCCTCGAAAAGCTGGTGGACCGCGCGGTGACTGCAGGTGCGCGGCAGGAGGACGTGTTTGCCGAACTGAAGAAGGCGATAGATCAGCTCAGGGCTGCCAACGAGCGCGATCCTGATCCTGCCGATGCTCCTTCTGAAACGATTGTCGAAGATCCCGCAAACACCTGGCCGGGCTCAGAGCGATGATTGAATGATCAAGGGCTGAACCGGTAATCCGATCGCTACCCCAATCTAACTTCGACCATGGTCGATGGAACCGACGCGCCAGTTGACGATTGACCTGCCTCGGCTTGCTCGCATCTTGCTAAGTTTGAGATGAGGGATGAGCCATCATGCGTGGAACAAACCTCGAACTATTCCGGAGGGATCTCATGGTCGCAACAGCAGTCGCCTCAATCGCCGTCGGTGCGGACAAGCCAACCGACGCAAAGCCAGGTGCTACGATTCAAAATCACACAAAGGTCAGACTTACTGTCAATGGCACGAACCATGATCTTGATCTCGACAATCGAACCACCCTGTTGGATGCCTTGCGGGAGCATCTTCATCTGACAGGCACGAAAAAAGGATGTGACCATGGTCAGTGTGGAGCATGCACCGTCATGGTGGAAGGACAGCGGATCAACGCCTGCCTGACGCTTGCTGTCATGCATGACGGGGACGCGGTAACGACAATCGAAGGCCTTGGCCAACCCGGCAACCTGCACCCGATGCAGGCGGCCTTCGTCAAACATGACGGGTTCCAGTGTGGCTATTGCACTCCCGGACAGATCTGTTCCTCCCTGGCTGTAATCGAGGAAATCAGGGCTAACATCCCCAGTCATGTGACCGGTAACCTTACGGTCGAAGCATCTACGTCACCGGAGGAAATCCGGGAACGGATGAGCGGAAACATCTGTCGGTGCGGAGCCTATTCGAACATCGTCGATGCCATTCTCGAAGTCGCGGAGACACGCGTATGAGAACTTTCACCTACGAACGGGCATCGTCCATTGAAGCTGCGGCCAAGGCTGCGGCAGCCAACCGTGACGCCAAATTCATCGCCGGCGGGACCAACCTTCTAGACCTGATGAAACTTGAGATCGAAACGCCGTCCCATCTGATCGACGTGAACGGGCTGGGCCTCGACAGGATCGAAAAAACGGCCAAAGGCGGTGTGCGTATAGGGGCTCTGGTGCGCAATACCGATCTTGCGGCCCACGAGATCATTCGGCGAGACTATGGCTTATTGACGCGTGCACTCGTCGCAGGAGCTTCGGGACAGCTTCGCAACAAGGCGACTACGGCCGGCAATCTTCTCCAGCGCACCCGCTGTCCATATTTTTACGATCCCAATCAGCCCTGCAACAAGCGTCGCCCGGGCAGCGGCTGTTCTGCTGTCGGCGGTATTACGCGCCAGCTCGCCGTCGTCGGTACGAGCAAGGACTGTCTCGCCACCCATCCAAGTGACATGGCTGTTGCCATGCGGACGCTCGATGCCGTTATCGAGACCGTTGGTAGCGATGGCTCCAGCCGATCCATCCCGATCGCCGATTTTCACAGGTTGCCAGGCGGTACACCTCATATCGAAACAGAGCTTGAAGCGGGGGAATTTATCACCGCCGTTGTCCTGCCCGCTCCGATCGGGGGGAAACATATTTATCGAAAGGTGCGTGACCGCGCCTCTTATGCCTTTGCGCTTGTCTCGATCGGCGCCGTTATCCAGGAGGATGGGACCGGGCGCGTGGCCGTCGGTGGTGTGGCCCACAAACCATGGCGCATGGAAGAAGCCGACCGGGAACTTTCGAATGGCGCGCGTGTGGCCTCGGCCGTGCTGATGGCCGATGCTCACCCGACCGACCAAAACACGTTCAAGATCGATCTTGTCGAGCGTACGCTCGGCGCGGTGCTCAGTGAAGCAAGGGGCTGATCCATGCAGTTCGACAAACCGGCAACCACCAATCCGATCGATCAGCTCAAAGTCGTCGGACGGCCAATCCATCGTATCGATGGTGAACTCAAGACCACCGGTCGCGCTAAATACGCGTATGAATGGCATGATCCGCAGATGCCTTATGTTTATGGTTATCCGGTCGGTTCCGCCATCGCCAAGGGGCACGTCACGGCTATCGACGCGTCCGCAGCAAAAACGTCGCCGGGAGTGCTCGGCATAATCACGACGCTTGACGTCGGCGATCTTACCAAGGGAAATCTGAATACCGCCAAGCTCTTCGGCGGCAGCGAAATCCAGCACTACCACCAGGCCCTCGCAGTTGTGGTGGCCAAAACATTCGAGCAGGCGCGTGCGGCTGCCTCTCTCTTGAAGATCGAATACGCAGCCGAACCAGGCGTATTCGATCTCAGACATGAAATGGGCAATGCCGTGAAGCCCGATGAGTCTTCTGAGCCGGATACCGCCGTTGGCGATTTTGACGCGGCGTTCAAAAGAGCTGCCGTCACTCTTGACGAGACCTACACGACGCCGGATCAGTCGCATGCGATGATGGAACCGCATGCATCGATCGCGGCCTGGAATGGCGAGGAGGTTACCGTTTGGACATCGAGCCAGATGATCGACTGGTGGCGCACCGATCTTGCCATCACGCTCGGTATCGATAAGGAAAAGGTGCATCTGATGTCGCCGTTCATTGGCGGCGGATTCGGCGGCAAGTTGTTTCTGCGCGCTGATGCGGTTCTCGCCGCGTTTGCAGCTAAAAGTGTCGGCCGTCCCGTCAAGGTGGCTTTGCCAAGACCATTGATGCCCAATAACACCACTCACCGTCCGGCCACGATCCAGCGTATACGCATCGGCGCGGGTCAGGAAGGCAAGATCACCGCGATCGGGCATGAGAGCTGGTCCGGCGACCTTCCCGGCGGAGGGCCCGAGACTGCGGTTATGCAGACCCGACTGCTCTATGCCGGCGCACACCGCATGACCGCGATGCGCTTGGCGACGCTTGATCTGCCGGAAGGAAATGCCATGCGGGCACCAGGCGAAGCGCCCGGGCTGATGGCACTTGAGATCGCTATCGATGAAATGGCGGAGAAGCTCGGAATGGATCCGATCGAGTTCCGCATCCTCAACGACACGCAGGTTGATCCGGAAAATCCGGAACGGCCATTCTCCTACCGGGATTTGAGAGGCTGCCTCAAACTAGGCGCGCAGAAATTCGGATGGGACAAACGCGGTCGCCCGGCAATGTGCCGCGAGGACAATTGGATGATCGGGATGGGCGTTGCCGCAGCATTCCGCAACAACCTTGTCATGCCGTCCGGCGCACGCGTTCTGCTGGGTGACAACGGCATCGTGACGGTTGAGACCGACATGACCGATATCGGAACCGGAAGCTATACCATCATCGCCCAGACGGCGGCCGAGATGATGGGCGTCGATATCGACAAGGTTACCGTAAGGCTCGGTGATTCCCGCTTCCCGGTTTCGGCAGGGTCAGGAGGACAGTTCGGGGCCAATTCCGCAACGTCCGGCGTCTATGCTGCATGCGTCAAACTTCGGGAGGCCGTGGCGGCAAAGCTCGGATTCAATTCCGCCGATGTCGTGTTCGAGAACGGCAGCGTCCGCTCAGGCAACAGATCTGTCCCGCTTGCCGAAGCCGCCGGACCCGATGGCCTTGTCGGCGAAGACACGATGGAATGGGGCGATCTGACCAAGACGCATCAGCAATCCACCTTCGGCGGCCACTTCGTTGAAGTTGCTGTTGACATCGCAACCGGGGAAACGCGCATTCGCCGGATGCTCGCGGTCTGTGCAGCGGGTCGCATTCTTAATCCGATTACGGCCCGCAGCCAAGTGATCGGCGCGATGACGATGGGGGCGGGCGGTGCGTTGTCGGAAGAACTTGCCGTCGATACGCGTCGCGGTTTTTTCGTCAATCATGATCTCGCCGGTTATGAAGTTCCGGTCCATGCAGACATCCCGCATCAGGAGGTAATCTTCATGGAGGAGACCGATCCTTATTCCTCTCCGATGAAGGCAAAAGGTATCGGTGAACTTGGTCTCTGCGGGGTTTCCGCTGCGATCGCGAACGCCATCCACAATGCGACGGGCGTTCGCCTTCGACACTATCCGATGACGCTGGACAAGTTGATAAGAGGATTGCCTGAAGTTGCATGAATGAGCGCGTCAAACACGGTCTTCTCGATATTCCATGCGCTCTCCTGGGGTGAGTTCATCTCGTCGACAGCATGATGGGCTACCACGTGCTACTCACCACTCCGGATGAGGAGCCTGCGCTCGCTCAAAACAGGAGATGCCCCAATCACACCTGATCTACGGTTTGTTTCTTGACGCCGATGATCCTACAGAGACCAAAGTTTTCTTTGGGAAAATCTGCCCTGACCGTTCTTCTAACTGAGTGATCTGTTCGAGGTCCTCCTTCTTGCGATCTCTTTGCTCAGTCTTGAGGAAAGACTGGTAGGCGTCTGCCAAACCTTCGTGAAGCGCAATCTTGGATGCCCAACCAAGTGATCTCAGTTTTTCCCCACTCATCAACTTGCGTGGAGATCCGTCTGGTTTGGTCAAGTCGGACCTGATCTTGCCTTTGAAACCGACGACTTGGGCCACAAGCTGTGTCAGTTCGAATATCGTGATTTCGTTCCCCGATCCGACATTGACATGAACATCGTCGGAATAGAGCTTCATCAAGTGGACACAAGCGTCAGCACAATCATCGACATGGAGGAATTCTCGGCGAGGGGTGCCTGTGCCCCACATGAGCATCTCGCCTGTGTCGGAAAGCTTTGCTTCATGTGCCTTGCGGATCAACGCCGGTATGACATGGCTGCTCTTCAGATCGAAGTTATCGCCGGGACCGTAAAGATTGGCCGGCATGGCTGAAATAAAGTCGCTGCCATGTTGACGCCGATAGGCTTGGCACAGTTTCACACCGGCAATCTTGGCAATAGCATACCATTCATTGGTTGGCTCGAGCGAACCAGTCAGCAGGCTTTCTTCACGGATCGGCTGTTCGGCGAATTTCGGATAGATGCAGGAGGATCCGAGGAAAAGCAGCTTCTCGACACGAAACTTATGGGCACTGTGGATTACGTTCGCCGCAATGATCATGTTTTGGTAAAGAAAATCCGCCGGGTATGTGTCATTGGCGACAATACCCCCGACTTTCGCGGCCGCCAGAAAGATGGCATCGGGACGGTTCTTTTCCATCCAGACTTCTACGTCCGACTGTCTCGCCAGATCGACGTCGACCCGGCTCGCAGTCAATATCTCACAGCCTTCGGAAGAAAGGCGTCGAACAATCGCCGATCCGACCATGCCGCGGTGACCGGCGACATAGACCCTTTTACCCCTCAGATCGTACGCCACCGTCATTCCTCCACGCAGACGGGAAGAGCCAGCCCATGCTTCTTCAAAAGCGCATGACGCCGGGCCGATCTAAGGTCTTCGGCAACCATTTCGGCGCACATTTCTCGGGCGGTGATTTCCGGCACCCAACCGAGCTTTTCCTTCGCTTTTTGGGAACTGCCCAAGAGATTATCGACCTCAGTTGGCCGGAAATAACGCGGATCGATTCGGACAACCAGATCTCCGACCTTCAGGGCCGGCGCAAGATTGCCCTTGATGGCAGCGACCCTTGCCACTTCATTGATACCTCTGCCTGAAAATTCCAGCGTCACGCCCAGCTCGCTGGCTGCCCAGTAGATGAATTCGCGAACAGAATATTGCAGTCCGGTCGAGATGACGAAATCCTCCGGCGTATCCTGCTGTAGCATCATCCACTGCATGCGGACGTAGTCCTTGGCGTGTCCCCAATCACGCAAGCTGTCGATATTGCCCATGAATAGGCAAGTTTCGAGACCCATGGCGATATTGGAGAGACCGCGTGTAATTTTCCGGGTCACGAATGTCTCACCGCGACGAGGAGATTCGTGATTGAAAAGGATACCATTGCAGGCATACATTCCATATGCTTCACGGTAATTGACCGTGATCCAGTAAGCGTAAAGCTTGGCCACGGCATAGGGGGAACGGGGATAAAACGGCGTCGTCTCTCGCTGCGGAGTTTCTTGAACGAGACCGTAAAGCTCGGACGTCGATGCCTGATAGAAGCGGGTCTTCTCCTCCAGCCCCAAAAACCGGATTGCTTCCAGCAGGCGCAAAGCCCCAATCGCATCGATGTCGGCCGTATATTCCGGCGCTTCAAAGCTGACTGCGACGTGAGACTGAGCTCCGAGGTTATAGACTTCATCGGGCTCGATATTGCGAATGATGCGGGTCAGGTTTGAGGTGTCCGATAGATCGCCGTAATACAGTTTTAAACCTTGATTTTGCCGGTGCGGGTCTTCGTAAATGTGATCGATTCGGGACGTGTTGAAGGAGGAAGCGCGGCGCTTGATGCCGTGCACCTGATACCCTTTGTTGAGAAGGAATTCAGCAAGATAGGAGCCGTCCTGGCCTGTAATGCCTGTAATCAGCGCAACTTTGCCGTTGCGTGGCAATGGATCGGTCATAGTTCCCCCTAGAGCCTGTCCATGAGTCAGCCGAGTGATCGAGTCGATGTCGGCTCCGAGAATTGTCTGATGCCTGGATCAATGCACCAAATGGTGCCCGCCTTCCTGCTGAATTATAGGTGTAACCTGCCGCGTTCCGAAACTGACCTAAGAGATGTAGACAAGACGAGATCGCACCGCTTTTCTGCCACGCTGGACAAGGCCAAAGCTGTTCAGGTTGGAAGGACGGTTCGCCGTACGCTATGCAACAATCAGATTTGCGTCGGTGAAGTTGTACATCGCATGTCGCTTGGGATTGACGTTGTTGATGGCGACGAGAATATCTGCGCTGCCGGATCCTCGCAGATGCCGAACGCCGATTTCAACGGTTCTGCACGTCGTCCTCGCCCATTGTACAACTAGAATCGTTCGCTCCACCAAGCTTGTCAGATGCATCGTGTCGGGCGAAGCCAGTGCAGGTGCGCTGTCAAATATGATTATTTGACCTTTAACGCGTGCCATCTCGATAATTTCAGAAACATCAGCCAGATATGCGCGCCGATAGAGATCAGGCGTTCCCGCAGGAATAAAATCGATGCCGGTCTCGGCGTGATGATGCACGATATCCGTAAGCCGCGTCTTGCGCCTTATGAAGTCATTCAAACCTTGCACCTGTCCCGCACTGAACTGCGAGATAAGATTTCCGCTTCGAAGGTTGCCGTCGACTAGAACCACTCCGGCCCCACTTGCGGCGATTTCAATTGCAAGCGATCTCGCAATGGTCGACTTGCCTTCACCCTTCTGTGATGACGTTACAACGATGCTGCCGGGCAGCTTCCCGCCACAGGATTTTTTGAGCGAGATGATAAGCGTTTGAATAGCGTCATCGAACTTGGCGCCTCGCACCCGTTTTAATGGTTGCAACCGCTCCCGTCGTAGCAAGCGTGGAACAAAGCCGATTGGCATGATGTGGCTGATTCCTGATAGCTGGTCGAAGCTACGCACCGCTTTATCCAGCATTTCGACGACAAACGCGATGGTCACTGCGAAAGAAACTGAAGCGACAAGAGCGCCCACAAAATAAAACAATCGGCCGCGCCCTTGCGGGGCGAGTGGGGTGGTCGCCGGCGATAACAGCTCGATTTCCGCTCCGGGCGAACGGGCTTGATCGGCAAGCACACGGCGTTGCTCTTCGATCTTATCCATCGCCAGTTCTTCTTTTTCTACCGTATGCTCCAGTCGTGTGGCTTCGGCCTGAACATCCAAATTGCGAGATCTCTGAGCTTGAGCGGCAGCTGATGCCGACTCGATTTCGGCATCTTCATGGTCGAGATCATTCAGCGTGGCTCGCAGCGTTTCGAGATATTGGCCGGTTGCCCGGTCGAGGTTCATGCGAGACCGTGCGACTCTGGCCCGCAGGTCGATGACTGCTTGAGCCGTGTCGCCATATACCTCGAGAACACGGTCAAGATCCTTCTGTTGGGCGATTAGATCGCGTTGCATCTCGCCAATGCTTTCCGGAACGGATGCGCTTGCCATGACAAGTGATGCCGCACCAGCGCCTTCCAGATGCGAAATTGTTAAGCGTGTCTGAGTTCGGGCCTGATCGAGTTTGGACCGTCGGTCGCTTAGATCCGCAATCAACTTCGCCGTCGTGCCTTGGGCATCATCGTTCAACACGGAGCCCATTGTGTTTCGATATCGATCAAACCTGTCGCGCGCGGCGGTGGCACGCTCTTGCTGCTCGCCGATACGTTGCTGAATCCATTTCTCTGCTGCGTCCAAACGAAGACGAAGCCGGTCTTTCCGCTCATCGCTGTAGATGCTGATCAAGTAGTTTGGAACCGCCGCGGCCAACGCCGGATCACCAGATGAGAAACCAATCCTGACGACGTTCGCCTGGCCTTCGCGTTGGACGCGCAACGCCTGATAATATTCTAAGACTACGCTATCGAGCCCAAGTGACTGCGGTAGGGTAGAGGTCTCATTGTCGGTCGGACGTCTCAAAATCTTCCGCACACGATCAATGAGCGAGGCTTTCCGCAATGCCGGATTAAATTCCGGCCGTTCAGCGAGCCGCAGATCGCGGATGACCCTTTCCGCAGTGCTTCTCGACAGGAGTCGTTCGGTTTCCGCCGTAACGTCGAACCAACCTGTACGGTCGGACGTCTCTGCAGTGAGCGATGTCGACAGAGGCGAATGGATCATCAGTCGCGACTCGGCCTGATAGATCGGGAGCACTCCTCGAATGAAGGGAAAGGCAGCAGCCATCAACAGTATCGTGAGCGCGATTATCAGCATGCTCTTTCGCCGGATGAGGCGGATGCCGGCCATCAGATCAAAGTCGTCTGCAACCTCATGCCTTTGAAATCGGGGATCATATCGCATTGGTGACAGCGACCCGTTGCGGTCTATCGGGAGCGTCGTAATGGTCATGAGGCACCGGCGGATGTTTGAGGTTGGGCGGAGACGGCGTCATATAAATTTTCCAGGGACCGCATGTAGGTCTTCATGCTGAAGTGATTGAGGTAATGAAGGCGGGCTTGAGCGGACAATCGATCACGGTGTTCGCGATCGCATACCAGTCTTGCCAACGTTGCCGCCAACGCGTCCTTGTCCCCGATCGGTACGAAGACACCTGTGTCACCGTCAGAGATCACCTCCTCATGCGCGCCGACGCGCGTTGTCACCACCGCGAGCCCGTGAGCAAGTCCTTCGATAACCGCCATGGCCATACCCTCGGCATACGACGGTAGAACCAGGATATCTGCCTGAGAACATAAGGCCCGTGTCTCTTCGGTGCCGAGCCAGCCCGGCATTTCCACAACCTCTGACAGCGCCAGGGTTGCTGCTTGCTGTCGGTAATCCTCGACAGGCCCGTCACCCGCAATAACGGCTTTCCAACGAAGCTCCTTCATCACTGGATGGCTCAAAGCAAGAAGAAGTTCGCGTACACCTTTGCGCTCGCTCAGCCTTCCCAGGAAAATGATGAGCGGAAGTTCTCCATGTCGATCTTCGAGGACCTGGACAATATGGTCCAAGGGGTCCGGGACACAGTTGCGGATAACCGCAATGCGTCGCGGATCAACGCCCAAATCACCTGTTAATGTCAGATAGTCACGGCGGCCCAACACGACGACCTGATCTGCGCCTTGGAACATTCGGCGTATTCGCGTTTGTTGTCCTGGCGTGCGTTCAGCAAAGTCATGCGCATAATCATAGTCGTGCAAATGAAGGACATGACGACATCTGAGAAAACGAGCAACTCCCGTAAGGATCAGCTTTCGTGACGTGCTGCCGCGACCTGCGACATGGATGTGATGTATGCGGCCGGGAACCGCTACGCGATCTTTCATCATTGTGAAGATTGCGGCCAACAAGCGTGGTGGCGATGCCGTAAACGACCATTTCCGCCCCCGTGTGTCCGTTACCAGATGTTTTCGGTCAGCGTCCTTTGCTGCCTTCGATATGTAACCGACCAGCCTGCCAATGCCGCCACCACTTTCGCATCCTCCCGGTACATAATGGCGAACGGATGAGGTGGGCGCTGACGGTATGCGACATGTCGAGGAGAGCGTCTTTACGTGCATGTTTCCACCACTTTACGGTAAAGGATGGCTGCTTGTGCACCGACCTGTTCAGGCGAATTTGCCCCTAGGGACCAAGTAAGGGCGTTTGCCCCGAGCTTGCATCGCAATTTACTGTCTTTTGCCAAGGACAGGATGGCTCGAGACAGGCTCTCGCCATCCCCGGACGGAACCACCAGCCCCAATTCGTTTGACAAGACGGTGGCCGGCAGTTCGCCAACATCGGTCACGATAACCGGCTTACCAAACGCTGCAGTCAGATTAAGCACGCCGCTTTGGGAGGCCTCTGTATAAGGAAGCACCACGATATCCGTATCGAGAAAAAGCTGAGCGACTTCGGCATCTTCGATGAAGCGATTGCGGATATCATAGCGGCCGGGATCACCCATGAGCGAGCGGTAGATCCAAGGATCGTCGCCGCGGCCTGCGATCGTGAAGCGGAGATCGAAAGAACAGTCCTTTAGCAGCGCCTCGGCGCGAACCAGATGCTCCAGACCTTTGTACGCGAAAATTCGCCCGAACAACAGAATCCGCAAAACTCCATCTGCTCGACATGGAGCCATTTTCTGTCGTCGAGCCAATTCGGCGTAGCGCTGAATGGCTGGATGGGAGAGGACATGGACATTATCGGCGGATTTTGAGTACTGATCGAGCACCAGTTGTTTCAGGCCCTCGCCATGTACAACCACGTGCCGTGACTGATGCACCATCAGTTTTGGCGCCCAGGCAGGCAGAATACGTGTATCGCTATCACCAGGATGCACATTCACGTCATGGATAGTGGTCACCAAGGGGATCGAGTGCCAGAACGGCACTGCAAAATTCAGCCACAACGTACTGTTGCTCATAAGATGGATGAGGTCCGGCCGCTCATGCCTGATCAGACGGGTAAGCCCCCGTAAAAACAATGGATTCAACAGTGAGCGGTGCCGCGGCCAATCCAGGAGACGCAGATCGACAGCCGGATCGAACCAGGCCGCAAGATGCCCGTAACGCCGGCGCGGAACGGCCAACACGACTTTCAGGTGCTGCGCAAGGCCGCTGGCAAAGGAAATTGTGTAGTCCTCCAACTCTGAAGCCAAAAGCAACGCCTTCATTGCATCTCCTCCACCCATCCAAGCTCTTTGCCTTGGCGAGGCACGTTGTATGCCGCGCGCATCGCATCGCGCAGGCGCCTCAACAGGTTAGGCTCTCCAGCAAAGGCAATTCCTCGCATGGCAAGCTGGAGGCGGGTGCGCATATTGCCCCCTTCCATCTGTGCCAGTGCCACTCGGTAGGGATAGTGATCAGCCAACCGCAGTGTTGCAGGCAGGTCATGGGAGGAAAGGAACTGGTTCATCACATCGATGGTCGCGGACCAGTGCGCCATGCGCTTGCGCAACATTGCTGCATCGTCAACCGAGCGGTACCATGTGTTGTCATGGATCCTGTAAAACCCAAGCGCGCCTGGGAGGGCAGCCACGCGCCCCAGGAATGGATAAATGCCTGCAAGCCAGAAATCTGCAGATATTCTGAACTGCTCGGGGATATCGCCTGCCGCGTCCCATGCACTTCGCCGGACCGCGATGGCAGATGTCATCGGAAACGGCCAGCAGCCCGCGGATCTGCCAAGCCAAGGTGACAGATCGCCAGAACACAATGTTCGAGGGATTGGTTTGAGGGTGGGGGTTCCGTCGCTGAACGCGGGTTGAAGCCGGTGATACACAAGTGACAGCCGGGCATCCGCGTCAAATGTTGCGGATATTGAACCCAGCTTCTCGGGAGCCCACCAGTCATCGGCATCCAGGAAACATAAGATGTTCCCCGAGCTCGCCCTGACCGCAGCATTGATCGCTGCAGCCTGCCCTTTATTTTCCTGAAACAGTAGAGTTGCCTGATAGCAGTAAGGTTCAAGTACCGCGCGAGACTGGTCGCTCGAACCGTCATCCACCACGATGATCTCTGCGGCTGGCCCTTTTTGAGCCAGCACGCTGTCAATCGCGCGTTCGATGAATCGACCGTAGTTGTAGTTATTGATGAGTACACTGATGGCCGGTCGCGTCATGATACTTCTCAAGTGATCGCTCGGCCCAGCCTGTGGTCAGCAAAGCGGAGAATGTGCGTATTTTTCTATTCGACTTAAGACGCTTCACGCCATCTGGACCGACCGGCTAGCGGAGCAGCCATCATCTGTGCCCGAAACCGCGGCTTGAATGTCCACTGACAAATTATCGCCGAATGACACAGCACATAACCTGCTCTTATGGGCAGACCATTTTGGTCATTCCTCCACCTTAGGAACCAGATATCTCCTAAGGGTGTAAGGGTTCCGGTACTTTTGATTGCAGCTAAGGCGTTAGATGTAATCCGTTCTTCGTTTGCATGAGTTGATTGTCACGGGAGCCATCTGACTACTCTTCGGAGCGAGGTGTGGGCGGAGCAGAGGACAGTGTCCTTTCCTAATCGCCTGGCGCGGCCGCGTCGTTCTCTAAGCCGGTCGTTGCGGTGGATCTGGATCCGGCCGAAAATCAATCAATCAGAGGTGCGCATATCTCATGATGTTCCGGGTCCGGTTGATTTCCAGCATCCTGCTCGCCGCGATTTTCTTGCAGCCGGGCTATGCGGCCTTGTCAAAATCGAAAGAAGATGCTCTCGATCTATCGCAGACAACAGCCAGACAAGAGACGTGCGTGGAGGCGTCGCTGCCAGTATTGCCGGCCAAGCTCGGCCGGACAATCTTGACCAATGCCGCCTCCGAAACTGCAGATCGTACAACATTCTACGTCTCTCCGGACGGGGATGACACCTGGACCGGGCTCCTTTCCAAGCCGAACGCTCAGCTTACTGACGGCCCCTTCGCGAGGATCGAATTCGCGCGGGATGCGGCACGAATGACAAGTGGTCAAAGCATTATCGCGATAGCGGGTGGGGATTATTATCTGTCTCAGACGATCGTCTTCGATACTCGTGATGCGGGTTTAATTCTCACGGCGAAATGTAACGAAAAACCGGTTTTGCATGGAGGCATGCGGATAACTGACTGGACGAGGCTGGCTGATGGTCGATGGATAGCACCGCTGAAGCTTCCCTCGGATATGCGGGTGGGTAACCTTGTCGTTAACGGGGCGGTTCAACCTCAGGCGCGATTTCCAGATGCTCCTCCTGACGGCGATAAGCGCAAGGGTTGGTTATTCGCGGCCAGATGTGAGCCGCGCATCGACGTTTGGGAAGGCAACACGCGGTTTTGCTACCATCCTGGGGACCTTCCTTCGCTCGACGATGTCACCGGACTCGTCACCCATATCGTCGGCGGTAGCCTGCCAGGCACTCAGTGGGGCAGCGACACGCTTCCCATCGATTTTATCGAAACCGCGACACACACGGTCCGGACCGGTGGGACCGGCCATTTCTTCACCTCCGAGGGCAGTCGTTATTTTCTGGCCGGCGCCAAAGCCTTGCTCGATGCGCCAGGGGAATGGTGGCACGATCATCAAGGCGGGCTGCTTATTTACATTTCCGCCGATCGAAATCCGCCCGGGCCTAATGTTGTCGCGGGGATTTTGCCGACGTTTTTCAAACTGGAAGACGCTGACGGGATGGTTGTGGCAGGCTTGTCGTTTCGTGATGGAGCGCCAGACGGAAGCGGTAAGTTTTATACTGAAACAAGAGGCTACGGTGCCATTAGGCTGGAGCATTCCGATAACGTAAAGCTGTTGAGTAACGTCGTTCAAAATGTCGGCGTTGGTATTCATGTGTCGGAAAGCAACAATGTCCTTATTGCAAACAACACCATTAGCGGCACTGCGGGCAACGGAATCTATATGGGCACGGCCTGGGGGAGTTTTGGCAAATCGAATGGGGGCAAAATCCTGTCGAATCAAATTTCCGATATTGGCAAGGTTTATTTCGAAACCGCCGGCATATGGTTCCAGGCGGGTAATGGTATCAAGATCGCCGACAACATAATCGAAAATACCGCTCAATTCGGGATATCCGGTGGTTCCATCTGGGGTCTCGAAGACGCAGTCTATGATGCAGTCATTGAAAAAAATGTGATCCGTGATGCTAATCAGCAGACGGCAGACGGCGCTGCAATCAAACTGATGGGCGTGCAGGGCGACTCGCTGAGGAGCATCATTCGCAACAATCTGATAACCGGGACCGGGCATCTGATGAACAGAGCCGATGGGACGTTTTGGCCCCTTGGTTACGAAAATATCTCAGAGTGGCCCAGTCCGATCAGTTGGGCGATCTATACTGATGGTCGCGCAAGCGGGGTGCGTATCGAAAATAACACCCTCTCGGGCAACGTCGCTGCGATCGGTATCAATGGCGGATGGAGTAATCTGGTCACTGGAAACCAGATCAAGAATGGTTCCGGGGCAGCCTTTCGGGTCGATGACGGTACAGGCAGAGGGTGGCGACCGCCCTGGGCGGATCCGAACCGCATAGAGGACAACACGGTTTCTATCGATAACCATGACGGTCTTGCAGCTTTCATCTTTGCTCCGTCTCACCGATCTGGATATGTCCGGTTTGCGCGCAATCACTATACCGGTAACCTGAACGATCGGAGCTTTCGGGTAAGTCCGGGCTCGATGCCTGCGGGAGAGTATGGAAGTCTGTACGATCTCGAGAAGGCGGGGCTGGACACAGGCAGCACGGCTGATCGTTCAGATTGACAAGTTAACGCTTCATTGCGCTGAGGGCGCTGTCAAAAAGGCAGTATCCGACCAAGAAAGCTTGTAAAACTGCTCCACCATGCGATGCGCGCGTTGCTGATGAGTGAAGCTGCCGGCTCGCTCCAATGCGCCTTTCTTCAGTCGCGTCAAACGATCCTCGTCCTTGATTATACTCGAAATTGCAGCGGCAAGTTGCTTTTCAACAGACCTGACGTCCTGTCCTTTTGTCGAAATCACAATGCCGCAATCCGGATTGAGCGCCAGCCCCGAACCTCCCAGATCCAAACAGACCACAGGCAGGCCGTGAGCCATCGCCTCTCCGATCACCTGTGCCGCTGAATCGTGCAGGCTCGGAAAGACGAAAAGATGATGTGCCATGTAGAGCCGGTACAGCTCGCTATAGGGCACCTTCCCGACAAATTTCACGCGGTTCTCGATGTCGAGTTCAGCTGCGATCCTGCGCAGATAGCCTTCTTCCGGGCCTTCTCCAGCGATGGTAAATGACAGATCGGGGATGTCTGTTTGCAACCGTGCCACGGCTCCCAGTGCCAGTTGCACCCCCTTCCAATACTCCAGGCGCCCCGCGAACAGGATCGAAGGCGCCCTCGATATCGCGGTATCGGCTTGTGCATGCGGGGTGACAATTTTCGGCGCATAGATATCCGCCACGAGTGAGGTTTTGGCGTGCCACCATGCCGGCACGTGACGGAAGGTGGCGTGGTCTGTCACCAGGATTGCGTCGGCTTTTGAGAGGCAATGCAGCACCATTGGATCGAACCGGCTGCAAAGGTTCAGAACATCCCGCTGGATCTCGAATTTCCATCCGCGGCTGGGAAATCCGCTCCGAAGGCGCCAAGGCGTTGCTTCGCCGCCTCCGACCGGACCAAAAACGAAGCGAGGACCAAGGCCGCCAAGAAATGAAGGCCAACGCAGAACCGTCCAGGTAAGGTGATGGATCACGTCGAACGGTCGTTCGGCGTTCAGCCTAGCAACCACCTTGCGGGCCGTTAATTGCCAGAGGTAATAATGCCGACGGATTTTTTCAGCGTTCTTGTACCCGGGGCCATCCCGACCAGGAACGTCATGCCAGATGAAGCTCAACTCGCCCGGTAACTGATGATCAATGCAAAACCGTTCGATCGCATGACGGTGGTGGCTTCCGCATGTAAGGACGGTAACGTCATGCCCCTGTAGAGCAAGCGCGTAAGCGAAATTCCAGCCCTTCGCCATCTCGGAGCCTGCGTCGGGTTCGCATGCATAGGCTGAAATCAGTACACGCATGACGTCACGTTCCAGTGGTCTAGGGGCGCGGCGACAACGGCGTTCCAATAAGAGGTGGCACAATTTTGTTGAGCGCCAGCTGTGTCATAACCTCGGCACTGAGCGCCCCGTCAACTTCAGGATGTAGATGGCGCCCTTCCTCAGCGTAGGAATAGGTCCACGCTTCGGCCGGGCCAAACGTCATGAAAACGGCAACGCGATCCGGAACGCCCGTGGCGCGCCGGATCATTGCCCGTGTTGAAGTGAACGCCTTTTGAGCGTCCAGATGAAGCCATGGTCCGACCCGCTCGATGAATTTGCGCACCGCACGGTCGGTGAATGTAGGCAATTGCCCGGCATGTTCGATACGTACATCGAACACGATCGCGTCGCCTGCTCTCACCGCAATTGGTCTGTCCGGCATGCTTTGATTGCGTCCCTTCAAATGAGATCTCGGACGAACCTTCAAGGTTGTCAGGGCGTCCTCATCCTGGTCCTGCAGATAGAAGGCGATTTTGTAGACCCTGAAGCTCTCGTCGCTGAAAATACTCCCATCTCGACTGGCCGGATGATGAGGCACGTCGTTATGCCATGAGGACGTCGTGTTGATCATCAGATCACATTCGCCGGTCAGGATAGGGTCCAGCGGCTGCGTAATTTCTCTCAAGCGCTCGAGGATCGCATCGGCGGTCAGAATTTTTGCAACCTCTCCGACCGAATACATGGCGTGAAGCTGGAATTTTCCGCCATACTTACAGTCGCCGCCTTTTTTCAGATGTTGCGTGACGATTCGACGGAGAGCATTGACCTGATCGCGCGAAAGCAGGTTGCGAATGATCGCATAACCATCCGACATCAAGTCGATTTGCAAACGGCTGGCAATTCGAGGCGTGTTCATTGCGCTGTTCAACGGTGTTCCGGCATGGTTGGTCTCTTTAACCATCTCTTCCTCCAGCGATTTGAGGCGTCCAAGAATATCGTCTCCGAATTTATGGAAATCAAACTATCCAATTGAGGTAGATTTGTAGTTATGGAGAGCAAAGCCGCATAGGTGTGACGGTTTAAGCTAAAGCCAAACGGATGGTGTTTCGATTTTTGATTGTAGTTTGCATCGCTATATTAACGAATATGGATGCATATGAAAATATTGAAGAGTTCAGGCTTGCGATATAATTCTGACGTCAGGTTAGATCGCGAAAGTAAATTTCATGAGAGAGCCGTCAGTTGATTCCAGCCGCACATCTGTCGGTGCGCCTGACACATCCATGTCTTGGGTAAATGTCTTGGGAGTCCGCATCTCAGCCGTCAATCTTAAAACGGCTACCCGACTTATCCAGACGTCGATTGAACGCGGCGAAAAGCAATATGTGTGCGTGCGTGATGCTCATGGAGTCGTTCGGTGTCAGGATGACGCCTTGCTTCGATCTATCCATAACCGGGCCTTTCTCGTAACTCCTGATGGCATGCCGTTAGTGTGGGCGCTAAAACGTGCAGGTCACTCGCAATGCGGCAGAGTCTACGGACCTGACCTGATGTTATCGCTCTTTGACGAGGGAAGATCTGCAGGTCTGCGCCACTACCTTTTTGGCGCAACGGCACACACGCTGGAAAAGCTACAGGCGCGGCTGTTGAGACGGTTTCCCAACGCACGGGTCGCCGGCTCCTACGCGCCGCCTTTTCGGGAGCTGTCGCAGCAGGAGGACGCAGATGTTGCTGACCTGATCAATCGCTCTGGTGCAGATGTCGTTTGGGTTGGCCTCGGTAGCCCTAAGCAGGAGGTCTGGATGGCGCGTATGCGCGACCGTCTTGACGCCTCGATGCTAATCGGCGTTGGAGCGGCTTTCGATTTCCATGCCGGCCTTGTGCGTCAGGCTCCGCGCCTGATTCAGCAAAGCGGCTTTGAATGGGCGTTCCGGCTTCTTTGCGAACCGCGGCGGCTCTGGCGCCGCTACGCGCGTGTCATACCGGCCTTCATATCGCTGACCGCAGCGCAAAGACTGGGGCTTCGAGAATTTCCCATCGAGGACTAAATTTCGGGGCAACGGAATAGGAGCGATGCCCAAGGGGAGTAGGATCATCATGCCATTTCCATTTCTACCAAGGTTATCGGGACTGTCGAACGTGACTGCAGTCACTGGTCTGGGAGCAATCCCGGTCAATCCCGTCCTGTCTGCGACAGGTCAAACCGGAACCACGCAACTCAACCAGCCGCAAGTGTTGAACATGCCGGTTGCGCTGAAGCGCGGATTGGACCGGCTCGCCGTCCTGTCACTTCTGATCCTGGGGGACATCGTTGCGTATCTGGCATCCTATTGTCTTATTGTGTCACATCTCACCGGCACGTCGGAAAATGCGCTGTCAGAGCGAATTCTCGTACTGGCAGTATTGGCATCAATTGCTCTCAATGCATTGGCGGGTCTTTATCCCGGATACCGGCTCCACGAGCACGAACATCTACATCGGCGCGTCACAGCCTTTACCAAGATAACGCTCCTTTCTGCAGCTGGAATGCTACTCTTGCCCGACGGCCAAGACGCGGTTCTGAATATTGTCGTTTTCCTCGCTCTCGGCCTGCTCTTTCAACCGGTTCTTCACAAGGCTGCGCGGCGCTTGTGCCGCAGACTTGGGATTTGGGGAGAGCGGGCGGTGATTGTGGGTGAGCGCGAGCAAACCTCCAAGCTCGTGACGTATTTTAACGAGCGCTGGCAGTTCGGAATCCAGCCAGAACTATCACCCATCGAGGCATTGGGGGCTATTCCCGACAGACCACGGATCGCCTTGGTTGCCGGCGATATCAGCGCAGTGCTCGCAGATTTGGCGACAATTCGTCGAAAGTTTAATGAGGTCATTCTTCTCTGCGATACGCCAGACTTTAAGATTAGTGGCCTGCAACCCGCAGATGCTGGGGGAGAGATCGGGATACGATTGGCGGGAAGCGCTGGTTCGGGCAGTCCCCGGGTTGCTCATCGAGTACTGGATCTCGCTATCGCCGTGCCTGCATTGCTACTGCTTGGCCCGTTTATACTGGTTGCTGCCGCTGCGATTTACGCCATCGATCCTGGTCCTGTATTCTTCAGACACACGCGGGAAGGATTGTCGGGAAAACCCCTGCGGATCCTGAAGTTGAGAACAATGTACGGAGATGCGGAAAAGCGTCTCGAAACACTGTTGCGAACCAATCCAACTATAAGGGCGGAGTGGGAAACCAGCTTCAAGCTGAAGAAAGACCCACGCATATTGCCCTTCATCGGCCATGTGCTTCGCTCCAGTAGTTTCGACGAACTCCCGCAACTGGCGAACATTATTTCCGGTGAGATGGCCGTCGTCGGGCCGCGACCGTTTCCGGAATATCACCTGAGGGCAATGGATCCGAAATTTCGTGAGAAGCGACGTTCGATTACGCCGGGCTTGACCGGACTGTGGCAGGTCTCCGCTCGAAGCGATGCAGATATCAAGCTGCAACAACAGCTCGACGAATTCTACATCGACAATCGCTCGTTGTGGTTCGACTGGCACATTCTCATCAGGACAATTCCCGCAGTCTGTAAGCGCAACGGTGCTTACTGACCTTTCGGACGGCCTTTCACCAACATACAAGGAGCAGGTCTATGCACGGACAGAAACGCGTTATGGTAAGCGGTGGTACTGGCTTTTTGGGATCATTCCTGTGCGAAAAGCTTCTCAGAGACGGGAATGATGTTTTGTGTGTAGACAACTACTACACCGGTTCACGCAACAACATCATCCACCTTCTCGACGATCCCCACTTTGAAGCGATCCGTCACGATGTCACGGTTCCTCTTTATGTCGAGGTGGACGAGATTTATAATCTTGCCTGCCCGGCATCACCGGTGCACTACCAGTTCGATCCGGTCCAGACGGTGAAAACGAATGTCCACGGTGCAATCAACATGCTCGGTTTGGCCAAGCGCACCAAGGCAAAAATCCTGCAGGCATCCACAAGCGAAGTTTACGGTGATCCGGCTGTCCACCCCCAGCACGAAGACTATCGAGGCAGCGTCAATCCGATTGGTCCACGGGCATGCTACGACGAAGGCAAACGATGCGCCGAGACGTTGTTTTTCGATTACCATCGCCAATATGGCGTAAACATCCATGTCGCGCGTATTTTCAATACCTACGGGCCGCGGATGCACCCCAATGACGGCCGCGTCGTCTCGAATTTCATCGTCCAGGCGCTTCGCAACGAGCCGATTACGGTCTTTGGAAATGGTACGCAAACCCGTTCGTTTTGCTACGTGGACGATCTGATCGACGGGCTGGTCCGTCTGATGGGAGCGCCCGCGGCGTTGACGGGGCCTATCAACCTTGGCAATCCGGGTGAATTCCAGGTCCGTGATCTGGCCGAGCTGGTGATTGAATTGACGGGGTCGAAATCGGCTATTGTCTTCAAGCCCCTCCCAGTCGACGATCCGACGCAGCGAAAGCCGGATATCAGCCGGGCCAGGCAGGAACTTGGCTGGGAACCGAAGATAGCCCTGCGCGAAGGTCTCGAAAAGACAATCACCTATTTCGAATGGATACTCTCGGGCGGAGCAAAGCCGAAGCAAGACGACAGGCGGCAACAAAAGACGGCCCCATATCTGCCGGTTCAAGACGCCGGGCTGACCGTCCAAGACATCGCGCGTTAGTCCGATGGACATCGGCGTCAGTCAATCAGGCCAGGGGGTGGCCGCCTTGAGGGCAGGGGTGGGCAATCAGCCCGCAACTGCGGCGACTCCTTTGAAAACAAAACAGACGTTCGGTCCGATCGTGTTCGCAGCTGACGCTGCATTTGCCGTACCCCTGGCGACCTCGCTCAGATCACTGGTCGAAAACAATATGCAGGCTTGGCCTCTGGATATTCATGTCATCAACGAGGGAATGAACGAGGCCGCGAAGCAGCGTATAGCCAACTCTTTGCCTGATAAATCTGCCGCGATAGTGTGGCATTCGGTCGAGACGCTTTCCTTTGCCAGTCAGTTTTCCACCCGCCCTGGCATCTCGAAAATGACATTTGCAAGGCTTTTGCTACCGGGTTTCCTGCCTGCCACTTGTAACAGAGCGCTCTATCTGGATGCGGATATTCTCGTGCTCGATACATTGGAGCCGTTATGGAACCTTGATCTGGATGGTGCCATCATCGCCGCTGTTCCGGACTATTGTCTCGACCGGATTGCCGCGAGGGGCAGTCCGGGCCTCAAACCCAGCCTTTCCGTCGAGCGCTACTTCAATGCGGGCATGATCTTCCTGGATTTAGAAAAATGGCGCAGCGAGCGGATATCGCAGCGCGCCCTACAATATCTCGATGATTTTCCGACGACGGAATATGCGGATCAGGATGCCTTGAATTTCGTCTGTAACGGGCGATGGAAAGAGCTGCAGCAGATCTGGAATTTCCAGTTTGACCCGTCTCAAGCGATTGCACCCATTGTGCGCGAGCTGAACCTCACGATCGTTCACTTCGTAACCAATGTAAAGCCTTGGAAACCGGGGAGCCTGAGTCCGAATGTCGGGTTTTACGATGCATATCGATCCCGTACCCGCTTTGCCATGACACACCGCGAGCGGATCTCCAGTTCATTGAGGCGGATTTGCGCGAAGCTGCTTGCGCGATCTGTGTTACTGAGAACCGTGAGATCCTGGATGAGATCGATTGGTGAAGCACGTGCCTTTAAACCTGCAAGGGTCGATCGGGGATCCGACCATGGATGAGAGCAAGATATGTCGAGAGGGGACGCTTGGCGAATTGCCCGACCATGATAGCCTGAGACGGCGCAGGGAACGCCCCTCTATGCCTCAGGCGCACTTCTCGCAAGCCACTGGCGGCGCTAACCAACCACGCTCTGCACGGATCGATGTCGTCGTGCCTTGCTACAACTACGCCCATCTTTTGCGAGAATGCATCGAAAGCGTTGTTTCACAGGTGGGTGTCGATGTTCGTGTGCTCATCTTGGATGATGCATCCGGTGATGATACGCAGGCCGTCGGTACAGAGCTGAGCCATCAGGACAAAAGGGTCACCTATCTCCGGCACAGGGTCAATCGGGGCCACATCGCGACCTATAATGAAGGCATAGAGTGGGCTGAAAGCGATCTGTTTCTTCTCCTTTCCGCAGACGATTATCTTCTGCCGGGCGCACTCAGCAGATCGGCTCAATTGATGCTCGATCGACCAAGTGTTGGGTTAACTTTCGGCAATGCGATCATTGCCAAGTCAGATGGAACGACCCAGCACTTCAATCCAATTGGTACGCACAGCGTCAACGACTTCATGGTGTATTCCGGAGCGGAATTCATCCGATTAAGTGGAGCGACTAACATTGTTCCCACGCCAACGGCTGTGACCAGAACAGAGCTTCAAAAACATGTTGGAGGCTATCTCCAAGAACTCCCTCACACCGGCGACATGGAAATGTGGTTGAGGCTCGCCTCTCACGCAGAGGTAGGATTCATTAATAGAGATCAGGCCGTGTATCGCAGACATGAATCCAATATGTCTCTGAGATACTATATGGACGACATCCTTCCGGATCTCCGACAGCGTCATAAAGCAATCGAGATGTTGTTCCAGCACGCCGCGCCCCGCGTCCGAGATGATGAAAACTTACGACGTTTTCTGGCCAAAGCGCTCGGACGAGAGGCAATCGGGCAGGCCAGCGCCGCATTCAACAGATCCGACATTGCTGCGGCGGCTGCCATTCAGCGTTTTGCCTTGGAGGTCCATCCCGAAGGGCGCAATTCCCTGCCTTGGATCAGGTTGGTATTAAAGCAGATCGTCGGGCCACGTTGGTGGAGCGTTTTGAGCTCTACGTATCGGTGATCCATTGAATGACAGCCGGACGACGGCGTAGCGCAAAACTTGAATGACGACGTTGGTCCTGCTGCGACTACCGCGGAGGAGCCGGGTTGGTTTGATCATTTCCTGGACCAATGAGGCGTGCGCAAAGCGGATGATCCACAACTCTCAGCCACTGTGAAAAAAAAACACTATCTCACCTTTTGCTCCTCCCCAAATTGCCGACAGCTACGCCTTAAGATCAGTCTGTCTCTCCGTTTGTGTTTCTTTACTCGGGCGGCCAAAAACAATCTTCTGAGCGACAGAATGTCGGCCCCGCAAGCGAAGCTATTGTTGCATCGCTCTAACCATTGGGTCGGCAAGAGCGGGCTTGCGAACGGCATGACGAAGGGGCAGGCGGTATGATTTCATCCGACGTCGTTCTTGAAGATGGTGCAGTCATTCATCATCCCGATCTGGTGAATCTTTATGGTTGTACGATCGGCGCAGGCACAGCAATCGGGACCTTTGTCGAGGTCCAGAAGAATGTTCTGATCGGGCGCAATTGCAAGATCTCCAGTCACTCTTTCCTCTGCGAGGGTGTGACCATCGAAGACGGCGTCTTCGTCGGCCACGGCGTGATGTTCACCAATGATATCTACCCACGTGCAGTCAACCCGGATGGCAGTCTCCAGACACATACTGATTGGGTTATCGTTCCTACATTGGTCATGCGCCACGCGTCGATTGGCAGCAACGCCACCATCCTGGCCGGCATTACAATCGGTAAGCAGGCGCAAGTCGGCGCCGGCGCAGTAGTAACAAAGAATGTTCCCGATCGCGCCATAGCAGCTGGCGTGCCGGCCAGGATAATCGGCTGGGTCGATGACGGGCTTCCTTCAACGCAGTCAGCGGGGAAAAGGCGATGATCGGTTTCGCTGTCGTCGGATACGGCTACTGGGGTCCTAACCTCGTGCGCAATATTTCCGAAACTACCCGTGCCAACCTCGTCGCTGTGTGTGACCGCGACGGAGGCCGATTGGAAGGTGTTCGCGGTCGATATCCATCCGTCACCACCACCACGGATTTCGAGGAGGTGCTTCGCGACCCGAGGGTGGATGCGATCGCCATTGCGACCCCGGTCTCCAGCCATTTCAGGCTCGCGATGCAGGCGTTGATGGCCGGCAAGCATGTCTTCGTTGAAAAGCCCATGGCGGCAACTGCCGAGGAAGCGTCCCGCATGGTCGACGAAGCCTTACGGCGTCGACTCGTGCTGGCCGTTGATCACACATTTGTCCACACCGGGGCAGTCCGCAAGATGAAAGAACTCGTCGAGAGCGGTCTGGGAGAAATGTATTATTACGATTCCGTCCGGGTCAATCTCGGCCTGTTCCAGCATGATGTCAGCGTGATCTGGGATCTCGCGGTCCATGATCTGTCCATCCTCGACTATGTCCTGCCCGAGAAACCGGTTGCCGTTTCGGCGATCGGGATGAGCCATCTGGCGGGTGAGCCCGAGAACATCGCCTATCTGACACTATTCTTCGAGAGCAAAATGATCGCCCATATTCACGTCAACTGGCTCGCTCCCGTCAAAGTCCGTCGGACCCTGGTTGGTGGCAGTAGCAAAATGATCGTTTACGACGATCTGGAGCCTAGCGAAAAAATAAAGATCTATGACAAGGGCATCACCATGAACGGCAATGCCCACGCAGGCTACGGCGAGAAGGTTCACCAGATGCTCGTCGGGTATCGTAGCGGCGACATGTACGCCCCCAGGCTCGATATGACCGAGGCGCTGAAACACGAACTGAACGAGTTTATTGACTGTGTCGAACGGAATGCACGCCCGATCGCAGACGGCCTCGCCGGGTTGCGCGTGGTTCGCGTTCTTGAGGCGGCGACCCACTCGCTGGCTCAGCGCGGTCGTGTCATCGAACTGGAAGAGATGAGGCGAATAGCATGATACCCTTGCTAGACCTCAAGGCGCAATATGCGTCGATCAAGAGCGAAGTTGATGCCGCTGTCCTCGGCGTACTTGCCTCCGGACAATACACTTTGGGCGATGAGGTTGCGAGTTTCGAACGGGAATTTGCAGACTATTGCGGCGTAAGACATGCAATCGCCGTCAACACCGGGACGAGTGCGCTCCATCTTAGCCTGCTTGCTGCTGGTATCGGCCCTGGCGATGAGGTCATTACTGTACCGTTCACCTTTGTCGCGACCGTTTCGGCGATCTGCTACATCGGGGCGCGGCCGGTATTTGTCGATGTGGAGCCTCAGACGCTCACCATCGATCCGGCGCAGGTGGAGGCAAAGATCACATCCCGCACCAAAGCAATCATTCCCGTCCATCTCTATGGCCAGATGGCGGATATGGGTGCGTTGAACGCCTTAGCTGAGCAATACGGGATCGCCGTTATTGAAGACGCATGCCAAGCCCATGGAGCTGAGTACAAGGGCCGCCGCGCCGGCAGCATCGGACTGTCCGGTTGCTTCAGCTTCTATCCCGGCAAGAACCTCGGTGCGTATGGTGAAGCGGGCATGGCCGTCACTAACAATGATGATCAAGCCAATGCGATGCGCATGCTGCGGGATTGGGGACAAGCGGAGCGCTATCATCACGCGTTAAAGGGTTTCAACTATCGTATGGACGCCATTCAGGGTGCCATATTGCGGGTCAAACTCCGACACATCGAAGACTGGACAGAGAGGCGTCGCGCCCATGCCAGCCGCTACACCCGCTTTCTGGACGGAATGGCAGATGTGAGGACGCCAGTCGAGACGATCGGACGGCGTCATGTCTATCACGTCTATGCCATAAGATCTCGCGGTCGCGACAGACTAAGGCAGGCGCTCACCGAGCAGGGGGTCCAGTCCGGATTGCACTATCCCATCCCCGTCCACTTACAACAGGCGCATTCCGACCTTGGCTACAGAGAAGGTGACTTTCCGGTCTCGGAGGCCGCGGCAAGCGATGTTCTTTCACTGCCGATCTATCCCGAAATGAGTACGGCACAACTCGAAGCCGTGGTCGGGGCAATGGAGAACGCCTATGTCGAGTGACCTCGCGGGTGGAGCTAGACGTGTGCAGGCCGTTCACGGTCGCGTCGAAAAATCTGAAGACCCGGCTTACCATTTGGCGTTGACCGAGCAACTGAAACTGGCTTATGGGCAAGCGGGCCTGATTGAGATCTATGGCCGCTTCGCGACAGGCGATGGCTTTATCGACACCATGATGCGCAACGCAATCTGGCAAGGTCTTGCCCGTCGCTGCGGCTCGTCTCTGCAGATCGCGAGCGGTGCAGGGTTCAAGCACCCGGAAACCTTCGAAATCGGCAGCGGGGTCTTTATCGGTTCCCAAGCCTACATCCAGGGGCGCTTCGACGGCAGATGCGTCATAGGCGATCATGTCTGGATCGGCCCGATGGCCTATTTTGATGCGCGTGACTTGCTCGTTGAGGAGTATGTCGGTTGGGGGCCCGGTGCCAAGCTGCTCGGGTCCTCCCACACCGCCGTCCCGTTAAACATTCCAATCATCCGTACCGATCTCGAGATCAAACCGACTTGTATCGGTGCCTGGGCCGATATCGGCACAAACGCGACGATTCTTCCCGGCGTGCGCATCGGCAAAGGCGCCATCGTTGGCGCTGGCGCAGTGGTTGTTTCGGATGTCGAACCCTATGCAGTAGTAGCCGGCGTCCCGGCAAAGTTCATGCGATGGCGCATGGATAACGATTCCAGCGTGAAGACATCTCGCGAGGAGCATCATGAGGGATAAGCGCATACTTATTACCGGCGGTGCCGGGTTGATCGGCTCGCATATTGCCGATCTCGTCGCACGGGAAAAACCGCGTAAGATCGTCGTCCTTGATAATTTCGTGCGCGGACGCCGTGACAACCTTGCCATGGCGATGAGCATGTCTCCCATCGATGTCGTAGAAGGAGATATCAGAGACCAGGCCCTGCTCGCGTCCGTTTTTCAAGATATCGACATCGTGTTCCATCAGGCAGCCATCCGCATCACACAATGTGCCGAAGAGCCGAGGCTCGCCTTCGATGTTCTGGCAGAAGGCACTTTCAACGTTCTCGAAGCCGCCGTGAATGCAGGCGTTTCGAAAATCGTTGCCGCTTCCTCGGCGTCCGTGCTCGGACTGGCCGACAGCTTCCCGACAACGGAGGAGCATCACCCCTACAACAATCATACGCTCTATGGTGCAGCGAAAATATTCAACGAGGGTTTGCTGCGGAGCTTTGCCGACATGTATGGGCTTCGTTATGTCGCGCTACGATATTTCAACGTCTATGGCCCGCGCATGGACGTACATGGTGCCTATACCGAAGTGTTGATCCGCTGGATGGAACGATTAGCGGCCGGTTTGCCGCCGATTGTCTATGGAGACGGCAGTCAGACCATGGACTTTGTGCACGTTCGCGATATCGCCCGGGCAAACGTGCTGGCTGCCAACGCTGATGTCAGCGATGAGGTATTCAATGTCGCAAGCGGCGAGGAAACCAGCCTTCTGGAACTCGCAAAGCTTCTCAGCAAGGTTATGGGTGTTTCACTCGAACCCCAGCATCAGCCCGCGCGGGCGATCAACGGCGTTACGCGTCGCCTTGCAGACACGACAAAGGCGCAACAGCAGCTTGGTTTCAAGGCGGATATTCGGATGGAGGACGGGTTGCGCGAGCTCGTCGCCTGGTGGCGGCTCAATATGGCTCCGGCAGGAGGTCGAGCTGCATGAAAACGGCGATGCTCCCCATTCCAGTCGCGAGGCCCACACTGGGAGAGGAAGAGGCGGAGGCTCTGCGGTGCGTGATCCAGTCGGGTTGGGTGACCCAAGGGCCGGAGGTTGCAGCGTTTGAGAGAGAATTCGCAACCTTTGTCGGCGCAGCCCATGCATGCGCCGTTTCCAACTGCACCACTGCGCTCCACCTGGCCTTGAAAGTGATCGGCGTCACCGCGGGCGATGAGGTCATCACCGTCAGTCATTCCTTCATCGCGACAGCGAATGCGATCCGTCATTGCGACGGTTTTCCGGTGTTCGTCGACATCGAGGCAGACGGCTATAATATCGACCCAAACCTTGTCGAGGCAGCAATCACGCCACGTACGAAGGCGATTTTATGCGTGCATCAGCTGGGCATGCCGTGTGATCTGCGCGCGATTGTCGAAATCGGGAAGCGTCATTCCATACCGATTGTCGAGGACGCCGCCTGCGCGACGGGCAGCGAAATCCTCTGGGCCGGGCAATGGGAAAAAATCGGGAAACCGCATGGAGACATTGCCTGCTTCTCCTTCCATCCACGCAAGGTGATCACCACTGGCGACGGCGGCATGCTGACGACCTCCAGTTCGGAATTCGATCGCAAGTTCCGGCTATGGCGCCAGCACGGCATGAGCGTCACCGATGCCGTGCGTCATGGATCGCAACAGGTTATCTTCGAAGACTATGACGAATTGGGCTACAACTATCGCATGACTGATCTGCAAGCCGCCATCGGCAGGGAGCAACTACGGCGCTTGCCGGAACTGGTCAGGGAGCGGAGGGAGCTCGTCGAGGCGTATCGCGAAAAGTTGTCATCGATCGGTCTCTCGCTACCCATCGAGCCGAGCTGGGCTCGCAGTAACTGGCAGAGCTTTTGTGTGGGATTGCCCCTGCGAATCCAGCAGCGAGCCGTCATGCAAACGCTGCTTGACCAAGGAATTTCCACCCGACGCGGAATCATGAACATACACTTGGAAAAAGCCTATAGCAGTCAAAACAGCCACCGCGTGGCTACACGCCTGAGCAGGAGCATATCAGCGCAAGAGAAAACGATCATCCTGCCGCTCTTCAGTCGAATGACAGATGTCGAGCTTTCGCGCGTTGCCGAGGCTTTGCGCCAGCATTTTGCCGCGGCGATGACGGATGACCGCCCAGTTTTGATTTCATAATTTGGCTGTCTGTCTCGCACCATTCAATCTGGTTGCCAGTTGATCGGTGCAACGGTTGATGCGCTTCTTATGCCCATTTCGTGATCCACCCCCTGACAATCGCCGGCAGAGCTTCTGGTGGAAGCAATCGAACCAGCATGCGCAGGGAATATGTCGCCGTTACGATTACTGCGACTGAGCCTGTCAACATAGCTTGCCAGGGTGATAAGTTTCCAAAGGCCAGAAATACCAGTCCTGAGAGCGATAGCATGATCACTCCATGCCGGCGGTTCGCGGCAGACCAGCGGAAGCCGGTCAGGCGGCGTACGACCATGTAAACCAATACACTGTGCCACAGATAGAGACCGAAAAAAGCGACGCCGGATCCCGACACACCCAGCCTTGGTACAAGAAGCCACGCCAAGCCCAGATGCACCGAGGTTGCTGCAACTTCCGTGCAGAGGAAGATCTTCTGCGCGCCTTTTGCCACGATGATGAAGCCGGCCGGCCAGACGACAATTCGCAACATCATGCCGAGACAGAGCCAGCGTAGAAGCTCTACCGCACCCCCAAATTCTTCGGAATAGAAGAAATTCATGACGAAGGGCGCAAGTGTCAGCGTGGCAAGCAATCCGGGACCGGCCAGCAGCATGCTTACTTCGGCCTGTTCGTTGACCAGCCTGTTACAGTCTTCCTCATCGCCGATCGCTGCCGTCAGACGCGGATAGAAGTCAGTTCCCATCGCTTGAAGAATGAAGCCAGTATAAAGTCCACCGACAGCCCAGGCGGCCTGATATAATCCAGCGGCCTGTACACCACCTTCCGTCAGGACGATGATGCGGATGGCGTAGGCTGCGCCGAATGTGAGCAGAGTGCTTATCATGAAAGCTAAACCGAGGCGAAGCAGAGCGGCGGACTCCGTTTGAAACTGGCGGATTGACAGCCGCACTGTCGGTAATCTGATCTGTCTGCTGAACCACCATACTGCAATAGCAGAAAGCGCAGCGGTTCCCACAAGGGCCGGTGCAATTGCCTGGTCCCCGAAGCAATAGATAAGAGGAATGGTGATGATGGTGGCAAACACGCCTGAGAGGACGTTGATGCGTGCAAGACTTGAGATGCCGCGCAAGCCCTGGATCAACGCGGTCTCCCCCGAAGATACGAGTCTGAACAACACAGCAATTGAAAGCAGGACTATGGCGCCGACATGCTGATGGTCGCCAAAGGTCAAGTTCGAGATCGGAAATGCCAGCCCGGCAAGAAGCAGGACACCAAGCAAACCGAGCAAGACTGATAGGCGTCTAAGCGATGTTGCCGAGCGCGAAATTCGCGTCTCATCACCCGTGCCTGCGGCCTCGGCAATCTGACGTACCCCGCTACCGCCGACACCAATGCCAGCAATGGCCTGTGCGATATCGATGATGGAGCCGTACAGGCCCATCAGCCCCACGCCTTCGGGGCCGAGAAAAATAGCCAGAGCCTTGTTGCGTACAATGCTGAGCGCCACGTTGATTAGTGAGGAACCACCCATCCAAATCGTGGACTTAAGAATCTGAGTGTATGTCTGGCTGCGCTGCGGTGTCAGGGGATAAGTCATCGAGTGTCCCTGCTAGCCTTCCGTTGAACAGAGCCCGGGCGCGGCGATGCCGAACCCGACATAACGACACAATTGTCGCGAATCCAAAGTGCGGGGGAGGAATTTGCTCAAGATAGATGGTTCACGGGTCCCTGCGGCTTCCCTCGATTCCTGATAAAGATGCAATGATGAATGTCTTGCGTCACTGGCTCGCCTGACCGGACTGGGTTGCCGTTTCGGGCGATAGGACAGGCATGGCTCTGGACGATCCTCCAGAAGGGAGAGGCTGGGCAACCTTGACGACATCACCTGGCGCCAACGGCGTTGTCTCCGAGGCTACGAACTGGGTGATCTGTTCGTTTTTCCGTCGGCTCACGGTAAAGACAAGCGGTACGTCTTCGCCTTGTCCTTGTGCGCGGTTGCCGTCCAAGAGGTTCTCGACGAGCAGCTTCTGCGTCGTGTCCCTTTTCATTTTCAGCTGATCGAAATTCGCTTGTTCTGACTGCAGCTCGGACGCGATTTCACTTCGTCGCGTGTCATGGAGTCCTTCCAGGTTTCTCCGTGCCTCGCTGATCCCCTGGCGCGCACGCATAATCGCGGTGAGAATATCGAGGCGATCTGAACGATAAGCCGTGAGCAATCGTTCAAGTTCCAGCTGGCGCGACGCAATCGCAAGACCCTGCTCAACCAAGGTCCTGACGCTGTTCAGCTGGTCTTCTACCGATTTCACGTTATTTTCAGCCCCTTCCAGCTTTTCCTTAAGCGTATTGACCTCTGCGTTCAGGAGATCGCTCAATTCCGTGAACGCTTTTGATTGTCTGGCCATTGCATTTGAACGGGTCTGATTAATTGCCCGCTCCTGGTCGAAAATCGCCGCAGCATATTGCTGGTCGGTGCCCGGGAACTGATCGAAGGTGATGTCAGGAGTTCCCGCTATTTCCGCTCGAAGCCGCGCCAACTTGGCAGAACGTCGCAGGAGAGACTGTTCGATCTCTTGCAGTTCTCCTCTAAGGTTTATTGTCTGCAAGTGCTGCTGGCTTGTGACACGCAGCGGTCCACCACTCATCGTTAGAGACTGCAAAACAGTAAGACCAGGGTGGAATTTGTATTCTCCAGGCCGGGCGACCGCCCCCGCGACATAAATTGGCGGGTATTCAAGAACCTCCAGAGTGACCGTCGGTCGCTGAACTAAACTGATTTTCTCCTGAAGACGCTTGGCGATTTCGTCCGCCAGATCGGTGATATCCATCGGCCCAACCGGGACCGGACCAAGAAATGGCAGGACAAGAGCGCCTGCGTCCGAAACCGTATATTCACCACTGATCGCATCCCACTGCTCATACTGACTTTTGGATGAAGACCACTGGACGACCGTCATTCTTACCTTGGACTGCGGAGCAAGCGGTGTGCTGTCAGCGAGAGCCGGCGGCACAATACCGAAAAGTATGAAACTTACGCTCCAAGCTATAACCGCGCAGAACATACCAGGATTCGAAAATCGCTGCCTCATGTTGTGTCCAGCCTTGAAACATCCTTTTCGGACTTCGGTTTCGAACGTTGGATGCTTTGCGGTTGTCAGGCCCAATGCACTCCAAAGTCACACCGCCAGTATGCGGTCTGAACAGTCTTTCTGGAAGCCAGAGGTGTTTCGGCGGGCTTCATCCTTAATGATGAGGGAAGATCTGAAGTCTAACCCGCTGTTCGTTTTGGTGGGCCGCACGCAATCAGTTCGTGGCAGGGGGCGAACTGACCGGCAGAGCCATTAGTTGCGGGCCGACTGCAGGTCAGCCAGACGGCAGCTCTGGACGCCAATCCGCTGTGGAGGCTTACAGCTATCGTGCACTTGCAATGTCACTGAGCTTGTAGGCGACTTCGGTGCGATTGGTTGCTCCAAGCTTTCGCATTATATTGCGAACATGGACCTTTATCGTGCTTTCGCAAAGGTTGAGCTCCAAGGCGATATCCTTGTTGCCCTTTCCACATCGCAGCGCCTCGGCAATGGCGAACTGGCGGCGCGTGAACTTCACCGGAGATAAAGGTTTGTGCGATGTCAGGCCAAGAACATTTCCTATGTTCAACAGGCTGCTCGCGGGGATGAAGCGGCCGCCAGCTATTGCAAGGCCGATGGCCCGGATGCAGATGTCTATACTTACCGAGTTCGGCAAGTAGCCTCTCGCTCCCAAGGAAATAAGGTCGAGAACTGCACCAACATTCTCCTCATCTGACATGACCACGACGGCGGCTGGCGAGACAGCAGTCACCACCTGGGCAATCTCACTTGTCGCTTCGTCCCGCACATGTGCTGCATAAAATAAGACCACAGCTGGCAAGCCGATGCTATTCTTCGCAGCCTCCCAGTCGCACAACTGGGAGAAGGTCAGAATGCGCCGGTTTATGTGATGAGATGCCAGGCTGTGAGCTAGGCATTCGCGCTCCAGCGTCCGCCGGTCAATCAGGGCAACATAGCCGCCGTCTGCGTGAAAGCCCGGGCCGAATTCCGCCCGATGAAAAGCATTGTCGTCATTCATCATCATCGGAAATTACTCCTCTACCGCTATACTCGCACTCAATCGAATTCTCTTTCTATCCGAAATCTTCCCATCGAGGCTTTGTGGCAAACAGGTTGACGTTTGGCGCAATCACAGAGCCACGGACATCGGCTGGTCTGCAGTGTCCTCGCTTTTGAAGGCACGCTGCCCGGTACTCGGCAGGGGATCCGATAGATGAGAGGGCCGTTTGCCGGCCTCAATGGCGATACATGTCAGATATCTTGAAGATAACCTCAGTGCGGTTTCTCGCGTTCAGTTTCTTCATGATGTTTCGGATATGAACCTTGACTGTGCTTTCGCGAAGCGTGAGCTCGTAGGCAATGATCTTGTTCGGCTTGCCTTGGCTCAGCGCGTCAATTACATCCGCCTCGCGCTGTGTGAACATGGCTGCCCTGTGGCGTTCACGTTTTTCTGCTATGGCCATAAGCTGCGGAAGGTCATCAAGGGTTTCAGCGGAAATGAATGCGCCTCCCGCAAGAGCCAGCGAAATAGCGCTGACGCAGACCGCCAACCCTATCGCGGAAGAGATATAACCACGTACACCCACTTCGAAGGCCTGCAATACCTGACGAAGATCGCGGTTGTCCGCGAGAATGACCACATGTACGGCCGGAAAATCCTTGATCAGATCCTGTAGATCCTGAAGGAATGTGTCGTTGTAGAAATCGCCGTGCCCGACGTTGATGAGTATGCCTGCGTGACGCGGGCCGGATGCCTTCCTCCAACTGTCGATGGATGAAAATACGTCGACCGCCATATCCAGGCCATGAGCAACAAGACTTCGTGCCAAACATTCGCGATCCAGAGCGCGATCATCGACAATGGCCAACTTCTGCGGATCCATTTCATGCCGCGGCGCGATTTCCACTTGAGAATTGGCCAACGGGCCGAATTCGCTCAGAGCTGAGGTCTGATCATAGCTTTTGATGGCGACAGCCATTGTTTCTATCCCCCGTTGGATCGCAGCGCCGACACGTTCGTCAGTTTAACCGACCCGTTTAAGTTCGCCCTGTTTTGATCCTCCAAAATAAGAGTGTTCATGTCCCTAAAGTATGGGACGTTAGAACAATTTGCTAATTCTCACGCGAGCTATCCTACGTTTCAGACGAATACCCCTTCCGTCGAAACCTAGTCCCGCAACCCGGCATGTCATATTCTCTAAGGCGCCCGCGACATTGTGATACTACGATGTAGTAATACAGTTTTGAAAGATTCGGAAAATACCTAGGGATGTACTGGTTTTTATTTTATGTAAATGGGTTTTTGTGCGTTTTTGCAATGATAATATAAGTATATGTCGGAAATCGGCGTCGACATTTGCCCTAAAGACTTATATCGTCTCGATACGGTACACCTTAAACGCATATAAACCGTACGGTTGAGGAGCAGTACCATGCGGGAAGCAGCCGTCGATCCGGCTAGCGGAACGATAAAGTACAGCGATAGATCTGCATGACGCCCCCAAGTATTTGCCGCGTCGGTCTTTGGTCGAAAGAGGCTAAGTTCTCCCGGCATAGGGAGTAGTCGAAGCGGGGCATTGATGTAGAAGATGCGAGCTCGAGAAAACCAGTAAAACACTCACGTGAAAAACGATGTTAGAGGCAGATACCGAATACAAGGTTGTTGGAATTGGTGCCTCATCAGGCGGTCTCAGCGCGATAAGAGGACTTCTGCAGAGACTACCTTCGCACACCGGGTGTGCATTCCTGTTTGTCCAGCATCTGCACCCTGCACATGAGAGCATGCTCGTTGAACTGTTGGGTGATGTCACTACGTTGACCGTCGTTGAGGCGGTCGACGGCGTCGATTTGATGCCCGAACATGTCTATGTCATCCCTCCGGGTGTGTACATGTCGGTCGAAGCACAGAAAATCCGTCTAAGTCGGGACCCTGAGCGGGCTGGAGTTCGACTTCCATTCGATTTCTTGATGCGGTCTCTGGAAAAAGAATATGGCCACAGGGCAATCTCGGTTATTCTCTCGGGGACCGGATCTGATGGTTCGGCCACGGCAGGCGCCATTGGGGCTGCTGGTGGTCTAGTCTTGGTACAGGAGCCAACAGAAGCCGAGTTCGAGGGCATGCCGCAAAGCGCAATAGCCTCCGCTGCCCACGCCGTCATACTTCCGGTCGCGGATATCGCCGAAGCGATCATCCGTTATCAGCCGTCGGCTGCCGATAGCTATTCAGGCATGATAGACCGAAAGCAAACAGAGCTCCTGCCGCAAATACTTGAAGTGTTGAGGCGCTCCACCTCAAACGATTTCTCTTTATACAAACATGGAACCCTGCAGCGCCGAATCGAAAAACGTCGCGCCATTCTCGGCATATCCGAAGATAAGGCTGAACAATATCTCGACATACTCAAAAATAGCGAGGAGGAACGGCGGTACCTTGCGAAAAGTCTTCTGATCAAAGTCACGGCTTTCTTCCGCGATATCACGGTTTTCGATTTCCTTCGTTCACGCATTATCCCCGAGCTCATTCGAGAAAAGCTCAGGGATGAGACGGTGAGAATATGGGTTGCAGGCTGCAGTTCCGGTGAGGAAGCTTATTCACTCGCCATCCTCTTTCTCCATCATATCAGATCTCTGGGATTGGCGGTCAAAGTACAGATATTTGGGTCGGATGCCGACCCCGACGCCATCTCCATCGCAAGGCACGGGCACTATTCGATCTCTGCCGTCCAGACCGTGCCGCCTGAGTTTCTCAGTGATTATTTTGTACGCGACGATACCGGTTACAGTGTTGTGCCCGAACTTCGTGAAAGCGTCATTTTTGCTGTCCACAACGTCTTGAACGACCCGCCCTTTTCCAGCATGGATCTCGTTTCATGCCGCAATCTGTTGATCTACCTGGAGCCAGACGCCCAGGCCAAGATTCTCAGCTTGTTGAGTTTTGCGCTGCATGGAAATGGTGTGCTGCTTATCGGGAAGTCTGAAACCGTCGGGAAAATGGAAGATCGCTTCAAACTTATTTCCAAAGCCGATCGTGTTTATCGTCGGCTCGGAGCTCAAGTCGCCGACGACTTACACTTCAATATGACTGCTTTCAGCAACTCTCTCGTGCCGACATTACCCAGTAAAACGAGCACGGTAGAGGACCAGAACACGATAGGCGCCATCGTCTCTCAAGCTTTGCTCGACCGACATGTTCCTGCTACCATTCTGATCAATCGCGAGGGTGAGTGTCTCTACTCAATCGGTCCTACCGCAAGATTTCTTCAGTTTGCATCCGGTCCGGCATCCCATAACCTTTATGCCATCACACCGAAGTCCCTTCATAGCAAGATCCGCTCGGCAATCCATCGCGCTGCTCGGGATGATAAGCGGTTTGTTGCTCATGGCGCAAAACTCGAGCGTGACGGTGTCGAGTCGCAGGTCGTTATCGATGTCGATCCGATCTCTGACTACAACAAAGAGCTGTTCCTGATCTGTTTTGTTGAGGAACCGCCTGCACGGAGGTTGGCGCCTCCTCAGCCAAGTGGGAATATCGATGCCGCACGCCTCCTCGAGCTTGAGCTCGAAGAAACCCGCTCCGAACTTCAGGATGCCATTCGCAGCCTCGAAATTGCCGGACGGGAGCACAAGATTGTCACTGCCGAAGCACTGTCACTAAAAGAAGAATATCAGTCGACAAACGAGGAACTTGTGACCTCCAAGGAAGAGTTGCAGTCGCTAAATGAGGAGTTAACGTCTCTGAATAGTCAACTGCAGGAAACATTGGAGCGCCAGCAGTCTATCTTTAACGATCTCGAGAATGTTCTCTTCAGCACCGACGTTCCAATGCTGTTTCTCGACATATCGCTCAAAATTCGTTTTTTTACACCTGCAATGCGATCGCTCTTCAACATCTTACCCTCGGATGTTGGCCGGCCATTTTCTGACCTGAGCCCACTGGCTGACGACATGAGTTTGTCGGCAGATGCGGTCGCGGTCCTGGAAACTGGCGGTTCGATCGATAAGGAAACTGCAGCGCGTGACGGTCGCTGGTATATTCGCCGGATCAAGCCTTATCGTATGAAGCAAGGAAGCATTGAGGGTGTCGTCGTCACCTTCATTGACATGAGTGTCCAGAAACAAATCGCTGAGAGCCGAGAGTCTGCAAAGAGATCGGCAGAACTTGCGACGGAGGCCAAGTCAAAACTCTTGACAGCGGCAAGCCATGACCTCCGACAACCTCTGCAGGCATTGAAACTTCTCCATGGCCTTTTGGAAAAAAGCGCAGAGGATCCTCAGTCGCGCGTATTCGTTAAGCGCATGGAGGAAACATTAACGTCGATGTCGGTTATCCTCAACACGGTACTGAATATCGACCAGATTGAAGCTGGCATCGTACACCCCCAGTTCGAAAATTTTATCGTAAATAACATTTTGGAGCGTCTGGAACGGGAATTTTCTTACCAAGCCAAGGCAAAGGGACTGGAGTTGCGTGTCGTCTCCTGTCAGCTTGCCGTTCATACCGATCCTCGCCTTCTGGAACAGATTATCCGGAACTTGCTGTCGAATGCGTTGAAGTACACGTTGAAGGGCCGGGTGCTGGTCGGCTGCCGGCGGAAAGGCGGGAAGCTTAAACTGCAAGTGTGGGACACTGGGATTGGAATTCCCGAAAACCAGATCGACAACGTTTTCAACGAATACCACCGGGTTGACGCGAGCCATGAAGATAGGGAGTACGGGCTGGGACTCGGCCTTTCGATTGTTAAGCGGCTAAGCGATTTGACCGGTCTTAAGGTGTGCGTTCGCTCGACATCCGAAAAAGGCTCGGTTTTTTCGGTCGAGATCGATATCGCGCCTATGGGAAGTCCGCGCATGCCGCTGCCTCAGGCGAAGCGCAAAACTCTAAGTCATCCGAGCGCTTCCATCCTCGTGATTGAAGATGAGGACGGGATGCGAGATCTTCTGAAGATTGGACTGGAACAGGATGGTTATGTCGTGGCCGTTGCGGCAAATGGCTCCCAAGCCATCAATCTTGTACAAAAAGCAGAGTTCGTCCCGGATATCATTCTGGCCGACCTCAATCTGCATCCAGGAATGGACGGGATTGCAACGATTATCAATATCCGTGGTCTTTTGGGCCATGCGGCACCTGCATTGATCCTGACGGGTGATATCTCCAGCATTACATTGCGCGAATGCGTGCGGCACAAAATTACACATTTGAACAAGCCGGCTAAACTCAAGGATATAGTGAGTGCGATAGTTACCTTGCAGGCGCGGCTCCGCGACCTAAAGAGCTCGGACAGCCCCGCCGCCCCGCCGCCAAATAGTGTCTGCACGCTGGTCGAGATTATTGACGACGATGCGGGAGTGAGAGACAGCGTCAAGGCATTTTTTGATGATGGTGCTTGGTCTGTCATGACCCACATTTCGGCGGAAGAGTATCTGGCAGGATATGATCCGAACCGAGCAAGCTGCTTGCTGATTGATGCTCATCTGCCGGGTACGAGTGGCCTCGAGCTCTTAAGTACATTGAGGGAAAGGCACCATCGATTTCCGATGATTATCATTACCGGACACAGCGATGTACAAATGGCTGTCGAAGCCATGAAACGGGGTGCGGTCGACTTTGTCGAAAAGCCGTTTTCTTCACAAGAGATTCAACTGAGTGTTCGGAAGGCTTCGCTTTCGTCGCGTAATATTAATGAACGCTCGGAACGACGTGATGCTGCGAGAAAAACGCTTAGTGCTCTGACAACGCGACAACGCCAGATCCTTGAGCGCATTTTAGGTGGTCAGCCCAACAAGATTATCGCTGCGGAAATGAGAATTAGTCAGCGAACAGTGGAAAACCACCGTGCCTCGATTATGCGGCGCACGGGCTCGGCTTCTCTGCCCGCTCTTCTTCGCGTTGTCGTCGCTGCCGAGGAATAGCCGCTTCGGTTTGCCGCTAGGCCACGAAAGGCCCGATGCTCATTTTCTGAGTTCTCACCTTTGATATGGGTTTGGGGTTAGAGGTGAAACGCTCACTGCCATGTCCGTCTGTGGTGGTATTATGCGTTCATCGTGTTGCGACCGTGCAGTTTGACAATGCGATTAACCAAATGACGTCTAACGACCAGTCTGAGGTCCTTTAAAAGGCTGAGCTTTTCCATACCACTCACCCGTGATTGGGAATCTACGACTTTCGATGAAGCAAGAAGGAACTGAAGGGGGCGATGCGGCGAGTTTTTGAAGGCACTATAGCGCGTTCGAGGTAGCGCAAACCCCATTTGTACGACTTGCACTGGGATAAGGGTGAAAGAAATATCATGCTGCCGTCGAGTACGACGCAACATTTGAACGTTTTCTGGGATCATCCCTGCCTATCACGTTTTGGGTCGCCGTTGATGAAAGTTTTTCAAAAAACAGCCCGCGGGCTGGACGTCGATTGGCGAGCCGTGGAATGCTGGGGAGCTGGCATATCCCTTTTCCTTCAGATGGGAGCCTTCTTCCCGCTCCTCATGTCAGATGCCGATGGAGCGTTAGGCGATCCGGCAAAGGCTAGGTTGCGCCTGGTTTGTCTGCCCGCATATGCTTTTGCCAGCGTTGTCGTGATCCGGAACAACAGGCAGTTTTTTATCGCAATCAGACGCAACCTATTTTTACCTGTCATCCTTGCATTGCCGTTCTTATCAGTGCTCTGGTCGATAGGACCATCGACGACATTGAGACGCGCGGTCGGCCTTTTGTTTACGATGCTGTTGGCCTACGCGTTGGCAATACGTTTTACTCCAAGGCAGTTGCTTTTGATCGTATTCGCGACGTTCGGAGCCTGTATCGTTCTCAGCGTGGCGATGCTCGCAGTATCACCAAATCTCGCCCGCATGCCAGGTGATGGCGCCATGCGAGGGATTTTCCTCAACAAAAACAGTCTTGGCTGGTTCGCCAGCATCACGCTGCTTGCCGCGACGATCGTTTTCCTCGACAAGTCCCTGGGCTTGCGTCGTGCCGCTGTCGTGTTGCTGGTAGCAGGCATTATCTGCCTTGCAGGCTCTGGATCGATGACGGCGATGATCGCAACTGGATCGGCGTATTTCCTGATCGCATTTTACATCATATTGCAACGAAGCCGCGGCATCAGCCGCGTGGTCATCATCTTGATTTCTTTGCAAACTTCTGTTGGTGTTCTTATTTTGCTTCACGAATTTCTGGTTCCGCTCTTGGAGGCGCTTGGCAAGGATGCGACCCTGACAGGCCGTGTGCCGCTATGGGAGCTGGTCGATCGGCAGATCGCTGATCACCTGCTGTTGGGCTACGGCTATCAATCCTTCTGGACAGAAGCAAACCCCTCTGCGTGGGCTATCTGGTCAGAAATCATGTGGCAAGCTCCCCATGCCCATAACGGCTTCCGCGATACGATGTTGAGCTTCGGATTGTTCGGAATGATGCTCTTCGTCATGCTGCTTGTGCGGGCAGTTTACCAAGGCGCGGTCCTTCAATGTCGCGATCCGTATTTTGGATGGCTTTGGCTGAATGTTTACACGGTAATGATGCTGGTGATGAACCTGACGGAGAGCCTGTTTCTGATCCAGAATGACGCCATCTTCATTCTGTTCGCGACAGGCGTCATCATGTTCTCGCTGCACGCGCCCGCTGTTTCGATAAACCCCAACATACAGCGGCAGGTGAGCGGCCCAACGGCGGAGTTGCGGGCCTGACGCGGCGCACGTTCTGATCCTGAGTATTTCTCTTGCCGCGCCTTTTGCAGGCAGGCAGGGCGGAAACAGCGTGTCTGGCCCCAAATACACGCGATCGCTTGCTGGATAAGACGCTGACCGAGGTTTAGCTATCTCCAACCAGTTGATTGTTTTCCGGCTTGGCGAGTTTTGCCTGTCCTTTACTTGGCATGAGCGTATGCTCATGAAGCCTGGCTGGAGGAGATGGGGCCATGGCGAGGGAAACACAGATATTGTTCGCGGAGGCCGCGCGTCTGGCTTCTGCCTTCCATCTGACCGAGCCGGATTTGCATTGTCTCGCCATGCAATATCAGGAATGTCTTGCAGCGCTTATGGAGGATCTGCAGGAGGAGGGTGTTGCGGCGGAAGCGGTGCTGCATCGTCTTGTTGAGAAGGCGGAGCCTGCCTCCACCATATGACCCGCCCCCGTTTTTCGGATGGGTGATCGGAGGATCGCATCCACTGGGAGTCGCCGCGGACTTTTTAACAAGCGCATGGGGACAGAATGCCGGCAATCATACTGCGTCACCTGCCGCTGCAGCATTCGAGACGGTCGCCGCAACATGGCTCCTGAGCGTTCTAGGACTGCCCGACCAATCCTCCGTCGGCTTTGTGACCGGAGCCACGGTCGTAAACTTCACTTGGCTGGCTGCGGCAAGAGGTGAAGTCCTTCGATAAGTCGGGTGGGATGCGGATGCTTTCGGGCTCTTCGGTGCGCCGCCTTGCGACGAGGCTCACACCACCGTATTTTCTGCCTTATAGTTTCTAGGGCTTGGGCATGATAGGGTTTTGCGAATTCCCCGTTTGTGCGGACATTGCCGAGCTCAATAGAAGGTTTTGCCAGGGAGATTGCGCCTGCCCACGTCGTCAACCGATGCCGGTCCTTTTACATAAGTCTGTGAGTAGTGCGACGGGCGTCGAGAAAATGCTCCCTTTGAGCGTAAACAATGTGCTTTCGCTTCAACGCAGTAGCGCCGCAGCCTTGAGAGAGGCAGACCAGACTGCATAGCCCGCTGCATTCATGTGAACCAGATCAGGTAGATAGTATCGGAACATCGGCAAGCCGTTCTCGCCGATTAGCCGGGTCCCGACTTCAATCCACGATGTGTTCTCGCGGCCGTCGCACCAGTCGCGTGCCAACTGGTTGAACAGATCGAATTCACGGCGGTAGATCCACCGTGCGGGGCTGTGCTTGATCGACAGGACGAACACTTCGGACTGCGGTAGCGCCCGCGAAATATGGTCCCGCAGATCCTTCAGTTGGCGAAGAGCCGTGTGAGCTGTGAGGCCATCGCTGGCGATATCGTTCTCACCGAAATAGAGGGCTATCCTGCTTGGCTTGAGAGGCGTCAGAAGCTGATCCAGATAGTGGGTTCCTGAGAGAAATGTGCCGCCGCCGAAGCCCAGGTTGACGATGTCCAATGAGCCCAGATCCTCGGTGATAGAGTTCCAGATCCGGAAGGAGGACGAGCCGTAAAAGGCGATCGGATCCGTGGGAAGGCCGACACGCTCCAGTCGTGCCAATATGGTGATGATATCGTTTTCGTGACGGCTTGTGCCAATGCTTGCCGGGAAATCGTACATGTCTATCCTCAAGCATATGCTTGGGAGTGCTTCGCCGGATGTTTCCGGTTCGCGGCTCCGGTTTTATGAAAGCGTGTGATGCATGACATTCAGTGCGCCGCGGATCAAAACGTTCTCGGCGCCCATGGCGATATCAAGATCGAATGCATCCGCTGCAGCCATGTAGAGGTCATTCAAGCCGTCATTCCCAACAATGATCGCTTTGTCACCTTTCGAATACCATCCAGCCTCGCGCGCCTGCCGGAATTCCTGGCCGATTACCATACCATGGACATAGGACCGCAATTGATCCGGGGAGAGTTTACCGGCCAGCCCGCCGGTTCTTGCCGAAAACAGGAGGGACAGCATTGCGCCAGAGCTCTTCGCTTCCTCAAGTCCCCAGTGATAGGCCTCCGGATCGTCAACCGAGGGCTGTGTCGCGCCTCGGGCGATGAAGGAATTGTTCAAGAGCAGCGAAAAAATCTCTCCGGTTACGAAGGTTTGAAAGCCATCGATCTGACCCGCCTTGACCTTGGCCCACTTGCTGTGGGTTCCGGGGATGATGATTGTTGCATCATCAGCGAGCCCATGGCCGACGACCTGGGTTTCCTCGCCGCGCATGACATCCGGGAAGGGCTTACGCGAGGGGTCCGTCAGTCCCGGCAGGAACACCAGATCCGATCCGTTCGGCAATGATCTCCGTACGGCACCTGCAGCGAGTTCACTTGGACCTGCAGGGCAGGCAACATAGGGTATTTCGATCCAGCCATTGCGGCTGGTGATCATCCCAAGTGCAGCGACGGGCACGGCTCCATGGGCAGACAACCAAGGGGCAATTGTAGTCATCAGCGCTTCTTCATGGTCGCCTTTGCCGAGGTTTGAGATGCCTTGTGACGTCTCGATATTTTCCAGTTCGTTGCCGTCCGCATCAACCAGCGCTGCTCTCAAAGTAGTGGTTCCCCAGTCGACAATAATTGCCGCGGTTTCTCGAGCCATGTCGTGAACTTCCTCCGCTCATTTCATCTGAGGGCTTGTCATAGGGTGGAAGTCTATGTAGTGTCAATTAGTGAATTCAAAGTACCACAATGTGATACTAAATTGGGAGATGAGGAAATGGCTACTGGTCTGAAGGGCATTTTGCCTGCCCTGCCGACGCCCTTTTCGGCGGACGGCGGTGTTGATGAGGCGGGAATGTCGCGGCTGGTGCGGTTTGCTCTTGCTCAGGGTGTGGATGGCGTCGTGTTCCCCGGTTTCGCCAGCGAGGTGGAAAATCTCACGGCCGATGAGCGCGCCAAGCTCTTGAAGATTGTGGTTGCCGGCGTGGCGGGCCGAGTGGTGGTCGTTGCCGGCGCAAGCGCCGCCGACTGGCGTGACGTGGTGGAGCATGGTCGGACCGCGGCGGATCTCGGCATTCGCCATCTGATGGTACAGCCACCGAAGTCGGTAGGCACCGATGCTCCGGCCCTGATCGAGTTTCTCGGCAAGGTCCTCGAGGCGCTGCCTGAAATTGAGATCATCCTCCAAAACGCACCTGCACCCCGTGGTTCCGACCTGTCGCCGCAGGCGATCGTCGAAATCATCCGCGCCCTGCCGCGTGTTGCCTATGTGAAGGAAGAGACGCTGCCGGCTGGGCCGGCGATCAGCCATATCATTGCCCATGCGCCGGAAAGCCTGAAGGGTGTTATCGGCGGAGGCGGTGCACGCTACATTCTCGACGAATATGCGCGCGGGGCGACCGCCGCCATGCCTGCGCTGGAGATCGCTGGCGAGCATGTGGCGATCGACCGGGCGCTGGGCGCCGGCAAGCGCGATGAGGCACGCCAAATCTATGTTCGCACCTTGCCTCTTCTGGTTCTGCAGGCGGTTTACCGCATGCGGCTGACCAAGCACGTACTCGCTCGTCGCGGCGTAATCGACGGTGTTGGTGTGCGTGCACCAACACCTGAGCTCGACGCGGCGGCAATTGCCGATATCGATGCCAATCTGGTGGAGCTTGGTCTTCTCTCTGCGGAGGCCGCATGAACAGCCCCATTTCGACCATCGAGGTTTTCACGCTGACACAGCCACGCAAGGTGCCCTATCTTGGCGCGTTGCGGGAAGGCGAGGTGGTCAACCCGAACGGCTATATCGTCCGCAGGGGTAACCGCACGGTCTATCCCACTTTCGACCGTAGCGTTCTCGTCCGCATGACGACGGAGGCCGGCACGGTTGGCTGGGGCGAGACATACGGTATCGTTGCGCCCGGTGCTGTGGCCGCGCTTATCAATGACCTGCTTGCCGGTTTTGTTATCAGCCGCAATGCATCGGACCCTTCGGCGATCTACGATGATCTTTACGACATGATGCGGGTGCGTGGTTATACCGGCGGCTTTTATGTCGATGCGCTGGCGGCCCTCGATATCGCACTATGGGACATTGCAGGTCAGGAGGCGGGAAAATCCGTGCGCGATCTGCTTGGCGGCGGTGTCGAAAGTTTTCCGGCCTATGTGTCTGGCCTGCCAGAGAAAACGCTGCAGGCGCGCGGCGAGCTGGCAAAATACTGGCAGGATCGCGGTTTCGATGCCTTCAAGTTCGCCACCCCGGTGGCCGACGATGGCCCGGCGGCGGAAATGGAAAACCTTCGCAGGGTTTTGGGGCCAGATGCTAAAATCGCTGCCGACATGCATTGGAATCAGACGCCTGAGCGGGCACTGGAATTGATTGCAGAAATGGCACCGTTCGATCCGTGGTTTGCCGAGGCGCCGGTCTGGACCGAGGATATTGCCGGGCTGGAAAAGGTGTCAAAGGGCACGGAAATTCCGATTGCCGTCGGCGAGGAATGGCGTACCCACTGGGATATGCGCGCCCGTATCGAGCGTTGCCGCATTGCCATCGTACAGCCGGAAATGGGCCACAAGGGCATCACCAATTTTATCCGCATCGGTGCGCTTGCCGCCGAACACGGTATCGACGTGATCCCGCATGCCACGGTTGGCGCCGGCATCTTTCTGGCGGCAAGCCTGCAGGCGTCGTCGACGTTGAAAACGCTTAAAGGACACGAATTCCAGCATTCGATCTTCGAGCCGAACCGTCGGCTTCTTTCCGGCGACATGGATTGCCGCGAAGGTCGCTACCGTCTGCCATCCGGGCCCGGGCTCGGGGTAAAGCCGTCGGAGGCGGCGCTCGGCCTGCTTGAACGTATCTGAATTGGTTCTTTGGAGGAGGAAGCCATGAACAAGAAAGTGAAAAGACTGGCGCTCGGCGCCGCGACTGCAAGCCTGATGATGATGGGCAGCTTTGCCCCGGCCATGGCCGATACCGTGCTGAAATTCATTTCCTGGCAGACGGATGATGCCGGCACCGGCGAGTGGTGGCACTCAGCCATTGCCGAATTCGAAAAACAGCATCCCGGCGTGAAGATCGAATTCACCAAGGCGGAGCGCAGTTCCTACGCAGATACGATGACGACGCTGTTTGCGGCCAACCAGCCGCCGCAGATCGTCCATCTCGCCTCCTTCGAATTCCAGATGTTTGCCGATAGCGGCTGGCTTGAGCCACTCGACCCGTGGCTGAAAAAGGACGGCATCGACATGACCGGCTGGGCCGGCCAGAAGACATGCGAGTGGGACGGTGAAACTGTGTGTATCATGACGAACTACTTTGGTTTCGTCATGGCCTATAACAAGAAGATCCTCGACGAGGCAGGCATTGCGGTGCCGAAGACCTATGACGAGTTCATCGCCGCGGCAAAGGCCACGACCAAAGATCTCAATGGTGACGGCATCATCGACCAGTTTGGTACCGGCCATGAAACCAAAGGCGGCCCGGGCCAGTATCTTACCGAGATGCTCAACTACATCATCGATGCAGGTGCTTACTGGACCGACAAGGAAGGCAATATCACAATCGATACGCCGGAAATGGTCGAAGGCCTGACACGCTGGAAAACCGTCATGAAGAGTGGCATCAGCCCGGTCGATATGAGCGCCAACGATGTGCGCAAACTATTTGCCGACGGCAAGATGGCGATGCGTCTGGACGGTCCGTGGCTTTATGGTACGACCGAGAAGGGCTCAGCCAAGAGCGATATCGTCTATGTCGCGCCGCCGCTGACACCGCCGCTCGGTGGCTCATCCAACGTGCTGGCCATGCCCTCCGATATTCCCGATGACCAAAAACAGCTTGTCTGGGATTTCATCAAGCTCACGATGACGCCGGAATTCCAGCGCACCTACGCGACACTGGGCGGCAATACGCCACCGAGCCCCAAGGCCGATGTATCCGGCGTGGAAAAGACCATTCCGCATTTTCCGGTTTTGCTGGAGACGATGAAGGCTGCCTCTGAAAAGGGCATCGACCGAGTGCCGATAGGGCTCGAACTCTATTACAACGAGTTCAGCAAGATGGTGATGGAGGAGAGCCAGCGGATGATCATCCAGGACCTCGACCCGGCGGAAGTGGCAAAAACCATGCAGGCCAAGGCGGAAAGCATCAAGGGCTGATCTCGTCGCTACAACATGGTTCGCCGTCCTGCGGGCCATGGGTATCACAGAAGCATCCGGCAGGAGGACCATCCATGACCGACACCGTTCAGGCGGGGCGGCGCAAGTTCTTTGACCTTGCGCGCCCCAGCCGGCAGCATCTTCTCGGCTACATCCTGATCGCTCCGGCGGTGCTGATGGTCGCGGCTATCATCGTCTGGCCGCTGATATTGGCGATCGACTTGTCGTTCCAGCAGGTGAAGATCCCAAGGCTTGGCGGCGCAAGCCGACCCTTCTCACTGAGCAACTATACCTGGTTGTTTTCCTCACAGGAATTCTGGCTAGCCTGCTGGGTCACGCTCAAACTCGTTGTCGTGGTGACGGCCGGCAGCGTTGCTGTCGGCCTCAGCACCGCGCTTCTGGTCAACAATCGATTCGAGGGCCGTACCGTCGCCCGCCTCGGCATGGCATTGCCATGGGCGGTGCCGGAAATCATTGCCGTCGTCATCTTCGCCTGGATGTTCGACACCTCCTTCGGTCTATTCGGCTGGGTGGCGATCCAGCTCGGCTTCACTGACCAGATGATACCGTGGGTAAGTAGTTCGACGGCCGCGTTCTGGGCGGTGGCGATCACCATGGTCTGGAAGGGATTTCCCTTCGTTTCGATCATGTGCCTTGCCGGCTTGCAGTCGATCCCGTCGGATTATTACGCCGCTGCCAAGGTGGATGGGGCGGGCACTTGGCAGCGCTTTCGTTGGATCACCATGCCGCTTCTCATGCCGGTCCTCGGCGTCACGCTGGTGCTGACCCTGCTCTGGGTGTTCCGTGATTTTTCGATCATCAAGGTTCTGACCGGAGGTGGCCCGCTGCGCTCCACGCAGACGTTGTCCATCATGACCTACGACCAAGCCTTTCAGTACCACAATTTCGGCCGCGCCGCGGCCGTTGGCGTGCTGACGCTGGTCATCTGCATTATCGCCAGCCTGCTGATGCTCGGCCGGCGTTCGAAATCCATTTATTAAGGAGGCTTTGATGAGACGCACATTCGCACAAAGCCTTGCGCTTTACGCCACGGTCGCTTTCACGCTGGTGATGATCCTTTTCCCGGTTTACTGGTTGCTGGTTACGGCGCTGTCGACCACCGATGAGCTCTACCGTTTGCCGCCGACCTTCTGGCCCACCGATCCGCAATGGGATGTCTTTGCCCGTGTCTGGGCGGCGAAGCCCATCCTCATGTGGCTATGGAACTCGATGCTGGCGGCCGTAGGCTCGGTGGCACTGTCGATGCTGGTTTCGGTCAGCGCCGGTTATGCGCTTTCACGCTATTCGATGCGGGGAGGGGCCACCATGGGCTTGTTCGTGCTCACCGCCAAGATGTTGCCGGCCACGCTTCTCGTTATCCCGCTCTTCTCGATCTTTTCGAGCTTTGGCTTGATCGGCAGCCTCTGGACGCTGGTTCTGGCGCATTCGACGATGATCATCCCCTTCGCGACCTGGATGCTGAAGGGCTATTTCGACACGATCCCGAAGGAGCTTGAACAGGCTGCCATGGTCGACGGCTGCTCGCCGATCGGCGCTATGGTACGTGTGGTCCTGCCGATCGCAACACCGGGCCTCGCCGCAACGGCGCTCTATGCCTTCGTTCTCAGCTGGGCCGACTACGCCTATGCGCGGACCTTCCTCGTCAACTCCCCGGACAACTGGACGGCCAATCTGGGTATCACCACGATGCAGGGCGAATACGTCACCTACTGGAACGACATCGCCGCCGCATCGGTGTTCGTCGCCCTGCCGATTATCGCAATCTATCTGTTCCTTGAACGTTATTTGGTCGGCGGTCTGACCGCTGGCGCGGAGAAATAAGCATGGCCAATATTTCCATTCGCAATGTCAGCAAGTCATATGGCGCGCTCAATGTCTTGCGGCCCTTCTCGCTAGAGATTGAAAACGGTGAGTTCGTCGTCTTGGTCGGCCCCTCCGGTTGCGGCAAGTCGACCATGCTGAAGATCCTCGCCGGTCTCGAACCTGCAACCGAAGGCCAGATATTCATTGGCGACCGAGAGGTAACGGATCTCGCTCCCGGCGATCGCGATATCGCCATGGTGTTCCAGAACTACGCTCTCTATCCGCACCTGACTGTGCGCCAGAATATCGGTTTCGGTCTGAAGATGCGTGGCACCGAAAAGGGCGAAATCGATCGTCGAGTCGATGACGCGGCGCGCATTCTCGAAGTGACGCCTTATCTCGACCGCAAGCCAAAGGACCTTTCCGGCGGCCAGCGTCAGCGCGTCGCTCTCGGTCGCGCGATCGTACGCCAGCCGCAGGCGTTTCTGATGGATGAGCCGCTCTCCAATCTCGACGCCAAGCTGCGCGTCCATATGCGCGCCGAAATCGGCGCTCTTCACAAGCGCATCGGGGTTACTACCGTCTATGTCACCCATGATCAGGTGGAGGCGATGACGATGGCCGACCGCGTCGTCATCATGCAAGGCGGCATTATCCAGCAGATTGCGGCGCCCGATGAGCTGTTCAACAACCCGGCCAATCTCTTCGTCGCGGGTTTCATCGGCTCGCCGGGCATGAATTTTCTCAATGCGGAACTTCGCGAGGGCAGGCTGACGGCTTTCGGCCGGCAGATTTCCTTGCCACGCGCGACTTCCCATCAGGGACCTGTGGTGGTGGGCTTAAGGCCGGAGCATCTGACGCTTGGTGACGGGCCTGTCACCTTCGGCGTACGGCCGACACTGATCGAAAGTCTCGGATCGGAAAAATACGTTTATTTCGATGCTGACGGTGCGAGGATTGCGGATGGCGAAGAGGGCAAGTCGAAGGGGCTGATCGCCCGTGTTTCCCATACCGGCAATCTCCCGAGAGACGAAGAACTCAAACTTGGTTTCGATCCCGCCCAGCTTTACCTTTTCGACGCCAAGACAGGTGAACGGCTATGATCCTCGTTACCGGTTCCGCAGGGCGCGTTGGCCGCGCCGTTGTTGCTGCGTTGCGGGCGAAAGGCCGTGAAGTTCGCGGCTTTGACCTGCGTCCTTCCGGAGCGGACAGCGACGAGGTTGTCGGCTCACTTGAAGACGCAACCCTGTTGGCGCAAGCTGTCGAAGGCGCTACCGGCGTTCTGCATCTCGGCGCCTTCATGTCCTGGACACCGGCGGATCGCGACCGAATGTTTGCGGTCAATGTCGAGGGAACGCGCATGCTACTGGATGCTGCTTTGGCCGCTGGCGTCCGTCGCTTCGTGTTTGCGTCTTCCGGCGAGGTTTATCCCGAAAACCTGCCTGAATTCCTGCCGGTAACAGAAGGTCACCCGCTGAAACCGAACTCACCCTATGGTCTGACAAAGCTGCTGGGCGAGGAGCTGGTTCGCTTCCATCAACGGACAGGCTCGATGGAAAGCGTCATCCTGCGTTTCTCACATACGCAGGATGCTATCGAACTGCTGGACGAGGAAAGCTTCTTCTCTGGTCCTCGTTTTTTCCTGAGGCCGCGCATCCGTCAGCAGGAGAATTTCGGCAACACGGCCGTTGCCGAAATTCTCCGTTCCAAGGATCTCGACGAGCCGGCGCATGTGCTGGCGCGTAACAAACACGGCCGGCCGTTCCGTATGCACATTACCGAAACCCGCGATATGGTGGCGGGCATTCTTCTCGCTCTCGATCATCCCGATGCGGCGGCCGGAATCTTCAATCTCGGTGCGGATGAGCCGGCCGATTTTGCCGAACTTTTGCCACGCATGGCGGCTCTGACCGGCTACCCCATTGTACCAGTCGATTTTCCCGGCGAGGGTGTTTATTACCACACGTCGAATGAGCGGATCAGAAACGTGTTGGGGTTTAAGGCCGAATGGACGATGGACCGGATGCTAAACGAGGCGGTCGCCGCAAGGCAGCAACGCCTCGCCGGGGAGAAGATGCAATGAAACCGGAGACACCGGGCGGCACAGCGGCGCTTGCCAAGGGGCTGACGCTTCTGGATATGGTTGCCGATGCTCCCGAGCCCCTTCGCTTTGCCGAATTGCTGCGCGCATCGGGACTGCCGAAACCGACTTTCGCCCGGATACTGCGGACCCTGATTGCGTATGGTCTGGTTCGACAGGACGAGGCCCGCGGCACCTATGTTCTTGGCCAGCGGTTTCTCGAAATGTCCCACAAGGTCTGGGAGAGCTTTGATCTTGTCTCGGCGGCGACGCCGGAACTGGAGCGACTTGCGGCAGAACTGGGCGAGACCGTTGCCCTATGCCGCCTCGATGGCATCACGACGCAATATCTGGCCGAACGGTCGCCTCATGGGCTTTCGGTGCGGGTCGAAGCCGGGCGTCGGGTGCCGCTGCATTGCACTGCGCCGGGTAAGGCGCTTCTTGCTTTCCAGGATCCGGCCGTAGGCAGAACTTTGCTGGATCGCTTGACGCTGGACCGCCATACCCCGCAGACCATCATTTCGCTCGAAGCATTGCAGGCCGATCTGACGCTGACGCGCGCGCGGGGGTATTCCATTTCTTACGAAGAACATCTGCCAAGCGTGAATTCGGTCGCGGCCCCGGTCATGGGGCGAGACAATACACCGATCGGCGTTCTGGTGACGCTCGGACCCTCATCGCGTCTTGAGGCATCTAACATTCATCCGGTCGGGCGCGAGCTGATTGCTGCTGCCCGCCGCATCACCGGTGCTGCAGGCGCCGTTGCCATCAGCTCTCGTCCGCGGCCGCGCTCGGCAACCGGAAGACCTATGGCGGAACTCAGTTGCATTTTGCCTTGGGGCGCGCAACTGGGCGAAAGCCCGGTCTGGCACGAGGGGGAAAACGCCCTTTACTGGGTGGATATTCTGCATCCCGCTGTCCATCGTTTCGATCCCGCGACCGGCCGTAACGAGACGTGCGAAACAGGCAAGCTTGTCAGTGCCGTCATACCGGTGACGCAAGGCCGTCTTCTGGTTGCTTCACAGGATGGCGTCGAATGGCTGGACTTTGCCTCCGGACGTCTGACACCTTTCGTCAGCCCGGAAGCCGGCATTGCCGACAATCGCCTGAACGATGCCAAATGCGGGCCGGATGGCGCTATCTGGGTTGGCTCGATGCGCATAGACGCATCCAAGCCGACCGGTGCGCTTTATCGTATCAATGCTTCCGGCGAATTCGACCGCAAGGAAGGTGGTGTCATCGTCTCGAATGGCCTGGGATGGAGCCCCGACGGGCGCACCTTCTATTTTGTTGATACGGTACCGGGACTAATCCACGCCTACGATTGCGATCCCGCGACCGGCGAACTCTCTGCACGCCGTGAATTTGCCCGTATCCCGGTCGCTGACGGCCGGCCTGACGGTCTTGCAGTCGATGCCGAAGGCGGCGTCTGGTGCGCGATTTGGGATGGTTGGTGCGTGCGCCGTTATTTGCCTGATGGAAAGCTCGATCAGGTGATCGAAATGCCGGTGCCACGGCCATCAAGCATCGCCTTCGGCGGACCGGATCTTTCCACGCTCTTCATCACCAGTGCCCGCACACGCCTGCCGGCTTCCACCTTGGCAGATGCGCCTCTATCCGGCGGCCTGTTTTCCTGTCGGCCCGGTGTCGCCGGCGCGCGCATCTCGTTGTTTGGGGGGCAATAATGGAACTCGAAACCGTCTTCGGTCTGAAGGGGCGTACTGCGCTCGTCACCGGTTCCAGCCGCGGCATCGGCGCGGCGATCGCGGAAGGGTTGGCGGGGGCAGGGGCGCATATCATTCTTCATGGCACCAAAGCCGGTGGCGCCGTCGCCGTCCGGCAGCGGATTATCGAAAATGGCGGTACGGCACAGGAACTTACGAGCGACCTGTCGACAGCCAATGCTGGCCGAGCGCTGATCGAGCAGGCGGAAGCAATCGCCCCGGTCGATATTCTGGTCATCAATGCCAGCGCCCAGATCAATGCTACGCTTCCGGATCTGAAACCGGATGACTTCGCCTTTCAGGTGGCGGTGAACTTTGGTTCGACCGTGGATATGCTGCAGACGGCGCTGCCGCTTATGGCAACCCGGAAATGGGGCAGGGTAGTCTCGATCGGCTCGATCAACCAGCTTCGCCCGAAAGGTATAGTGACCGCCTATGCGGCCACGAAGGCGGCACAGCACAATCTCATCCAAAGTCAGGCGCGTGATTATGCAAAGGATAATGTCCTTCTCAACACGCTGGCTCCGGGTCTGGTCGATACTGATCGCAATGCCCATCGACGCGACGAGGATCCGCAAGGCTGGGCCGAATATGCCCGTACCCTGAACTGGATGGGACGCGCCGGCCAGCCGGATGAAATGGTTGGTGCGGCAATCTTCCTCTCATCGCAGGCTTGCAGCTTCATGACGGGTGAAAGTATTTTTCTGACAGGCGGTTATTGATGGACCTGCCGGAACAGTTGAGATCTGTTCTGGCCGCCGGCGTCATTTTTTCCGGCACATAGAGGACTGGCCGTGCGGAAAACGCATACGCGCGCAACGGCCAGTCTCCGATCCATTGCATGACGTGCTGGCCGGACTGGATTCCCGATCCCAAGCTGTCCTCCGTCAAAACATCCGGCTGGCGATGAACATCTTTGCTTGCAGCCACTGCAAACTCCTGCGATAGCTACGCGATCAACATGCCTGACAGGTTGTCCATAGCGAGGCGATATTGGAAGACATCACCGCCATAATAAGACGGGATACATCCCATGCATCGAGGATCAGCTCGGATCTTCGCGGGCAGTTGACAAGCGGCGCATTTCAGGCCGGAGACCGTCTGCCCAGCGAGAACGCCTTGGCCAAGCAATATTCGGTAAGCCGAACGGTGGTGCGCGAGGCGATTGCTATTTTGCGTGCCGATGGTCTTGTCCAGGCTCGCAAAGGGGCGGGTGTTTTTGCACTCGAAGCGAGACACGAAGAAGAGCGTCCGTTCAAGGATCTCAAAACGGAACGTATCTCATCTGTTATCGAGCTGCTTGAACTACGCACCGTGTTCGAAGTCGAGGCCGCCGCTCTTGCTGCAGCACGGCGCTCGGCCGCCCAGATCGAGGCGATCCTTGAGGCGCATAATGAGGTCGGAAACTGTCTGACAAACGAAGCGCCGACGCGGGATGCGGATTTTGGTCTCCATCTGGCGATTGCCCAGGCGACGCAGAACCGACGCTTTCCTGAATTTCTTCAGCTGATCCGTTCCGGAATCATTCCTCGGGGAGAGTTGCAGGGGGCGGCACCCGGAACCCGGCCGAAGGATTATAACCTCCATCTGCAGGAGGAGCATGCGCGGATTGTCGATGCCATTATTGAAGGTGATGCCGATGCAGCGCGCGAGCACATGCGCGCGCATTTGCGCGGAAGCCTGGATCGCTACAAGGCTTTGCTCCGTGCGCGGACCCTGATTATGGATGACGCAGCGTCGCCGCAATAGGGTGTTGTCATACAAGAGTGCAGCCTTATATGGTGACATGTGTTTGTTGTCAGTGAGGTTGTCATGTCCCTGCCTGTTTTTCCCGTCGTATCCCCGGATGAAGACGTTCAGCGCCAGGTTCTGGCCGAAGCGCCGGAATTGATGGTTGTATCCTTCCGATTCGAATCCGGTGCGGCGGGTAAGCTGCATAGTCATCCGCATGTCCAGTCTACCTATGTCGCGCGTGGTCGCTTCCGGTTTTTCCGCGGCGAAGAGGCTCATGAGCTTTCTGCCGGCGATAGTCTCGTCGTTCCCGGCAATGTCGTCCATGGATGCGAGTGCCTCGAAGAGGGCGAATTGATCGACTGCTTTACGCCGCGTCGCGATGACTTTCTCTGATCGATGCTTGACAGCATGAATGGCATGTGACAACTTTCCGTAAGTTGTCTGACAGGATGGGAGCCCTGTCTTCGCCGATGACCGGCGACTGGCAAACGGAGGATTCATGTCAACAAGACGCCTGTCCATGCAGGGCGCCGCCGGGCAGATCGGTACCATTGCGGTCACCTTGCTCGGCCTGCTCGTGCTTACCTTCATAATTGGTCGGATGATGCCCGCGGACCCCGTGCGCGCGATCGTCGGCGAAGACGCGACCCGTGAGACCTATGAACAGGTCTTCCGATCGCTCGGCCTTGATCGCCCGGTTTGGGAGCAGTTCATCTATTATCTCGGCGATGTGCTCACTGGCAATTTCGGCACATCGATCCGCACCGGTCAGCCGGTGATCCAGGACATCCTGCATGTCATGCCGGCTACGATAGAACTGGCCACTTTCGCAATCCTAATCGGCGCGGGTCTCGGCGTGCCAATGGGCGTCATCGCTGCGGTAAACAAGGATCGTTGGCCCGACCATCTGGTCCGCGTGCTGAGCCTGTTCGGCCATTCGATGCCGATCTTCTGGACAGGGATGATCGCCCTCATCGTCCTTTATGCCAAGCTCGGCCTTGTGGGCGGCAGTGGCCGTATGGACCAGTTCTATATCGGCCTCGTGCCGGAAACGACCGGCTTCCTGTTGATCGACAGCCTGCTTTCGGGAGACATGGATGTTTTCTGGTCGGCAGTGAACCATCTGATCCTGCCAGCCTCGCTGCTTGGCTATTCGTCTTCCGCCTACATCACGCGCATGACGCGCAGTTTCATGCTCGACCAACTTGGGCAGGAATACATCACCACTGCCCGCGTAAAGGGACTGTCGAAACATCAGACCATATGGCGTCATGCCTTCGGCAATATCCGCGTGCAGCTCGTCACCATCGTGGCGCTCGCCTACGGTTCGCTTCTGGAAGGTGCTGTCCTGATCGAAACTGTCTTCGCGTGGCCGGGCTTCGGGCAATATCTGACCAGCAACCTGATCATCGGCGATATGAACGCCGTCATGACTTGCGTCTTGATCGTCGGCGTCATCTTCATCGCCCTCAACCTGCTCTCCGACGTTCTTTATCGTCTGTTCGATCCGAGGACCCGCTGATGTCAGTCACAACCGCCTCCAAGCTTCGCGTGCCGGCCTCGCTCAACGCCCTGCGCAATATCATCGTTTTCCTGATGAAAAGCCCGACGTCGCTTTTCGGCCTGTGCGTGCTGGCGTTGCTGATCCTCGCCGCCGTCTTTGCGCCGCTGATTGCAACCCATGACCCCTATGCGCAGGATCTTGCCAATACGCTGCAGGCTCCAGGCAACGGACACGTTTTCGGGACCGATGAGCTCGGCCGAGACATCTTCAGCCGTCTGATCTGGGGCGCACGTATAACGCTGACAATCATCTTCCTCGTGTCGATCGTGGTTGGCCCGATCGGGCTCGCTGTCGGTGCGGCATCGGGTTATCTGGGCGGACGCTTCGACACGGTGATGATGCGCATTACCGATATCTTCCTGTCTTTCCCAAGCCTGATCCTGTCGCTCGCCTTCGTGGCGGCATTGGGCCCGAGCCTCAACAATGCGATCATCGCGATTGCGCTGACATCATGGCCGCCCATCGCGCGCCTTGCCCGTGCCGAGGCAATGACCTTCCGGAATGCGGACTATATTGCGGCTGCTCGCCTGCAGGGCGCTTCGCCGACGCGGATCATCGTCAAGTCGATTGTGCCGATGTGTCTTCCGTCCGTATTGATCCGCCTGACGCTTAATATGGCGACCGTCATCCTGACGGCGGCTGGTCTCGGCTTTCTCGGTCTCGGCGCTCAGCCGCCGCTTCCCGAGTGGGGTGCGATGATCGCGACCGGCAGGCGCTACATGCTCGACAGCTGGTGGCTTGTCACCTTCCCGGGTGTGGCTATCCTATGCGTCAGCCTTGCCTTCAACCTACTTGGCGACGGACTGCGCGACGCGCTGGATCCGAAGCAGATGAACCGGAGGTAGGCCATGACCCGTCCCATCCTCGACGTGAAAAATCTCCACATTCGCTATGGAGGCGCATCCACCGATGCTGTGCGTGGCGTATCCTTCACTCTCGGGCGCGAGCGGCTGGGCATCGTTGGCGAAAGCGGTTCCGGCAAATCCACAGTAGGCCGCGCGCTGTTGCGATTGCTTCCTTCCGCGAAGATCACCGCAGACACGATGCGGTTTGAGGATGTAGAACTCCTCTCGCTCACGGAAAAGCAGATGCTCGGCGTACGTGGCCGGCGCATGTCGATGATCCTGCAGGATCCAAAGTTCTCGTTGAACCCCATCCGCAAGGTCGGTGACCAGGTCGCAGAAACCTATCTGCGCCACTTCAAATGCAGCAAGCGGGAGGCGCGCGTAAAGGCCATCGCCATGCTGGAAGCGGTCAAGATCCGTGATCCGGACCGCGTTTTCGAGCAATATCCGCATGAGATCTCCGGCGGCATGGGGCAGCGCGTGATGATCGCGATGATGCTGCTTGCCGATCCCGATGTCGTCATCGCCGACGAGCCGACCTCGGCGCTGGACGTCACGGTGCGGCTTCAGGTGCTGAACATTTTGGACAGTCTCGTCCGGGACCGAGGGATCGGCCTGATCATGATCAGCCACGATCTCAATCTGGTGCGCAATTTCTGCGACCGCGTGCTGATCATGTATGCCGGCCGCGTTGTGGAAACGCTTGCCGCCGGCGATCTCGACAAGGCGCAACATCCCTATACGCGGGGCCTTTTGGCCGCCCAGCCACGCATCGGGGGCATTCGTGCCCCCTTGGCGGTCCTGGACCGCCGCCCGGAATGGCTGGAGGAGGCTTAACGATGACGGTATCAGTAGAAACCCGCAACCTTTCCATCTCCTTCGGCGACGGTCCCAATGCGCTGAAGGTGCTGCCCGATGTGTCTTTCTCCGTGAAGCCGGGAGAATGCTTCGGCCTTGTCGGCGAAAGCGGCTCAGGAAAGTCTACGGTCCTCCGCTGCATCTCCATGCTGACGGATTTCTGGAAGGGAGAGGTGCTGATCAACGGTCAGTCGGTGCGCGACATGCCATTGATCGACCGCTGCCGTGCGCTGCAGATGGTCTTCCAGGATCCTTACGGTTCGCTTCACCCCCGCCAGTCCGTGCGTACCGTGCTTTCCGAGCCGCTGCGGATCCACAAGCTCGGCGATCGCGAAAACCGCATGCACAAGGTCCTCTCCGACGTCGGTCTTCCGGTATCCTTCCTCGATCGCTTTCCGCATCAACTCTCCGGCGGGCAACGCCAACGCGTGGCAATTGCTCGCGCATTGATCCTTGAGCCTTCGCTGCTGTTGTTGGATGAGCCGACATCCGCTCTGGATGTCTCTGTGCAGGCGGAAATCCTGAACTTGCTGCAGCGGCTGCGCGAGGAACATGGCTTCACCTACATCATGGTGACCCATGATCTGGCGGTGGTCGATCACATGTGTGACCGGTTCGCCGTGATGCTGCGCGGAGAGATCACCGAGATACTTTCGCGCGAGGCAATCTCAGGCGGTCAGGCGACCCATCCCTATTCCCGTGAACTGATCGGTGCGTCCCTTGAGTATGAAGGCCACGTATGACGCAGTTGCCGATTAGATAGATCATCCCGGCTCAGCCACACCGTCGGCCATGGCGTGTCGGTCATAAGCCGATAGATCGTTAAAAGAAAAGGTCGGCAAAGCCTTTGACTTTGCCGACCTCTTTAACCGTCGATACTATGGAAATGCCGCGCCCAGTTTCAGGCGCAGCATCCAAAATCCACTTCTGGCGGAGATCAACCTATCGCCATCAGGCTGGCATTGCCGCCGGCGGCCGTTGTGTTGATCGAGGTCGAGACCTCCTCTAGCAGCCAATTAAGGCAATAGCTGTCTGCATCCGCATTGAGTTCCTCCGTCGTGGCCGCCTGGACGAGAACGAGTGGACCTGGCAGGGCGGCGATCTGTTGCGTCACTTCAACGATGCGTTCACCCTCTCCCTCGATCAGCGCGCCGGCAACGGGTGCATCTTTGGCCCATTCCCCGCTCCAGCCGATCCGTGCCGAAACACTTGCCGGCAGATCCGATAGGGAACCTCTCAACCCTGATGCGGAGTCGATCACCGCATCATTGCCGGTCGCCAGCGCAGCGGTGATCTGACGATAAAGTCCGATTTCGGTTTGCGGGACCAGGAGGATACGGCCGCGTGGATGAAGTGCGTAGATATTGCGTTCGCCGACCGGACCGGCGAGGTCGGTCACAAGCCCGAGCGCGGATACGGCGCCGGTTTCGCGTGCATCCTGCGCCAGGCGGTTACGGCCGCGCTGTCCGAGCCAGCGGGCGAAGTCCGTCAGGACCGGATCGGTGTGGACCGAACTGTGGCGTGGTGGTATCGGTGCCTTGTCCACCAGGCGTCCGAGATAAAGCGGGCCGCCGGCCTTCGGGCCGGTACCCGACAGGCCGCGTCCGCCGAAGGGTTGGACGCCGACAACGGCACCGATGACATTGCGGTTCACATAGATATTGCCGACGCGGATGAGGCCCGTCACCTGCGCGATCGTTTCATCGAGACGGGTATGCAGACCGAAGGTAAGGCCATAGCCGGTGTTGTTGATATCCTCGATCAGGCGCTCGAGATCATCGCGCTTGTAGCGCACGACATGCAAAACCGGGCCGAAGACCTCGCGCTGAAGATCCTTCAACGAACTGATCTCGATGATGGTCGGAGCGACGAAGGTGCCGTTCGCAGTGTCGGGGCCAAGCGGCAATTGTTCGACCTTTCGGCCGAGCGTGCGCATGTCGCCGATGTGTCTTTCGATCGTGCTTTTGGCTTCCTCGGTAATGACAGGGCCGATGTCGATCTTCAGCGCGTCGGTGCGGCCGATCGAAAGTTCCTTAAGAGCCCCTTTGAGCATTGCGAGAATACGATCGGCAACATCCTCCTGCAGGCAGAGGACGCGCAGCGCCGAGCAGCGCTGTCCAGCACTGTCGAACGCGGAAGCAATGACATCGAAGACCACCTGTTCGGCAAGCGCCGAGGAATCGACGATCATGGCGTTCTGGCCGCCAGTTTCAGCAATAAGCGGGATCGGCTTGCCGTTCGGCAGCGGGCGGGAGGCAAGCTCGGCCTGGATCAGTCGCGCAACTTCTGTCGACCCAGTGAACATCACACCGCAGGTGTGCTGCGAGGCAACCAAGGCGGCGCCGATGCGGCCGTCGCCCGGGAGCAGTTGAAGGGCATCGTTAGGAATACCGGCTTCATGCAGAATGCGGATGCCCTGTGCAGCAATCAGCGGCGTTTCTTCTGCAGGCTTGGCAAGGGCCGGATTGCCGGCTACGAGGGCCGCCGCGATCTGGCCGGTGAAAATCGCCAGCGGAAAGTTCCACGGACTAATGCAGACGATCGGCCCGAGCGGACGATGTCCGGGGCCGAGCGTCCGGCGCGCCTGTTCGGCGTAGTAACGCAGGAAATCAATTGCCTCGCGCACTTCCGCGATAGCATTCGGCATTGACTTGCCTGCCTCACGCATGATGAGGCCAAGCAGTTCGGGCATATCGGCCTGCATGATGTCGGCGGCACGCTCCAGGCAAGCAGCTCTTTCCGCAGGCACAACGGTGCCCCAGCTCGCGGCGGTAGCGAGGGACATTGCCTTTTCGACATCGTTCTCCGAAATCTCGGTCACCGTCCCAACGACGTCGCGCCGATCGCCGGGATTGAGGACAGGGCGGCTGGTGCCATTGGCTTCTGCATTGCCAAGAAGAGGAGCAGCGACCCATTCACGCGTGGCCGAAGTCTTCAGCGATGCCGACAACTCGGCAAGAACCGTTTCGTTGGAGAGATCCAAGCCGGTTGAGTTGCGGCGAACGCCGTAGAGATCACGAGGCAGGGCGATCTGGTCGTGGCGGGCGCCGATTTCGGCCATGCTGCGCACGACATCTGCTGGGTCGGCGACCAGTTCGTCGATTGAGACGCTCTTGTCGCCGATGCGGTTGACGAAGGAGGAGTTGGCACCGTTCTCCAGAAGTCGGCGCACCAGATAGGCCAATAGGGTCTCATGGGTGCCAACTGGCGCATAGATGCGTGCCGGACGATTAAGCTTGTTATGACCGACGACTTCGTCGTAAAGCGGCTCGCCCATGCCGTGCAGGCACTGGAACTCGTATTTGCCGCTTTTGAATTCTGGTCCTGCCAGATGGTAGATGGTGGCGAGCGTCTGAGCGTTATGCGTTGCAAATTGCGGGAAGACGGCATCGGTTGCCGCCAATAGTTTTCGCGCACAGGCGATATAGGAAACGTCCGTGTGGAGCTTGCGGGTGAAGACCGGGAAATCCTCCAGCCCATCCACCTGCGCGCGCTTGATCTCGGCATCCCAATAGGCGCCCTTGACCAGTCGCACCATGATGCGGCGATTATTGCGACGAGCGAGATCGACAATGAAGTCGAGCACGGCTGGGCAGCGTTTGCCATAGGCCTGGACCACAAACCCCATGCCTTCCCAACCGGCGAGGTCGGTATCTTCGCAGAGGCTTTGAAGCAGATCGAGCGATAGTTCGAGACGGTCAGCCTCTTCGGCGTCGATATTGAGGCCGATATCGTATTTCTTCGCCAGTGCTGCGAGCGCCTTGACCTTCGGCAAGAGTTCGCCCATCACCCGGTCGGTCTGGGCGCGGACATAACGCGGATGAAGTGCTGAAAGTTTGATGGAAATGCCGGGACCGTCATAGATACCGCAGCCTGCCGAGGCCTGGCCGATTGCATGGATTGCCGTCTCGTAGTCCTTGTAATAACGCGCAGCGTCCGCCGCCGTCGTCGCAGCCTCGCCCAGCATGTCGTAGGAATAACGGAACCCTCGCTCCTCCAGTGGTCGGGCTCGTTTCAGCGCTTCGGTAATCGTCTCGCCAGTGACAAATTGTTCCCCCATCATTCGCATTGCCATATCGACGCCGCGACGGATGACCGGTTCACCACAGCGGGCGATCAGGCGGGTCAGGGCTGCGGAAAGGCTGCGGCCATCGACCGTGTTGGTCAGCTTGCCGGTAACGACGAGACCCCAGGTGGCGGCATTGACGAATAACGAACGGCCACCGCCGACATGGGATTTCCAATCACCATCGGCAATTTTGTCGCGGATCAGCGCATCGCGAGTGGCGGTGTCGGGAATGCGCAAAAGCGCTTCCGCCAAGCACATGAGTGCGACGCCTTCCTGGCTGGACAGAGAATATTCATGCACCAGCCCCTCGACACCGGTACCCCTGTGTTTCGCCCGAAGAGACTTGATCAATTGGCTAGCGGTTGCGCGAATGGCCCGGCGGGTATGCTCTGGCAGAGTTGCGTGCTCCAAAAGCGCAGCGACGCTCTCGCCCTCCGGCTTGCGATAGGCCGCGGTAATCGCCTGGCGCAATTCGTCCTGTTTGCGCACGGCCGGCGCGAAATTCTCGAATATCGGGAATGAGGCAATATTCGTGTCGAGAGGGCGAGGGGTCGTCATGGCTGTTCCCGGTTGTCGGAGGAGTGTCAACAAGTTGCGGAAGATATCACGACGTAAATTTCGAAGTTGCCCAGAATTCAGTAATTCTCTATTCTTTTTTCCTGATTATGGATATATTTTTGGTCGATTTGGGGTTCGGATAGGTAATGTCTAGTGAATTGGATCAGTTCGACAAAAAGATTCTACAGGAGTTGTCGGCAGATGGGCGGTTGTCGATCACCGAACTGGCGAGCCGCATCGGCCTTTCCAAAACTCCTTGCCAGCTACGACTTCGCCGATTGATCGATGAGGGGTTTATCGAAGGGTTCAGGGCTATCCTTAGTTCACAAAAACTCGGCCTTGATCATATTGCGTTCGTCGAGGTGAAGCTGACTGACACCCGTGAAGAGGCGCTGAAGAGTTTCAACGATGCAGCCCGAAGGATCAGGGAGATCGAGGGCTGTCACATGATTGCGGGACGTTTTGATTACCTACTTAAGGTTCGGACCAAGGATATCAGGCGGTATAGAATTGTCCTCGGAGAAAAAATCTCCACACTGCCTTTTGTCGCTAGCACCTCCACAAACGTGGTCATGCAGACCGTGAAGGAAGACAGCCCGCAACTCACGGCGTCAACGGAATAGACACAACCAAAACGCTTCAGGGAGGCTGCAGGTGAGGTGGGTTTAAAGATGGTCGATGATGTCGCCGTCCATGGCATCGATTCCCAGGCAAAGCACGGCCAAGCAAAAAATCATGACCAGATATTTACCCGAATGGACGCGAAAAGAGCTCTTCCGCTTGATTTTCAGCATGGCGCTAAGCTCGGAATTGGCCGCCTCGATATTTCCGTCAACGGCATAAGCCAAAATGTCATTGGCGATATCTCTGTCACTTTTCATGCAAATGATCCTTATCACAGCCTTCCATAGTCACTGTCCCTGACAGCAAGCTGAAGAGTGCTTACATCGTCATACCGATCAAGGATGACACATTGATGCCAGCCGTTTCGGCTTGCACGCGGATTTGCCGGTGCAGTCGAGCCTGATAGCGCCGAAGCTTCACCCGATTAAGCAAACTGCTCATTGCAAACAGCCCTACGGGAGATTTCTCTCCAGTCCCATCCACACAAATAACTTTAGGACGATTTTCACGCCCCTCGCTCCAGACAAAATTTCCGAGATTGCAGTCCATCAGCACGACGTGCAAACGGGCCGCTTCGCGGAAGAACGCATTCAATGCATCCAGATGTTTTTGTTCAAAACGACGTTCGTGTATGAGCCGGCGTAAGGTCGGCGCGAGCGATCCATCTCGTGCGGCTACTCTTTCGACGATCATGCCCAGTCCTTGACTCGTTTGGACGAAGCCAAAGATTTTCGCGATCGGCAGGTCTTTCCCTTCACCGGGAAATTTGCGCGCCAGATTGAGGTATTCCTCCAATTCCCGCCGGAACACCATATAGGCACCAAAGCGGCGCCATTTCTTAAAGAAAAAGAATTTGCTCTTGACCTTGCGGTTTCCTCCCTCGGTTTGCGCCGAAGGTTTCACTGTTTTGATCAGGATGTCGGGATACATACGGTTTTCGAAAAGGTTTCTCGAAGCGCCATGGCCGGCAAGCCGCCACTGTTCAAGATCCACGAAATCCAGCACAAACTGCGTCATCATTATTCCAATCGCCAGAACGACAGATCAATCGCACAAGCCGCATGGCATTTGTTTTGCATCAATGGAGTGCGAGTAACATCATCGACGACTATGAAGCAACCATCTGGCGTTTTCCAGCATCTTTACCAAGACGCTGCCGAACGAAGCCTTAGATGGTGTGTGGAAACGGTTGCTTTGAGCCAGGATCGCTTGAGCGGCGGCGCCTCGAATAAGGGTGGGTCATTCGGAGTTAGATTGTCTGATGTTTCGTTTTCGTTTAAGATGAAGAAAACGAAAGTTGAGGCGCGATGCATCTAACCAGCCGGCAGGAAGAGATTCTAGCGCTTGCCAAGGAGCGGGGAAAGGTACTTGTTGAGGATCTTGCCAGCCATTTCCAGGTGACGCCTCAGACGATTCGCAAAGATCTCAACGATCTATGCGACGACAAGGCGCTGAATCGTATCCATGGCGGTGCGGTTTTCCCGAGCGGCAACGAGAATGTCAAATACGAGGCACGCCGCTCCATGGCTGCGGCTGAAAAGCAGGCAATCGGCAGGGCGGCTGCAGAACTCATTCCCGACAATTCTTCGCTCTTCATCAATATCGGCACTACGACAGAAGCCGTAGGTGAGGCGCTTGTCGATCACCGCGAGTTGATGGTGATTACAAATAACATTAATGTTGCCAACAGATTACGAGTTTTTCCCTCTATTGAGGTGGTCATTGCTGGCGGTGTGGTGCGTGGCTCTGATGGAGGTGTCGTTGGCGAGGCGGCTGTTGATTTCATTCGCCAGTTCAAGGTCGATTACGCCGTGATCGGCGTATCTGCGATCGATACGGATGGAGCACTGCTCGACTTCGATTTTCGCGAGGTAAAAGTGGCACAGGCGATCATCGCCAATGCGCGGCATGTGATTCTCGTTTCGGACGCATCAAAATTCGAGCGCACTGCACCTGTTCGTATGGGGCATATTTCGCAGGTGCACACGTTTATTACCGATCGTTGTCCATCGTTGGAACTGCGTAAGATCTGTAGGGAACACGAAGTTCGTCTAGTAGAAACAGGTTAATTCAGTCCTGCTTTTGTTTTCTGTCAATCTTCATTTGACATTCGTTTTTCTTTCGTTTTAGACTGGCTTGGGTTTCGCAACTGCGTGATTTTGTGCAATGCGAAAGTGAGTGGGGCGATGTCGGGCGGTACGATTTTCGATCTTTTCGTGATTGGCGGTGGCATCAACGGATGCGGAATCGCACGTGATGCGGCGGGCCGGGGTTATTCCGTGGCGCTAGCGGAAATGAACGATTTCGCCTCCGGCACGTCATCCGGCGCCACCAAGCTCATTCATGGCGGGCTGCGCTATCTCGAACATTACGAATTCCGGTTGGTGCGCGAAGCGCTGATGGAGCGCGAGGTGCTGTGGGCCATGGCGCCGCACGTGATCTGGCCGCTGCGTTTCGTATTGCCCTATCAGAAAGGCGGCGTGCGCCCGGCCTGGCTGATCCGGCTCGGTCTGTTCCTTTACGACAATCTCGGCGGCCGCAAGCTTTTGCCGGCGACCAAGACACTCGACCTGAAAACCGATCCTGCCGGCAGGCCGCTGAAGCCCGTCTTCGGCAAGGCCTTCGAATATTCCGACGGCTGGGTGGATGACGCCCGCATGGTGGTCTTGAACGCCCGTGATGCGGCGAACAAGGGCGCGACGATCATGAGCCGCGCGAAGGTCGTTTCGGCCCGGCGCGAGAACGGCGTCTGGCTTATCGAGGTTCGCAACGAAGCCTCCGGAACCATGGTCACACATCGTGCGAAAATGCTGGTCAATGCCGGTGGCCCGTGGGTCGATCATGTGCTTTCCGGCGCGGTCGGCCGCAACAATGTCCACAACGTCCGGCTCGTCCAAGGCAGCCACATCATCGTGCGGAAAAAGTTCGAGGATAATCGCGCCTATTTCTTCCAGAACCCGGACAACCGCATCTTCTTCGCCATTCCCTACGAGACCGACTTCACCCTGATCGGCACGACGGATCGTGATTTTCCAGGCGATCCGAAGGACGTTAAGATCAGCTCGGAGGAGATCGACTATCTCTGCAAGGCGGCAAGCGAATACTTTTCAGAGCCGGTTACGACGGGCGACATCGTGTGGACCTACTCTGCGGTGCGCCCGCTTTATGACGATGGTGCATCGAAGGCACAGGAAGCGACCCGCGATTACGTGCTGAAGGTGGATGAGGCCGATGGAGCGCCGCTGCTCAACGTTTTCGGCGGCAAGCTGACCACTTATCGACGTCTCTCGGAACATGCCCTGGAGAAGATCGGCGAGGCGATCGGCGGAAAGGGTGGCCCGTGGACGGCAAAGAGCCGGCTTCCGGGCGGCGATTTTCCGGTCACGGGCGCGGCGGATCAGGAACGTCGGCTGATTTCGGCCTATCCGTTCCTGACACCTCGTCACGCGAGCCGGCTGATAAAGTGCTACGGCACCGATGCCACGGCGATATTGGGAGACGCCAAGTCAATCGAGGGGCTTGGCCGACATTTCGGTGGCACGCTTTACGAGGCTGAAGTCCGCTGGTCTATCGAAAAGGAATGGGCGCAAACGGCTGAGGATGTGCTGTGGCGCCGCACCAAACAGGGATTGCTCCTGACGGCCGAGGAGGCCGCAGGACTGGAGGAGTACATGGCGGGAGTTCGCCGGGCCGCCTGAGGCCCGGGAACAGAACCGCCAGTTACCAGAGGGTTGGGAGGCCCGAGGTACATATGCTGGAATTGCGTAACGTCTCGAAGACGGTGGCGGGCGATTATCATATCCGCCCGACCGACCTGACATTAAAGCGGGGAACGCTGAATGTCCTGCTCGGGCCGACGCTCGCCGGCAAGACATCGCTGATGCGGCTGATGGCCGGGCTCGACAAGCCGACAGAAGGGACCGTGCATTTTGACGGTGCAGACGTGACCGGGATGCCGGTGCAGAAGCGCAATGTCGCGATGGTCTACCAGCAGTTCATCAACTATCCCGCGCTGACCGTTTATGAGAATATCGCCTCGCCGATGCGCATTGCCGGTAAGGATGCCACCACGATCGACCGCGAGGTCCGTAAGGCTGCTGATCTCCTGAAACTTTCGCCCTATCTCGATCGTACGCCGCTCAATCTTTCCGGTGGCCAGCAGCAGCGCACAGCACTGGCGCGGGCAATCGTGAAGAATGCAAATCTCGTTCTGCTCGACGAACCGCTCGCCAATCTTGATTACAAGCTGCGCGAGGAATTGCGCGAGGAACTGCCGAAAATCTTTGCCGCTTCCGGTGCGATCTTCGTGTATGCCACGACCGAGCCGTCAGAGGCGTTGCTGCTCGGCGGCAATACTGCGACTTTGCATGAGGGAGCCGTGACGCAGTTCGGCAGGACAGTCGATGTTTATCGTCGACCTGCCGATCTCGTTACCGCGGAGATCTTCGCCGATCCGCCACTCAACACGATAGCATTGACGCGTTCCGGCAATGCCTTCCTGCTCGACGGCGAGCCGGTCATACCCGTGCCGGCGCATCTTGCCTCGATATCGGATGGCCCGGTGACGCTAGCCTTCCAGCCGCATCATCTGTTTCTGCAGGCCGCCAACGGTCACACGGTACCGCTGACGGCCCGCACGTTGGTATCGGAAATCGCAGGCTCCGAAAGTTTCATCCACCTCGATTTCGCCGGCAGGCGGTGGGTCATGCTGGCGCATGGCATCCACGACATCGAACAGGACCGGCAGATCGATGTGCATCTCGACAGTCGCCACTTGATGGCGTTCGATCAATCGACCGGCAAGGCGCTTGTCGCTGCGCCGCTGGCGGCGTGAGGAGCACGGCATGGCACGCATCTCGCTCGAACATATCCGACACGCCTACAGCGAAAAGGCCAAGGCCGCTGGCGATTATGCGCTGAAGGAAGTGCATCATGAATGGGAGGATGGCGGTGCCTATGCGCTGCTCGGGCCTTCCGGTTGCGGAAAGACGACTCTGCTCAACATCATTTCCGGCCTGTTGCAGCCGTCCGATGGACGTATCCTGTTCAACGGCAAGGATGTCACGCAGCTTTCGACCGAGGAGCGCAATATCGCGCAGGTCTTCCAGTTCCCGGTCGTCTACGACACGATGACCGTCTTTGACAATCTCGCCTTTCCGCTGCGCAATCGAAAAGTGCCGGAAGCCGAGGTCGAAAAGCGTGTCAACGAAATCCTCGAAATGACGGATCTCGCCGGCATGGCGAAACGCCGGGCGCAACGGCTCACGGCCGATCAGAAACAGAAAATTTCCCTGGGTCGCGGTCTTGTTCGCCCAAGTGTCAACGCCATCCTGTTCGACGAGCCGCTGACGGTCATCGATCCGCATATGAAATGGGTGCTGCGCTCGCAGCTTAAACGCCTGCACCGACAATCGCGCTTCACCATGGTCTATGTCACCCATGACCAGACGGAAGCGCTGACATTCGCCGATAAGGTGGTCGTGATGCATGACGGCCAGATCGTCCAGATCGGCACGCCGGGCGAACTGTTCGAGCGACCAAGCCACACGTTCGTCGGTTATTTCATCGGTTCGCCGGGTATGAACATCATGCCGGCTGTGATCGACGGCGCGACGGCACGGGTGGGGGACCAGACGATCGCGCTATCCAGCGCGCCGACGCTCAAGGGGCAGGGCCGGATCGAACTCGGTATCCGGCCGGAATTCGTCAAGCTTGGCCGCGAGGGCATGCCGGTGACGGTCAACAAGGTCGAGGATATCGGCCGCCAGAAGATCGTGCGCGCAACCTTTTGCGGACAGCCAATCTCCATCGTTCTGGCCGAGGACGATGAAATCCCCACCGATGCAAAAGTATATTTCGAAAAACAGGCCATCGGCATCTTTGCCGATAGCTGGCGTGTCATGAACCATCGTGCGGGGCAGGGGGGCTAAAATCATGGAGAAGACTTGGAACAACAAAGCCTGGTTTCTGGTCTTGCCGGTTCTCGTGCTGGTCGCCTTTTCCGCAGTCATCCCACTAATGACGGTGGTGAACTATTCGGTGCAGGATACGTTCGGAAACAACGCCTTCTTCTGGGCCGGCACGGACTGGTTCACGGAAATCCTCACCTCGCCCCGCTTCTGGGATGCGCTGTGGCGCAATCTGATCTTTTCCGCCGTGATCCTTGCCATTGAAGTGCCGCTCGGCATCCTGATTGCGCTCAACATGCCCAAACGCGGCATCGGTGTGCCCCTTTGCCTCGTCCTGATGGCTTTGCCACTGCTCATTCCTTGGAACGTGGTCGGTACGATCTGGCAGGTCTTTGGCCGTGTCGATATCGGGCTGCTCGGCTATTTCCTCAATTCGCTCGGCATATCCTACAATTACACACAGAACCCGGCTCACGCTTGGGCAACCGTTATTGTCATGGATGTCTGGCACTGGACGAGCCTCGTCGTGCTCTTGTGTTATGCCGGCCTCGTGTCGATCCCTGACGCCTATTATCAGGCAGCCCGTATCGACGGTGCCTCCCGCTGGTCGGTGTTTCGCTTCATCCAGCTGCCGAAGATGAAACGCGTGCTGCTGATTGCCGTACTGCTCCGCTTCATGGACTCATTCATGATCTACACTGAACCCTTCGTCGTGACCGGCGGCGGACCGGGCAATTCCACGACATTCCTATCCATCGACCTCGTGAAGATGGCGATCGGCCAGTTCGATCTCGGGCCGGCGGCGGCGATGTCGATCATCTACTTCCTGATCATCCTGCTCCTGTCATGGGTGTTCTACACCGTCATGACCCAGAGTGATGCCGAGCAAAGGTGAGGAGCAAGCCATGAACAACAATCTTGTAAACAACAGTTCCGGCTCTCGGCTTGGGTTCCTGATCCCGGTGATCTATATCGTTTTCCTGCTGTTACCGATCTACTGGCTCGTCAATATGAGCTTCAAGACCAACGGCGAAATTCTCGGGCCACTGACGCTTTGGCCGCAGAACCCGACGCTTAGAAACTATACGGTGATCTTCACCGACCCCGCCTGGTATAACGGCTATATCAACTCGATCATCTATGTGGTGATGAACACGGTGATCTCGGTTCTGGTGGCACTGCCGGCGGCCTATGCCTTCTCGCGTTATCGCTTTCTGGGTGACAAGCACCTGTTCTTCTGGCTCTTGACCAACCGCATGGCGCCGCCTGCCGTCTTCGCGCTGCCCTTCTTCCAGCTCTATTCCGCCTTCGGCCTGATCGACACGCATATCGCGGTCGCCATTGCGCATTGCCTGTTCAATGTGCCGCTGGCGGTCTGGATCCTCGAAGGTTTCATGTCCGGTGTGCCGAAGGAGATTGACGAGACCGCTTATATCGATGGTTATTCCTTCCCGCGCTTCTTCGTGAAAATCTTCATGCCGCTGATTGCGTCCGGCATCGGCGTCGCTGCCTTCTTCTGCTTCATGTTCTCGTGGGTGGAACTTCTGATCGCCCGCACGCTGACGACGACCGATGCTAAGCCGATCGCAGCAACCATGACCCGCACGGTGTCCGCCTCCGGCATGGACTGGGGCGTTCTGGCGGCTGCCGGTGTGCTGACCATCATTCCCGGCGCGCTCGTCATCTATTTCGTCCGCAACTACATCGCCAAGGGCTTTGCCCTCGGGCGTGTTTAACGAAGGAGACCATGATGACCGTGCTGGATATGGATCGCATCAGAAACGCAATTCATACGCGCCAGCCGGGCCGTTTTCATCTCTCCGACCTTTACGGTGAGGAGTGGCATACGCTCTGGATCGGCGACAAGGTCAAAGCCGGCAATGAATTCCAACGTCGAGTGGCCCAAAGAGAGTTTCCTTTGGTGGAAGACACTGGTGAAAAGGCCTCCGAGGGGCGGATTTATAACAGGAGAAGCAGCCAATGAACTTCTCATGGATGGCATGGACGCTGCCGACAGCGCTATTCTTTATTACCATCTTCCTGCTGATAGCAGCGATGGGCGTGTGGGAATTTCTCTCGCCGGGCGGCGGCCCGCGGCTCGGCATCTTGCGGTTCGAAACGACGCGCGGCGACAGACTGTTCGTTTCGCTGCTCGGATCTGCTTTCATTCATCTCGCATGGCTGGGCCTTGGAGGCCCCAGCCTATGGTGGGCTCTGGCCTTGTCGGTGGTTTACGCGATCGGCGTATTCCGTTTCGTCTAAGGTCAAGACAATAAGGTGGCGGGAGGAGGTCCGGCCGCTGGACTTAAAGTGCACTGCATCGCATCAACCGGGAGGACTAGATATGCGACGGCATCTTATGACGACGACGGCAGCCCTGCTGCTTGCAATGACCGGTTCGGCCTTTGCCGACATGGACGCGGCCAAGAAATTTCTCGATGCGGAAATCGGCGACCAGTCGTCACTTTCCCGCGCCGAGCAGGAAAAGGAAATGCAGTGGTTCATCGATGCGGCAAAACCCTTTGCCGGCATGGATATCAAGGTCGTTTCCGAAACCATCACCACGCATGAATATGAATCCAAGGTTCTTGCCAAGGCATTCACCGAGATTACCGGCATCAAGCTGACCCATGACCTGATCGGCGAAGGTGACGTCGTCGAGAAGTTGCAGACGCAGATGCAGTCAGGCGAAAACGTCTATGACGCCTATGTCAACGACTCGGACCTGATCGGCACCCATTGGCGCTACCAGCAGGCCCGGTCGCTGACCAAATGGATGGCCAACGAAGGCAAGGATGTTACCAATCCCGGCCTCGACCAGCAGGACTTCATCGGCCTGAAATTTACCACCGCGCCGGATGGCGATCTTTACCAATTGCCCGACCAGCAGTTCGCCAACCTTTACTGGTTCCGTTACGACTGGTTCAACGACGAGAAGAACAAGGCAGATTTCAAGGCAAAATACGGCTATGACCTCGGCGTGCCCGTCAACTGGTCGGCCTACGAAGATATTGCCGAATTCTTCACTGGCCGCGAGGTGAACGGTAAGAAGGTCTATGGCCATATGGACTATGGCAAGAAGGACCCGTCGCTCGGCTGGCGCTTCACCGATGCGTGGATGTCCATGGCCGGCAATGGCGACAAGGGCCTCCCGAACGGCCTGCCGGTCGACGAATGGGGCATCAAGGTTGATGAAAAGTCGCGACCCGTCGGCTCATGCGTTGCTCGCGGTGGCGATACGAATGGCCCGGCTGCCGTCTATTCCATCCAGAAATATCTTGACTGGTTGAAGGCTTATGCACCGGCTGCTGCCAACGGCATGACCTTCTCGGAATCCGGCCCGGTGCCGGGCCAGGGTGACGTCGCCCAGCAGATGTTCACCTACACGGCCTTTACCGCTGACTTCGTCAAAAAGGGGCTGCCGGTCGTTAATGAAGACGGCACGCCGAAATGGCGCTTTGCACCTTCGCCGCACGGCGTCTACTGGAAGGAAGGCATGAAGCTCGGTTATCAGGATGTCGGCTCCTGGACCTTGCTGAAATCGACACCGGACGACCGCGCCAAGGCCGCATGGCTCTACGCCCAGTTCGTCGTGTCTAAAACGGTGGACGTGAAGAAGAGCCATGTCGGTCTGACGCTGATCCGCGACAGCTCAATCAATCACAAGAGCTTCACCGACCGTGCCCCCAATCTCGGCGGCCTGATTGAGTTCTACCGTTCGCCCGCCCGCGTCCAGTGGTCGCCGACCGGCACCAACATTCCGGACTATCCAAAACTGGCGCAGCTCTGGTGGCAGGCGATCGGTGACGCATCCTCCGGTGCCAAGACGGCGCAGGAAGCTATGGATTCGCTATGCGCAGAGCAGGAAAAGGTGCTGCAGCGCCTCGAACGCGCTGGCGTTCAAGGCGATATGGGGCCAAAGCTCGCAGAAGAGCACGATCTCGAATACTGGAACAAGGATGCGGTCGCCAAGGGCAACCTTGCGCCGCAGCTCAAGATCGAGAACGAGAAGGAAAAGCCGATCACCGTCAATTACGACGAACTGGTGAAGAGCTGGCAGAAATAATTGGCGAGCTGCCTATATGAACAACACCGGGGCGTGCCATCGCGCCCCGGTTTTTATGGAACGTTTGGAGGAGTTCAATTCTATGGGTGGGTACATTCTTGCCATCGACCAGGGCACGACATCGAGCAGGGCGATCGTTTTCGACGCTGACATGGCGATCACGGGTTTTGGCCAACAGGAATTCACCCAGTTTTTCCCTTCATCCGGATGGGTGGAGCATGACCCGGAAGAAATTTGGCAGAGTGTTCTTGCTACAGCCCGCACGGCAATCGAGAAAGCGGGCATTCCGGCCAGTGATCTCGCCGCGATTGGCATCACCAATCAGCGCGAAACCGTGGTTGTGTGGGACCGCCAGACCGGAAAGCCGCTCCATCCCGCCATCGTCTGGCAGGACCGTCGCACATCCGGCCTCTGTGAGGAATTAAAGGGGAGGGGGCTGGAAGCCAGTTTCACCGAAAAGACCGGCCTATTGCTCGATCCCTATTTTTCGGGCACGAAGCTTTCTTGGCTACTTTCCAATGTCGCGGGCCTGCGCGCCCGTGCCGAGCGTGGGGAAGTTTGCTTCGGCACGGTCGATAGCTGGCTGATCTACAAGCTCACCGGCGGCAGACGACACGTCACCGACGCCACCAATGCCTCACGTACGCTGATCTACAATATCGGCGAGAACGATTGGGATGACGAACTGCTCGGCATCCTCGATATTCCGAGGGCGATGCTCCCGGAGGTCATGGATTGCGCCGCTGATTTTGGCATCACGGACAGGCCGCTGTTCGACGCGGAAGTCCCGATTCTCGGCGTCGCCGGTGATCAGCAAGCTGCCGTTATCGGCAATGCCTGTTTCGAACCCGGCATGCTGAAATCCACCTATGGCACCGGTTGCTTTGCGCTTCTGAACACCGGCACGGACCGCGTCACCTCCTCCAACCGGCTGCTGACGACCATTGCCTATCGGCTCGATGGCGTTACCACCTATGCGCTGGAGGGCTCGATCTTCATTGCTGGCGCTGCCGTACAATGGCTGCGCGATGAACTAGGCTTCATCAGGGTAGCGTCGGAAGTCGGGGCGCTCGCTCGTCAAGCCGACCTTAAACAGCGGCTTTACATGGTGCCAGCCTTTACCGGCCTCGGCGCCCCCTACTGGGATGCCGAAGCCCGCGGTGCTATCTTCGGCCTGACCCGCAGCAGCGGCCCGGCGGAGTTCGCCCGCGCAGCCCTCGAAAGCGTCGCTTTCCAGACCTATGATCTTCTCGAAGCGATGAAGAAGGACTGGCGAGGTCACGGCACGACGACCGTGTTGCGTGTCGATGGGGGTATGGTTGCCTCCAACTGGACCATGCAGCGGCTCTCCGACATCCTCGCCGCCCCGGTCGACCGGCCGGAATTGCTGGAAACAACAGCGCTCGGGGCCGCTTGGCTCGCGGGGTTCAAGGCCGGTGTCTGGCCGGACGCCAAGGGTTTTTCCGCCCGCTGGAAGCGCGACAAGCGATTCGAACCGGAAATGCCCGAGGACGAGCGAGGAGATGCCATTACCGGTTGGCAGGACAGCGTTTCGCGCTGCCTCACCAACCGCACTTAAAGCGGTTCTTACCGATCTTAGGCTATGGAGATCGGGACTCCCGCTGCCTGTTCGACAGCGGGATCGACAGTCAATTCTTCACCAATGACATCACCGCTTATGGATTCAAGAAGACGTTGAAGGACCCCGGCAATTTTGCTCGCAATCGCTTCAGCGCCGGGTACTGTGCACACCCGGAGCTATCAATATCTCGATATGGTTTGACGGCTTCGAGACAGCGCAGCTATTTCGGGTTGACTGACGGTGGCTGGACGCCGCATCTCCAGCGCGGCGTGTAAAGACTTTTATACTTGCGGCTATCCCGGCTGTCATGCCGAGGAGGAACACATTAGCGGTCGGGCAACTCGTTCCACCGCCGAAGTGCATCGCCGAGCATGGAAATGTCGTCGCCATGCAGATCTGCCGCCGCCATCAGATGATCCGAAAACAGACCCGGGCCAAGATCCGATCGACGATCGCTGACATGATCAAGGATTGCTCCGGTGTGGAGATCGATGCGGATCGTGTCGGAAATCACGCCATCCGCCGAGTTGCCGTGAATGCGCAGGTCGATGAATTCAAGTCCTGCTGGGGGACGGCCGATAACAAGACCCTGGCGGGTCGGTTTCAGCCAGTCGGGTAACGGCTTTCCATCTGCCAGCGTGATACCGAAGGCGGCGTCCTCAACACCTCCCTCCGAGGAAGGCATGATGTAAAGATAATTCATCGCCACCAATGACTGGCTCTCCTGGGGCGCCAAGGTCAGTTTCAACGCGATGAAGCTGGCCGCGCTGCCTGCGGTTAATAGGAAGATAGACACACAGAAGGAAGTACTGGATGCCCGCGCCTTGTCGGTGGCAATGGCGATCATGACACAGGTCCATATCAGCCGCGCGCGTTATGCCCATCTCAAGAAGTCCTACGGCACGGCTTCTGCGCTTTCCAACGTCTCCCATCGTATCCTGAAACAGGTTCGTGACGAGACGAGTGCCCAGAGAACCAGCGAGCAGATTCTCATCCGAGAGGAGATGAACGCGCTTCTGGCGGATGCCAAGCTCGATATGGCCTATGCCGACCTGCAGAACGCCTATGCCAACATCTATGCATCGCTCGGCGTCGATCCTTTCCCGGTCGGGCTTTCGACCAGCTCCAGTGTCGAGCAGATGGCAATGCAGCTGCGCACCATGTGGACCGATACGGGTGGCCCGGCAAAGATCGAGGTGATCGCCGCCAAATAAAAGGCGGAGCCGAATAACAGTGTGAGGGAGTACGACGTGCAGACATCGAACGTAGCGGGTCTTGTTCTTGCACTCGTGTTAACCGCGTCGGGCATCGGCCCGGCGCATGCCCAGCAGAGCGGCGAGACCCTGCGCGGCATCGTGAAAGCCGTTAACGAGGCGATGATCGGTTCGGACCTGATCTTTCCGATCGCATCTCTGCCCTTTCGCGAAGGGCAGAGCTTCAAAAAAGGTGATATTCTCGCATCCTTTGACTGCAGCGACCTCGAAGCGCAGGTGAAGTCGGCCGAAGCGATGCTGCGAGCCGAAACGATCACCCATGAAAACAATGTTCGGCTGGCGCGTTCCAAGGCGGTTGGCGTCTTCGAAGTCAGCCTGTCCAAAGCTAAAGCAGACCAGGCGGCGGCGGAACTGGAAGCCTTTCAGAGCAAGATATCCCGCTGCGTGATACGGGCGCCCTATGACGGCCGAATCGCCTTCATGCGGGCACATGAGCATGAGATACCCGAACCAAACCAGCCGCTGATGCAGATCGTCAGCGAGGGAGACCTCGAGATCGAGACGCTTCTGCCCTCCAACTGGTTGCGATGGCTGAAGCCCGGGACGCCCTTTGGCATCACGATCGACGAAACCGGCGAGAAGAAGCAGGCGCAGGTTTCGCGGATCGCTGCTATCGTCGATCCCGTCAGTCAGACGGTTAAAGTGACTGGCAGTTTTACCGGTGAGACCAAGGGCATCCTGCCGGGCATGAGCGGTCCGACCGAGTTCAACCCCGCATCGGGGGGATAAGGTGATGGAACAGAATATCAAAGCTTTGCTCCGCCCACCGCAGGCCGCCGCCTCCGATGCGGGTTCTTCCGCTGCCAAAGGTTATGAACTGCTGCTGAGGGTGGAAGCTGAGGCGCGGCAGGCACAGACGGTGAGCGAACTCGCCTTCCTTATTGCCAACGAAACCATCCGTATCGCCAAATGCCGACAGGTTTTCGCATTGGCTGGCAGAGCGGAAAATCTCGTGGTCAAGGCCGTCACCTCAATCGGCGCCGTTGATCGAAACTCACCCCGCATACGCTGGGTGGAGGCGATGGTGGGATCGTTGAAGTCGGAAAAGGGCCTTCAGGCGCCTTGTGACTATGTGCTGCCCGCCTTCTGTCCGCCGGGCGACAATGAAAATACGAACTATCCCTATCGTTTTGTCGCATGGCTGCCGTTCAAATTGCGTGATGGCACGGTTTTCGGTGGCATGCTCCTGATGCGGGAAGTGCCTTGGACCGAGCCGGACCTGCTGATCGCGCGCAGACTGTCGGGCGCCTACTCGCATGCATGGGCGGCGCTCACCGGGGAGCGCCGCCTGAAGCGGCGCATCAAGATAAAGCCGTTTCTTGCGGCCGCAGCGGTGGCGGCGATCGCGCTTGGTTTCTATCCTGTTCCAATGACGGTTCTGGCGCCGGTCGAGGTCGCGCCGATTTCGCCGCGCATTATTGCAGCACCGATGGACGGCGTGATCGACAGTATCGCAGTCAATCCTGACCAGGCGGTCAGGCAGGGTGAGCCGTTGTTAAAAATGTCCGACGTGATGCTGCGCAACGAGCTTGCCGTCGCCGAGCAGGATGTGCGGGTAGCCGAAGCCAAGCTGATGCAGGTGACACAAGGAGCAATATCTGATCCCAAACTGAGGGCGGATCTTGCCATCACTCGCAGCGAACTGACAGTTGCGGCCGCCAAACGCAACTATGCCCGCGACATGCTGCAGCGTTCGGATGTGCGTGCACCGGCAGACGGTATCGCGATCTATACGGACAGGCGGGATTGGGTGGGGCGCCCCGTGACGACCGGTGAACGGATCATGGAGGTGGCGGATCCTGATCGCATGCAGCTTCGGATCGATGTCCCCGTGGCGGATGCGATCGCTGTCTCCCAAGGCGCAAAAGTTCGGGCGTTTCTCGATTCCGATCCGCTCAAACCGGCAAGCGCCAAGGTGGTAGCGGCCTCCTTCGAGGCGAGAATGATCGAAGGTGATGTGCTGGCCTACCGCATCTATGCGGCACTGGACGGCGAGCAGCCCGGCATGCGCCTCGGCATCCGCGGAACAGCCCAGATCAGCGGCGACAAGGTCCCGCTTGCCTATTATCTTTTCCGCAAGCCTATCTCCGTCATTCGTCAGCGGTTCGGCCTATGAGCATCGGCCAGCCCCAGATTGCTCAGCCTCAGATCGGCCAGCCCCAGGACGCGCCGCTGCCGGCGCTGCGCCAGGACCTGCAGATTATGCGGGTTGGCGCCAGTTACTCCGGCGCGCCGACCTGGGTCGTTTTCGATCCGATTCGTAACCGGTTCTTTCGTATTACCTATGAAATGTTCCAGGTCCTGAGTTTCTGGAATGCCAGCCAGACGGTCGGCAATCTTCTGCGCATCGTCAATGCCAAGTTTATTGAGCGGATGTCGGTAGACGACATCGGAACCATCGTACGAATACTGGAACATAACCTGTTGCTGGTGCAGCCGACACGGGGGGCTTGGCGGGCGTTGCACCAAAAGGCGCAGCCACGCCATTCGCTGTTCATGCGGCTTATTCACAACTATCTGTTCTTCAAGATCCCGCTTGTCAGGCCCGAGCGTTTCATTCGTGCGACATGGCCGTATGTCTCTTTCCTGTTCAGCAAACTGTTCTGGTGGATATCGGCCACCGCAGGACTGACCGGCCTGTATCTCGTCTCGCGACAATGGGATGCCTTTGTCGGTACTTTCCCCTTCATTTTTTCGCTCGAAGGGGCGGCGATCTCGATCCTCTCGGTGATACTTATCAAATGCCTGCACGAACTGGGGCATGCCTATGTGGCACACAGGTTCGACTGCCGGATTCCGACGATGGGCATTGCCTTCATGGTCATGGTGCCGCTGCTCTATACGGATGTCAGTGATGCGTGGAAGCTGAAGTCCCGGTGGCAAAGACTGCGGATCGATTCCGCCGGAATGCTGGCGGAGCTGACGGTTGCGGCCTACGCACTTCTGGCATGGGCTTTCGTGCCGGATGGGCCGTTGCGCAGCGCGATCTTCGTGCTCGCGGCAACAGGGGTGGTGTTGAGCCTCATCGTCAACCTCAACCCGTTCATGCGTTTCGATGGATATTACATCCTTGCCGACCTGCTCGGCATCGAGAACCTGCAGCCGCGAAGCTTCCGGCATATGCGCTGGCGGTTGAGGGAGTTTCTATTCAAGCCGGGATATACGGCACCGGAAAACTTTCCACCACGGCTGGACGTGATCCTCACGGTTTATGCGGTTGCCACCGCCATCTATCGCCTGATCCTCTATCTCGGCATTGCGGTGCTCGTTTATCACTTCACCATCAAGCTGGTCGGCATCCTGCTTTTCGTGGTGGAGATCGGCTTTTTCATTGTTCGTCCGGTTCTCATGGAAGTGAAGGAATGGTGGGCCATGCGCAGCGACATCCTTGGGACGCGCCGGACCTATGTGACGGCATCGATCGTCGGCTTGCTGATCGTTCTGGCTTTCCTGCCACTTTCGACCCACGTCAGCGCGCCGGCGGTTATCTATCCGCAGCAGTTCGTGCGGCTCTATCCGCAGGAACCAGGACGCATCGAACAGCTTGACATATCTGCCGGGCAGTCAGTGAAGGCCGGGGACGTGCTGTTCGTCATCGATGCGCCTCAGATCAATGAAGAGCTGAAGATTGCCGAGGTCGAGATCGATCTCGCTCGTTCGCGTTTGGCCCGGATCAGCGCCAACGCCGACGACCTCGCCCAACGCAGCATCATTGAAAGCGAACTCGGCAGTTCGCGCGCCCGCAAGCAGGGGCTAGAAGAGCGTAAGTCGGCGCTGATCGTCAAAGCCCCGTTCGACGGCACGATCACCGAGATAAATCCCGAAATCCTGCCTGGCCAATGGGTTGGCCGCGGCGAGCAGATCGCCTTTCTATCGGCGGGCATCGGTTCGGCGGCAAGGGGCTATGTGGCCGGAAACGATAGCTCCCGTCTTGCTGTGAATGCCCCCGGTTGGTTTGTCCCTGACGATATTTCCCAGCCGAAGGTGCCGGTGACACTCGTTGCCATTGCGGAGGCCGGTGCGCGAGAAATCGATATCCCGCAGCTCTCCTCGCATTATAAGGGAGCCGTCGCGGTCCATGCGGCCACTGAAGGAAAACGGCAGAAGCTAGTGCCGGTGGCGTCACAATATGCCGTCGTGGCGACAATCGATGGAAACGACTTCCTTCCATCGCGATCGGTTCAGGGCGTGATGTTGATCGACGGCAAGGGCGTCAGTTTCGCCGAACGCGCCTGGCGGCGCGTCCTAATGGTGCTCTTCCGCGAGGCGGGATTCTAGGGCAATTCCGCCTTCCTTCGGGACGTGAACCTGCTTTACCTCATTGTTTCAATAAAATTCCCGGCGAAAAAACCGGTTTCGCTTATGCTGGAATTTCTCTAGGGGCCTGTAGCTGGAGCGATCTGCATTTGCGCGGGGCGGAGCTTTTCCGGCTCGTCAGAGATGGGCTGTTGTGCCGTCAGACGTTCCGTCGATGCGGGCTCACTCGAAGTGGTAGAAGCGGTCGCGTCAGCTGCGGCGGTCGGGATTGTCGCGGGGACACGGCCTGTCCTCGTGTCCGAGGCAGCCTGCGAGTTCAATGACACCCGATCCGTGCCGACAGGTTGCGGAATGGTGTTTCCATCGGCAGAGGCCACACGCCAAACCGTGTTGCCGGCATCATCTGCAACAAGCAAAGCCCCGGTGCCGTCGATGCCAACACCCACGGGGCGGCCGCGCGCCTGATCACCCTGGATAAAACCGGTTACCACATCCTGAGCTTTGCCGGAGGGTTTGCCGTTTTCAAACGGCACATAAACGACCTTGTATCCGTTGAAGCTGTTGCGGTTCCAGCTGCCGTGCTCGCCTATGAAAGCTCCGTTTGCATAGGCCTGCGGCATCGCCGTCCCTATGGTAAAGGTGAGCCCAAGTGCCGCCACATGGCTTGAAAGCGCGTAGTCCGGCGCAATCGCCTTTTCAACCATTTCCGGCCGGGGAGGGTAGACCCGCGCGTCGACATGCTGGCCGTAATAGCTCCAGGGCCAGCCATAAAACGCCCCTTCTTTCACGGAGGTCATGTAATCGGGGACGAGATTGGGGCCGAGTTCGTCACGCTCGTTGATGACGGCCCACAGCTCTCCACTTTCCGGATGGAAGGTCAGGCCATTCGGGTTACGAAGTCCCGACGCGAAGACCTTTGCCGCGCCGGTTCGCCGGTCGACCTGCCAGATTGCCGCACGGCCCTTTTCTGACTCGAGCCCATTCTCGCCGGCGTTCGAATTCGATCCCACCGAGACATAGAGCATTTGCCCATCCGGGCTCAGCGCCAGATCCTTGGTCCAGTGATGATTAAGCGGACCGCCGGGCAACGGCGTCAACACCTGCGGCTGCGCAGTGATCTGGTTCTGACCAAGCTCGTAAGGGTATGCAAGGACGGCACTGGCCGAGGCGACATAGAGCGTGTTGTCGACCCAGGCAACACCGAAGGGTGAATCAAGCCTGGTCAGGAGATCATGCTTCTCGTCCACCTGACCATCGCGATTGGTATCGCGGAGCAAGGTGATAAGATTGGTTTCCTTCTTCTCTCCACCGCCGCTTCCGTGAGCAAGCGCCATGATCCAGCCTCGGATAAAATCCTTAGGGCGGCTGAGCGGCTTGCCTTCCGGCCCTTGCGATTGAACCACAAGTATGTCGCCATTTGGAAGCGTGTGAACGGTGCGGGGATTGGCAAGATCCGCTGCATAAGCAGTCACTTTCAGACCATCCGGCACCGTCGGTGTCTCGCCATCCTTCCAGCCGATAACCTCGGCAACCTTGAGGTCCGGAAGAAGCTCCTGTTTTGGCTCGGGAAGGACGGGATCAGGCCCGATTTGCTGGGAAGTATCGAAATCGCCATTCTGGGCGAGGGCACCGGTCGCGAGGTTGACGGAGAGTGCGATGATCGAAACGCCAAGAATAAAGCATCTCATTGTTAAATCCTCCAGGCCAATCTGGCATATTTGCGTGCGGACACTACCGCCGCGATAAGCGCGATTACGAAGGTTACTGCGGAAATAAGCAGCCCGTAGGGAACGACTGCGGTCCACCCGTCGCCCGCATGTACGAAGCTATTGAGAAGCGCCAGGGCGAGAACCACCAGATACAGAAAGATGGGTAAAATACCCGGCCGCAGCGGACGCGTGCGCCGACGTATCAGATCGACGAAACCAGCGAGTATACCGATCGCTCCGAAGACCAATCCGGCTAACAACAGCCAGGAGGAAAAATTCTGCCACATCAAGTTTCCGCCGCTCTGCCAGAAGGCAATGTCGGTCGCGAGTACGAGTGTGAAGCAGACGAAAGGAAACGGGACGAATAGTGACTGCAGGGGATAGGCAGCGGAATCCCTGTTCGGGGAAGATAAGACAGCCATCTGGCACTCCGTGGCACAGCCATGAATTTAGCCGTCAACAGACAAGGCTGGATATTTGTTCCGTACCGTTGAGGATCACCCGTTCGTGAGAATGGCAGCCGCCTGTTTGATCAAGCCTCGGTCTTGTTGAAGTGTAACCGGCCCCTAACTTTAGTTGTCAGACACTCACCGAAAGCAACACCTCCATGGATCTGCATACCAGCCGGATGAACGCCGCCGAGACTGTCCCTAGCGACAGTCTTGAGAGTGATCGAAGGCAATCGGGCCGCATCTCGCCGGAATGCGAGCTTCGTTACGCGGGACTGCCGATACGCGCACGTCGCGCTATCGTCCTGGCACTCAATCTTTTGACGATCGCGGTCCTTGGTTACGGGCTGCTCCGTATTCTATCATCCGGCGGGATCGATATGTTCGAAACCGTCATGTTGCTTGGTTTTCTGATGGCCATGCCGTGGATGGTGCTGGGCTTCTGGAACGCGGTCATCGGCCTGCTTCTCCAGCATGGGCCGGGCGATCCCGCGCGAAGTATCTACCCCTTCTACCCCCAGGGTGAGCGTACCCGCCCGCGCGTGCTCTCTTCCCGCACCGCTCTCACGCTGTTTCTGAGAAACGAGGATCCGATACCGGCTTTGGCGCGACTATCGGCAATGGCGGAGAGCCTCAAGGCCACGGGACTTGAGCGGCATTTCCGCCTCTTCGTCTTGAGCGACACATCCGACGAGGCCGTAGCGACAGCCGAAGCAATCGGTTTCGCGCAGTTTGTCGATGCCGTGGGGTTTGCCGGAGAAAGCCGTCCCATCTACCGGCGACGCACAGTAAATTCCGCCTACAAAGCTGGAAACATTCATGATTTCTTAGACCAATATGGCGCGGACTACGATTTTTTCCTTCCACTAGACTCCGATAGTGTCATGTCTGGCGATGCGATCATCCGGCTTGTCGCGGCAATGGAAACGAGGCCAGAGATCGGCATTCTGCAGTCACTCGTGGTGGGCATGCCGGCGACCAGCGGTTTTGCACGTATGTTCCAGTTCGGTATGCGACACGGCATGCGCGCCTTCACCATGGGTGCCGCATGGTGGAATGCGGATTGCGGTCCCTATTGGGGGCATAATGCGCTGATCCGCACCGCCGCCTTCCAGGCACATTGCAGCCTGCCCGTGCTGCCAGGGTCGCCACCGCTCGGCGGTCATGTGCTGAGCCATGACCAGCTTGAAGCCGCCTACATGCGCCGCGGCGGCTATGAAGTTCGTGTGCTGCCTATCGAAACGCAGAGCTATGAAGCCAATCCACCGACATTTCCCGATTTCGCCAAGCGCGATCTGCGATGGTGTCAGGGCAATATGCAATATTGGCGATTCCTGTTCGAACCGGGGCTGAAGCTACTCAGCCGGTTCCAGGTGCTGCAGGCGATCCTGATGTATGTCGCACCGCCCGCATGGATCGCAGCGACCTTCGCTGCGGCCTGGAAGGGCATTTCGGCGGGTTTCGATCCCACCTATCTGCAGCTCGGCCTTTCCCTTTTTGCCATCATCTTCTTCATGTCCATCGCACCGAAGCTCGCTGGCATGATCGATGTCTGCCTGACGAAGGGCGCGGTTCGCAGTTATGGCGGGCCGCTGCGTTTCGGCTTTTCCGTCATAGCCGAAATCCTCGCCTCTATGCTGATGGCACCGATCATCGCCGTGTATGTCTCCGTCTTTCTCTTCGGCCTTCCGTTTGGACGCTGCGTCGCATGGAGCGGCCAGAACCGCGATCGGCTTGGCGTGTCTTTTCGATCGGCGCTGAAGACCATGGGCCCGCAGACGATGATCGGCATTACGCTTGCGGTTATCCTTCTGTTCGGGGCAGGGGCGACAGCCCTGCTGTGGACATTGCCGATGGTTGCGGGCCTCTGTCTGGCAATCCCCTTTACCATGCTGACGGCTTCGAGAAGCTTCGGCCGGTGGACCACGAGCCTAGGTCTGTTTGCCATTCCGGAAGAGGGACGCATGCCACGGATCTTGAGCCCGCTCGTGCCTCACGCCGCCCGCCGCTGGCGTCGACCCGAAGTTGCGCCCAAGCAGGCCCATCGAGCTGTTTCCCTCGACGCGCTGGCGGACAACCGCGCATGACGACATCAAGAGCGTTGTGGCTGACAGGAATAAGACAGGCAGCATTCAAGCAGGCGTCGTTAGGACCGCTGGCTGAAGGTGATCTTCTGATTGAGAGCCGCTTTGGTGCCATCAGCAGAGGCACGGAAGCTCTCGTGGCCGATGGATCGGTGCCGGAGAGCGAACACGATCGTATGCGCGCACCGCTCCAGGAGGGCGAGTTTCCGTTCCCGGTCAAATACGGCTATGCCGTTGTTGGTATGGTCAAGGCCGGATCTGCCCAAAGCGAAGGGGAAATGGTCTTCTGCCTCCATCCCCATCAGGACGTTTTCCATGTGCCGGCGAAAATGGCGATCCCGGTCCCGCCGAATGTGCCGGCTGCGCGTGCCGTCCTGGCTGCCAACATGGAGACGGCATTAAACGGCATCTGGGACGCGGGCATCCTCGCGGGCGACAAGGTGTCTGTCGTCGGTGGTGGGCTTGTTGGATTGCTGGTCGCATTCCTCTCCGCGAAAATCCCCGGAACGCGGGTGACCCTTGTCGACGTGAACCCTGACCGTCGCGTTCTGGCGGAAACGCTTGGCTGCCGTTTTGCTTTGCCCGATACGGCTGAAGCGTCTGACTGCGACAGCGACGTGGTCATTCATGCTTCCGCCACGTCCGAGGGTCTTGCGACCGCCATTGCAATCGCGGGTTTCGAAGCCCGCATCGTCGAAATGTCCTGGTTCGGAGAGGGGACTTCGGTCGTGCCGCTCGGCGGTCGGTTTCACAGCCATCGCCTGTCGATCATCGGCTCGCAAGTCGGCCATGTGCCGGCCTCGCGGCGTGCTCGATGGCCATTGTCGCGGCGGCTCGAAACAGCGCTTGGTCTTCTGGCGGACAATCGTCTTGACGATCTTATTTCCGGTGAAACGACCTTTGACGATCTTGCCGGGCACTACCTCCAGATCCTCTCCGATCCGGATACCTTGTGTCACCGCATCCGCTATATCTGAAATGGAAAGGAGCCAACACGATGTTTGCTGTCGAAGTGCGCGACCACATGATGATCGCCCATAGCCTCCCGCGTGAGGTTTTTGGCCCTGCCCAAGCGATGCACGGAGCAACATTCGTGGTCGATGCAGCCTTCATGACCGAAGATCTCGACGAAAACGGGCTTGGTGTCGATATCGGCTTGGCAACTGCATTGCTGAAGGAGGCCGTTACACCGTTGAATTACCAGAATCTTGACGAACTGGATGTCTTTCGTGGCAAGGTCACGACGACCGAGGTGCTGGCCAAGCACATCTTCGACGACTTGCACCGACGCATCGAAGCAGGGGGACTTGGACCGGGCGGCAGGCGGATCCGTCGGCTCAAGATCACACTGCATGAAAGTCATGTGGCACGGGCATGGTACGAGGCCGCGATTTGAACGGCCAAATTCGAAAGGCTGGCGCGTCGCAACTTGTCTTTGCCATTCCCGGTGACATAGAGACCCCCAGTGGCGGTTACGGTTACGATCGGCGGATGATCGGCGAGCTTCGCGCGTTGGGCTGGAAGGTCGAGCATCTCCGGTTGGCGGATGGGTTTCCCGCTCCGAGCCGTGATGAACTGGAAAAAACAGCAACGCAGTTTGCCCGTCTTCCCGATGAAAGTCTGGTACTTGTTGATGGACTGGCCTTCGGCGCCATGCCCGAGATTGCCCGGCGCGAGGGCGCGCGTCTGAAGCTGATTGCTCTCGTTCACCATCCTCTGGCGCTGGAAACGGGGCTTTCGAAAGGGCAGGCGGAAGAACTTCACCGAAGCGAGACTGCGGCTCTAGCCTGTGTTCGGGGGATTGCCGTGACAAGCCCGGAAACAGCCCGAACACTGGTTTCGGATTTCGGCGTCAGGCGGGATGCGATCTGTGTGGCGATACCAGGCACCGAACGCGCCGAACCGGCGCGGGGCAATATCGAGGGTGAACCGCCGGTGATCCTTGCCGTCGGCTCCCTGACAAAACGCAAGGACCATATGACGCTGGTTGCTGCTCTGGCGCAGGTGCGTGACCGGGCATGGCAGTGCCGGATCGTCGGCAGCGACCGGATGAATCCGCAATATGCTTTCTCCTTGCGCCGACAGATCGCAGATTACGGACTGAACGACAGGATAGCCGTGACCGGCGCTCTTCATGACGTTGAGGCAGAATACGACAGGGCTAATATTTTCGCTCTGGCAAGTCGCTACGAGGGTTTCGGCATGGTGTTTGCCGAAGCGATGGCGCATGGCCTGCCGATCGTCGGCTGCCGCGGCGGCGCAGTGCCTGACCTCGTGCCGCGCACGGCAGGGATACTTGTCGAGCCCGGCAATGTCGAGAGTTTTGCGACAGCTCTGGCGACCCTTCTCGACGATTCGCAGGCGCGGCAGGACTATGCCGCCGGCTCACGCGCTGCCGGCCTGAAATTGCCGGACTGGCCGGCGAGCGCGCAGGTCTTTGCTGATTTTCTGGAAGGCATCCGATGAGCGGTTTCGACAAGCAGTGGCTCGATCTACGCGAGGTGGCCGATCATGCGGCACGTGATCATGAACTGCGGAAACGAGTGATCGATCATGTGGTGACAGCGGGAGAGGATGCTCTCGTCGTCGACCTCGGTGCCGGGACGGGATCGACTTTCCGGGCGCTCTCCCCGGAGGCTCTTCATTGGCGCTGGCGGCTCGTCGATAACGATCCGTTGCTGCTTGCGGAAGCACAAAACCGGCACGGTCAGTCAGGGCGGGTCGAATCTGTCGAAGCGCATTTGGGCGACATCTCCGCTGATCTATTTGCCGGAATGCGGTTGGTAACTGCATCGGCTCTGTTCGATCTCGTTTCCGAAGCTTTTCTGAGCCATTTGCTGGCGCGACTTCCCCATTCGGATGTCGGCCTTTATGCCGCGCTGAACTATGACGGCATCTGTCACTGGGACGATCCGCATCCAATGGATGAGAAGGTTGTTGATGCATTCAACGACCATCAACGGGGGGACAAGGGATTTGGTCCGGCACTTGGCCCGACCGCTGCACAGGTGCTGCGCACGCTGCTCGAAAAGCAGGGCTTCCATGTCGAGATGGCGCCGAGCCCGTGGCGGCTCGATCCGGCAGATGCAGAACTGCAGCGGCGTTTTGTTTCCGGCATGGCAACTGCGGCCGCAGAGATGTGGCGTTTCAACAATGGGGACGTGGATGACTGGCGGCTCGCGCGGCTGGAGCGAATAGAACACTCTGGCTGTGTTGTCGGGCATTGGGACTTGTTCGCGTTCCGCTGAAGCAGTTTCATCCACGAACAAGGCTCTATGGGCATAGGCATCTGTTGTTTGCCCATGCCTCTGCGGAGAACGTTGGTTTTGCCGCTTCGGACTTGCCGGAAAAGAGAGGTAGGTGTACCCTGCCGCTACCGTCTGCAGACTAATTCAGGGCGCAGACGGCTGAGGGTCCTATATGCTCTTGCCCCAAGACGGAGGCGAGCATTATGGTCGTAACCACGCAGGGCTCCATTCGAAATAAGCTTCTAGCCATACTCCCGCCTTCCGACTTCAAGCGGGTTGCCGACAGCTTGGAATATATCGATCTTCCCCGGGGAACGGTTCTTGCAAAGGTCGGCAAGCCTATCGAGCATGTTTATTTCCTCACGTCCGGAATTGGCTCGCTGGTCGCTACTACGCCGGAAGGCAATCAAGCCGAAGCCGGGATTTTCGGCTTTGACGGTTATGTGCCGACGACTGCCATTGCCGAGGTTGAAACGAGTTCTCATGATGTTGCCATGCAGGTGGCCGGCGATGCTTATCGTCTCGATTATGTTCGTTTTCGAACCGCGATGGATAGCGCAGTTTTCTCAAGAGTGGCGATCCGTTCGATCGAAGCTTTCTCAGTTCAGTTGGCACATACGGCGGTCTCCAATGCCGTTCATGGCGTCAACGAAAGGCTCGCCCGATGGCTGCTCATGTGTCATGATCGGGTAACCGGAAACGAGATCGGCTTGACGCACGACTTCATCGCCATGATGCTCGCCGTACGCAGGCCGAGCGTCACGACCTCGCTCCATACCCTTGAAGGCAATGGGTTCATCAAATCAAAGCGTGGCATGATAACGATCCGGAACAGGTCCGCGCTTGAAGAATTCGCTCATGACGCTTACGGAAAACCGGAGGCAGAATATCGGCGGCTTATGAGCAATCTTTTCTGATCATGGTGGCGATTGGGAACGGTTGGAGTCCGGTCTGATAAACCGCATGAGCGGCTGTTTTTCTCCGGAGCCCACGGAGAGAAATTGTTTTGGATTTCAAGGATGCTGGGTTCTTTAGCGACGAAGCAGGCTGCTATCGCGGCTTTAACGCCATTTCAAAAAATGGCTGAAGAACTCGTCGAGCGTCGTCAGCCAAGGCCCGCTGTTTCTGCAGCGAACGGCACGGTCACCCGGAAAACGTGCGTTTCGATATTTCCTGTTTGCCGATCCGCGACGAAATAGGCAGCGTCCGCGGCGTGTTCTGCATCGTCAACAACACAACGGCCGGGGTTCGCTTCGAGTTGGCCTTGCGCTGAAGCGAGGAACGGTTACGGGCAATCGTCTCCCAGTCAGCCGCCAGTATCGGTCAGTGCAAAACTCCGTGTCCACGCTCCGGGACTAACAGGGCGATCGGACGGGTTGCCTGTCATTTCGATCACCATCCCGGAGGGTGAATAGGCAGAAGAGATCGAGCGCCGCCTCGCTTCCATTATTGAAGCATCGAATGACGCTTCAATGGTCACTTGATGATTTCCTGCGTCACTTCCGGTGTCGTCTGTGATACCGCGGCGCTTTTGTCAGAAGTGTTGGGACGTGCAGGAACCAAATGCGCCGATATGGCTTGTGTCAAAAACATCTTCAGGACTTCTATGCAGGAACAGGATCGAAACCGAACTGATGCGAGAAATGCAGGCGACCGTCTTGTCGCCGGCCACGTGAGCGAGGACCCTTTCGCTGCGGCGTTCAAGGCGACGCGTATGCCGATGATCGTCACGGATCCACAGCAGCACGACAATCCGATCATTTTCTGTAACGAGGCGTTCAGAAAGCTGACCGGCTACTCTGACGACGAGGTCGTCGGCCGTAACTGTCGGCTCCTGCAAGGGCCTGCGACCGATCCTGAAACGGTTGACGCAATGAGAACGGCGATTGACGAGGGGCGGGATATCGCGGTCGATATCGTGAATTACCGCAAGGACGGAAGCACATTCTGGAATGCAGTGTTCATCAGCCCTGTGCGCGATGAGGGCGGGACGATCATATATTTCTTTGCCTCACAGCTCGACTTTACCAACGTAAAGAGCAGGGAGGCAGACCTCGCTGCGGCGCGACACAAGGCGGAAGCAGAGGTTGCCAAGCACACGGCCAATCTTCGCTCGGCCCTTGATGCGCGCACTCTGCTTGTGCATGAAGTCGATCACCGCGTGAAGAACAATCTCCTGACTATGGCATCGATTGTAAAAATGCAGGCTCGTGTTACGGCGGATGAGGGGCGAAAACAGACTCTGATGGCTGTACTCAACCGAATTGAGGCGCTGAGCACCGTGCAACGCAAGCTTTTCACGCTTGATGATGTCTCCAAATTCGACATGTCGGACTTTACGCGAGAGCTTGTGACGGATCTGGTCGGTGCGACCGGTCGAAACGACATTCGCCTGTCTCTTGACCTCGCACCTCTCCTCGTGCCTGCGGTCAAGGCGACGCCCCTGTCATTGATCGTCAACGAATTGGTTGGGGACGCGGTCCGCCGAGGCCTGAATGATGGCGGCGGCGACATTCATGTCGTTGTTCGACGTCTGAACGGTCATTTCCTGATCCGGATTGAAGATACCTCGGAGCCGGTCGAGCCGGACAATGAAAGCGCCGAACTGGGTCGAATGCTTCTCACTGCATTGGCACAGCAACTTGGCGCAACGATAGAAAAGAAGCTTGAAGGCAGAAAGACGATTGTCGATGTCGTCCTGCTGGTGGGCGGAGTGAAGGAGAATTCGCATTGAAGGAGAATTCGCATTGAAGGTCTTGATCGTCGAGGACGAAATGTTGCTGGCAATGGAACTGGAAAGCGAGGTCGAAATGGCGGGCCACGAGGTTTGCGGCCTCGCCATGAGCAGTTCGCAGGCGCTGCAGCAGATTGTCGAAGGCAAGCCGGATTTCGCGTTTGTCGATATTCACCTCATGGATGGTCCAACCGGCATCAATGTCGGCCGCAAACTGGCAGAAGCCGAAGTCCCTTATGTCTTCGTCAGCGGCAACATCAAGAAAATCCCAAAGGATTTTGCGGGTGCGCTCGGTGCGATAGAGAAGCCATACACGATGAACGGTATGAAGAATGCCTTGGCTTACGTCTCTGCTGTGGTCACTGGAAACGATAGTGGTCTGCCACCGCCAAGCCTGGTTCTCGCTAACACGGTCGCAGCCCAAAGGAGATTTGCTTGACGCAAGATGGCTGATCGGCTCCGGCGGTTGAGAGCACCGACGACGTCTCCCGGTCATGAGCACTGATTGTCGGATACCGCAACAGTGGTTGAAGAAGGAACTTGGGGTCGGGATACGGCGTTGGAGAACAGAAAGGAGAATTACCGATGGTCGATCCAACAATCATGATTCTGCTCGCTACTGTTCTCGTTATTGCACTGGGAGCATTTGCTTTTCTAACACTTTTCCGGTGGAGTAAGGCGCGCAATCCAACGCCGCAGACAACGCCCGAGGCTGCCAATGATGCATGGATCAAACGTGAAGCCGAAAATGCCAGAAAGACGTCCCGGCATCCGTTCTGAATGTGGACGCACCTACGAGTAGCCCGGCGGGAGACGAAAATCATTTAGTGCAAGACTGAAGCTTGAGACGAGCTTTCCTGCTCTTTGTACGATATGGTACGATCTCACGCTCTTACTTGCTAATAAACGAGACAGCACCGTATCTTCCTATCGTCGCGAGGTAGGCAATCTCGAGATGGTGGAGGAGTGGGCGGTCAGGGGTGTGTTGCTCGCCTCCACCAACTTTGTCCAGGATCGGTTGGTTAGCTGATCCTTGCCAGCGCTAGTACATTATTCACTCACCAATATCTTCGGGTCAAACTGCCCCGAGTGCTGTGCAGGGCGCATTCTGCTTTGCTACGATCCTCCCATCTGTCGAAAACGATCGGGCGAGATCGCGGATCCTCTGGAAGATGACCACCTTGCTTGTTTTTGAGCCCTACGTTTGAACCCCGCGTCCCGCGGAACATTCTGTGCCAGCGGTCGTTGATGGGTCCGAGTGCGCATCGCGAACAAATCCAACTTCTGGGCCTTACTCCGTTCGCAGTTTTCCGCGCGGCACGCATGGGGAGCTTGAGGTGGCAGATTGCCGAAGAGGCGGCCGGGAGCCGGGACCACGGGAATTCCTCGTTGGAATCGGTCGCGGGGCCGCAGGCGCGTTGATTTTCGGTCTGCCGATGCTGATGACAATGGAGTTGTGGCAGCTCGGCTTCTACATGGAGCGAAAAAGACTTCTCGTTCTCGTGCTTTTCAATGTTCCTTTGCTTGTGATGCTCGCCCGCCTGGTAGGTTTCGAACGAACTTACAGTCTTACCCAAGCCGTCCGAGATGCAATGATTGCCTACGGTCTCGGTATTTTGATCAGTGCAATAATCCTGTTTCTTTTGGGCGATCTCCAGGAAGGGATATCCTGGGCGGCGATGATAGGTAAGGTTGCGATCCAGGCCGTTCCGGCCAGCATAGGCGCTTTATTGGGACGGTCGCAATTAGGCCATCAGAATGGCTCGAATGGCGCCCCTCAGGGTTCTAGCCCAAAGGCGGATGCCGAGGGCGTGGTGCAGGATAAAATGTCGAGCAGCTACGCACACGAGCTTTTTCTGATGTCGGTCGGGGCGCTCTTTCTCAACCTTAACGTTGCACCGACGGAAGAGATAATTCTGATCTCCTACAAAATGACGCCTTGGCATGCCCTAGCGACGATTGTTGCTTCCATCGCGATCATGCACGCTTTCGTCTATACCGTTGCCTTCAAGGGAACACATCAGATGCCGAAAGCCGCGCCTTGGTGGCATGTCCTGGTGCGCTTCACCTTGCCCGGCTATATTGTCGCAATGGTGGTCAGTATGTATGTGCTTTGGTTGTTCGGCCGTCTCGATGGCAAGGCCGTCAACCAGATCCTGACGTCATCAATCGTCCTGAGTTTTCCCGGTGCGATAGGCGCTGCTGCCGCCCGCCTCATACTGTAGAGGACCGATCATGCCTGCTGGTTCGAGCGCTGAGGAAAAGACGCCACATTGGATCGAATGGGTCACGGGGACCGTATCGACGGCGCTGGTTCTTTTGATGATCGGTCTGATATCCTGGGAAGCACTTACAGATAAGGGAGTACCTCCCGATCTGAGCGTCAGCCTGACAAACCTTAGTGCCCTCGATAATGGTCATCGGGTAGCGTTCGACATCGCGAACAGGTCGACGGCCACTGCGGCGGATGTGACTGTCCGCGGCGAAATCATCGATGCCGGTGATGTTCTTGAGGAAACTGAAGTCACGTTCGACTACGTTGCTGCGGAGTCCAAGTCCTCTGGAGCGTTTTTGTTCGACCGTGATCCCGGCATGCACGAGTTGAAAATCCGGGTGTTGGGGTACACGGACCCCTAACGATTTTAGCTTGGCCGGGCGTGCTGGGCGTGTCGTTGTTGCAAATTCGGCCTGAATGGTGATGCCGAGGTGGGAGCCATTGAGCGGCGCTGGGATAGGTCATCCTGCTCATCTTCTCTGCTGCAAGCTAGGGCGGCTTCCCATGTGCCGGTTAACTCGGCAGCTGACGGGCTTGGGCCGGGTGCCATGTGTCCGCTTCCCGTCGAAATGAATTATCTGCTGCTTGCAAGAGCTCTGCTCTGGAACCATTCGCCCAAGGACGCGTTTGCGATCGAATGGCAGAAGGCGAAAATGCTTTGCGTTTCTTGGGGAGGGGACACCCAATCGATGATGGACGAAGGATTGCCCGACGTAAGCCGGCCAAGAAAATCGGGCCTTTCGGGCTTTAAACTCTGTCCGTCATTGATTTTGCTATCTGCCTTTTTGCTCAACTCCTGTTCCGGCTCCCACTCTCCACTTGATCCGGCCGGGCCAGAGGCATCTCATGTGGCGCATCTCTTTTTCGTCATGTTGATTGGCGGCGTCGTTATCTGGATCGCCGTCGTAGCAGCTCTTATTTACGCCTCGCGGAAAAAGCATGCGCATTCGGAGGAGAGCGCAGGCCGCGTTATCCTTTGGTGTGGCGCGATACTGCCGACCGTCGTTCTTTGCGCGCTCCTGTCCTATGGCATGTGGCTGATGCCGGCGATCCGACCTTGGATCCCGGACGACCAGCAAGTGCGACGGATCGAAGTGACGGGCGAGCAGTTCTGGTGGCGGGTGCGCTATCTTGATGAAGCCGGTGAGGTCATGTTCGAAACGGCCAACGAGGTGCGCATCCCGGTCGGCCAACCGGCGCATTTTTCCCTCAAAGCGGCGGATGTCATCCATTCCTTCTGGGTGCCGTCGCTCGGCGGCAAGATGGACATGATACCTGGCCGCACCAATCCATTGACGCTGACAGCGGACAGGGAAGGCACTTACCGCGGCGTGTGCGCGGAGTTCTGTGGTGAAACCCATGCTTTGATGGCATTCGCCGTACGGGTTGTTGCACCTGAAGAACACGAGGCGTGGCTTGCCGAGCGGCGGGCATCGAAGCCCTACGACCCTGAGGGACTGGCGGCCTTCCTGAGAAATGGCTGCGGGGCCTGTCACACCATCGCCGGCACGGTTGCCGGGGGCCGTATCGGTCCGGATCTTACGGCGTTCGGTGAGCGTGCCACGCTTGCTGCCGGAACTCTGCCGCACACGGCAAAGGACATCGCGCGCTTCATCGCCTATCCGGGAGAGGTCAAACCCGGCGTCAGGATGCCGCATTTCGGCATGCTTCCCCAAGAAGACATCGACAGGATCGCCGTATTTTTGAAGGAGCTCAAGTGATGGAGGAGCTCGGCAATTTTACGTCCGAAGAACGGGCCGCCCAGGAGAAGAGGCTTCGCGAAGTTTGGAAGACCCCTAGCGGATGGCGCTACTGGACCTCGGTCAACAATAGCGAAATCGGTCTTTGGTACGGTGTTACCGCCTTCGTCTTCATGCTCTTTGCCGGGGCGCTCGGCCTGCTGATGCGCGCCCAACTGGCTACGCCCAACAACGATCTCATCTCCGCCGACCTCTATAATCAGGCCTTCACTCTTCATGGCACGGTGATGATGTTCCTGTTCGCGGTGCCGATCTTCGAGGCAGTTGCGATTTTCCTGCTGCCTTCAATGCTCGGCGCGCGCGAGTTGCCGTTCCCACGGCTTTCCGCCTTCGGTTTCTGGAGCTTTCTTCTCGGTGGCATATTTGTCTGCGGCTCGATCTTCTTCAACGCGGCGCCCAATGCCGGGTGGTTCATGTATCCACCGCTTGCCACCGATAAGGAATATGCCGGTATTGGTGCGGATATCTGGCTGCTTGGGCTTTCTTTCATCGAGGTGGCGTCGATTGCCGCAGCCGTGGAGATCATTGTCGGCATCATGAAATGCCGTGCGCCCGGCATGCGCATCAACATGATGCCGATGTTCGCCTGGTATCTGCTGATTGTTGCCGGCATGATCCTCTTCGCCTTCCCGCCGTTGATTGCCGGCGACATCCTGTTTGAGATGGAGCGGATGTTCGACTGGCCGTTTTTCGATGTCTCGCGTGGTGGCGATCCGCTGCTCTGGCAGCACCTGTTCTGGATCTTCGGCCACCCGGAAGTCTACATCATCTTCCTGCCGGCGATCGCGCTCATGGCAATGATCGTGCCGACCTTTTCTCAGCGGCCAATCGTTGGTTATTCCTGGATCGTGCTGGCAGCCGTTGGAACCGGCTTCCTCAGTTTCGGTCTGTGGGTGCACCATATGTTCACCACTGGCCTACCGCAGATATCGCTCGCTTTCTTCTCCGCGGCATCGGAGGCGGTCGCAATTCCGACTGGTGTGCAGATTTTCGTCTTCATCGCCACAATGCTGGCCGGGCGTGTGATTTTTTCAGTGCCGATGCTATTCGGTGCAGGCGGGCTGGCAATCTTCACCATTGGTGGACTGACCGGTGTCATGGTGGCGCTCGCACCTTTCGACTGGCAGGCGCACGACACATATTTCGTCGTTGCCCATCTGCATTACGTACTGATCGGAGGCATGTTTTTCCCGATCGTTGCCGGAATCTACTATTATTTCCCCTTTGTGACCGGAAAGAAGTTGTCGGATGCCTGGGGAAAATTTGCTTTTTGGCTGATGTTTATCGGCTTCAACATCGGTTTCTTTCCGATGCATTTTTCAGGCCTTCGCGGCATGCCGCGTCGGATTTTCACCTATCCGGAAGAATTCGGTTGGGACCTGTTCAACCTGATCTCGACGGTTGGGGCCTTCATATTTGCCGCCGGGGTCATGACCTTTGTCATCGATATTTTCCGGCCAAAGCCGAAACCCGAGGAGCGCAACCTGAACCCTTGGAATTCAGGCACACTGGAATGGACCAACGACCCCGACGAAAGTTGGGGCATGCGCTCGGTGCCGATCATCACCAGCCGTTACCCGCTCTGGGATCAGCCTAACCTGCAGGCAGATATCGAAGCCGGGCGCTTCTACCTGCCGGATGCAAAATCGGGCAAACGTGAAACGCTGGTCACCTCGGTGCTTGATGCTGAACCGATCCAATGTCTGCGCGTCGGTGGTGTCTCCTATGTGCCGATCATCGCGGCCATGGCACTGGGCGGTGTTTTTATCGCGCTTACCTTCCATTGGTGGATCCCGACGCTCATCTGTGCCGTCATCACCTTCATCGCCATCGTCTGGTGGCTGTGGACCGGTACGGCGCAGATCCCGGAGACCGAGGACGTGGATGTCGGCCTTGGCAAGACGCTACCGGTCTATGTCTCCGGTCCAGCATCCGTCGGCTGGTGGGCAATGTTCATCACGATGGTCGGTGATGGTACCGCTTTTGCAAGCCTGATCTTCGGCTACTTCTTTTATTGGACAGTGCATGAGGATCTTATGGCCGGTGCCGCCGGACCCGGCGCTTTCTGGCCGATGGTGGCGATGACGCTTTTCCTCGTCGGTTGGGGGCTGACGGTCGCCGCCCGCGAACTCAATGAGAAGGGGCCGCGCGGCTGCCGTATCGCACTCGCTGGCGGAATGATTGTCACCATCGCCGCCTGTTTCGCCGGCCTCGCCGGTCCTTATCTCCATGGCATGGATCCGACGTCGAATGTCTATCCTGCGACCGTCTGGATTATCGCCATCTGGACAGTTGCGCATGGTGCCGTCGGCATCGTCATGCAGGCCTATTGCCTGGCGAGAAGTTTTGCGGGGCGCATGACAGGCGAGTATGATCAGGATATCCGAAACGTGGCGCTTTACTGGCATTTCATGGCTTTCACGGCTGTCGTCACATTCCCGGTTCTCGGCCTTTTTCCTATGGTGCACGCATGAAGAGCGTCATCCCGCGCGAGGTGGAAAGCCTCTGGACGCTATTCACGGCACCGGCCGTCTGGGCGATCCATTTCGTTGTCTGCTACGCCGCGGTCGCCGTCTATTGTGCGAAAGCAGCGACGCTCGATTTCGAGTTCGCAACGATGCGGCTGGTTCTCGCCGGCTTTACCGTGGTCGCGCTCGCCATGATCGTTCTTTCGGCCTATCTCGCCTGGCGGCAATGGGGCTTCGGCTCAGGTGACCCGCCGCATGATGAGGCGACCCGCAAGGACCGCACCCTGTTCCAGGGCTTTGCCACGCTTCTGCTCTCGGGCCTCAGCTTCGTCGCGGTCGTTTATGTCGCCATACCACTGATCTTTATCGCGGAGTGTCAGCGATGAAGCGGATCTGCGTCTTGGCCGGCATTGTCTTTCTGTTCGGTCTATGGGCAATCCTTCTGCCGTTCAGTGACCGGGCTTCCTTCACTATCCACATGATCGCCCATATGGGCGTCGTCGCCGGTGCGGCGCCGCTGATTGCCATCGGTATTTCTGGAACGCGGCTGGATATTCCGGCCCGCTGGCCCTGGTTTTCCCCTGTCGTCGCCTCGGTGATCGAGCTTCTCGCCGTCTGGGCATGGCACATTCCTGTCTTGCGGGCGCTGTCGGAGGGGGCCGGTATCATCGCTGCTGTCGAGCAATTTACTTTCCTGGTCGCAGGCCTTGCATTGTGGCTCTCATGTCTCGGCGGACTGGAGGCTGGACGAGATGGTCGGCGCATGGCAGGTGCCTTCGGCCTGCTGTTTACCTCCATGCACATGACACTGCTGGGTGCGCTTCTGGCGCTGTCGCCACGGCCGCTCTACGGCTCCGCGGAGGTCACCTGTTTCGGTGTTAAACTCAGCCCTGTCTTCGACCAGCAGGCTGGCGGCGTTATCATGCTACTCGTCGGGGCTGCCGTCTATCTCGCCGGTGGCGTGTCACTTCTGGCAACGACGCTGAAGTCCGGCATTCCGGAGCCAACGCGGAGGAGGGGCTGATGACTGTCCGCTGGAAGCATCTCATCGTGCTCGCCATCATCGCCCCCTTGCTTGGGCTTGCAGTCGGCTGGTCCGGGCTGATGAGCGTACGCGCTTCCACTGGGCACTGGGCGATTACTGACTGGTTTCTACATTGGGTGATGCGCAATTCCGTCTCTGCGCGTGCTGTCGCGGATGGTAACGTACCGCCGCTCCAGGAGCCGGGGCTTATACCTGGTGCCGCCGGCCATTTCGAAACCGGTTGTGCCATCTGTCATGGCTCGCCGGCACAACCCCGGCCGGGTTCGGTGCTTGCCATGCTGCCGCCGCCGCCGGATTTGAAGACGGCGGTGCTGGAATGGTCGGATGCCGAACTGTTCGAAATCGTCAAGCATGGCGTGCGTTTCACCGGAATGCCGGCGTGGCCCACTCAATCGCGGGATGACGAAGTCTGGTCGATGGTCGCTTTTCTGAAAAAACTGCCAAAGATGGATGCCGATGAATATCTCAAGGCATCGGGCCTGCACGGGATTGGTCATGCAGGCGAAGTTTCTCCGGTGCCCATCACCTGTGAAAGCTGCCATGCTGATAGCAAGCTCGATAACGGCAGCCTGGTTCCACGCCTAGCCGGCCAATCGGAAACCTATCTTCTCAATGCGCTGAAAGCCTATGCCGCCAAGGAACGTCCGAGTGGCATCATGCAAGTGGCTGTCGGAACGCTGCCCAACGATGCCCTGCCGGAACTCGCATCCTATTACGCCACCCAGACACGTCTCGAACGGCGTCCCAAGATGGACGATGTCGATATTGTGGCAAAAGGCAGCGCGCTTGCGGAGAAAGGACGACAGGAGGATAAAATCCCTGCCTGCCTGAGTTGCCATGACAAGGCGGCGGCCAACCCCGCCTATCCGAAGCTATCGGGCCAGAACTCAGCATACCTGCGCCAGCAATTGTTGTTGTTCAAAGCCGGAAACCGAGGTGGCTCCTCTTATAGTCACTTGATGACCAATGCAGCCAAGGAACTAACACCCGAGGATATAGACGCAGTTGCTGCGTATTTCAGCCTGCGATGATGGTGGCTTGGTATATTCCGTCACCGCAATGGCAATGCCATTGTGGACAGTAAAACGACGTCACATCATGATAGGCAGTTCTTGGCAACCGCCGCAGGTCGCTAGGGCATGAGGAAATCGTAACAATGATCAGGAATGGCGAAGGTCGTTCAGGCCACGATGGGCGGAAATCGCCTTCCGTATCGCCGGAACCGTGTCGTTGCCTTCGCGAAATAGGTTGATCACGATCGCTGCTGCCAATTCGGCCTCAGGACTTTGTTTTTCGACCTTGGCCTCATCAATCCACTCACTGAAAGCAGTTTCAACAATGGCAAGTTCGGTCGGCCCGAACGTCTTTTCCAAAAATGTTTTCATGCGATGCATCTTGTCCCAATCTCGCGGGATGTGGTGAAGAGAGGCGAGTTCGTCAAGATCGCCCACGGCCTCTTTTCTCTGTGACCCGGCAGGCTAGTGCCGACATATCGCTAGCGGAAAGGCAGTTCCCGAAGCGCTCCGATCCGCGGCCGTCGTATTGATAGAATCCTGCCGACGTGATCGCTGCCCTGTGCCATGAAATCGGGAAATCGGGCGCTCTATGACTTCCTATTCGTTCATTCGGCCGGCTGCAAAAATCACCACAACCAGTCCAGCCGCCAGAGTGACCGCCACGAGGCAATTGGGTATGCCCGTGTCGAAATAGCGCATGACCAGACTTGCAAAGATGAGCGTCACACCGACCGTCATCGTCCGGTTTCCGGCTAATTTAAGGATATCTTTCATGGGGCTCTCTGGGATAGCAATTTATCGAACACACATGATGGCGAAGATCAGGCCAGGGGCTTGATCCGTCGTCCTCAGGCGGCGATCTGTCTTTGGGAACGGAGATGATCGCTGATTGCAGCTCTCAGTTCGCCAACCGTTGAAAAACGCTGATCATCAAGATCGATGACGTGAAATTTCACGGCGATAAAACGCAGCTTTCCGCTATCCGGGATGGCTATGCCGACTGGCAATCCGCCATGCTCAATGACCTGTCTCTGCATGTCTTTCACTCCACTCTCGCAACCTGTTCTGAATGTCCTCGGCGGTAAGAGGCGCAATACACATCTGCATTCGGGAGTGGAGGTGGCGTCGGAGAGCGGACGATTCCACAAACTGGCTGGTCTTGCCTAGGCCGGCAGTGTTGAGATTTTTCATGTCCGATTTCCAATCATTCTGTGTTCGTGGTCAGCAATTTATCGGAGCGTGTCTGATGTCACGAGGCAAATTAATCTATCTTTCTGGTAGATTTTGGATGCGATTTCGCCGACGAAATCCGACTGGCTGTCTATCTTCTCATTGAATTAGAAAAGCAGCGAGGTCGGCCATGATCCAGACGCTTATCATTCCGGGTTTGAATGGCTCCTCCGACGAGCACTGGCAGCGGCACTGGACGTATGAAAATGCTAATTCGTCGGTCGTTGAACAGGAAAACTGGACATGTCCGGTACTGGCCCAATGGCAAGCTAAGCTCGATGAGGCGCTGTCGAACACCGACGGCGCCTTTCTCGTTGCGCACAGCCTCGGTTGTCTTCTTGCTGCAAGTTATGCCAACCGTCATCAGGCCGGTCTTATCCGCGGTGCGCTTCTGGTCGCTCCCTGTTCCTTGGAAACGACCCTAACAATGCATCCATGCATGATTGATTTCGGTATCGAACCAATGGAACGCCTTCCATTTCCAAGTCTTGTGGTCGGCAGTCTCAATGATCCCTACATGGGTGTCGCGCAGTTGGAACATCATGTGAAGGCTTGGGGGAGTGAGTTGGCGATTATCGGCTTTGCGGGCCATATCAATGTCGCAAGCGGCTTCGGACGTTGGCATGAAGGATATGATTTTTTTGAGCGCCTGGTGCGTCGCTCGAGGTATACTGAACAATGGACATCGCCTGCTGTATCCCGAGGCAACATCGCACGCCCGTCCACCTTCTAGGTTTATAGACATGACACCAATCGACAACCGCCGGTTTCGGTTAGTCAGACCGGTCGAATGAGACAGTCAGAACCGATCGTTCGGTCTCGGAAGCTTGCCGTTGAGGTGAAATTCCCCGATGGCGGCGTATTTCCGGGGGGCTTGATCATCAACGGCGCCGGTGCGTGCCATGCGCTCATGGTGACCAGGAACGAAAACCTTGCTCGTCGCTGAAGTTCCCGCAAGCGCGAAGAGTGCAGTGGCGGCGCCTGCCGCTGCCTCAGTCGAAAGGATTTCGGCGGCTGCCACGGCAAGAGAGGCTTCCGAGGCAGCCGAAGCGGACGGTGATACCTGGGCGATGTCCACTTTTCTGCCTGCACGTTCAATCACGGCTGCCGCCGCTTCTATCTTTACGGCGACCGACCCTGTTTTTTCGCTCTCGATATCAAGACTACGACTACCGCGCGATCTTGTTTTAACGGAATCGATCATGTCGGTAAAAGACGCGCGGGCAATCCCCAGATCTATCGCTGCGTGGAGCAATTGTCCGAGAGGTTCAAGCGCCGTCGGCTGTTCGAACACCTTATAGTAAGCAATGACGGAATCTGCAGATACGTAGCGGTTATCTTTGGTTACGCTCCCCGGGCTGAAACCATCCCAATCATCGACAGTCATCATACCGTCTGTATAAGGGGGCACAATCGCCATAACATTGCGATCTTTCGCATCTTGGATGAAGAGCGCAGTCCAGTCGCCAAACAGGGCGCCGTTGGGGTAATATTTCTGCCTGGTAAGGCGATACCCTGCGCTGTCTGCTGCTATCGGAAGGTTAATGTTACCCTCCGTTTCGCCATTCTTTTCGACAGGTGCGGCAGTAAAATGATCGCCTGCCAGTGCTCTGGTGAAAAAATGCCGCTTCTGATTCTCGGTACCTGCAATTCGGAGCACTTCAAGGATGTAAAAATGACTTTGAAGAATCCGGCCAACGGAACTGTCGGCTTCGGACAAAATCGCCAACACTTCGGCCAGGAATGGGTTTGAAATATCGGCACCGCCATATTCCGTTGGAACGGTTATGCCGAAAATGCCGGATCGGGCGATCCGTTCGCGCTCCTGATGGCTACGCTGTCTGTCATGAGCGCTGGAAACGGTCCGAATTTCATCCGCCAGAGCTTCCGCGGCCTCAATCGCTTCATCTTCCGTTCTGATGTAAGGGGCGACTGCCCTGAGCTTTCCTGCCAAGTTGATGACTCTGCTCATCGCAGCCTCCTGTATAAGGGCGATATTCAGCCACGCCCCTCATCCCGATAGAAGAAATAAACCTTCAAATAGTGCTGCGAGCTGAGCGTTTTTTTCTTTTCCCTGGGGTCGGCAGTTTGTCAGACAGATAAGAGTAAAGATGGCCTCTCCGGTATGCCATCGCTGTGAAAGAGTTTTGATCGGGCCGTTTTACCCTGTGATCTGGTTGCGAAGTTTGCCTTCATCGAGCAATAGCTTCACCGTCTTAGCAGCGTTTCGGCGCATTTCGACGGCTGCGTGATCGGAATAGAAGGCGTTATGCGGTGTGATGACCAAGCGCCCTGCAAGCCAGTCCTCGCGGTTGCGCCACGCCGCCAGCAGCGGGTGATCGTCCGGTGGCTCCTTCAAAAGCGTATCGATTGCGGCCGCCGCAATTTGCCCGCTCCGAAGTGCGGCTTCCAATGCGTCGAGGTCTTCGATCAGCTCGCCCCGTGCAGTGTTGACGACGATGGCTCCGCGCTTCAACCGGGCAAGGCCTTCGGCGTTCAGCAAGCCGCGTGTCTGATCCGTCGCCGGACAATGCAGAGTTACGATATCGGATTGGGCGAAAAGCTCTTCCAGCTGCTCCGCTCGTTCATAACCGATGGCTTTTTCATGTCCGGGTGGCTGGCCAGGGTCGTAACCGAGTATACGGAAACCGAAAGGTTTCAGTCTGTTGATCACTGCCGTTCCGATTCTGCCCACACCCACGACACCCACCGTGGCCTTGTTTGAACGATGAAGCGGCTTGAGACTGTGGATCTGCCATCCGGAACGATATTCGCGGGCACGTTCGTCATGCTCCCAAAGGCGCCGATGCAGGGAGAGAATCATGGCCAGCGCGTGATCCGCGACCTCCTCCGTGCCGTAATCGGGATTGTTGGCGAAAGGTATGCCGGCGGCGGCAAGGGCAGGAAGGTCGATCTTTTCATAACCGACGCCATAACGCACCACGCCCTTGCAGCGCGCCAGATGGGTAATGCTCGTTTCTCCCAGCCGTGCGCCCCATACCATCAGGGCATCGAGCCTTTCCAGGCGGTCGGGAGCAAAAGATGCTTCGTCCGTGCTGGCGAAAAACTCGATCTCCACGTCATCTCCAAGCACTTCTGCTTCGAGATCGGGAAGGCCGATCATGTGGTCGGTAATTCCGACCACATATTTCCTCGCTGTCATTCTTCTGTCCTTGTCGCGCTGGCACGTCTCTTACGGATCTCAGGCCAATAATCGCAAGCCGAGCCTATTCGGCTGCAATCGCTGCGGAGATCGAGCGGGCGCTGATAAGCAGGGACGCTTCCGCGAGCGCTTGGTTCACACGGCCGAGAATGGCCGGCGAAGGTGTGCCGTCAGTAAAGTCACGACCGGAGGCGTAGATCGCCGTGGGCGTCACGAAAGCCTCGAAGAATGCGAAGAGCGGGCGCAACTGGTGTTCGACAACAAGCGAGTGCCGGTCCCCGCCGCCCGTGGCCGTGAGAACGATAGGCTTGCCGCGCAGATCCGAGGGATCAAGCAGATCGATAACATGTTTGAAGAGGCCCGTGTAGCTCCCCTTGTATGTCGGCGAGCCGATGACGAGGGCTTCGGCCTCGACAATTGTTCTGACTACCCGGCGTGCGGCCGGGTCGAGATCGGCGACCGATCTGGCTGTCGCCAGTGACGGTCCAAAATCCTCCACGTCGAATACAACGTGCTGCAGACCGGCCTGCGCCGCCAACGCTTCCGTCACGTTCTCTACGAAACGTCTTGTGCCAGACGGACGTGAGATGTTGCCCGAGAAACCGACGATCAGATTGTTGCTCATTCAGATTCCTTTCAGAACGCGTTCGCGGGCGTATCAGCCATCGACGTTTCTCTTGTTGGGTCAGGCGGTCTTGAGAAGGGCGATATTCGTTACGTCGCCGGAGCGATCGACCTTGCTTTTGTTCCATCGGTGAAATGCGGAGCGACCGAGGATGGAGACCGAAGTATCCTCCTGGGGAGCATGGACAAGTACGGACTGGATATCCCGGAAGTGTCGCTCAAGACCCAAATCGGCATTAAGGCCGGGATTTCCGATGCCGCGGACGGCGGTCTCGACGGCGTCACGGATCTGCCGGCCGACAAGCAACCGTGCTCTTATCAGCGCCTCTGCATCACCGACATGTCGCTCAAGCGCGCCGAACAGGATCTGGCGGGCGCCGGAGACGAGCAGATCGATTTCGCCAGAAAGTGTCACGAACCGCTCGGTGCGGGCAATGGGATGGCCGAGATTGGCCGGCACACGCTCATGTGCAAACTGAATAAAAGCAGCCTGTGCAGCTTCGGCGGCGCCGAGATAGATCGCCGTCAGCGCCAGATTGATCGCGGCATGGGCGCGGTTATCTTGCTGAGCGACCGATGGATCAACCAGGTCGAGTGCGTTTTCCGCCGGAACTTCGACATCCCGATACTCGACGTCGTGTGATCCGGTCGCGCGCATTCCAAGGCTTTTCCAGTTTTCGACGACCTCGATACCGGGCAGACCGTTGGGTACGACGAAAGTACCCACCCGCGCTGGCACCTCATCCGTATGCGCCCATACAAGAAAATGCGTCAGGCCGTGGGCACCCGTCACGAAACGCTTTCGGCCGGAGATCGACCAGCCGGTTGCTGTGCGCCGCGCAATCGTCGCCGGCAGGCCGCCTCGCGCGGGGGACCCCAGTTCAGGTTCCACACGCGCAGCATTTAGCAGCAGCGGTCGTTGCTTGGCTTCTTCCAGCAGGCGTCTGTAGAGACCGTCCGGCCAGTGGTTTTTCGTTGCCTGTCCGAGATGGTTGAAGATTGTCATGGCGCTGATCAGGGCGACCGACGGATCTCCTCTTCCAAGTGCCGCAAGGATATGGGCGGCATCGCTCAGCGTTGCTCCTTCGCCGTCATAACGGGTGGCCACGGTGCTTTCGAGCAAGCCCGCCTCATAAACGGCTCGGATGCCGACCCACGGAAATTGACCGGACTGATCCGCATCGGGTGCGGCCTCTGAGAGGATGCGCGCGGTAGCGTCGAGGACGGTTTGATCATATGACATGCGGTTCTCGGCTTTCCGGATTACGGGGAGCGTCTCCCCGAAGATTGAATGTAGATTATGGTTCGCCCGGAATGGGCGGAGACCAGCGTGGCGACCGGTGCGCCACACACGTTTACGCGGCTGTCTTTCGCTTGGCCTCTTCCCGTTCGCGAATGCCGTCGCGGACGAGTGGAAGGACGTAGCGTCCATAATCGACAGCATCGTTGTAATTGTCGTAGCCTCTGATCGAGATCAGGTCGGCGCCGAGATCGATGTAATCAAGGATGGAATCCGCGATCGTGCGCGGAGAACCCACAAGTGCCGTGGTCGCGCCGCTGGCATTGGTGGCGGTGACGGTAGGATACCAGAGTGCGCGGTCATGCACATCGCCGCGTTTGGCGATTTCTAACAGCCGCTGCGAGCCGACATTGGCTGGTGGCGGAGCGTTCACAGGAGCACGATGAAGGCCCTTTAGACGGTTCTCGTTCAACTGGTCGAGGACCCTGTGCGCCTTCTCCCAAGCAAGTTCGTCGGTTTCCGCGACGATCGGCCGGAAGGTGACCCAGATACGCGGACGATCCGTTCGGCCAGCCTTTGCCGCTTCGGCATAAATCCGTTCGATCTGCTGTTTGGTTTCGGCGAGCGGCTCGCCCCACAGTCCGAAGATATCGCAGAGAGAGCCACCGATGCGGTAGGCGGCATCCGACGAGCCGCCAAGCGAGATCGGGATAAGCCCATTCGTCGGGCGCACGGCGCTGCGAAATTGCTTGAACTGGTAATATTTCCCGTCGAAATCGAAGGGCTCCCGCGATGCCCAGGCCAGGCGCAGGATACGGATATACTCCTCCTGCCGCTCGTAACGCTCTTCCTTGTTGAGGAAATCACCTTCGCGCGCCTGTTCCTCGTCGCTGCCTCCGGCAATGAAGTGCACGACCACGCGGCCGCCGCTCAACTGGTCCAGCGTGGCGAGCGACTTGGCCGCGACCGTCGGATAGACGGTGTTGGGCCTGAGCGCCACGATGATCTTGATATTCTTTGTATGCGCAAGCACCGTTGCGCCAAGTGTGAAGGGATCAAAGGATGATGAGGAATATGGAATCAGCGTATAGTTGAAACCATAGTCATCAAGAGACCGGGCGTAACGCTCAAGGAAACGAGGATCCACCGGAGCGTCGGGAAGAGGGTTCAGGTCGTTCGAAGCGTTGGGAAAGCTAACGCTGATAAATTCCGCGGTCATGTGGGCTCCTTGAGGTTGCCGGCCGATATAAAGAGGTTAAGCAGCGGTGGTTCGCTGAGGAAGACAGGTCTTTCTTTTTCTATGGAATATGTAGAAAATCTTCCCTGTGGTTGGCTCTGATGTAGGAGGCGCTACTGCCCCGCCGACGGGCATCAGTGTTGCTGTGCAGGGGACCAGCCTAGCGCCGAAGCGACGGTTTGGGAGAGATCAGTCAATAGTCGGATGTTTTCGGCAAGCCCGAAGGCCGGCGGCAGAAAAAGAACCACCTCGTCGGCAGCGCTAAGACCGGGATCGTTGAAGACTTCTTCGATCACCTGGTCGGGCGTTCCCTGAAATACCGGAGATATCAATGCCTCGACTGGTTGCCTGGCGGGAGCGAGCGCGCCTTTCGGACGTGACGCCGCGATGCCATTGTTGCGACGATCCAGATCGTAAGCCGCATATTTTTCGCGAAGCTCGGCAGTTGTTCCGACAAGAATGGAGGCCGCGACGGCCACCGGTGGCGGCTCCGTCCTCCAGAGTTCGCGCCATGTTTTGCGATAAGCTTCGATGAGGCGGGCCTGATATTGGCCGAATGTCTCGCCTTCAGCCTGATCATGCAGGACGGTTCCCGAAATCAGCCCAATGCCGAGTTCGGCCGCCTGGATCGCCGAGTTCAGGCTGGCCGAGCCCTGCCGGATACGGCTGCGCAATGTCGGGCTATACGGCGTGACGCGCAATTCGGCTCCCAGCGCTGTGCTCTGCATCGGCTCAGTGACGGTGTGCAGGATGTCGCCGGAAATAGCTGAAAGGAAGCGTGCCTGACGGCGTTTGGCTTCCGTCCGTGCGTCGGTGTCGACGGTGCCGAAGACCGCATCGAAAGCTCCGTTGGCGCCGGTCGAGATGGCGAGTTCAAGCCGACCGCCGATCAGGAGGTCCGTCGTTCCGGCAGCCTCTGCAAGAAGGATGGAATCCTGGTACCGCATCGGAATGACTGCGGATCCGAGCGTAATGTTCCGCGTATGCTGACCGACGGCTGCAAAGAATGGAAGCGGTGAAGACAGATAATGATCGAAATGCCGCTGATATGCCCAGCCGGACTGGTAACCCAGTTGCTCGGCCTGTTTGAAGAGCTCCATCCCGTCGCGCAACCCCTGCGCCGGTCCAGCATCGTCATTGAACGATACGCGTGTGTTGAAGCCGAGCCGCCGTTTCGGACGAAACGAGGTGGGCAGGGTGTCGGCAGGAACCGCGATGGTCATGCGATCTGCTCCTTTCGAAAAACTTGCCGAGGCTTCGGTTGGGCTGTGTTGATCGGCGCGGCAAAGCCCGCAGGGATCGATTCCAGCAGCGATGCGGTATAGGGGTGTTGTGGACTTCCAAAAATCTCCGCGACACTGCCATGCTCGACGATGCTGCCCCGCTGCATGACGGAAACGGTGTGCGCGAGTTGACGGACAAGCGCCAAGTCATGCGAGACGAACACATAGGTGAGACCCAGCCTTGCCTGCAGTGACAGAAGAACTTCAACGATATCCGCCTGGACGCTGACATCGAGTGCGGATGTCGGCTCGTCGAGAACTATCACGTCCGGTTTCAGGACAAGTGCTCGTGCGATTGCCACACGCTGTCTTTGCCCACCTGACAATGCACCTGGCTTGCGAGCCAGAAGGTGTTCGTCCAATCCCACATTGGCGAGTGCTTCTCGGACCCGTTCCGCTCGCTCTTCCGATGTGCCAACCTTGAACCGGTCGAGAGGTTCTCGCACCAGGTGCTCGACGGTCCAGGTCGGGTCGAGCGAGGTGAACGGGTTCTGGTAGACAAGCTGAAGATGCCGCCACACAGAGCGCAACTGCTCGCGGGAGCGCCCGGAAACCTGCTCCCCAGCGACGGCGATCTTGCCCGTATCCGGCTCCTCGAGCCCAAGCAGAAGCCGAATGGTCGTCGTCTTGCCGGACCCTGATTCCCCCACCAGTGCATGGGTCGTGCCGGGGGCGACCGAGAAAGAAATATTGTTGACGGCTGTGAGGACCTTGTCATCGACCGTGAACTTTTTGGTGATGGCGTTGACTTCAATTTTCGCAGCTTCGTTGGCATTTCGCGGCCGCAAACCGGTCTCTCGCAGCCGCGCGTAGCGATCAGGATTGAGAGCCGGGACATCGGCATGAAGTTTTCTTGCGTAAGCCGAAGTCGGTGACGAAAACACCGTCGAGGTGTTTCCTGCTTCCTGCACAACACCGCTCTTCAGTACGACGACACTATCCGTCCGCTCCGCAGCGATCGCGAGATCATGGGTGATGAGAAGCAGGCTGATATTCAGATCCTGTTGCAATCGGGAGAGAAGATCGAGAATCCGCTTCTGAATCGTGACATCAAGCGCAGAGGTCGGCTCATCCGCGACCAGAAGTGCCGGCCGTGGCAGGACTGCAAGACCGATCAGGACACGCTGCAACATGCCGCCGGACAGTTGATGCGGGTAGGAATCGAAGACCCGCTGAGGGTTGTCGAGCCCGACCTTTGCAAAGGTATCGAGGATGAGCGCCTTGCGGAAGGCAGCATTCGATTCATCGGTCAGTTTCGCCGCTTCCGCGGCTTGGGCGCCGATCGTACGTACCGGGTTAAGCGAATTGCCGGGGTCCTGCGGGACGAAGCCGATCTGCCGTCCACGCAAGTGCCGGAAACGGCGCTCGGGAAGCGCAAGAACGTTCTCTCCACCGAACTGGACAGCACCGGAAGCTCTTGCGCCACCTGGAAGGAGCCGAAGGACTGCGCGGGCGATGGTCGATTTTCCGGAGCCGGACTCACCGATCAGTGCGAGGCTTTTGCCACGTCCAAGTTCAAACCCAACGTCGTGAACGACATCCTGCCTTCCGTAAGACACCGACAGATTGTCGACCCGCAGAAGAGGGGTGAAGGGTTGTGGCGCGGGAGCGACGGTGATTGCGCGAATGAGGGCGGAGCTCAGTCTGTCTTGCGAAGCCATCGGCTGATCCTGTTCACTGAGAGGACGGTTACGATCGTGATGAAGGCGGGCGCATATACGAGCCACGGCCATTTGAGGTAATCCTTGCCGATAGAGATCAGCAGACCCCAATCTGAGGCTGGCGGCGGGTCGCCGTAGCCAAGGAAGGCAAGACTGGCGATCACCAGAATGGACTCGCCGAATTGCAACACCGCAAGCGGCAGCACCGAGCGCGAGGCATTCGGCAGAACATGCCGCCAGAGGATGTACCAGCGCGAACCGCCCGACAGAAACGCAGCCTCAACGAACGTCGCCTGTCTGGTCTTGATGACTTCGGCTCGGGTGACACGTGCAAAGATAGCCACCGCCGACACGCCAGTTGCTATTGCAGCATTGATTGTCTCGAAGCCGATGGCGGTGACGACGATGACGGCCAGCAGGAACTTCGGAATGGAGAGTAGAACATCGACAAGACGTGCCAGAACGACATCGACCCAACCGCCGAGGAAACCTGCCAGCAGTCCTATAACGCCGCCGGCGAGAACGCCGATCACCACAGCAACAAGCGCGCTCGATACCGAAGAGGCCGTGCCGTAGACAACGCGAGTGTAAAGGTCGCGTCCGAGGTGATCCGTGCCGAACCAGTGCGCAATACTCGGGCTAAGCAGTTTGTCCGCTGGAACGCCGACGACCGGGCTGTAGGCCGTAAACAATTGCGGTGTGACCGACCAGGCAATGATGATGGCGATAACCACAAAGGAAACCGCGACGACTGGTGGCATACGGAGGGCTTCTACCCAGCTGCCACGGGCACCGCCCGAAAGAGCATAGTTCGACAAGAAGGTCATGGAGTTACCGCCGTCGTTCCAATGGAATTTTCGTCGGCTGTGGTCGGACTACGTTTCCAACCGCCCAGGATTTTTACGCGCGGGTCGAGGAGAGGGTAGAGGAGATCGGCAACAAGATTGACGAGAACGAAAACCACGGCACCGAGCGAGACGATGGCTTGCAGGACGGGAAGATCCTGTGTGCTTACCGAACGTTGTACCAGGCTACCGATTCCGGTTCGTCCGAAGACCGTTTCGGTGATCAGTGATCCGCCTAGAAGCTCACCGATCGTGAGAGCGATAACGGTGACGACGGGGAGGGATGCGGGTTTGAGCAGGTGCTGTGCGAAAAGGCGCGCTTGACCAAGGCCGCGGCTGCGGGCAACGGCGGCATATTCCTGCTCCGCCTCCTTATCGAGATTTGCGATGAGCACTTCCGCAATCTGTGCAGAGATCGGGATACCGAGCGCGATAGCGGCAAACAGCGTGGCCCAGAAACTATCCGGATTGATGACCCGGAACAGTCCAAGCTGGAAGCCGAAAAGGTGGATAAGCACCAGGCCGATGACGAAATTCGGCACAGACAGGAAAAGTGATGGAAAGCCACGCAGCAGGCCCTGTCCGTATTTCTTGGGCACGAAGCGGGTACCGTAGGCGACGAGCATCGCTAGCACCAGCGCGACGGCCAGGCCCGCTGACGCCAGAATGAGCGTCGAGGGCAGAACCTCGGCAATCAGGGTCGATACAGGCCTGTTGGAGCGCATCGACATGCCAAGGTCGCCGGTCAGAAAACCGGAAAGGGAGTGCCAGAGCTGAACGATGATCGGCTTGTCCAGCCCCTGAGCGGCGATGATCTCGGCGATCTCTTCCTCGCTGAAGCCGTTCTGCGGATTGCGCAGAACGCTGGTGATCGGGTCGCCAGGAAGGATGCTAACGACCACGAATGTAAAGACATAGGCCAGCAGGATGACGACGACCGCCTGGCCGAGCCGCCTGGCGGCGTAGGTTAGGTAGGCATTGCTCATGCCGGTGCCTCGCATTGTTCGGTTGCGTTACGCGTCAATCGGCGATGAAGGCCGTGTAATAACTGGCATAGGCAACGCCATTATAGACTTCGCCCCTCAGTGTGGGTGATTGCACATAGATGCGCTGAACGATCTGCGTACGCGGGATGAAATATCCCTGGTCAAGAATGTATTGCTGCAAGTCATCGAGGAGCGGGCTCCGCTCATCGAAGGAACCTGCACCGGCTATTCTGTCGCGTAGGTCGTTGAGCTTGTTGTCGCGATCATCAAGCGCGAACCAGTTCTCGCCATTGTTGGCATTGGTGAGAATGCCGGCAACCGTACCGGCGTCGATGAAGCTACGCGTAACTTCGTAGGTGGGGATAGCCGGGCCACCGTATTTGACCTTCTCGCCGTAGGTGACCACGTCATAGGCCCGGATGCTGACCTTCCAGCCAAGCTTGCCGAGTTGTTGAGAAATAAGCTCGTCCACCGACTTGGAAGTGGCCAGATAGGGATTGGAGTGAAGCGTCAGGGTGAGAGGTTTGCCGTCCTTCACACGAACACCGTCGGCGCCTTTCGCCCACCCGGCCTCGTCCAGAAGCTTTTCAGCCTTGTCAGGATTGTAGGTCAGCAGGGCGCTCTGGTCGGTCGCGCCCGGCACGTTGCTTTGGATAAATGATGTCGGCAGCTTCCAGTCTGGTGTATAAACCGTGTCGATGATTTCCTGGCGGTTAATGCCGGCCTGCAGCGCCTGGCGAACCTTGACGTCATCATAGGGCGCAATCTTTGTATTGACTGCCCAGCCATTGACGAAGCCGAGATAACGCGGTGTTGCGATGGTAAAACCTTCTTCCTTGAGCGACTTTAGTTCCTGGGGGGAGGCGTTGTAGGCGACATCGGCCTGACCGGACTGAACCGAGGCAACCCGGAGTGAGGGTTCAGACACCAGCTTGTAGGTAATGCTGTCGAGGAAGGCCGGGCCGGTATGGCCAACTGCAGCCGGTCCCCATTGGTAGTCCTTGCGCCTGACCAGTGTCACATGATCGCCTTCCTTCCAGCTCTCCACGACATATGGTCCGCTGCCGGCCGTCTTGCTCAGGTCCGCCTGTTCCGAGGCGGGCTGCGCAATGCTTTTTGGCGAGATCAGGATCGAGCCGTGATAGCCCAGCGTCGGGATGAAGCCGAGTGTCGGTTTCTTGAAGAACACCTTGACGGTGGACGCGTCGACAACTTCAGCGCGATCATAGGTCTTCGGGAAAAGGCCGATCGGATTGATACCCTCGTTCTTGCGGCCGGCATACCAGATATCGAGATTGGCAACGACTGCCGCGGCATCAAGCGGCGCACCATCTGAGAAAGTCACTCCGCCCTTGAGATGGAGCGTGAACTCCGTGGCATTGTCATTCTGCTCCCATCGTTCGGCAAGCCACGGACTGATCTTGCCTTCGGCATCGACATAAAGAAGCTTGTCGGTGACGTGGCCCCAGATATGCCCTTGGAAGCTGGAAATGGCACTGTTGTTCGGGATCCAGGTATCGCCGAGAGAGTCGATCAGGAAGGTGATGTCACCTCCGTCTTTCGGGGTTTCGGCTGCCGGGGCCGGAGAAAAACCCGTAGTCGAGACGAGAAGTGCGCCGGCAACCGTTCCAGACGTTGTAATCAGCAGGCGGCGACGGGAAAGACTGAGAAGAGGAGATCGTTCGGTCATAGGAAGATCCTGATGGTTCGGGGCGTAGGTTGGGTTTTCAGACTTCTGCTAGGCGCACGGCACGCTCAACCGCGGGAGAAAGAATTGCGCGCGCCAAGCCGTTGCTGCAGCTTTTCTTTGCTGAGCAGGTGAATGTCCGGATGAAAACTGATGGCTGGTCTGCGGCATTGCCGCTGTCAGGCAGCCTTGGCTGGCTGTTTCGAGCGGGGAGCGCGCTCGGCGGTACATGTTCCGTTCATGACGCGGTCCTTCCGGTTTTCGACGAGAAGATCATGACGCACAGCCTAGCAGCGTCGTGCGAGGGAGAAAGACTGGTTATTCTTTTTCTATGGAATTAATGGATTAATTTGTCGCCTTTTGGGATGGCTTTGGGATTGCCGTTTCAAAGGCTGTATGGACTGCTCGCAGGGCGCTTGAAGCTGTCCCTGAACGAAACCATGCCGAGCCAACATTAAGGAAGCCCTTGGTTTGCTCATGTCTTGCACTCGGGAATGCCCGGGGCATCCCCGAGTGCAACAAGCCGGATTTATTGGTTTGCGCTTACGCGCCCGCGCCATTCATGTCTTTAAAGAACGTCATGCCTTCAAAAATCCGCACTGGCGGAAGTTCCCCGGAAAACCGCTCGACCTCAACTTTCGTGATCTGCCCGGTGCAGCCCTGGGCCAATTGCGAGGTTCCGATATCCTGCGTGAGGATATTCGGATTGCCGTGGATGCACATGGTATGTTCCGACTTCGGATCATCCGGCTCGAACCACGCGCCCGTTGCAAGCTGCATGACGCCTTTTCGTACGTCTTCGCTTAACACCGCTGCAGCGAGGCAGCTGCCGCGTCGGTTAAAAAGCCTGACGATGTCGCCATCAGCTATATTCCGAGCCGCTGCGTCGGCAGGGTTGATACGGATTGGCTCACGGCTTTTGATTTTCGTCGAGCGGCTGAAGTCGCCATAATCCAATTGGCTATGCAGGCGCTGATGCGGCTGATTACAAACCAGATGCAGCGGGTAAATGGTTCGATCGGTCTCGGCTATTCTCGCGGGGTACCAATGTGGATGACCGCGGCAGTCTTCATAGCCGAAACCTGCTATTGTCTCTGAAAATATTTCGATCTTGCCGGATGGGGTCTGCAGCGGAGAAGCGGCCGGATCGTCGCGGAATGCACGCGCTGGTCCGCCCTCGTCGGGCTTGAGCGGGAGCCGTAATTCGCCCCGTTCCCAGAACATCTCGAAATTCGGAGCCTCATGAGCGCCGGCTGCGAGTGCCTGACGCGTCGTTTCGAACATGAAGGAGAGCCACTCCCCGGCTGTGCGGTTTTCGGTGAAGGCCTCGAACTTCCCGAGATGTCGCGCGATCTCTGAAAAGATCGCATAATCGTCTTGTGCCTCGCCGACCGGGTCGATCAGCTTCTTCATGGCAATCATCAGATCGTCGCGGTCAGCCGCACCGATGTCGTCTCGCTCGAGTGTCGTCGTTGCCGGCAGGACAATATCCGCGTGACGGGCGGTGGATGTCCAGGCCGTTTCGTGAACGATGATTGTTTCCGGGCGCTTGAATGCTGCCCTCAGCCTGTTGAGATCCTGATGATGATGAAACGGATTGCCGCCCGCCCAATAGACGAGGCGGATATCCGGATAACGCATAAGGTTGCCGTTGTAATGAAAATCTCCGCCCGGATTGAGCAGCATATCGGCAATACGTGCGACTGGGATATAATCCGTAACGGGGTTCTTGAACTGGTTGAGCGTCGGCAGCGGTACGGCCAGCTGGCGTTTGCCGATATTGCCGAGTGCTCCGAGGGAATAGGAATACCCGCCGCCGTCCAGTCCGATCTGCCCGAGCATGGCGGCGAGGGTGATGCCCATCCAGACCGGCTGCTCGCCATAGTCTGCGCGCTGGAGCGAGTGACTTACGGTCACCAGTGTTCTGGAGCGAGCCATCGTCCGCGCTAGATCACTGATGGTCTCGTTGCTGATTCCGCAGATTTCCGCGGCCCATTCGGCCGACTTCGGCAATCCGTCGCTGCGGCCAAGCAGGTAATCTTCGAAACGTTCGTATCCTACCGTATAGCGCTGAAGAAATTCGCGGTCATGCAAGCCTTCGACCACGAGCACATGCGCAAGACCAAGCATCAGGGCGACGTCGGTGCCTGGGATAATCGGCAGCCATCCGGCGTTCACCTCGGCAGGAAAATCGTCCTTTAGCGGGCTGACGGATATGAATCGGGCACCACGGGCATTCGCGCCGGACAACTTTTGCCGCACGACATGAGCGCCGATGCCACCGCCATGAACGTCTGCGTTCTTGATTGCCATCCCGCCGAAAGCAACTACGAGTTCCGTGCTGCGCTCGATGGCATCCCAGGTGACGCTCTTGCGGTCAACCGTATCATATGGGCCCAGCACATGCGGAATGATGACCGATGCTGCGCCGGAACTATAGCTGTTGACGGACCGCACATAGCCGCCCAGCACATTCAAAAAGCGATGGATCTGGCTCTGCGCATGGTGGAACCGTCCTGCACTCGACCAGCCATAAGAGCCGCCAAAGACGGCACCTGGGCCAAAATCCCGGTAAACGCGCTTGAGTTCGTTGGCGACGAGTTCCACGGCCTCGGACCAACTGATTTCAACATAATCATCCTCACCGCGTCTCCCCGCATGACCGGATGCACGTTCAAGCCAGCCGCGCCGGACGGCTGGACGCCGGATACGAGCGGGACTATTCGCAATCGCGGGAAGATTACCCAGCAATGGCGAAGGATGCGGGTCGCCGGGATGCGGTTGGATTTCAAGCGTGCCGTCTTCATATCGGCCTGAAAAGGCTCCCCAATGAGAGCTGTGGGGCTTGAACGAGTTCATGGCGTAACATCCTCGGCGATCAACGTGTTTCGGACGATAACGCCTGATTGGGCAATACTTTGCCTGGGTTCATAATTCCTGCCGGATCGATAGCATTCTTGATGACCGCCATGAGATCAACGGCATCGCCATGTTCGGCCCGCAGATAAGCGATTTTGCCGGTACCGACACCATGTTCGCCCGTCGAGGTGCCGCCGACCGAAATTGCGTATTGGACCATCTTCTTGTTGATGGCTGCAACCTCGTCCAACTCGTCCTGATTGCTTGGATCGACTGCGAAGACGACATGATAATTGCCGTCGCCGACATGTCCGAGAATGGCTGCCGGAACGCTGCAATCTTCCAACAGTTCACGCGTGTTCAGGATGCAGCCACTCAATTGCGAGACGGGTACGCAGACATCTGACGACCAGCCCTTGGCGTTCTCGCGTTGAGAAACAACGGCGTAGAAGGCGTTGTGGCGCGCTTTCCACAGTCGGTTCCGGTCTTCGGGGGCATTCGCCCATTCGAAATCCCGCCCACCGTTCTCCTCGACGATGGCCGCGACCATTTCGACCTGTTCCTGCACGCCGGCCGGTGAGCCGTGGAATTCAAAGGCAAGCGTATCCTCTATCTTCAGCGACAGGTTGGAATAGGCGTTGACGGCCTTGATCAGGCCACGGTCCATCAGTTCCATGCGGGCAACCGGAATGCCGAGCTGGACGACCTGGATGGCAGCGGCAACAGCATGTTCGACGCTTTCGAACGAGCAGAGTGCGGCAGAGATCGTCTCGGGGATACCGTAGAGACGCAGCGTCACCTCGGTAATGATGCCGAGCGTACCCTCGGAGCCGACGAACAGCCGGGTCAGATCATAGCCGGCCGAGGACTTGCGCGCTCGGCCACCAGTGCGGATAATCTGGCCGTTCGGCAGCACGACCGTCAGCCCCAGCACGTTTTCGCGCATGGTGCCGTAGCGGACCGCATTGGTGCCGGATGCGCGCGTCGATGCCATGCCGCCGATCGAGGCATTGGCACCCGGATCGATCGGGAAAAACAGGCCCAGGTCGCGAAGATGGGTGTTCAATTGCTCGCGTGTGACGCCCGCCTCAACTGTGCAATCGAGATCCTCGGCGCTGATACGCGCAATATTCGACATGCGCGAAAGATCGATGGAAACGCCACCACGTACCGCCGTCAGGTGTCCTTCGAGCGAGGTGCCTGCACCGAAAGCGATAACGGGAACGCCTTCGGCAGCACATAGACGGACGATCTCCGCCACGTCTTCGGTTGTTTCAGCGAAGACGACCGCATCAGGGATGGCCGGCGTGTGATGGGATTCGCCACGTCCGTGCTGTTCACGCAGGGCCTGAGATGTCGAATAACGGTCGCCAAAACGATTTTTCAGCGTTTCGGAAAGAGAGGTCGGAAGCACGCTCATCTGACTTCTCCGGTGTCAACCGGAGTGTCTCCCGGCTGTCCCCATTCGGTCCAGGCGCCGTCATAGATAGCGACATCGTCCTTGCCGGCAAGGTGAAGACCGAAGGCGAGAGCAGCGGCTGTCACGCCTGAACCGCAACTTGCAATGACGGGTTTGGAAAGATCCAGGCCGGACTTCTCGAATGCCTTGGCAATGCTGGCGACATCCAGCAGTTCACCCGTTTCGGGGTTGGTCAGGGCGTTGAAAGGCAGGTTGAGGCTGCCCGGAATATGGCCGGAACGAAGACCGGGACGCGCTTCTTTTTCGGTGGCCGTGAAGCGTGCAGCGGAGCGGGCATCGATTATCTGCTCGGCCCGGCTTTCGATATTGCCGAATACCTGTGCTTTCGAGCGCACCGACTCTGGATGGAAATGCGCCCGGAAAGCGCCCCTCGCGAAGGTAGCAACTGTATCGGTTACCGGCCGGCCTTCCGCCAGCCACTTCCGCAAGCCACCGTCGAGAACCGCGACCTTGGTGTGGCCGAATGTTCTTAATGTCCACCAGACGCGGCCTGCCGACATCAGCCCAGGCGTGTCGTAAACCACGACGACGCTGTCGTTCGAGATGCCGAGATCTGCTGCGTAGTGCTCGAAAGCTTCTGGCGAGGGCAGCATATGCGGCAGCGATGTCTCGTGATCGGCAATTTTGTCGATATCGAAAAACCGCGCATCGGGAATGTGCCGGGCGGCAAAATCCTCGGCTGCAATTGGCATTACGCCCGGAAGCTTGAACGATCCATCGAGAATGACGAGCTCGGGTTGGCCGAAATGCGACGCCAACCATTCGGTGGAGACGAGTGAACCGGGCAGGGAAAGAGGCATGGATTACTCCGAAAAATACGCGGATGTTTCAAAAGCGCACTGCGGCCGCGGCGCGTGCCGGGCTGGTGCGAAAATCAGGCGACCAGCTTTTCGCCCTTCAAGTGACGTTCGAGAAAAGGCAGGCTATCCTGGCCCCAATAGAGTTCGCCTTCATAAAGGAAGGTGGGAAGTCCGAAGACGCCGGCGGCCTTGGCGGTCTCATAGCTGGACGCCCGGCGTGTCTGGATCGCCTCGCTCTGGCCCAGTTCATCCAGCGCTGCGGCATCAAACCCTGCTGCGCTCGCAATCGACTGGCGGATCTCGGTATTGCCGATGTCTTCACCGCGTCCCCAGAAGGCTTCCTGAAGCGCTTTCGTCAGCTTGAGCCAGTCCTGGCCGGATTCGATCGCGGCGACGACCATCAGGCCGGCCGGTGCCGGATCGGAAAGTGCTCCACGGTTGTCGAAGTTCAATACCTTACCCCTCAGTGTTGCCCACCGTTTCAGGTCCTTCGTCCAGTAGGCCCGGCGCGCCTCCGGCCGGTCGCGGGAGTAGATGCCGCCGTTATCCTCGATAAGTGGAATGACGTGAGGGCGGATCGTGGCGCCATGCTCGCCCGCCAGTGCTGCAAACGGCTCAAGGCCAATAAAGGCCCAGGGCGAGCCAATGCTGAAGAAGAAATCAATTGTCTTTGTCATGGTCTGCTATCGCTTTCAGGAAGGCTGATCGGTGGAAACCGCCGCATCGAAGACGGAAAGTGCGCAATCGCGGGCAACAAGAACGGCACTCGGGTCGCGTCCGACTGCAACGGTGGCCAGTGCTCCCTCGTAAAGAAGGGAAAGATGCGCTGCCGCCCCCTGCGACCCGCTGCCTGCCTTCGACATGATCGCGGCGAATATGTCCCTGACCATCGTCTTGTGGTTCTGCGCAATGGAGACGACACGTTCGGAATCGCCATGTTCGGCGACAGCAAGCGCGAAGGCGCAGCCGCGAAACTCGGGACTGTCCGCTTTCTCATGCAGACGCTCGAAGATCAGCCTTATCTGATCCCTTGGAGCCATGGCGGCTTCCACGACTTCCTTAAGAGATCGGATGACACGGTCATGGCGCGCTTGAAGATAGGCGGCGACAAGATGATCCTTGGAAGGGAAGTGCCGATAAAGCGTTGCCTTTGCGACATTCGCTTCTTCTATGATGCGATCTATTCCCACCGCGCGGATACCCTCCCGATAGAAAAGCGCTCCGGCGGCGGTGAGGATCTGGTCAGGTATTGCTTCTCTCATGACATCGCTTCGAATTCGTGTTTCAACATTGCTCGATCGGCCGTGCACCGTCGCAGAGCAGCAGCAAGACCGGTCTGTCTTGTGCGGTGAGTTGTCAATGATTGGCAGGATCGCGTCAAGCGGGAGTGGTTCGTAAAATCAGATTGCCGTTCTAGTTTCTTGCCAATGTGCAACGTTATTATGGTTTCCGGATATCCGACGTCAGCGAAGATCGATGAGTCATTTGACACGATCGCATGCCCGAAAACCTAGCGTAAGAAGCGGGCATCAAGAAAGACTAGTCGTTCTTTTTCTGCTTATTTCAGAGAAAATAGTTTTGGCGACCGGATGATATTTGGCGACTGTGTGCCTGCTAACTGAAAGGAGCCGAGGCAATTATGGGTGGTCTACGGTAAGCATTTATCCGTCAGGCGATAACTGCCGAGCACAGGAAAGTCACCAGTCACACTGGCGTATCCTATTTCTGGCTTTTTTCACATCTAAGCGGATTGAGGAGCCACCCGCGCCTGCCGAAGCGCTTCAGTCATCTCGTGACGTGCCGCGCTGATGAGGTGGGCCATGGCGTGACGCGCTTCTTCGGGCCGCCGCATACGGATGGAATCCAGAACATCCTGATGACTCGAAATTGCCTGTTCGTGTGATTGGCTGGCGCGATTGGTCAGCCGGAAGCTCGCGAGAAGGGCTGCCTGGATGGCACTTGCAAACTGGCGATAAACCCAGTTGCCGCTGGCGTTGATGACAGCTGTATGGAACTCGAGGTCGGCACGGCTCCAGGCTTCGGTATCCCGGGAGTTCGCCTCTACCATATCCTCGAATGCCTTGGAGATATGGTAAAGCTGGCGGGCATTGGCATTGACAGCCGCCTGCGCGGCAGCTGCCGGTTCGAGCAGCTGACGAGCGTCGATCAGCGAGGAGTAAAAGGTTTCGTCAGCCCCGACGGAGAGCATCACGTCAAGCACGATGGGATCGAGATAATTCCAGTTCTCCTTCGGAAGAACGGTCGTGCCGGCCCTTGTTCGTGATCGCACCATGCCCAGCGCAGACAGATATTGCATCGCTTCCCGCAAACTGGTGCGACTAACGCCAAACCGTTCTGTGAGCAGGGCTTCATTCGGCAAGGTGGAGTTCTCCGAAAAGGCGCCCGACACGATCATCTCGACAAGACAGTGAAGCAGCGCTTCTCTCACGCTTCGCTTGCCACGTTGGGCAATCGGCGCGCCGTATTCAGTCAACACCCGGCGCATAGTTACATTTTTCAACGGAACTCCTTCCCCTTGTTGGTTATTGCCCGCTTCACCTGAGACAGGCTCAGGCTGCGCTTTTCAATTCATAGTATGAAGAGATCTGATTTTTGATCAAATCCAAAAATAAATCATATTTATATTGACATCTATCCTATGAATTTTAATCCTCTTCGGCACAGGAGCGATTAGCCCATGGCCGGCTATGCAGATGAACTCCCTTCATATTCGGAGCAATTTTGATGAAGATCACAAAGCTGACCACCTATATCGTGCCGCCGCGCTGGCTGTTTTTGAAGATTGAAACCGACGAAGGGATCGTAGGCTGGGGCGAGCCAGTTGTCGAAGGCAGGGCCCTTACCGTCGAGGCTGCCGTGCAGGAAATGGCCGATTACCTGATCGGCAAAGACCCGTTCCTGATCGAGGATCATTGGACAGTTCTCTATCGCGGTGGCTTCTACAGGGGAGGGGCGGTCCATATGTCAGCGCTTGCCGGCATCGACCAGGCGCTTTGGGATATCAAGGGCAAGGCGCTGGGCCAGCCCGTACATTCGCTTCTCGGTGGCCAGCTCAGGGATCGGATCAAGGTTTATTCCTGGATCGGAGGCGATCGCCCTTCGGATGTCGCACGCAATGCCAAGGACGTGGTTGCCCGCGGTTTCAAGGCTATCAAGCTTAACGGCTGCGAGGAAATGCAGATCGTTGATACCAACGAGAAGGTGGAAAAGGCCGTCGAGACGATTGCGACCATCCGCGAGGCTGTCGGCCCCCATATCGGAATCGGCGTGGATTTCCACGGCCGTGTCCATAAGCCGATGGCAAAGGTTCTCGCCAAGGAACTCGAGCCTTACAAGCTGATGTTCATCGAGGAGCCGGTGCTTTCGGAAAATCGCGAAACCCTGAAGGAAATCGCCAATCATTGCTCGACACCGATCGCACTCGGCGAGCGTCTGTTCTCACGCTGGGATTTCAAGCAGGTTCTGTCGGATGGGTATGTCGACATTATCCAGCCGGATCTTTCCCATGCCGGCGGTATCACCGAATGCCGAAAAATCGCAGCCATGGCGGAAGCCTATGATGTGGCGCTGGCGCCCCATTGCCCGCTTGGTCCCATCGCGCTTGCTGCCTGCCTGCAGGTCGATGCGATCTCCTACAACGCCTTCATCCAGGAGCAGAGTCTCGGCATCCACTATAACCAAGGCAATGATATCCTCGATTATATCTCCAACAAGGAAGTCTTCCATTACGCTGACGGTTTCGTCAGCATCCCTCAAGGTCCGGGCCTCGGCGTTGAAGTCGATGAGGCCTATGTGATCGAACGGGCCAAGGAAGGCCATCGTTGGCGCAATCCGATCTGGCGTCATGAAGATGGAAGCTTCGCCGAGTGGTGAAAATAGCTATCAAGTGAAACACAGCGCTCGGCACAGGTCGGCTGAGCGCTGATATCCGATAAATTCAGATGCGATTGAGGATTGCATTTCGCTAAAGTCCGCCGCGATAGTCCGGCATTTCTTGTAGCGTACCTCCGAGTTGCAAGCCTAAGGCCCAGGCTCCCACTGCAAAAATCGACAGCAGAATCGAGAATGACGGTCCGAAGTCCGTAAGCATGATATGACCAAACTTGAGAAGGTCACTGGCGCTGGGCATATGATGAAACATCGGACTTCACACTTATCTATGAGAGAGCGAACGCTGACCTAATGCCTGGGAAGGCTACGGGTTCCGATGGAAACTCAGCTTTTTTACAAAATGCCAAAAACGTGTTCTAAGAGGCAAGTCGCGGGCATTCTTCGGTAATCCTGACATTTCTATCGCTGGCCGGTGCGGCCCGCTAATTTTAGCAGACCTTCATGACGCCATGGCCCCCCGAGATAGCTCCATAGATCGAGCCCGGTAACGCGGATGGGCCGAGGCTCGAACACGCATTTCAGTTCGAAAAATAGCCGATCGGCATCCGTCCGCGATACCTTGTTCTGGATGGTTATATGCGGCCGGAATTTTTGAAGATCCTGAGGCCCTGGCCATGAGCCGAAGCGGCGAACAAGATCAGCTCTCAACTCTAGGAGTTCCGGACTTTCAATCTTGAATGCGACTCCGGCCCCCAGATGCTGTAGGCCGCTCACGGTTGCGGGGAAATCTGTTCGTGTTGCAAGAGCCTCGGACACATGCTTGCGAACGGCTGCGAGCCGCTGGCCGGGCAGATGATAAAAGACCGTGACATGCGCCTTCAGAAAGTTGCGGGCAGCAGGAAAGTGGTCCTGTCTCAGGCGATCGAAGGGCTCGATATCATCGGGCTCGATGTGAGCGGTTATGATCACTGGCGGTGATGTCACCTGATATCGTCCCTCTGCGTGTCATTGGCACTTCAACCCAGACTCGCCATCGGCTTGGCAATGTTTTGCTTGTGGTCATCATTCGAATTCGAGAATGAGTTCGTCCACGGCAAGGCTTTGGCCGGGCGTGGCGGTGACCCGTTTGACGATTCCCCGTTTTTCGGCTTTGAGCACGTTTTCCATCTTCATCGCCTCGACTGTTGCGAGCGTCTGTCCGGCTTCTACCTGATCGCCCGCGGCGACGGCGATCGAGGTAATGACACCGGGCATAGGGCAGAGCAGCATCTTCGACGTATCCGGCGGCAGCTTGACAGGCATCAGCTTCGCAAGCTCGGCGATCCGAGGTGAGCGTACTCGCGCCAGAACATCCATGCCGTGCCAGCGCAGCCGAATGGCCGATCCTACCCGATCGACCTTCACCATCAGGCTTTCTCCGCCGACATGGAAGTCTGCAAGGCTTTGTCCCGGAAACCAGCCGGTTGCTGCGGCAACAGGATCGCCGTCGTCGAACCGCACGAAGGCACCGTCGGCGGCCGTGTCGAGCGTGACCGGGCCTTCGAATGCAGGTTGGCCTCCGATGGAGAGCGTCACAACCCAATCTCTCGCTACTGCGCGGCGTCGTTTGGACAATGTGCCGGAAATCCAGGCGGCGCGTTCCTCCAGCGCCTGATTGGCCAGAACCGCGATGACCGCAAGCTTTCGTGCATCGCCAATATCGGGTTGGACGCCGGAAAAGCCGTCCGGAAACTCTTCCGCGATATAGGCGGTAGTCAATTTGCCGGAACGAAAACGATCCTGTCCCATGACGGCCGAAAGGAAGGGCAGATTGTGACCGATCCCCTCGACCTCGAACGCATCCAGCGCCGTGCCCATGGCGTCGATTGCGGCTATTCGGTCTTCGGCCCAGGTACACAGCTTGGCGATCATGGGATCGTAATACATCGAGATCTCGCCGCCCTCGAAGACACCGGTATCGTTGCGGATGATTGCGCCACTGTCCTGCAGCCCCTCCACCGGGGGCCGATAGCGGGAAAGCCGGCCGATCGAGGGCAGGAAGTTGCGATAGGGGTCTTCAGCATAGAGCCGGCTTTCGATTGCCCAGCCCCTGAGCGATACGTCCTTCTGCTCGAGGGAGAGTTTTTCGCCAGCTGCGATACGGATCATCTGCTCGACAAGGTCTATGCCGGTGACGAGTTCAGTCACCGGATGCTCGACCTGCAGGCGGGTATTCATTTCGAGGAAGTAGAAGTTCCGGTTGCCATCGACGATGAATTCCACCGTGCCGGCGGAAAAATAGCCGACGGCGTTTGCGAGTGCGACCGCCTGTTCTCCCATGACCTTGCGGGTGGCTTCATCCAGGAAAGGTGAAGGGGCTTCCTCGATCACCTTCTGGTTTCGGCGCTGGATAGAGCATTCCCGTTCGCCGAGATAAAGCGTGTTGCCATGCTGGTCACCAAGGACCTGGATCTCGATATGGCGCGGCTGGTCGACGAATTTTTCGATGAAGATACGATCGTCGCCAAACGAGTTTTTTGCCTCATTGCGAGAGGACTGGAACCCCTCGCGTGCTTCTGCATCGTTCCAGGCGATGCGCATGCCTTTGCCGCCGCCGCCGGCAGACGCCTTGATCATCACAGGATAGCCGATCGAGGAGGAGATCTTTGCCGCCTCGTCGGCATCCTCGATCAGGCCCATATGGCCGGGCACGGTCGAGACGCCGGCCTCTGCCGCGATTTTTTTCGAGGTGATCTTGTCGCCCATTGCCTCGATGGCCTTTACCGGCGGACCGACAAAGGTGACGCCAGCCTTTTCCAGTGCGGCGGCAAACGCGGGATTCTCCGACAAGAAGCCATAACCGGGATGCACGGCATCCGCGCCGGTTCTGGCAATCGCATCGAGAATTTTGTCGATGACGATATAGGACTGGTTAGAGGGGGCGGGCCCGATATGCACGGCTTCGTCGGCCATCGACACATGCAGCGCATTCGCATCGGCATCCGAATAGACGGCAACCGTTGCGATACCCATTTTCTGTGCTGTCTTGATGACCCGGCAGGCGATTTCACCACGATTGGCGATGAGGATTTTCTTGAACATGTTTGCGGGCCTTCAGAGAGGTATCGTGTCGTGTTTTTTCCAATGCGTCGTCACCTGCTTGTTGCGTAGCGAGGCAAAGGCGCGGGCTATACGGCGGCGGGACGAATGCGGCATGATAACCTCGTCGATGAAACCGCGTTCTGCAGCAACAAAAGGATTGGCGAAACGCTCCTCGTATTCACGTGTACGCGCGGCGATCTTGTCGGGATCGGAAAGTTCTGAGCGATAGAGAATCTCTGTCGCGCCCTTGGCGCCCATCACCGCGATCTCGGCGGTCGGCCAGGCATAGTTGATATCGGCCCCGATATGTTTGGATGCCATCACGTCGTAGGCGCCACCATAGGCCTTGCGGGTGATCAGCGTCACCATCGGCACGGTCGCTTCCGAATAGGCAAACAGCAGCTTGGCGCCATGCTTGATGACGCCGCCATATTCCTGCGCCACGCCCGGCAGAAAACCTGGCACATCGACCAGTGTCAGGATCGGGATGGAAAAGGCATCACAGAAGCGGACAAACCGCGCCGCCTTGCGGGAGGAATCGATATCCAGGCAGCCGGCCAGGACCATCGGCTGGTTGGCAACGACGCCGATTGTCTGACCTTCGATACGGACGAAGCCGGTGATGATGTTTTTCGCAAAGGCCTGCTGGATTTCAAAAAAATCTCCCTCATCGGCGAGCGCCGTGATCAGCTCCTTCATGTCGTAGGGTTTGGTTGCACTGTCGGGCACGAGTGTATCGAGCCGCATCTCGACTCGTGAAGGATCGTCGTGAAACGGCCTGACCGGAACTTTGTCGCGGTTGTTGAGAGGCAGGAAATCGAAAAGTTGGCGCACCGCTTCCAGTGCCTCGATATCGTTTTCAAAGGCGGCATCTGCGACGGATGATCTTTGCGTGTGGGTTGTGGCACCGCCGAGTTCTTCAGCAGTCACGATCTCGTTCGTCACGGTTTTCACCACATCGGGGCCGGTAACGAACATGTAGGATGAATCTCGCACCATGAAGATGAAATCGGTCATGGCTGGTGAATAGACGGCGCCACCGGCGCAAGGCCCCATGATGACCGAGATCTGCGGAATGACGCCGGATGCCTCTGCATTGCGGCGAAACACCTCCGCGTAACCGGCAAGCGAGGCGACGCCTTCCTGAATGCGCGCGCCGCCGGAATCATTGAGGCCGATCACCGGGGCTCCGACCCGCACTGCCATGTCCATGATCTTGCAGATCTTTTGCGCATGGGTTTCGGATAGTGATCCGCCTAGGACGGTGAAATCCTGGGAGAAGACGTAGACCTGGCGGCCGTTGATCGTGCCCCAGCCGGTTACGACCCCATCTCCAGCGACCTTTTGATCTGCCATGCCGAAGTCGACTGCACGGTGTGTGACATACATGTCGAATTCTTCGAACGAGCCTTCGTCGAGCAACACTTCGATCCGCTCGCGCGCCGTCAGCTTACCCTTGGCATGCTGCGCCTGGATGCGCTTGAGGCCGCCGCCCAGCCTCGCCTCGGCGCGGCGTTTTTCGACCTCGTTCAAAACCGCGCGCATATTTCCTCCCAAAGAATGTGCGAATGCAGGCATATATAACAATAGCAAAACTGGACCGAGGGAAAGGCCGGTTTGAGTCGTACGACTTTGAAACGCAACGCAAAGGTCGCCGGAAAGCATGGCGATCAGGCAAGCCACGGCATGCACGCAGCCCGCCGCTGGTGCCAATCATGTCGAATATGTGGGGTGCCAGACACGAATTATTGCACGCAGACTTGGGTTGCTAAAACAGTGCAGTTGATGCAACACCTGACTATCTCGACACTGCACCTGGGATTAAAGCTGAATGCACATTCGTTACGGTTTCGTTGGCCTGTTTCTTCTTCTGGCACCGTCGGCCTATTCCTTGGAGCTCGGCACGCCTCCAGTTCTGGCGCCGCAAAAGAGCCAGGCAGAGGCCGCTAACCTGAGTGCTCAGTTTCTCGAGCGCTACGCCTACAAGCCGGTTCCGCTCGACGATGCGCTCTCCGCAAAAATCATGGACCGATATCTAAAGGCCTTGGATCCGGATCGGGGCTTTTTCCTGCAGGCCGATATCGACAAGTTCATGGTGAACAAGACCAGGATTGACGATGCCATTATCAGCGAAGACCTGAAAATCCCATTTTCGATATTCAACGTATACTCGCAGCGCGTTGTTGATCGCATGGTCTTTTCGCGAGGCCTGCTCAAACAGGGCTTCGACTTCAGCGCGCAAGAAAACTATTCTCTCCTGAGAGAAGATGAGCCCTGGCCGCAATCGGAGGCGCAGATCCATGACCTGTGGCGCAAAAGCGTCAAGAGCGATTGGCTGCGGCTGAAACTGGCAGGTCAGGCGGACGCAACAATTCGTAATACGCTCGACAAACGCTATGAGAACATCCAGCAGCGCGTCTACACCTATAAGAGTGATGACGTGTTCCAGTCCTTCATGGCTGCCTATACGACGTCCGTCGATCCGCATACGGACTATTTCGGCGCTGCCGCCTCGGCTGATTTTGACATTTCGATGAAGCTTTCGCTGGTCGGTATCGGCGCGGTTCTGCAGGAACGTGATGGTTACACCACCATTCGGGAACTCGTACCCGGCGGGCCGGCTCAGCTATCCGGTCAACTGGCGGTGGGAGATCGGATTATCGGCGTCGGTCAGGGCAAGGATGGTGCGGTCAAAGAAGTCGTCGGCATTCGTCTTGATGAAGTTGTCCAGCTGATCCGTGGCGAGAAGGCTTCTGTTGTGCGGCTGGATATCCTGCCGGCCGAGACTGCTGCAGAAGGAAGTCACAGGGTAATAAGCCTTGTGCGCGATAAGATCAGCCTCGAAAAGCAGGCCGCGAAGAAGACTATCCTGCCCGTCGAGGATAATGGTGCTGCCCGCAAGATCGGCGTGATAACCCTGCCGGCGTTCTATGAAGACTTCGAAGCACGACGCAAAGGCGACAAGGATTACAGGAGCGCAAGTCGTGATGTCGCCAAACTCCTTGGAGAGCTGAAGCAGGAAAAGGTCGATGGAGTTCTGATCGATCTGCGGGACAACGGCGGCGGCTCTTTGAGCGAAGCAATCGAACTGACAGGCCTGTTCGTCGGAAAAGGTCCGGTTGTCCAACAACGTGATGCGGCGGGCAGGGTCGAGGTGGAAAGCGACGATCGCTCCAAGCCGGCCTGGACTGGCCCGGTTGGCGTCCTGATCAATCGCGGCTCGGCCTCTGCTTCCGAGATTTTTGCGGCAGCGATACAGGATTACAGTCGCGGGGTGATCATCGGAGAACCCAGTTTCGGTAAGGGTACGGTGCAGACCGTGATCGACCTTGATCAGGCAACACGCAACAGCACGCCGAAATACGGCCAGTTGAAGCTGACGATTGCCCAGTTTTTCCGTGTTGATGGCGGGACAACACAACTCCGTGGCGTGACGCCAGACATCAGTCTGCCGGGTCTCCTCGACCCGAAGACTGTCGGCGAGGCGAGTTATGACAATGCGCTGCCTTGGGACAAGATCAAGCCAGCGAAATATGTTGCGACGAAGAAGACAGCCGCTCTGCTGCCGCAATTACTGAGCCGCCACGAAGACCGAGTGAAAAATGATCCGGACTTTCAGCGTTTCGTTGAAGATGCTGCGGAGCTGAAGGCGCAGCGGGAAAAACGCGTCATCTCCCTGAACGAGGCAGAGCGTCGAAAGGAGATGGATGCCCTGGAACGCCGCCTGAAGGCGCGCGCGCAAAACGATGACGGGTTGCTTCGTGGCGAGGACGACGGCCTGCAGGCAAATGAGCGTAGCCTGAGTGCTGATCTTGCTCTGGAGAATGCCCGCAAGAATGCAAAGGATGTTTTGAGAACCGAAGCTGCTGCCATTGTCGCCGACGAGGCGGCATTGTTGGCGCCGGTGCGAAAGGCCGGCACGCAGCCTTAGAGACGTGCCTGCGGCAAATAGCTGATTCTCGAGACATTATTGACCGGCCTGGAAAGCAGACTGACGGCAAAGCCGACATTCTCTTTTAGGTCGGCACCAGATGCTTGTATGGCTATTGATGCAATCTGCTGCCGCAACGCGGATCATTCCATGCCCACTTCCTGACGATGGTCAGCAGTTTCCTGGGTGGTCGGATAGACGCCCTGAAACCCCAAGCCCGCCGAGATCTCCTGAGCTGCGTGACATACAAGAGCACCCGTGGGGACGCGGACAAGACGAGGTCGCGTCGAATAGCTTGGTTTGCGCAGAATGATGACCCTATCGATACCCTGGAGAGACCAGCGCTCGGAAAGTCGAGCGCTGTTTGGCGGCCGAGGGCGCCAACTTTGCCGCGTGCAGGAGCTCGCCTTCATGGTCCGCTCGATTCCGACGTGAATCTCTGATTTTCGGCCATACCAGCGGCAACAATGTCAGAAGCACAAAGGCGGATTGCGTTGCCTCAACTAAAGTTGCCGCCATCAACGATATTAAACCAGTGGGAGAGCCGCCATCCATCGAAGCGGCAGCGTCCCGATCAGGAGGAAGAGAACGAAATGGCATTTCGACTATGTTTTCCGAAAATCAATATCAGCGGCGCCGGCAGTCTCGCTGAGGTTCCAGCCGAACTCGCAGCACGTGGATTGAAACGACCGGTTATTATCACCGATCAGACGCTTGTGAAGTTCGACCTCGTAGCACCGCTTCTAGAAGGCCTGAAGGCCAAGGGTATCGAAGCTTTCGTTTATGATGGCGTCGTTCCCAATCCGACCGTTCCGATCGTCGAAGCCGCCTACAAGGTCTTCGTCGACAACAAGTGCGACGCCATTATCGGTGTTGGCGGTGGCAGCCCGATCGATACGGCCAAGGCCGTGCGCATTCTGTCAACCAATCCAGGCCCGATTACGCTCTATGAGGGCGTCGGCAAGGTGGCAAAGCCTGGTACCTTCCTGCTTGCCGTCAACACGACGGCGGGAACCGCCGCCGAAGTCACCTCCAATGCCGTCATTACCGATCCGGTGGCGCAGGTGAAGATGGTCATCATCGATGCCAACATCATTCCGGATATTTCGGTCAACGATTCAGCCATGATGACCGGTATTCCAGCCGCAACGACGGCTGCTACCGGTATGGATGCTCTCACCCATGCAATCGAGGCCTATGTCGCCAAGGGTGCGCATGTTCTGACCGACTATGCGGCTCTCGAAGCAATCCGCTTGATTTCGGCCTATCTGCCGCGCGCGGTTAAAGACGGCCAGGATCTCGAGGCTCGCGAAATGATGGCTTACGGCCAATTCATTGCGGGTCTCGCCTTCAATAGCGCCGGTCTCGGTCTCGTGCATGCGATGGCTCACCAGCCAGGTGCAGTGAAGGATCTGCCGCATGGCGTATGCAACGCCATTTTGATGCCGCTTGTCGAGGAGTTCAACCGTCCTCACGCGGTCGAGCGGTTTGCTCGTATCGCTGAAGCCATGGGCATCGACATCAAGGGGCTGAGCACTGAGGACGCATCCAAGGCTGCGATCAAGGCGATCCGCGATCTGTCGGCAACGGTCGGTATTCCGAGCGGTTTTGCCGAACTTGGCGTGACGGAAGATGACTTCCCGCTTTGGGTCCAGAAGGCACAGAAAGATCCTTGCGCTCCGGGCAACCCGATTGCAGCCACCGATGCAGACATCCTGGATCTCTATAAAAGGGCTCTCTGATTACGCGGGAGCTCGATGTACTCCCAACTATGGAAGGCCTGCCTTGCGGCGGGCCTTTCGATTTTCTGAAAGTTCACCCTGACTGAACCGGCACGGGTCAGGCGTAATTCCGGCGCGACATCCGCCGATATTCGCTCGGCGCCATCCCGGTCATCTTGCTGAAACTGTAGGAAAAGTAGTTGCTGTCGTTGAAGCCGCAGGCGAAAGCAATATCGGTGACACTGTCATTCGTTGCGCGCAGTGCACGCATCGCCTTGCTCAGCCGTAGCTTGACAAGGTAGTTATGCGGCGTCGTCGCCGTTGCCTCGCGAAACAGCCGGCTGAAGCTGCGCGAGGAATATCCGAACCGCTGCGCGACATCTTCGAGGTCGAGCTCCTCAGTACAGTTGTGCCTGAGATAATTCAGCACATGCCGCAGTCGCGCCGCGTTCGGCAGGCCTCTCGCATCGGTGGCGAATTGCGAGCGGGACAGGGTGATAGCCAACTGATTGAATAATGCCTCTGACATTGCGTGCGAAAGAGGATCGGAGCGACGGGCTTCGTTTTCCAGTGCTTCTACGAGAGGTTTGACCCGTGCAAGCACATCTTCCGTGACCTGCCAGTGGCGCCTTTGCCCCTGCTCGCTGTCTGTCGACTGACGCATGATATCGAGGAAATCATAACAACCCGAGGCCTTGTCAGGCCGAAAGAGGATGTTGGTCAGGTAAAGGTCGTCCACCTGTTGATAGGCGTGGTGATCGTCTGCCTTGATATAGAAAAGCTCGCCACAGGTGATGAAGTGCGGTTCGTCGTTCAACAGATGCCAGCCATTGCCGGAAAGGACGATCATCACCTCGTAAAAATCGTGATCATGAAGAGGAAACGGTGGCTGCGGAGACCGTTGTTCCACGATGACCGTTTGGGCGTCCGAACGGAAGAATTCCTTGGCCAAGAGCTTCATCGAATCAACACTTCATAGTCACGCATAAGCCTTCAGGTACCGCATTCGACGGTGCCGATCCCGATCTGCATCAATGCGGCGTTCCGACCTCTATCAATACAGCCGCACGCAGCGCTGCATAAGCCCTAGCCTCATCTTCGAATAATGACACGTATCGGCAAATCTCATGTCTGCTTCTTCAAGGCGTCGCGCCCGCGATTGCGGCTAAGGTGCTGAAACGAAGAAGAGAACTTGCATGAAGATGCCGAAGAAAATCGCCGCCGTCGATATTGGCGCCAGCAGTGGCCGGGTCATCCTGAGTGAACTGAGGGATGGCATTTTGTCGCTGACGGAGGCGCATCGTTTCGAAAACACTCTGCGAAGCGACGATGTTTTCGGACATCAATGCTGGGATCTCGACTTTCTTGAAGCAGAAATGCGCAAGGGGCTTGCCGTTGCTCGGGAGCAGGGGCCTCTGGCAAGCGTTGGCGTCGATACCTGGGGCGTGGATTATGTCCTGCTGGACGAAAACCTGGCGCGGATTGGTCCGGCCGTATCCTATCGCGATCACCGAACCGACGAGATGATGGACGCGGTTTTCGCGCAGACCCGTCGTTCGGAAATCTACCGCCGAACCGGCATCCAGTTCCTGCAATTCAATACGCTTTACCAGTTGGCCGCGACGGTCCGCCAGCACCCTGATTGGCTGACACGCGCGCGACATTTCCTGATGATCCCGGACTATCTGCATTTTCGCCTCAGCGGGGTGCTTTCCAACGAATACACCAACGCGACGACGACGCAGCTCTTCAGTCTGCTTCAGAACGATTGGGATACGGATCTGCTTGAGGTGGCGGGCCTGCCCAAAGCGATCATGATGCGGCCGGTCGAGGCTGGGACGATCCTCGGTGAAATGCCATGTTCGCAGAATGGTGATGCCATCAAGGTGATTGCCCCGGCAACCCACGATACCGGCTCTGCCGTAGCGGCTACTCCGCTCGAAAGCGAGGACGAAGCCTTCATCAGCTCGGGAACATGGTCGCTGATGGGCATTGAAAGCAAAACCGCGTTTGCCGATGTGCAGGCACTGGCCGCGAATGTGTCGAACGAGGGCGGTGTCGAGCGTCGCTATCGCATTCTAAAGAACATAATGGGTTTCTGGCTGATCCAGCGGGTCCGAAAGGAGTTGGGGTCGCCGGATCATGCCAGGCTCGTGACGGCTGCGGGCGGCGGCGCGCCTTGGCATAGCCTGATCGACCCCCAGGATGCGCGTTTCCTCAACCCGGCTGATATGACGGCTGAAATTCAGGCATTCTGTCAGGAGACGGGACAGCCCGTACCGGAAAGTGTAGGCGCCCTGTCACGCTGCATTTTTGACAGTCTGGCCCTGTCTTATCGTCGCGTGAAGGAGGAGCTGGAAACGCTTCGTGGCCGTCCTGTCAACCGCATCCGGATTGTCGGCGGCGGCAGCCAGAACGAACTCGTCAATCAGCTCTGCGCTGATGCCTGCGGTGTTCCGGTCACGGCCGGTCCGGTCGAGACCACTGCGCTTGGAAATGTCTGCGTACAAATGATCGCCTTGGGGCAACTCTCTGGCCTCGACGAAGCGCGCGCCCTCGTGCGGCGTTCATTCCCTCTAACCGAATATGTTCCGCGTCAGCGCGTACCTGAAACCGCCTGGAACCGCTTCCAGTCGTTCAGCACGCGGACTGCTCAAGAAGGACAAGCTTGATGAGCCAATCACGACAAGTCGAAGCCGCCTATGCAATAGCGCGCGACGTCTTCGCCGCCGCCGGTATCGAAACCGAGGCTGCGTTGAACCGCCTCGACGCTATCCCAATTTCAATGCATTGCTGGCAGGGCGATGATGTTCGCGGCTTCGAAAATCCAACGGGAGAACTGACCGGTGGTATCCAGGTCAGCGGAAACTATCCGGGCCGCGCAAGCACTCCGGCTGAGCTGCGTACCGATCTCGATTTCGCCATGGCCCAGATTCCGGGCAGGAAGCGGCTCAACCTGCATGCCATCTATCTTGAAAGCGATACGCTGGTCTCGCGTGATGCTATCGAACCGCGTCATTTCCAGAACTGGGTCGACTGGGCAAGGAAATCCAAAATTGGCCTGGACTTCAATCCGACCTGCTTTTCGCATCCCCTGAGCCAAGACGGACTGACGCTCAGCCATCCCGACAAAGCGGTGCGCGATTTCTGGATCGCTCATTGCAAGGCAAGCCGCAAGGTCAGCGAATATTTCGGCAAGGAACTTGGCACGCCATCCGTGATGAATATCTGGATGCCTGATGGCATGAAGGATCTTCCCGCCGACCGTTTTGCGCCGCGTCAGCGCCTTGCTCAGTCTTTGGATGCAATCATTGCCGAAAAGATCTCGCGCGATTTCCACAAGGATGCGGTCGAAAGCAAGCTTTTCGGTATCGGCGCCGAAAGCTATACGGTCGGCTCCAGCGAGTTCTGCATGGGCTATGCCACCAGCCGCAACACGCTGCTTTGCCTCGATGCCGGTCACTTCCATCCGACCGAAGTCGTTTCCGACAAGCTGTCTTCCGTGCTGCAGTTCGTCGATGAGGTTCTGCTGCATGTCTCACGCCCGGTTCGCTGGGACAGCGACCATGTCGTGCTGTTCGACGACGAACTTCAGGCAATCGCCAACGAGCTGATCCGTGGCGACGTCCTCGGCAAGGTCAATATCGGTCTCGATTTCTTCGATGCAAGCATCAACCGCGTCGCAGCCTGGGTGATTGGCACCCGCAACATGCGCAAGGCACTGTTGCGTGCCCTGCTCGAGCCGGCTGCCAAGCTGAAACAGGTTGAAAGCGAGCGGGATTTCACGACGCGGCTGGCGATGATGGAGGAAGCTAAATCAATGCCGTGGGCCGCGGTTTGGGATTTCTATTGCCTCAGCAGAAACGTGCCGGTTGGCATCGCCTGGCTGGACGAGGTCAAAAATTATGAACGCAACGTGCTGAGCAAACGAAAGGCCGCATGATCATGACACTGCATACTGCAAATTCCTGGTTCGTAACCGCCATGGTCAAGGCGACCTCGGACATGTGGCTGAAAGGTTGGGACGAGCGCAATGGCGGCAATGTCAGTCTGCGCCTGCTGCCGGAAGACGTGGCGCCCTATTTGGCACAGTGGCCGGCAAACCGCACCGCGCCGATAAGTGACCCGGTGCCGGAACTGGCCGGCCAGTATTACATCGTCACGGGAACCGGGAAATATTTCCGCAACGTCCAGCTTGATCCCGCCGCCAACCTGGGCGTCGTCCAGGTGGCGCCCGATGGGGCATCCGTCAAGATACTCTGGGGTTACGCAGATGGCGGCGCGCCGACTTCCGAACTTGCTTCGCACCTGAAGTCTCACGGTGTCCGTCAGAAGGCCAGCAACGGCGTCGACCGCGTCATCATGCATTGCCATGCGACCAATCTACTGGCGCTGACCTATGTTCTGGATCTTGATCCGGCCAATGTCACCCGCGCGCTGTGGGAATCCAGCACCGAGTGCCTCGTCGTCTTTCCGAAGGGTGTAGGCACAATGGGATGGCTGGTCCCGGGTACGGACACGATTGGCGATGCGACCGCCGAGGCAATGGGTAAGCATACGCTGGTCATGTGGCCCTTCCACGGCATCTTCGGTTGCGGCGAAACGCTGGATGAAGCCTTTGGCCTGATTGACACGGCTGAAAAGGCATCCGAGGTGCTGGTCAAGGTTTTGTCCATGGGTGGTGCCCGCCAAACGATGACGACCCAAAACCTGATCGATCTCGCTGCCCGCTTTGGCGTCGATCCGTTGCCGGAAGCCATGGCAGTCGAACGCTGGCGTCTGGCTGGCGAATAAGGGAGAAAAGCCATGGTCGAGCAGGTGTCGAAGATCCGAAAGGCATTCGTCATGCAGGTCTTTCCGGACAAGCATGAGGAATACAAGCGTCGTCATGACGAGATCTGGCCGAAACTGGCCGAGACCCTGAAAGATCATGGCGCATCCTCTTACGCCATCTATCTCGACGAGGCGCGCAGCCTGCTCTTCGCCTCGGTCGAGATCGAATCGGAAAAGCGCTGGGCGGCCGTTGCGGACACGGAGATCTGCAAGGAATGGTGGGCTTTCATGGCGGATGTCATGGACAGCAACCCCGATAACAGCCCCGTTTCTCAGAAATTGAAAGAGGTTTTCTATCTGCCTTGATTAGCCGAAACACGGTGATGCGGGCGTCCCCACAACACGCGAATGATCCTGCCGGACGGAAATGGACGAAGTGAGCGAAGCCCGGCATGCCAAGGCTGCAGATTGAAGCTACTTCGCCTCACCGCATATCGAAAAACAGGATATCCGGGCAGGTGAAGAACCAAGGCTCGAATGGAGTGATAGGTCATGGGATCAGTATTGAAGCCTCTTGTCGCCGGGAATTGGAAAATGAATGGCCTGCGCGATGATCTTGTGCAGATACAAGAGTTGGCCGCCAGCAAATTGCTCACCAACGGTAAGGTCGATGCGGTCATCTGCGTACCGGCCACGCTGCTTCATTCTGCAGCTGCGATGACCGCCGGCACGCCGTTGCGGATCGGCGCACAGAATTGTCATGACCGGGAAGGTGGCGCTTACACCGGCGATATTTCCGCCGCGATGATTGCCGACAGTCTCTGCAGTCATGTTATCGTCGGCCACTCGGAACGACGCACGGGGTATCGCGAAGACGATGTCCTGATCCGGTCCAAGACGGTTGCCGCGCACAAGGCCGGATTGATCGCCATCGTCTGCATCGGCGAAACGGAAGAGGAAAGATTGAGCGGACGGACGCTCGACGTTCTTCGTGGCCAGTTGGCAGGCTCCTTGCCGGATGGCGCGGCGGGAGAGAACACTATCATTGCCTATGAGCCGGTCTGGGCGATCGGCACTGGTCGGACGGCCTCTATCGCCGATATTGCAGAAGCACACGGTTTTATCCGCTCGGAACTTAACCGGTGTTTCAACAGCGAGGTTGGTCGCATGCGGCTCCTGTATGGCGGTTCGGTCAAGCCATCGAATGCCGACGAAATTCTGCGCGTAGAAAACGTAAACGGAGCGCTTGTCGGTGGCGCCAGTCTAGTGGCCAGTGATTTTCTGGCCATCTGCGATGTCTATTGAAGGTCTGCCCGTCTCGTTGATATGACGGGCGGACCAAGATCTGAATGAAGCTTGCGAGCTCAGTTCACCGGTATCGTATGAAGCCAACGGTGATTGTCGGCGAGCGCTTGCGTCTGGATGCCGACCAGCTTGTCGCGCAAAAGGATGGTTACAGGTCCCGTCTCGCCGTTGCCGATGATGAGCGAGCCACCGCGGTGTTTCAGTTCTCCGATGCTCGCAACAACCGCCGCCGTGCCGCAGGCGAAGGCTTCGACCAGACGCCCGGAGGCGAGATCCGCCTGCAACTCGTCAAACGCGTAGGGGCGTTCCTGCACGCCGATGCTGTTGTCGCGCGCCAGCGTCAGGATGGAGTTGCGGGTAATGCCGGGAAGGATTGTTCCAAGCGGCGGCGTGACCATCGAGCCGTCGTTAAGCACGAAGAAGATGTTCATGCCGCCGAGTTCCTCAATCCACTTGCGCTCGGCGGCATCAAGAAACAGAACCTGATCGCAGCCGTGCTTGCCGGCCTCGGCCTGGGCAATCAGGCTTGCTGCGTAATTGCCGCCGCATTTGACTGCACCCGTGCCGCCGACTGCGGCGCGGGTGTAATCTTCTGAGACCCAGATCTTGACCGGTTTCGCGCCACCCTTGAAATAAGGGCCGACGGGCGAAGCGATGACGCAGAAGATGTATTCCTTCGATGGCCTGACGCCGAGAAACGGCTCGCTGGCGAACATGAAGGGCCGAATGTACAGACTTCCGCCCTCGCTTTGCGGTACCCAATGGCTGTCCACGGCCACCAGTTTTTCGATGGCGGCAAGGAAATCCTCCTCAGGTAGTTCAGGCATGGCAAGCCGGCGTGCCGAGGCGTTGAAGCGCTTTGCGTTCTCGGACGGGCGGAACAGCACAACCTTGCCATCAGCCGCCCGATAGGCCTTCATGCCCTCGAATATTTCCTGCGCGTAGTGAAGAACACTGCTGGCCGGATCGAGGGAAAATGGAGCACGGGCGGTCACGGCAGCCGAGTGCCAACCTTTGTCGGCGCTCCAGTGAATGACCGCCATGTGATCGCTGAACAGGGTGCCGAAGCCGAGGTTCTGGAAGGCGAGAGCGCGATCAGCCTCGGCCATCGGGTGGACGTTCTTGACGATTTCAAATTCCAGCATGGGTTCACCTAGTCATATGGATCAACCGCTCAAGCGCGGCAACGTGGCCGTGTTGAATCACGGCGATGGCTTTTCGGCAAGTCCAAGCAGCCGTCTTGCCTGTTTTAGATGTGGTGTGTCGATCATGCGTCCGCCGAAACTAAGCGCTCCCTGTCCGGGATTGGCGGCGAATGTATCGATGATCGCCTGTGCCTGCGCCAGTTCTTCTGCCGTTGGCGTGAAGGCCTCGTTGATGATGGAAACCTGCGCCGGGTGGATCGCCATCATGCCGGTGAAGCCGTCGCGCCTCGCGCGCCGGGCATAGGCCGCCAGTCCGTCCAGATCGCGAAAGGCGGGATAGACCGTCTCGATCGCTTCCACGCCGGCAGCATGCGCACCGAAAAGGGTCAGCGAGCGCAGCATCTCATAGGGTGGCGTGTAACGCCCGTCTTCCTCACGCGAACTGATGGCTCCGATGGTGGCCGGCAGGTCTTCCGCACCCCAGGTGAGGCCGAGAATTAGGTGCTGGACGGCGCGATAGTTGCCAAGTTCGAAGATTGCCGCGGGTGTTTCCGTGGCGATCGGCAGGATGGGAATGCCAGGGGCGCGGGTCGCCAGCGCCTCGACGCTTGCTGCTCCTTCCGCTTTGGGCAGGACGAGTGCATCGGGTTTTGCATCGAACACCGCTGCCAGATCGTCGTCGATCAGCCCGCTGTCGAGCGGATTGACGCGTATCAGGAGCATGGCCCTCCGCTTGGCCGTGCGCAGGAACGCCGCAGTCATCTGTCTTGCCGCCGGTTTTGCCTCATACGCAACGGCATCCTCCAGGTCGATGATCAACGCATCGGCATCAAGCCCGAGTGCCTTTTCCATCCGCTCGGGCCTGTCTCCGGGCACGAAAAGCAACGAACGCAACCTCATGTCGGCCTCCGGCTGAGGAGCGCCGTGCGCAGGCATTGGCAGACGATCTCGTTGCGCTGATTGATCAGTTCGTGGCGGAAGGTGACGATACCGGCCTTGGGCCGCGAGCGGCTCTCCTTCAGGTCGGCCACTTCCGTTTCTGCCCGCATCGTGTCGCCGATGAAGACCGGTTTCGGCATTACCAGCTTATCGTAACCGAGATTGGCGACCAGCGTGCCGAGCGTGGTCTCGCTGACGGAAAGCCCTACCATCAGCGCGAATATGAAGGTGCCATTGACGATGATCTGGCCGAATTCACTCGCTTTCGCGGCCTCGACATCGAGATGCAGCGGCTGCGGGTTATGGGTCATGGTGGAAAAGAGGAGATTGTCCGTTTCGGTCACCGTGCGGCGAACTTCGTGGGAGATCCGGTCCCCGATGGTCCAGTCCTCGAAGTGGCGTCCGGCCATTAGTCTTCTCCTTCGATGCGCACCAGCAGGACACCTTCCGTCACCTGTGCGCCGGGGCATGCCCTGAGTTCTGCAACGATGCCGTCGAACGGTGCGCTCAGCGTTTGCTCCATCTTCATGGCTTCGATGACGACGAGCGGTTGTCCTCGCAACACACGGTCGCCCTGTCTGACCGGGATGGCAATCACGGTTCCGGGCATGGGGGCGATGATCGCGCCATCGGCGAGATTCTGTCCGCCACCGGCATGATCGGCGCGGGGCAGACCGAAGGGCCAGGCCTCGCCATCGAGGAAGATAACGCCGTTCAAGTTGCGGGTGCTTCCGTGCCGGAAATGGTCGAGCGTCACCACATGGAGCTGGTCGCAGATTTCCACATTCACCTGTCGAAATTCTTCAGCGTTCACACGGAAACCGGTCAGTGCGGTCCATGGGTCGTGTGTCCCGGCTGGCAGGAGTGCAACAGCAGCAGCTTGCAATACCCGCCTGTCCGGTTCGACCGATGGCACGAGATCCGCCAGATGGCGCTCGATGAAACCGGTATCAATAGCGCCCGCCAGAAAATCCGGATGCCTCAACGTCCGCGCAAGAAATGCAGCGTTGGTGCGCACCGGCCAGACCTCCACGCCCGCAGCGGCTCCTGCAAGCACGCCTGCGGCCTTTCGGCGGCTGGGGGCGTGGCTGATCAGCTTGGCGATCATCGGATCGTAGTGGGCGGTCACTTCGCCGCTCTGCTCGACGCCGCTGTCGATGCGTATGCCGTGCGGGAGGTGGAGGTGTTCCAGCCGGCCGATGGAAGGCAGGAAGCCGCTGGATGGATTTTCGGCGTAAAGCCGGGCCTCCATCGCCCATCCGTTGATAAAAAGCTCGTCCTGTTCCAACGGCAAAGGCTCGCCTGATGCCACACGGATTTGCCATTCCACCAAATCTTGCCCGGTGATCGCTTCCGTGACCGGGTGCTCTACTTGCAACCGCGTATTCATTTCCATGAACCAGATACGGTCGGCGCGCAGTCCCTCCGAGGCGTCGGCGATGAACTCCACCGTGCCCGCTCCGACATAGTCCACGGCTTTGGCTGCCTGGACGGCGGCGTTGCAGACAGCTGTCCGCGTAGCCGCATCCATCCCCGGCGCGGGAGCCTCCTCGATCACCTTCTGATGGCGGCGCTGCAAGGAGCAGTCCCGTTCAAAGAGATGGACGATATTGCTAAAGGTATCACCAAAGACCTGAACCTCGATATGCCGGGGTGACAGGATGTATTTTTCTATCAGCACTCGGTCGTCGCCAAAGGAGGCGGCTGCTTCACGCCGGCAGCTTTCGAGTGCTGCGGAAAAATCTGCAGCCGCATTAACCCTGCGCATGCCCTTGCCGCCACCGCCGGCGACAGCCTTGATCAGCACCGGATAACCGATCGCCTCCGCTTCCAGCTGAAGCCGGACCGAATCCTGGTTCTCGCCGAGATAACCCGGTGTGACCGGCACGTTCGCGGCGATCATCCGCTGCTTGGCGGCATCCTTGAGGCCCATGGCGCGGATGGCAGCGGGTGGAGCGCCGATCCAGACGAGGCCCGCGCCGGTGACAGCCTCTGCAAAATCGGCATTTTCCGACAGAAAGCCATAGCCGGGATGAATAGCCTGCGCACCGCTCTGCCGGGCTGCGTCGAGAATGCGGTCCTGCCTGAGATAACTTTCGCGTGCCGGTGCCGGGCCGATGTGCACCGCATCATCCGCCTCGCGCACAAAGGGCATTTCGGCGTCCGCGTCGGAATGGACGGCGATCGTGCGGATGCCGAGGCGGCGCGCCGTACGGATGATCCGGCAGGCGATTTCTCCACGATTGGCGATCAGCAGGCTTTCAATCACCAGTCATCCTCCTCACATTCGGAACACGCCGAACTGCGCACGTTCGGGGATCGGCGCGTTCACCGTTGCGGAAAAGGCAAGACCCAGCACATCGCGGGTCTGGGCAGGGTCGATCACGCCATCGTCCCAAAGCCTGGCCGTTGCGTAATAGGGATTGCCCTCGTCCTCGTATTTCTGCCGGATCGGGGTCTTGAAGGCTTCCGCTTCCGCCGTGCTCCATGTTTCTGCATCACGATGAACGGAGGCGAGCACAGACGCCGCCTGTTCGCCTCCCATGACGGAAATACGTGCATTGGGCCAGGAAAACAGAAACCGCGGCTGGTAGGCGCGACCGCACATGCCGTAATTGCCGGCGCCGAAACTGCCGCCGATCAGCACGGTGATTTTCGGGACGGAAGCTGTTGCGACCGCCGTGACCAGCTTGGCGCCGTTTTTTGCTATGCCTTCCGCCTCATATCTGCCGCCGACCATAAAGCCCGAGATATTCTGCAGGAACAGCAGCGGAATACGGCGCTGACAGGCAAGCTCGATGAAATGCGCGCCTTTCAGCGCGCTTTCCGAAAACAGCACGCCATTATTGGCCAGAATGGCGACCGGAATGCCCCAGATACGGGCAAAACCGCAGACGAGCGTTGATCCGTAGAGCGGTTTGAACTCCTGTAGTTCCGATCCGTCGACGATGCGGGCGATTACTTCCCGCACATCATAGGGCGTACGCACATCCTGCGGCACGACGCCGTAAAGCTCTGAGATCTCGACCAGAGGAGCTCGCGGAGTAGTAATTTCAATATCGACTATCTTCCGCCTATTGAGGGTTGCGACGATATCCCGGACGATCAGGAGCGCATGTTCGTCATTCTCGGCAACGTGATCGACAACGCCGGACTTTCGGCCATGGGTTTCGGCGCCGCCGAGTTCCTCTGCCGAAATCACTTCGCCGGTCGCGGCTTTCACCAGCGGCGGGCCGGCGAGGAAGATGGTGCCCTGATCGCGTACGATTACCGTCTCGTCTGACATGGCAGGAACATAGGCGCCGCCGGCGGTACAGCTTCCCATCACGCAGGCGATCTGTGCGATGCCCGCCGCCGACATCTGCGCCTGATTGTAAAAAATCCGGCCGAAATGATCGCGATCCGGAAAGACTTCTGCCTGATGCGGCAGGTTGGCCCCGCCGGAATCCACCAGATAGATGCAGGGCAGGCGGTTTTCCGAAGCGATCTCCTGCGCCCGCAAATGTTTTTTCACTGTCATCGGGAAATAGGCGCCACCCTTCACAGTCGCATCATGGGCGAGGACCATGCATTCGCGGCCCGATACCCGGCCGATGCCGGCGATCATTCCGGCCCCGGGCGCTTCGTCGCCATACATGCCACCTGCTGCAAGCTGGCCGATTTCCAGAAAGGGCGAGCCGGGATCCAGAAGTCTCTGCATACGGTCACGCGGCAACAGTTTTCCGCGCGAGACATGGCGCTCGCGGTGGCGTTTTGATCCGCCGCGCGCTGCCGCCGCCACTTTCGCCCGCAGTTCCTCCGCAAGTGCACGATTATGCACTTCATTAGTCTTAAAGCCATCGGAGTTGCGGTCGAGCGTGGTGCGGATCGGAGGCATCAGTCATTGCCTCCCGCACCGATTACCTCGCGGCCAATCAGCATCCGGCGCACTTCGTTGGTGCCGGCGCCGATATCGAGCAGCTTGGCGTCGCGCCAGAAACGCTCCACGGGCCAGTCCTTCGTATAGCCCGCGCCGCCAAGTGCCTGAATCGCCTGTTCAGCCACCTTCACGGCGCTTTCGGAGGCATGGAGGATCGCACCGGCGGCATCCTGCCGGGTCGTGTGGCCCGCGTCGCAGGCTCGGGCGACGGCATAGACATAGGCTCGGGCGGAGTTCAGCGCCACGACCATGTCGGCGATCTTGGCCTGCATCAGCTGGAAATTGCCGATCGGCACGCCGAACTGTTTTCGCTCACGCAGGTAAGGCCGGACGACATCCAGGCAGGCCTGCATGATGCCGAGCTGGATGCCGGATAGCACAACCCGCTCGTAATCGAGGCCGGACATCAGCACTTTCGCGCCACCGTTCAGCGGCCCCATGACGTTCTTTTCAGGTACGAAGCAATCTTGGAATACAAGTTCGGCCGTTGGCGAGCCGCGCATGCCGACCTTGTCGATCTTCTGGCCGATGGAAAAACCGGGAAAATCCTTCTCGATGAGGAAAGCGGTGATGCCCTTCGATCCGGCGTCAGGTTCCGTCTTGGCGTAGACGACGAGGGTTCGCGCGTAAGGTGCATTGGTGATCCAGAATTTAGTGCCGTTGAGGCGAAAACCACCATCGGCCTTGTCTGCCCGCAGCCGCATGGAGACGACATCGGATCCTGCTCCCGCCTCGGACATGGCAAGACTGCCGACATGCTCACCGGAAATCAGGCCAGGGAGATATTTCGCCTTCTGTTCAGGCGTTGCCCAGCGTGAAATCTGGTTGATGCAGAGGTTGGAATGCGCCCCGTAGGACAGGCCGACGGAGGCCGAGGCGCGGCTCACCTCCTCGCAGGCGATGACATGCTCCAGATACCCCAGCCCGAGCCCGCCATCCTCTTCCGCAACCGTGATGCCATGCAGTCCGAGTACGCCCATTTCCGGCCAGATTTCAATGGGGAAGCGATCTTTCGCATCGATCTCGGCGGCGATTGGCGCAATGCGTTCGCGCGCAAAACGCTGTGTCGTTTCGCGGATCGATAGGGCCATGTCGCTCAGGCCAAAATCCATTTGAGTCATCGGGCCTCCTCCCAGATAGCCATTCCGTTCAGATGTGCAGGGCGTGCCCCATCGCCTTCAGTGCCGCTTCCTGCAGGGCTTCGCTGCGTGTCGGATGGGCATGGATCGTGCCGGCGATATCCTCCAGCCGGGCGCCCATCTCGATCGCTAGCGAAAATGCCGCGGAAAGTTCCGATACGCCTGACCCGACGGCCTGCAATCCGAGCACGAGATTGGTATCGGCCCGCGCCACCACCCGCACAAAACCGTCTTCGTCCTGCATCGTCATGGCGCGTCCATTGGCGGTGAAAGGGAATTGCCCGATCTTGACCTGATAACCCTGGGCGCGTGCCTCGGCCGGTGACAGGCCAGCGCTGACGATTTCCGGATCGGTGAAGCAGATCGACGGGATGCAGTGCTTGTCCCAGGCGCGCTTTTTCCCGGAAACGATCTCCGCCACCATCTCACCCTGCGCGATGGCGCGATGCGCCAGCATCGGCTCGCCGGTGACATCGCCGATCGCATAGACGCCACGCATCGAGGTGCGGCAGCGATCGTCGATACGCAGGTATGGACCGGATCGATCGAGGTCGAGGTCTTCAAGCCCGGACCCGACGCTGCGCGGTCGGCGCCCAACTGCGACGAGGATATGGTCTGCCGGCAGTTCCTGCCTTCCATCCGGTCCTTCGACTATCAGCGCATCACCCTTTTCGGAAAGCCCGATCGCTTTGGTGTTGGTGAAAAGCCTAATGCCGCGGTCCGTCAGCCTACGTGTTACCGGCTTGACCAGATCGGCATCGTAAATGGGCAGAACCTGTGCCGTCGCCTCCACCACGATCACCTCGGAACCGAACTTGGCGAAGGCGGTGCCGAGTTCCAGCCCGATATAACCGCCGCCAACCACGATGAGCCTTTTCGGCACCTCCATGAGTGACAGCGCTTCGGTCGATGAAATGACCTGCTCGCCGAAGGGCAGGGCGGCAAGCTCGACCGGGTCGGAGCCGGTGGCGATCACCACGATTTCTGCGCGAACAATCTGCTGGCCGGTTTCGGTTTCCACTTCCACCGTCTTGCCGTCGCGAAAGCGGGCGCGGCCGGAAACGATTTTTACGCGGGCTTTCTGCAACAGGCCGGAGACGCCGCTGGTCAGCCGGCCAACGATGCGATCCTTCCAGGCCATGGTTCCGATGAGTTCGATCGACGGGGCCGCGACGTGGATGCCCATGGTATTTCCGCCTACCGCCATCCGCCGTGTTGCATCAAAAACCTCTGCCGCGTGGATCAGTGCCTTGGAAGGGATACAGCCGATGGTGAGGCAGGTGCCGCCGGGTTTGGCCGCCTCGACGATGACCGTATCGATGCCGAGCTGGCCGGCGCGGATGGCGCAGGCATAACCGCCGGGTCCGGCGCCGATGACGAGAAGCTTGCAGGAAATCTCTTTCATGACTCACCCCTCAATAAAGATCAGGGCTGGAGTTTCGAGCAGCACGCGCAGGCGCTGGACGAAGGTCGCCGCGTCGAAACCATCGATGATGCGGTGGTCGAAGCTGGATGAGAGGTTCATCATCTTGCGCGGCACGAATTGCGCGCCATCCCAGACCGGGCGGGTGGCGATCTTGTTGACGCCGACGATCGCCACTTCGGGATGATTGATGACCGGCGTCGAGACGATGCCGCCGAGTGCGCCGAGTGAACTGATGGTGATGGTCGAGCCGGTCAGCTCATCGCGCGTGGCGGTGCCGGAACGGGCGGATTCCGCCAGCCGGTTCACTTCCGCTGCGCAATCCCAGATGCTGCGGGCCTCTGCGTGCCTGACGACCGGCACGGTAAGGCCGGAGGGTGTCTGGGTGGCGATGCCGACATGCAACGCGCCGGACCGGGTCAGGATACCGGCATCGTCATCGAATGTTGCATTGACGTCCGGTTGCTCTGACACTGCTTTCACCAGCGCCCGCATCAAGAAGGGGAGCAGCGTGAGTTTCGGCTGGTCGGGTCTGCGCGCGCCGTTCATCGTCGTGCGCAACTCCTCCAGCGCCGTCACGTCGACCTCCTCCACATAGGTGATATGCGGAATCCGCGAGGTGGAAAGCGTCATTTTTTCGGCGATACGGCGGCGAAGGCCGGTGAGCTTTATCTCCTCTTTCGCGGTCTTCTTCACAAGGCCTTGCTGCACTGGCGGCGCATCCTTGCCTTGGGCGAGAAACTGCTCGATATCGTCGCGCAAGATACGACCGGCCGGACCTGTTCCGTGTATCTGGCGCAGGTCTATGCCGGTATCGCGTGCCAGAAGCCGCACCGAAGGTGCCGCCAGCGGCTTGTCCATATCGGGCGATAGCCGCGGGGAGGGAGGCGGCGCCGGTGAGGTCGCGGATGGGACCGGCTTCTTGGAGCGTTCGACAGGCTCGACCTGTTTGGCCTTCGTCTCGTCGGTCTTCATCGCCTCCGGGTTCGGTTGTTGAGCCGCAGCTTCGGCGCCGCTATCCTCCGTCTCGATCCGGATCAGCGGTGCCCTGACTGCGATCGTGTCGCCGATCTCACCGCCAAGCCAGATGACGGTTCCGCTGACGGGGGTGGGAATTTCCACCGTTGCCTTGTCGGTCATCACGGCGGCGACCGCCATGTCCTCCCGTACGGGATCGCCGACCTTCACCAGCCATTCCACAAGCTCGGCCTCGGCAACACCTTCGCCGACATCGGGCATCTTGATGGTGAATTCGCCCATCGCTCAGGCCTCCATGACGTCGGTCAGAGCGCGCCCGACGCGGGCGGGACCGGGAAAATAATCCCATTCCTGCGCATGCGGGTAGGGCGTATCCCAGCCTGCGACACGCATGACGGGCGCTTCCAGATGATAGAAGCAATGTTCCTGCACAAGCGCCGCGATCTCGCCGCCAAATCCGGAGGTAAGCGTTGCTTCGTGGACTATGACGCAGCGCCCGGTCTTGGAAACCGATTTGACAATCGCATCGAGATCGAGCGGAAGAAGACTTCTGAGATCGATCACCTCGGCATCTATACCGATATCTTCGGCGGCGGCCAGCGCTACGTGCACCATCGTGCCATAGGCTATTACGGTGACTGCCGAGCCTTGCCGACGCACCTCCGCCTTGCCGATCGGGATCGAGTAATAGTCGTCCGGCACGTCGCCGAGTTCATGTTTCGACCATGGCGTTACCGGGCGCTCGTGATGCCCGTCGAAGGGGCCGTTATAAAGCCGTTTGGGTTCGAGGAAAATCACCGGGTCGGGGTCCTCGATCGCCGCGATCAGCAGGCCCTTGGCGTCATAT
>JAEXYH010000067.1 GCA_023451735.1 Pseudomonadota bacterium | reverse complement strand
CGGGTGTCAACCGGCCATAACGGGGATGATGGACGCGGCGGTTTTGCCGGTTTCTCGTCGCGACAGCAACGCATCGGTACGCGTGGCAATCTAACCTGTTCTCGGCGTGTGCCCCATTTCGGCAGGGCCTATTATATCCTGTACTTTCTGAACCCTCGAATCCACGCGACAGACGTGCGTGAAACGTGTTCGTGTCGGCAAAATCCCGGGAATTGTAATGGCAGAGAACTACGCTGGCCGCTGCGTGAATGGGCCGAAGGCTGGCGAGCAACTGAGCGCGCCAAGCAACAGTGTGCCCGTCATAGCGGCTGGAAGCGACACTGAAGGACAGCGTAGGGTTCTATGAATATAAAGCTGGCGGTTGGGAATGGCGTCCCGAACCAACTCCCGACGAGAAAGAGCGGCTCCGTTGATGCGCGTTCCGATTGGTAGTGCTCAGGTGAAAAGTCGTACTGCGACGGCGGCGCCGGCGATGTAAGAGCCATGCCGTATAATCCAGGCGATCGGGCCGCCAGTGCGTCTTCTGGCACTTTTAGTCGAGAACCTGCCAGGGCGACAACTTCTCCTCAAGCGCGATGAGTAACCTTTTCATCCATACGACCGCGGAATCGCTACCATCCGAAGGTCAGCACGATCTTGCCGAGTGGCTGCCGCGCGCCATCTCCTTTACGGGAAATCGGGCATCGGTCCATGGGCGCACACGGTCGACCACCGGCCGGATGCGGTGCAGCATCAGCACTCGGCATATCGCCTCGAATATTTTCCCGGGAACCAACGACAAGCCCTGCACCTTCGCCGCGGTTGCGATCATCACCGAAGCGGAGAGTTTCGCCGGTGGCACGCCGATAACCGCGATATGTCCCTCCATGCGGACGGACTTCAGGCTTTCGATCAACGTGCTCGCTCCTCCGACTTCCATGATGAAGTCGGCGGCGACCGCCGGTCAGTTCGCGGATCGGACGGTACCAATCGAGAACATCCTTATAGTTCACCGTGTGGGTCGCCCCAAGTTTTTCCGAGTCCTCGTCTCTCCAGCGACACTGAATTTTCGCGCCTGATGTCCCACCGCCGCTTTCGCTCGGCAGTCAGCCGCGCGTGCTCCGTATCGGTGTGGCGATCCTACTTCAGGTTCTCAAGCTCTCGAGGCTTACCATTCAGTACGCATTGTTGTACGCGCTTGAAATCGCATGGCAGTGCGGCGCGGTAGCGAGGTTTTGCGACAAGGTGAATGGGGCTAGTCTCTGACCTGCATCACGGGGCGCGCAGGCAAATGGAACGCAGGACATTCACTGTCGCAGGTCGACACATCTCAATTGTCCTGGAGGAACAGTTCTGGGACTGCCTCGAAGATATCGCTGTCGAGCTGGATATTTCCCTACCGACTCTCGTGCATCGGGTCGGACAGCAACATCCCCTCGATGTCCCATCAGGTCTGCGGCTGCATGTCCTCGAAGATGTGCTGCGAAAAACCGGGATCGAGTTGACCGCCGGCCGCGTCACATGCGAATCTAGCCTAAAATATCATTAGGGAGAGATGCTGTTAACGCCATGAAATCGCCAGTACGGAAGCGGTCGATCCTTCTCAACGGGCATAAAACCAGTGTCAGTGTTGAGGACGAATTTTGGTCCGCCCTGAAGGAGATTGCAGCGGAGCGCTCAATGACGCTGTCGGATCTCGGCTCGGAGATCGACAAGAGCCGTAACAACGGCAATCTCTCATCTGCGCTGCGGCTATATGTTCTTGCCTACTACCAGGGGAGATCTAGAGGCCATCTGCTGGTCGAGTCTACCAAGCCGACAGATCTTTGAGCGTCCTGCCACTTCGCTCGATGATATCCTAGCGTCACCCAATTTGGCCTCATTGGGATCGTCTACGGTTTCTCCGATTTTTAAGATCCTTCGCTCGGTAGTATAGCGCCGCTGCACCGATTGGTGCTGAGACGGCGGGCTCATTCACCCGTCCAGCTTTTTCTGAAATACCATCGCCTGCCTCACGTCGAGTATTGCCATCCGCAGGAGCGCGGAGGTCATCTCCAACTCAGCTTCGACTGCCAATATCTGTAGATCGCAAAGTCCGTCTTCCAAGGCCGTCAGCTTGTCGCGACGCGCATCCTCGTCATCGTGCATCTTTCGCCTCGTGCTCGCACAACTTAAGGGCATATTGCCTGTACATAGCGGCGAGCGGGGATGCTGCAAATTGCCGCAAAAAGTAGTACGCAACGGTGCGCGAAAATTCGCTTTGATTTTTGGATAAAGTCACTTTCACCCCAGGAAGATTCCCGCGTGACAAGCAACGGGAGTCGCTCATCCGAGCACCAGTGCGGCACGTCGCGAGGGTAGTGACGACCGCTTCGGACATCGAAATAGCTTGGCGATAGTATATCTCCTCTATCCGCTCAGTGTTGCGGGAAGGCATCGCTCGGGCGCCCGACGAACGCCAGAACTCGCAGAGCCGACACTTTGCCCCGGTGCGGCATGGTCCTTCAGAGACGCGCTGCGTCTATGATCGCGGTAGCAAAAGCCTTGGGAGCTTCCTGAGGCAAGTTGTGGCCGACACCTCCGGTGATGAGGCGATGTGAGAACTGCCCCGTGAATTTCTTTGCATAGGCATTGGGATCCGGATGAGGCGCTCCGTTCGCGTCGCCCTCCATCGTGATCGTCGGTACGTCGATCGACGGAAACGCCGCAAGTTTGCGTTCCAGATCATCATATTTTCTTTCTCCATCCACCACCCCAAGTCTCCAGCGGTAATTGTGGATCGTGATATCCACGTGATCTGGATTATCGAGGGATGCGGCACTTCTCCCGAAAGTTTCATCGTCGAACTTCCACTTCGGGGATGCGAGTTGCCAGATAAGTCTCGCAAACTCATGTCGATATTTTGCGTACCCTAGACGACCGCGCTCTGTGGCGAAGTAGTATTGGTACCACCATTCGTGTTCGGCTTTGGGCGGTAGCGGCGTCTTGTTCGAGTTCTGACTTCCTATGAGATATCCGCTCACCGAAACCAACGATTTGACGCGTCCCGGCCAGATCGCCGCTACAGCGTTGACGCTGCGTGCACCCCAATCAAAGCCGGCGAGATGTGCCTTTTCTATCTTCAACGCATCCATCAGATCGACGACATCGGTGGCAAGAGCGCCTTGCTGCCCGTTACGGATGGTGTCGCTCGAGAGGAAGCGCGTCTCGCCATATCCCCTGAGGTGAGGAACAATTACACGAAAGCCTTGGTCGGCCAGGATCGGCGCCACCTCGCTGAAAGCATGGACATCATAGGGCCATCCATGAAGTAAAATGACGGGGTCGCCGCTCTCCGATCCAAGTGCGATGTATCCGACGCTCAAGACACCAGCATTTATGCGCCTCAGCGGGCCGAATGGCTTGTCGTTTGATCTAGCACCAGGGGACGTCTGTCCTTCGGCAAGAGCCGAAACAGACTGAGTAGCAGAGGCCGCGAGCGATGTGATACCGCCGGCGACGAAATATCTGCGGTTCAATCGAAGTTTGGCGTCCATCGGATCATCTCCAGTAGGCGACGTTCCAAAACGAGAACGGTCCCAGCAAGTTCGCTTTGACTAGAAAGCGGCGGACTGTTCACGTCGGCCAGCGACGGTGTCCATCATCCCCTACGCGACCGGTGCAATTATCGCCGTCGGATTTATTTCTTCCACATGGCCGTGCGACTAGAGCGCGTCGGGTTACTAAGACGCATACTTGTCTGGTGCAGGTGATGCCTACTAACGCTGAGACAATCGAAAATGAGCCGTGACATTACAACTATCCGTAGGTGTAGGTTTGATGCAGGATTTGCACGCACAACAATTGCACGGGCTTCCCCAACAACTTCGGCATGTCCATTCAGCGGAGCTTAGGGAGCAGAAGGAAATTCAGAGAGCCAAGTTTCGAAGGCCATTCTTGAAATGATTGATAATCGCCTGGCGTGCCGTTGGGACGAAAAAGGTAGATCGAGACAGGCCACGAGGGGCGCGATCGAAACCTCCAGATCTGAGAGATCGCGAGATTAACCGCGTTGGTGTATATCACGCGAACCTAGCTATGACCGGAGGCCGGCCGCCGCCCTAACCGCTGAACGAGTTCAGCCGTTCAGATGCTGCCAGACCCTAGAAATCACGACGGATCCTTCTCCGACCGACGACGCCACCCTCTTCACGGACCCGGCGCGCACATCCCCTACGGCGAAGACGCCCGGCTTCGATGTCGCGTACGGGGATTCCGTGTTCGCCTGCGTTCCGGTGAGGATGAAACCGTGGGGATCTAGATCGACCATGCCTGACAACCAATCCGTATTGGGCCTGGCGCCGATCATGACGAACACGGCACACGTCGACCGGGAGCGAACGGTTCCGTCGAGCACATTCCGGATCTCGACACTGCGCAAGCGGTCGCCGCCATCGAGCGAGACCACCTCCGCACCGTATTCAATGGTGATTGCCGGATCGGCCTCTAGCCTCCGTGACAGGTAGCTCGACATGGACGCGGCCAGCGAGGAGCCTCGCACGACCAGCCGAACGTGTCGCGCGGTGCGACTCAGATACATCGCCGCCTGCCCCGCCGAATTGCCGCCGCCGATGACGATGGCGTCGGCGTTCTTGCAGTGCCGCGCCTCGTTCTCGGTGGCGGCGTAGTAGACGCCGGCCCCCTCGAACTCGGCGAGCCTCTCTATTGGAAGACGCCGGTACTGGACGCCCGTCGCAATGACGACGGCACCAGCCCGCACTCGTTGCCCGTTGTCGAACGTCGCGCAGAACTGTCGGCCGGGCAATGTCTCCAGGCTGACAACCCGGCGAGGCATCACGAAACGAGTACCGAATTTCATCGCCTGGACTTCGCCTCGCCACACGAGGTCGGCGCCGGAAATACCGGTTGGAAAGCCCATGTAGTTCTCGATCCGGCTGCTCTGGCCTGCCTGCCCGCCGATCGCGGTATCCTCGACGACCAACGCGTTCAGTCCCTCGGAACCCGCATATACGCCGGCTGATACCCCTGCCGGGCCACCTCCGACGATGACGACGTCGAAAGCATCCTCGTCGGTGAGATCGTAATTGAGACCGAAAAGTCGAGCGATCTCCTCCGTCGAGGGCGTGCCCTTCAAGACGGCGCGGCCGAAGATCACCGCGGGATTGTCGGCAGGAACGCCAGCCGACGCGCAGACATGCTCCGCCTCGGGGCTGCCGAGCGCATGCGAGGCGTAAGGCACCCGGTTGCGGCTGGCAAAATCCGCGATCCGGCGCATGTTGCGATCTTCCTCCTCGCCGATCAGGACCAGCGTTCCGAAGCGGTTCTCTAACTGCCTCCGCCTGCGCGCCGCAAACACCGTGATTATGATGTCGGACATTTCGGGAATGTCAGACATAAGCGCCAGCAATTCGACGCGCGGCACTTCCAAGACGCGCGTGTCGCAAGCCGCTCGCATGGGCATCGACCATACGCCTCCGCCCATCATGGAGATCTCGCCCATGAACTGGGTCGGGCCGAGCGTCGACGGCACCAGTCGTTCGCCGTTGAAGGGATTGACGACTTCGATCTCGCCATCCTCGACGTAGAGAAACCACTCTACCGCGTCGCCCGGCTGAACCAGGAACGTCCCTGCCGCATAGTGGACGGTTCTGCCCTTTGCGCGCAGAGCGTCAACATGGGATGGCGAGAGCGGCACTCTCTGCATCTCGTTGAGATCACGGCCGATGGTCTCCAAATCGATCCTCTTCCATACGTGTTAGCGACAGATCAACAAGTGTCTGCACTGTCGACCCGACACACCGCCATCCAAAGTGTCGCGACAGATTGTCTCCGTTTTGACCTCCTTGTAACGACAGCCGCTAGATACAGCCAGCGAAGCGTCGAGCGTGCCTTCTCACCATGGACGAATAATGAATTTTGTGGCTGCCTCGGAACGCCCGATCGGCTACACTTCTCGCTGCGTCAACGCGAAGTTCGCTGGAAGCCAGTCCCGCTCAGTCCGAAACACCCTCGAAAGCACTTCCACCTTCGCCATCGCGTCGCCATTCCAGTTGGCCGTCTCGAAGTAATCCCGCGCGAGAGAACACACACCTATCCCACGGTCTAGGTTTTCAGCGGCCTATGGCCGCACTAAATGGCCATCGGCCGGGGGAATGCATCCGCCTGGGCTTGGCCGCTTCAATATCAATCACAGCCTGTGTTTGATACGGCTGGGACATCAACGCAGGAAAGATCGTAATGACCCGTCTGAACTGGTTCGAAGCTGCTCCACAGGGCGCCAAGGCCCTTGGCGGCATCCACCACTATGTCACGACCGCCACTAACCTGCCCTCCCAACTCATCCATCTCGTCTTCCTGCGCGTATCCCAGATTAACGGATGCGCACACTGCATTGATATTCACGCGCGTGACCTGATGAAGGGCGGCATGTCCGTCGAGAAGGTTATGCTGGTTCCGGTGTGGGACGAAGCCGCCTACCTGTTCTCGGATCAGGAGCGTGCAGCACTGGCATGGGCCGAAGAAGTGACACGCGTAAGCGAGACGCACGCTTCGGACGAGGCATATGCCGCAGCCTCTGCAGCTTTCGATTCGAAAGACCTTGTAGATCTCACGATCACCATCGCCGCCATGAACGCGTTCAACCGGATGGGTATCAGCTTCCGTCTTACTCCGGCGGCTAAGAGCTGAACTGATTGGGGACCCAACAGTGCGGCTTCACCGCGAGCCCCAAACTCGCAAACGATACTGACTGGCAAGTTTCATATCCCCCAGTCTAGGTGCTTCTGACGATCGCTATCATTACATTCCTGCGATGTGAACGAGGAGGCAAAATGATAGCCACGTTTATCGGCGTCGCCATCACGATGGCGATTGTGCCCACTCAGTCGAAGATCGATGCAAATTTCGGGCGCTCCCGAAACAGCGAATGTGCGGCGCTTCATCCGGAGTGGCGGAAGCCTGTCGAAGAATCACCGCTCGGCCGGAACACCCCAGACCTGCCGAGTGGCCGCGACGTCCGTGCGCCCAGGATTTTCAAGGTGCAAGATGCGACATCGTCATGGAATTTCAGTTGATGACGCTCGCCTACAGCCTCTCCCTCCCCGATCATACCGAGGTTTGCGAAAAGGTCACGAGCGTCCTTGAAGCACGCTTCCCCGAGCACACGTTCATTGCCAGCACTTGGGCTAGGGACCGCGCTGTACCGGCCATCGACCTCCACGAGACTTGCACCGACGTTCGCATAAGTTTGGCTCAGCTCCCTTCAGAGCGGGAAGACGTCGAGGCTGTATTCTTTGAGATTCTCCGGGAACTGGGATTCTGGGAACCGCTACGACTTCCGGATCGCTATGCCAAGCCAGTACGATGAAAATCGCAACCAGCTTCACACAAGCGATCGGCTGCTTAACGCATCTCGCTGAAAGGGACCCGGAAACACGTTTGTCCGGCTACGCACTGGCCGCACACCACGGACTGTCCTCAAGTTACCTACTGAAACATCTGCGGTCGTTGGCCGCCGCCGGAATACTTCGTGCGCAATCCGGCGCGGGCGGTGGCTACCGCTTGGCACGCCCCGCGAGTGCGGTTACACTTCTTGATGTCTTCGTTGCAATCGAAGGGCCCGTTTTGTCGTTCTGCAACCGGGCTGCAAAGTTTTCGGAAAGTGACGCCGTCCCTGAGAGCAAGGTGATTGGCGAAGTTATACTCCGTGCCGATAGGGCGTTCCGCGAGACTTTAGAGAAAACGACGATCGCCGAGATAGTCCAAGAACAAAAGCGGTTGCGGTCACAGACGAACTCCGATGACACGGCTTCGGTTTGACGCTTCAGGTATTCTCTGCCGACAACTCGAGGTAAGATCTATGAATGGCGATAGATGCGCGACCGGTGTCGAAGAGCACCCTGATCGTGTTTCCGGTCGGGCCCACACTTTCTACCACACCCGACCTTGGTCCGATTTTGGGACTTCGCGATAGGCCGAGACGGTTGAGCCTGACGCGCACACCTACTCCAAACTCGCGCTCGTCTCTTGGCATATCATTCCGATCGGTGACTATGTTTCATCCCACCGATGTCACCGTGCGCGACACGTTTCTTCAACTATCCGTGCGTCTAGGTAGGAGCCATGGACCTTTGGATCCATGGTCTCGCACCGCATCCGGGAGAGCTTCGTTGATCACCTTCTCTGTTCACTTGGGCCGCAAGACTGATCCCATTGCAATCGAGAAAGTCCGCAGCGATCTCGAAATGCTGTTCACAGAGCACGTCTTTATCGCTGGCGGGAGTAACTTTCCCGATGTTGAGAACAATATTCTAGCGCTTGATGATCGTTCCCTCGGTGTGGACGGCGTCGCGATCTCGCGTCCACCCAATTCGATCGAGTCGAGAAGGTGAAGAGCGTGTTTTTCGAATTGCTACGCGGTTGCCAGATTGGAAGCCTTCCTGACGAGCGCGTCGCAACATACCCGTTGACTGGCCCATTTGCGCGCTCCCCAGCATTCGCTCCCGCACCTGTCGCAACCGCAACACTGACATCGACTGGCCTTGGACCTTGAGGAGTGCGCCGCGTAACCCGAGCGGTCGAGGCGCGCTGTCTGATCCGGGCGGTTGCTGTGGGCCTATTCGGCGAATCCATCTTCACTGAGGGCAGCACCGTCTGCACGAACGCTTGCTCCGACGAGCCGGCACAACCGAATGCTGGCAAGATAAGAAAAGCTGCCGAACAGGCCGCTGTAATCACCCCAGATGTGGATCGCTTCATCGCTTTCAACTCGCCCCCATAGAAATCAATTAGGAGCGTGTGGACGAAACGTTTCGGTTGCGAAAGAGGCGCCGCAGAGGAATTGCCACGGTTTATAGGAAAACCGAACACACCAACTACTCTCCAATACTTTTCAAATATCTCCTGGACTGCTTGGCGGCAAGAATCATCGCTAAGTTACTGCTTGAGCGACGATTGGTCCGATCGATCCGACTATCGTCGCACCGTCTCCCCCTCCTAATTCGATTGCCACCATGCCCTGAACAAGTCATCGTTGCTTCACATTCGGTAAGGCTATGAAGCCTCCGAGACATCCCCGCACGCCCGTCGCACCGCAAAGCAAGATCGCCGCATGTCAGAAACCGCGTTTAAGTTCTTGCTCCAGAACGGAAAGCATCCGTACCGGCCGTCGACCTGTTTCATCGTTGCCGATCCGAAAGTCATGGATCGTAAGCTGTGGACACTGGAATTAGATGAGCCGGCAGGCGCCGAGTGGGTCTTCCGGATCGATGACATCAAGGACTGGATGCTGCACGGCAGCGAACCCGTACGTAAGATGTATTTCGATATCACGGATCATCGAACCGCATTTCGGGAGTTGGACCGAGAAGAGGTCTTCCGCGCTTATTTGCGAAAGATTCTCGAAAAATTGCCTGCCGAATATCGCCAGCGTCGCAAATACGCGTTGATGCCGTCTATCGGCGACGACAAAACGCGCACGCGCTACAAGGACGCTGTTGAGGCGGCGCTTCCAGACGTAACGATCATCCCCGAACCTGAGATGGTTGCGGAATACTTCCGTCTCCTTAAACGTACGCTGAAGCTTGAGAGCGGTACGAACAACGTCATCCTCGTGCTCGACGTCGGCGCTTCGACCGCGAACATGACCGCAGTCATAAGCCGCAGGGATCAGACGATCGTCGAACTGGATGCGACAGGAGCACAGCGCGATCAACGCATCCGGGCGCTGCGTGGCGATAGCGATTTCCACGCCGGGCGGTGGGTCGACAATCAGCTTGCACGTTCGCTGGGCGTCCCGGATCCCCGTCCCGAAAGGGGCAGAGAGGACCACGAGAGCCACGATCGGATCCTTCGCGCAATCGAGCAAGCGAAAATCCGTGCGAGCCGGACCCGCGAGGATGTCGCCATCGATGTACCTCCAGGCCGTCCGCCTATGGTGATCACGCAAGACAGACTTCGCACCGTTTCCCAAACTCTCGCAAGCTCGCTTGAACCTCTATTTCAGAGGCTGTGCGGCCGTCTTTACGATAACCAGACGAACACACCCGACGCTAAAAGAAAGAGCCAGCCCCGGCTGAGCGAGCGCAATGTGGCCGGCCCGGAGGATGCGCACCGTCTTATCGACATTATCCTTCTGGCTGGCGGAACAAGTCTTCTCCCAGGTTTCGATGACGCGATGCTCTCGTCGTTCTTCCCCGATGGCCGACGGCCGGCGGTGCTTCACGTCGGTACCTCCTTCGCGATCGCGGCTGCGGCCGGCGGTCTTGCCCACAGGCTGCACAACTACGCCCCTCCGCGGCTACGCGACCCCGACGAGCAAGGGGGCGCCCACGCAAAACCCGCGCTTGAATCGACGCTTCCTTATCCGCTCCTTATCGGCATCAAGCAGTCGGCGGAAGCCGAAGAAAAGGTAACGATACTGGATCCGAACGACCCGTTTATTGATGACGGCGGGATCAGGCCGATTGATGGTCTCCCTTTGCTGGCGGCAGGGTCACGACCGAGAATGCGCTTGATGCCCGGCGGGGCGGCCGACCGGGAAGCGCGAAAGGGTCGTCCGTTCAAGAACTTGGCGGTCGAACAATCACCGGGCAAGATGAGCGTCGAATGGAATCCCGGCACTCAACGGGCGACGGTCCATTCCGAACAAGTGCGTGACACCAAGTCCACTCTTTGGATCGATGCCGGCTCGTACCGGAAGCGCGAGGAAGCCGCTCTCAATCCTTTCGATGGAGAGCTGAAGCCGGGGACATTGGCTGTCGATGAGACGGAAGACGTCGTTCTCGACCTCGGAATGTCCAAGATCGTCGCTCTGACCGCCGATCGCGGATGGGTATCTGCGGAGGAGCTTGAGCGCATCGTTCGGGACGGACTTGACGACGAGCAACTGCTCCCTGTCTCGCAGTCGCCAACCGCGGACAACGCCGTTTTCTTCGCTGCAGACGCGGAGAGCGATCAGAGATCATCGGTCGCCGATCAAGAGTCCGCGGGGCGAGATCCGAACGATCAGCGAGCAAATGCAAATAGCGACACGGCAGGCGAGCAGGCGGTCAAAACACAGGCTGATGATTACGACAAGCCTGCCGATGAAGATGCGGCGCCGTTTTTCCCGACGCCGCCTGCATCTTCGCCGTTTGCCGTATCAGCGTCGCTTAAGCGAGGAGATGTTTTTGAGTGGGGCACCCGGATTCCGGATGCGCAGTTCTCCTACGCTCTCGAAGAATTGCGCGATGCGCTGAAGTCGGCGGCTCCCCATCAGCGGTTTGACGACATCGTCGTCGCTCTCCTCGCGCTCGCTGTCCGCCCGATCGTCCTTCTTGCAGGGCCGCCGGGCTGCGGAAAATCGACTCTGGTTCGGACGATCGCGCGCATCCTCGGTATGCTGCCAGGCAAAACGTTCCACGAGGTTGCTGTCCAGGCTCATTGGGAGAACGACGACGCCCTGTTCTCTGATCAGGGCCTGCTGAGCGCCCTATTCGACAATCAAAGTCAATCCCACATCGTCCTATTCGACGAGTTCAACCTCACCCGGCCGGAATACTATCTGTCCCGAGTTTTTCATGCCCTTGATGGTGGTCGGGGGTCGATCTCGCCAACCAGGCAAATCGCCCCATGCCGCGTGCTTGGCACGATGAACGTCGATGACTCTTCACGTCCACCGTCACCCAAAGTGATCGACCGCTGCTTTCTCCTTGAGCTGGAGCAAGTCTCCTGGGATGCCGAGAGCCCGATTGGGCTACCTGATTTCGGATCGCTCCCGACATTGCCGGGTCTTCCCGTCGCAACGGTCGACGGCGCCAATACCGATCCAAGAATCGATACCGTTCTGAAGGCATTGAACGTCGCTGTTCTTGAGAACGATCTGCGTCACGACTTGCTTCCATCTCGACGAGCTCTGTCGGATGTCAGGGCACTTCTCGGCCTTCACCATCGTCTGGATCTGACAGGCAAGGATTTGCTCAGCAGAACCGACCTAGTTGACAGAATCCTAGCAAGTCGCATCCTTGTGAAGTTGTCCGGTGCTTTTGATCAAGTCCAGCCCGCGCTTGACGCGCTTGAACACCTATTAGATGGAATGGACGATCTCGCGAGAACCCGCCGTCGCCTCAAGTTGGCGCGGCAACAGTCACGATTAGGTTTCGTCTCTCCATGGCAGTAGACAGGGCTCAGCTCCAATCCGTGCGCGTTATGGGTGAGGATGGATTGCCTGCTGAATTCGAGTGGCAATCGGGCACCTGGTATACAATCCGCGATGACTGCCCTTACCTCGACATTCTCGTCATGGGCAATCTAGCTCAAGCAGTAGAGAAGGGAAGGCTTCAGAAGCTCAATGATGCTGCGCCAGAAGGCGGCACATGGCAGCGCTGGAGTTTCGAGACAGAAATGTCCCTACACCGCCGTTTCGGCGAGATCTCGCTTCCGTTGAAAGTCCCTGAAGACACCATTCTCCGTTGTTACATCGTTCCAACAGCGCTGCTTAGCTACCCTGATGTGATTGCGATGATCGAGGACATCGAAGCCGAACTTGGGGTTGATGCGACTTGGGCTGTGATCGAACAGCGCCCTGACCGGTCCTGGAGCCGGCGCGGCAACACCGGCGATCGCATTGCCGTCCCCGAACTAATCAAACACGTCCGGGACGAACTTCGGTTCGCACATTCGATCCGGCGATCCCCATTCTCCGAACTCGGGCCCCGATCTAGGCGAGACATACCGCTGCCGGAAAATGCTCTCGTATCTCATTGGGCCGCCAGACGGCTGGGTATGCTTCGGCGTTCGGAAGATGCCGTCATCGAAGAGCGTAGGCTTCAGGAGGAGAGAGCGCAACGACACAACCCGGAGAATCGACAGAAGAACATCGTTGCCTCAGTTGAACGACTGACCGGACTTCTGCTCGAGGTCAGCGAACTGACAGGGATGCTGGCTCGTCTGTGCAACGAGGCTGAGCTGCAGACCAAAATTTACCCAGGTCCGACGTTCCAGCGCGACTACCGGCTTCGCCACCTGATGCGAGCATTCGCGCCTCGGCTCTCTGAAGCCATCTCGACGGCGGAGTCGGCGAGATCACATTATCCTCCCATCTATCTCAACAGGTTGTGGGAACTCTGGGGCGCGGTCTGGCTGGCCAAGGAATTTAGGCGTTGGGGCTTCGCCGGCTCTTGCCTGCTGAATGCCGGCGACGAGCTCCATTCGTGTTCATGGCGGCTGCAGCGGGAGGGCGTGGTTCTTGAGTTGGATTACGAAGCGCACCCGACTTTCGTAAAATACGCCAACGTTCCTCCGGTACATGAGCGACGAATGCCGATCTTGGAATGGGCGGCCCGTCACCAAGAGTTCGACGAGGAGAGGCCTTACTTAGGCGCGGAGGAAAAAAGCTCTCCAGATTATCTAATCAGGATCACGACACCTACCGGCCGCTTCCTGTTAGTCGGTGACGCCTGTCTGGCGGATCCTGAATATCACGGACTTAAAAAATCTCATCCGAAGCCACTCACAGTCGAGGACTATCGGCAAACAATCGGTTGGATAAGCGAAGACGGCGTCGTTCGATGTCATCCGTTGGGCGGATTCGTACTATTCCCTCCTCCGGCGGATTCGTGGGGTCGTCTAGAGCAAATTCAGGGTGCCAGAGATTGCACATTGCTTTGCCCAAGTCCTCTAGGCGATGAGGCCATAGGCGAGAGGTTGGCCGGCCTAATGAAAGCAATCGCATCAGACATTATATCGAGTGATACCTACACGTTGGTATAGGGGCGGGCGCCCTGCAATTTCTAACAAAAATGTGTACCAGACGATCAGGCATCGGTTTTCGTACGGAAACGTGGCGTTGATGGTCTCGAGACCATACCACCGTATAGGTGTCCGCCTTCGGCTAGTGCCTGTACCTATGCTCGGTGATCCGTCAAACGGATTGCAAGTATCCGCGCGGACGAGACGAATTTACCTGCGGTCCAAGGAGCATCGGCATGCGATTGAGTCGACGGGGCTTTCTTAAGCTGACGGGAGCAGGCTTGGCCGCTTCCGGTTTTGGCGCTCTCGGTTTCGGTGCTGTCGGTGAAACGATGGCCGCAGCCGTCAGGCCGTTTAAGCTCACCGCGACGACCGAAACCAGGAACACGTGCACCTACTGCTCGGTCGCGTGCGGCATCCTCATCTACAGCATGGGCGATCGCGCCAAGAACGCGCGTTCCAACATCATCCATATCGAGGGCGACCCAGATCATCCGGTCAATCGGGGAACGTTATGTCCCAAAGGCTCCGGCCTGTTAGATGTCGTCCATGCCCCCACCCGTCTCAAGGCGCCGAGGTACCGTGCGCCGGGAACCAAGGAATTCAAGGACGTCACGTGGGATTTCGCTCTCGACCGGATCGCACGTCTAATGAAGGACGACCGCGACAGGAATTTCATAGCGAAGAACGCCAGCGGCACGACGGTCAACCGCTGGACGAGCACGGGGATGCTCGCTGCATCGGCGTCGTCGAGCGAAACGGCCTATCTGACTTGGAAGGTAGCCAGATCGCTCGGGATGGTAGTCTTCGACAATCAGGCGCGCGTCTGACACGGACCGACGGTGGCCAGTTTGGCTCCAACATTCGGTCGCGGTGCGATGACGAACACCTGGCAGGACATCAAGAACGCTGATCTGGTGATCGTGATGGGCGGCAACGCCGCCGAGGCGCATCCGTGCGGCTTCAAGTGGGTGATCGAAGCGAAGATCGAGAACGGCGCCAAACTCGTGGTCGTGGACCCGCGCTTCACGCGTACGGCATCGGTTGCCGACTACTACGCGCCAATCCGCCCCGGTACAGACATCGCGTTTCTCAGCGGCGTGATCCGGTATTTGCTGGAAAACGACAGCATCCAGCATGAGTACGTGCGCGCGTATACGAACGCCGGCGTGATCGTAAAAGAGGAATTCGGTTTCGTTGACGGCCTATTTACCGGCTACAATGAAGAGATGCGCAGCTACGACAAGTCTAGCTGGGATTATGAATTGGACGAGCAGGGTTTCGTCAAAGTCGACGACACTTGGCAGAATCCGCGTTGCGTTATCAACCTACTGCGCCAGCACGTCGAGCGTTACACGCCGGAAATCGTCTCACGGATAACTGGCACACCTCAAGACAAATTCCTTGAGGTCTGCGGTATGATTGCGGCGACGTCGGCGCCGGACAAGGCGATGACTAGCCTGTTCGCGCTCGGCTGGACGCAGCATTCGATCGGTGCACAAAACATTCGCGGTATGGCCATGATCCAACTCCTGTTGGGTAACATCGGCGTAGCCGGCGGCGGAATGAATGCGCTCCGCGGCCACTCGAACATCCAGGGGTTGACCGACGTCGGACTGCTGTCGAACGCGATGCCGGGCTACCTGACGTTGCCGACAGACAAGGAGAACACGTTCGAAGAATACATGGCCAGCCGCCAATTCAGACCGCTTCGTCCTGGTCAGACCAGCTATTGGTCGAACTATCGCAAGTTCATGGTCTCGTTCCAAAAGGCGATCTATGGCGATGCCGCAACGGTCGAGAACAACTGGGCCTATGATTGGTTGCCGAAGTTGGACGTCCCCCTCTACGACATCATCCGCGCCTTCGAGATGATGGAAAAGGGCGAGATGACCGGATACATCTGCCAAGGCTTCAATCCCTTGCAGGCCTTCCCTGATCGCGGAAAGGTCCGGCGGGCTCTCGGAAAGCTGAAGTTCCTCATCACTATGGATCCGCTCGATACAGAAACTTCCCGGTTCTGGGAGGATTTCGGCCCGCAGAATCCATCGGACTCATCCGACATCCAGACCGAGGTCTTTCAACTTCCGACGACCTGCTTCGCCGAAGAAAACGGCTCGTTGGTGAATTCCGCCCGCTGGTTGCAGTGGCACTGGAAAGCCGCGGAAGCCCCTGGTCTGGCCAAGTCCGACATCTGGATCATGAGCGGACTATTCCATCGCCTGAAGAACCTCTACCGCGATGAGGGCGGCGCCTTCCCCGACGCACTGATGCATCTGAAGTGGGACTACACCGACCCGCATGATCCTAATCCTGAAGAATTATCGAAGGATATGAATGGCCGCGCGCTCGTCGATCTCAGGGACGCTGACGGTGGCGTCACCGTGCAGGCTGGAAAGCTGCTCGACGGCTTCGCGCAATTGCGCGACGATGGCACGACCGCGTCGGGATGCTGGATCTTTGCCGGTAGCTTTACGGAAAAGGGCAACCAGATGGCTCGCCGCGATGCGAGCGATCCTCGCGAACAAGGCATCGCTCCGAACTGGGCATGGGCTTGGCCGGCCAACCGCCGCATTCTCTACAACCGCGCGAGCGCCGATCCAGCAGGCAAGGCGTGGAATCCGAAAAAGCCGATCATCGAGTGGAACGGCTCTCGATGGACCGGAATCGACGTCCCCGACTACACGCCGACCACGAAACCTTCAGACTCGGTCGGTCCTTTCATTATGAATGCCGAGGGAATGGCCCGCCTGTTCGCGCGAGACCAAATGGCCGAAGGACCGTTCCCGGAACACTACGAGCCATTCGAATCGCCGGCTGAGAACATCCTGCACCCAAAGATCAAATCGAACCCGGCGGCCCGTATTTTTGCAGACGATCGGGCGGCTCTGGGTAACGCCAAGGACTTCCCATTCGTCGCCACGACATATCGCTTGACCGAGCACTTCCACTTTTGGACCAAGCACGCGCTGATCAACGCGATCCTCCAGCCGGAGGAATTCATCGAGATCGGGGAAATTCTCGCCAAGGAGAAGGGTATCGCTCAGGGCGGGTGGGTTCGAGTGTCATCAAAGCGCGGCTGGGTGATCTGCAAGGCCTACGTAACCAAGCGCATCAAGCCGCTTCTCGTCGATGGCAGGCCGACGCACGTCATTGGCGTACCGCTTCACTGGGGTTTCACCGGCCAAGCGCGCAAAGGGTTCGGCGCGAACACGCTAACGCCGTCGGTCGGTGACGCCAACACGCAGACGCCGGAATTCAAGGCGTTTCTGGTCAACGTCGAGCGGGCCTCCGGGCCCGCGGTCTAAGGAATTAGCGATGTCCGATCTTCAGGCTCAGAACTATATCCGTCGGTCCGCGACGACGCTGACGCCCCCGTCGGCCCGCAGACACGAACAGGAGGTCGCGAAACTCATCGACGTTAGTCGATGCATAGGCTGCAAGGCCTGCCAGTCGGCATGCATGGAGTGGAACAACCTCCGCCCCGAAGTTGGCCAATTCGAGGGGGCCTACGAGAACCCGAATGATCTCAGCCCCTCCGTCTGGACACTGATGCGGTTCGACGAATACGAAAGCGAGACGGGAAATCTTGAATGGCTGATCCGGAAGGACGGCTGCATGCATTGCGAGGATCCCGGCTGCCTAAAGGCCTGCCCGGCACCGGGCGCGATCGTGCAGTACGCCAACGGCATCGTCGACTTTATGAGCGACGCTTGCATCGGTTGCGGCTACTGCCTGAAAGGATGCCCTTTCGACATTCCCCGCATCAACCCCGTCGACCACAAGTCGTACAAATGCACGCTTTGCTCCGATCGCGTCGGAGTCGGTCTCGAACCTGCTTGCGTGAAAGCCTGCCCAACCGGGGCGATCATGTTCGGGTCCAAGAGCGACATGAAGGACTGGGCCGCCGAAAGGATCGAGGACCTCAAGTCGAGGGGTTACGCGAATGCGGGGCTTTACGATCCACCTGGGGTCGGCGGCACACACGTGATGTACGTTCTGCATCATGCCGACAAACCGGCGATCTACTCCGGCCTCCCGGAGAATCCGCGTATCAGCAAACTCGTTGAAGTTTGGAAAGGCATCATAAAGCCCATCGCACTGATCGGGGTAGCCTTTGCAGCCGTCACCGCCTTCGCGCACTGGATCACGGTAGGCCCGAACGATGTTCAAACGGAAGACGAGGTCGAGGCCGAAAAGATGATTGGGGAAGCGGAGACACCGAAGTGAGGTATCCGAAAGGGACAATCGTCCGCTACCCGACCGCGACGCGCGTGAACCACTGGATCACCGCTGGGTGCTTCACGCTACTCGTTATTTCGGGCCTCTCGATGTTTCACCCGATGCTGTTCTTCCTTTCGGGGCTATTTGGCGGCGGGCAGTGGACGCGCGCCGCTCATCCCTGGATCGGCTCCGTTTTACTGCTCAGCTATAGCGGAATGATTGTGCAGTTCTGGCGTGACGAACTATTCACCATGGATGATATCCGATGGAGCCAGGCGATCGGCAAAGTCATCATGAACGAGGAAGAAGGCGTTCCGGATGTCCCCCGCTTCAACGCAGGCCAGAAAATGGTTTTTTGGTCGATGGCGTTTCTCGTCCCGGTGCTCTTCTTCAGCGGCTTGGTCATTTGGGAGATCTATTTCTCCTCTTATACGACAATCGAGCAGCAACGCGCTGCGTTGCTCATTCACAGTCTCTGCGCGATCGGCGCGATTCTGGTCTGGATCGTTCATGTATACTCCGGAATCTGGATCAGAGGTTCCGTCCGCGCGATGTCGCATGGTTACGTGACGCCCGGGTGGGCTTTTCGCCATCATCGCAAATGGTTTCGTGCGCTCGTAGAGAGCGGATCGCGCGGACCTGTCCCCAATCCCACCGTGCGAGAGAGGACGAAATCGTGAGACAGGGCGAGATCGCGTCGAAAGGAAAGTGGACAGGCAGCCCAAGCGGCGGCGTGAAGGCTCCTGAGCCGATCATTTTACCTGTTCCCGAATGCCGCTTCGTCAGGACTGCGGCCCGGTTGGAAGCCATATCTCCCAACCATGCGATCGAACCATGGTTGCGGTTCATGGCGACACTCGCCCGTGCCCAGGCCGCCGCTGCATCGGCTCCGATCGTGCTTCCCACATTCGACCCCATCGACCTCAAAATTGCTGTGCAGGGCGAAATGCCACCAATTGCTGCTGATGGACACCGAAGACCTCCAGAGTGGCGCGAGTTTCTTGCGATAGTGATAGCGCGTCTTGAAGAAGCGATCATTGGAAACGAAATACGCATCGTTCTCACAGATCTTCGGCGACTTGATGCGGCCGCGATCGAGTTTCTCGCCGACGAATTCATCCACGGCGAGATCGCGGAGAGCGACGCCGGCGCCGCTCTATTCATCGCAGCGGCGCTGCAAGTCTATTTCGCTAAGGCCGCTGCCAGCCTGCAAGTTTCGGATCTGGGACTTCTTCCACAACGTGGGCTGTGTCCCTGCTGCGGATCTACGCCGGTAGCGGGCACGATTACAGCATCCGGCGATGCTCCTGGGGCACGCTATCTTCACTGTTCTCTTTGCTCAACAGCATGGAATCACGTTCGGACCATCTGCATCACCTGCGGTGAATCAAGGTCGATTGCGCTGGAAGGCGTCGAGGGAGATGCGGGCACAGTGAAAGCCGAGACCTGTAAAGACTGCGGCACCTATTCGAAGATGATCTACCTGTCGAAAGATACGGGCGCCGATCCATACGCGGACGACCTGGCTTCGCTTGGACTCGACCTTATGGTCGCTGAACACGGGTGGGCGCGGCATGCTCCCAATCCTCTTCTCCTTAGCGGCAATCAGGCATGAGAAGCGCTTGGCGCGACCGTACCCATCCTCCGGTATAGTTACCGCGCCGGGGGCCGTGTGGTAACTGGTCCTGCCTCATGAAACGGTGACGGGACAAGAAAATGACGCCTCCCTCCTTTCGCCTGACGGACTTGGCTCATGGCGGTGGCTGCGGCTGCAAGCTCGCGCCGGCCGTTCTGCAACAATTGCTTGCAGGCACCGCGGCTGCCGCTCCCTTTGCTCAACTTCTCGTTGGTAACCATACGTCCGATGATGCCGCAGTTTGGCAGATCGATGAAAAAAATTGCGTCGTAGCCACAACCGATTTTTTCATGCCCATCGTTGATGACCCGCGCGATTTCGGCCGGATCGCAGCGACCAATGCTATCTCCGATGTGTATGCGATGGGGGGACGGCCCATCATGGCACTCGCGATTCTGGGAATGCCGCTCGGGAAACTCCCCACCGACACGGTAAAGCTCATTCTGGAAGGCGGCGCGTCGATTTGCGCCGATGCTGGCATCGCTGTAGCCGGCGGGCATTCGATTGACGCCGCTGAGCCGATCTACGGACTTGCGGTCATAGGCCTGTGCGCGCCGGAACAGTTGCGACGGAACTCGAGCGCTAAGCCGGGCGACGCACTAATCCTGACGAAAGGAATCGGTGTCGGAGTGTATTCGGCGGCACTCAAGAAACAGTCGCTCCCGGCCGATGCTTATCAGGAAATGATTGCCTCTACGACCTTGCTCAACCGGATAGGCGCAGAGCTGGCGAAGGACCCCGACGTTCACGCGATCACAGACGTCACCGGATTCGGACTGCTGGGCCACGGCCTGGAAATGGCCCGCGGCAGCGGATCGCACCTGATCATCGGGCAATCTCGCATTCCTTATCTATCCCGAGCAGAAGCGTTCGCCGAGGCTGGCTTCATCACCGGCGCCTCAGGTCGCAATTGGAATAGCTACGGCGACGAGGTCATCTTACCCGATGCCATGCCTCCATGGCGACGAGGCCTTTTGACGGACCCACAGACTTCCGGTGGACTTCTTATCGCATGCAATGCGCGGCGGGCGGAAGCAATCGCCGCGGAGATCCGGACTGCCGGCTACCCCCTCGCAGGCATCATCGGCCACGTCACGGCGGGGCGCCCCATCGTCGAGATCGTCTGATTAGTGCTTGCGCACTTCTTCGATCTTTAAGCGAAGCCCCCCTTCGTTAAAGAACTCGCTGTGTGCGAGCAGCGATCTGTCGCCTCGCAAACCTTGTGCAAGCGATAGCAAGCGCTTCTTCGCGACCTCATCGTCAACTAGACCAATCCTATCGGCCTGATAGAACGCCGCTCCGTTCCACCTCGCGCCGGATCCTGCCAGCATCGTAGTCATATCGAGCCACCGCGTCTCATCGCCGATGATGTGCAAGTAGGAAGAAGCCAGCGGCATCACCGATGTCTCCTGAATATCCACGAGCACGACAAGCATCGTGAACGATCCAACACGTGCAAAGGTCTCGACGAGCCAGTCGTCAAAGTCTGTTGTAAGTGGGCGGTCCGTGGTCATCATGCTACTGTTCAAAAATGGTTGGCGGAAGAGAGCGGGAGTCGAACCCACCAAAGACAGTCTGGCTGCCTCACTCGGATTTGAAGTCCGAACGCCCCACCAGGGACGATTCTCTTCCATTGCCGTTATCGCTCCCGAACAACTCGAGCCGATACCTGTTTACTCGACGAAGATCATCTCGCTTCACCGTGATACCGTGACGATCGAAGAAATCGAGAATTTGAATTGCTACCTTGCGGCCATTGTCAACGCGGTCACGGAATTGCGCTGCGCTGAAGGCGCCATCTTGACTTCGTTCAGATAGGTCGGCCACGATTTCCACCATCTCTCCAACAGCATGCCGCAGGAAGAAATGATCGTGAGCGATCTGATCGACACGTCCCGTCCGCGCACCAAGTTTCATCAATCGCCGGACGTCGCTTTCCGCTAGGGACGTGCTCAAAGCTATGTCCCTCACCCGTGGGGGGCGGAACCGCGCCTCTCCGGAAATCAACGGACCAATCCTATTCCAGAGAAACTCATCCGTTTCGGTCATCTTCGCCACATGGGTCGACAAACGCACAAAGGCGCCGTCAAGAGCGATGGCTCCCGCTTTCGCCAGTTTCTGGAGTGCAAACAAGAAGACCGCTGCCGGAATTTCCAACTTCAACCGCGATCGGAGCTTGTCGCGACCGATGCCCTGCTGATCGGGGTTCTCCGAATGATAATTACGGAGTTCGTCAGCCACACGACTCGCAAGCGCAGCCCATCGGGTAGACGTCATCGCGAAAAGAGAAGAATTGGCTTCGAGCAAAACAATTGACTGGTCAGCGACGATGCGTGACGTCTCCGACCGACTGAGTGCCCTGTCGCGCGCAAAGACCTCCAGATCGTACATGAACGGAGGTGTATCCATCAGCATCCGAACTGAGGTTGCGGGATCACGGGCTTCTAGTGCTCGCCGTTGCATGTTCCGTTCTGGTCCCCGACGCTTCTTTGGCGGGGCGCGCAGATCAAGAAACACGCCGCCGCCTATGGTCCGACGGGCGGATGCGTCGCGGATGACGAAGCGATCATGCGAGCAGGCGGCAATAGGCCGATCGAGGACGAGTTGTACGTCACCGCTAGATCCAGGTCGGATCGATTCATCTCCGAGAGGGATAATGTGCGCTCCTACTTCCGTAGAGGCGTGATGCAGACGCACGGGCAAACGCTGCTTTACCGCCTTCTTTTCCGTAGAAAGTATTTGCAGCGCCGCATCGATGCGATCGGTCGGTGCATGAAGATGGCGATCCATCACGATCGCTCCGCGGTGGATCGCCTGCTTGGTTACACCGTCGCCGACCAAGTTCAACGCACACCGATCGCCCGCTGTGGCGGATTCAGCCGGTGTATTCTGCGCGTGCAGAGATCGAACGCGCGCCGGCAGGCCAATCGGACTAACCATCACGTCTTCGCCCACTAAAATGCGGCCCGATAGCACGGTACCCGTGACCACGAGCCCCACACCATGCAGTGTAAAGACCCGATCGACTGCTAAACGGAAACGGGATGAAGCCGAGTGCTCCCGCGCGACGACTGCGGCATCGTTCAACCGGCTACGCAACTCATCGATCCCCTGAGTCGTGACAGTCGATACCGGTATTACTTCCGCCTGCTCGAACGAAGTACCCGCTGTAAGGCCCCTTATTTCCGATATGACCTGATCAACTTGTTCATCGGATACGAGATCGATCTTCGTAACGACGATCAGACCTCGCTCGATTGCCAGCAACTCGATTATGGCGAGGTGCTCGATCGTCTGGGGCATCACGCCGTCGTCGGCCGCCACCACCACCAAAGCGAAGTCTATTCCACTGGCGCCGGCAAGCATCGTATGGACGAAACGCTCATGGCCGGGAACATCAATGAATCCGAGTATGTCACCATTTTCGGTCGGGACATAAGCGAACCCAAGATCTATCGTGATGCCCCTCGCCCGCTCCTCCTTCAACCGATCGCCCTCAACGCCAGTGAGGGCTCTTACCAAGGCCGTTTTACCGTGGTCTACATGCCCGGCGGTGCCGATGATCATTGCACCCCTGCCCCGCCGTCTTTAGCCCGGTCATCGGCGTCCCACTGGGCCAGATTCGATAGTAGGTCCGTCTCATCGATCAGACATCGTAGATCGAGCAGGAGCCCACCGTCGGCGATACGCCCTATCACCGGCTTTTGGAGCCGACGCAGCGAGGAAGCGAGTTTTTCGACCGAGGGCCCATTGTTCTTTGCGCGAAAGAGAATCGCCGCGCTCGGGACGTTGTCCGTTGGCAGTGCTCCCGAGCCAATCTGGCTTTCGCATGCGCAGATACAAACTTTGTAAAGTGCACCGAATATCTGCACCACCCGCGGCCGAATCCGCTCAGCTTGTCTGGTGATATCCTCCTGCGATCGCGAAAGATGACGAAGCGTCGGCAGCTTCACGGCTAAAGTATCAGAGTCGCGGTATAGCTTGAGCGTCGCCTCGATCGCGGCGAGACGGATTTTGTCGACCCGTAACGCTCGCTTCATCGGGTTCCGGTTGATCTTCGCGATTAGATCTTTGTTGCCGACTATGAATCCGGCCTGCGGCCCTCCAAGCAACTTGTCACCCGAAAAGGTGACCAGACCAGCACCCTGCTCGACCGCTTCGCGTACGGTCGGTTCGCGCTTCAATCCAATCTTGGAGAGATCGATCAGCGTTCCGGATCCAAGATCGTTCAACAGGGGGACCCCCATCTCGGCTGCAATGGCTGCAAGTCTTGCCGCATCGACCTCGGACGTGAAGCCTTGAATGCAGTAATTGGATGTGTGCACCTTGAGTATGACGCCGGTCTGCTGACCCACCGCCGCCCTGTAATCTCTTTCGTGCGTTCGGTTGGTGGTGCCGACCTCAATCATCTCCGCTCCCGCCCGGGACATGATCTCCGGCATTCGGAATGCGCCGCCGATTTCGATCAGTTCGCCGCGGGATACAACAGCTTGACGCCCCGAAGACAAAGTGTTCAGGCAGAGGAGCACGGCTGCGGCGTTGTTGTTCACAACCGTCGCATCTTCTGCGCCAGTCAACTCGCAAAGTAATCCACGCACGTGGTCGTCGCGCTCGCCACGCTTGCCGGTCTGCAGGTCGAGTTCCACGGCGGCGGCATAGCGCATCGCGGAGACCGCGGCCTCGATTGCGCTTTCCGCAAGCTGGGCGCGGCCAAGGTTTGTATGCAGCACCGTGCCAGTCAGATTGAAGACAGGCCGCAATTCGGTGCCATCACGCGCATCAAGCCACTCCAGGGCCTTGAGGGCTAAATCGTCGGACGTGGGGATTGGACTTCCACCTTCGATACGCTGCCGCTCCCGATCGACCACCGCGCGGATCGCATCGGTCGCAGAAGCGCGACCGAAACGCGAGATCGCCAGCATAGTGGGTTCGGCATTGAGGACGGCCGTGACGGACGGCAGTGCACGTAACCTCAATTGCTTTTCATCCTGACCGTTCATCGCGCGATGACATTATTGATCCAAGCCTGGAAGATACTTGCGGCTCTTGATCCTTGAAACCCATACCTCAGGACAGGTTGCGCGCGTGCTGCACGCGGCTTAGGTCCGGGTGAGGCGCGGCAACGATCGCGCCTAACGTTTCGACGGAGCTCGATTTCGGGAGATTTTTGTGCCTCGGAATGCGCTTCATAGAAAACAGTTTTAATCGCTCTAGAATGCCGGCGATGTGAATCTTTTTATCTGCTCGCGGCGTTTGAAGCGCGAAGTTTATCCGCATAGATCGATGCACTCGTGCGCCTGCGCGACCATTTCGAGAAAGTAACCCCCATGTCGAGAATTGCCCTTCGTACAATCGATGATGCACCTGACGAGGCGAAGTCGGGGCTCAAAGTGGCGCAGAAGAACAACGGCTTTCTTCCGAATCTTGTTCGACTTCTCGCCAACGCACCGACCGCGCTAGAGACCTATCAGACCGTGTCCGCGATCAATGCTCGCACCGGCCTTACTCTGGCCGAGCGTGAAGCGGTTCAGATCACGGCCGCCGCCACGCACGGATGCGGCTTCTGCGTCGCTGGCCACACAGCCATCGCGTACAAGAAGGCCGGTCTGACCGAAAAGATCGTCGAGCAGTTGCGGAGTCAGGAACATGTCGATGATCCTCGGCTCAAGGCGGTCGCAGAGTTCACACGGGCCGTCATAAGTTCGCGTGGTGCCGTCCAAGGCGATGCGCTCGGGCGTTTCCTCGCGGCCGGCTTCTCCGATGCCAACGCTCTGGAAGTTGTTCTCGGCGTCAGTCTCGCCACGCTTTGCAACTTCGCAAACAATCTCGGCCAGCCGGACCTGAACCCCGAACTCCAGCCCTACGCGTGGCAGCCGACGGCCGCTCAGGCCGCGGAATAGAGGTCGGGGCGGAGCGATGAGCAGTATCCCTGACCGGCTGTCGCATTGGCTCGACCAGGAAGCCGATGATCTGGATCAGAATTCCGCCAAGGCTGAAGAACTCCTCCCTCGGCTTGGCGAGGCTGACGTTTTTCGATGGGGTGTACCGGAACAGCTCGGCGGTCACGGAGGCGACATAACCGATGCGATCGCAGCCAATGCCGCGGTCTCCGAGCACTCCCTCGCGGCCGGCTTCGTAGCGTGGGGGCACCGTACGTTCATCGAGTTCACTTTGCGGTCTCCGAACCACGGACTCCGAGAAAGACTGCTTCCAGGGCTCCTGTCTGGATACCGGGCCGGCGCGAGCGGCCTGTCGAACGCTATGAAATTCCTGTCGGGTATCGAAAAGCTGCAGATATCCGCCGAGCATCAAAACGGGGGATACATCGTCTCTGGGAAACTGCCTTGGGTCACCAATCTTCGCCCATCAGGCTTCGATGTGGCCGCAGCCATTCAGGGAAGCGATGGTCGATCGGCATTCGTGGCAAGTCTGTCGTCGGAGGCGCGAGGTCTAAAACGGTCCTCGGACTTGGATCTAATGGGAATGCAGGCGTCCAACACCGCGGCCGTGGATCTGATCGGCGTTACGATCAGCCCCGAGGACGTACTCTTTCCGGACGCCCGCGAGTGGTTGCCGCGGGTCAGGCCGGCTTTCCTCGCCCTGCAATGCGCCATGTCTGTCGGACTCGCTCGACGATCTCTCGCCGATACGACCGAAAGAGCGAAGGAAGGGCGGAACGTGTTGCTTGGCGACATTGGGAAGCTCTCCGCAGAACGTCGGTGCCTTGAGACGGCGCTTCTCGAAGGGCTACGCGATGACCGGTTTGTCCGCGATCCCGGATCACTCTTTCGGATCAGGATCAAGCTCGCCGATATCGTCGCGCAAGCCATACAGTTCGAGTTGTTCGTTTCCGGAGGAAGCGCCTACCTCACGAAATCAGGGAAGGTATTCCAACGTAGATCTCGTGAGGCGGCGTTCATTCCGATTATCACACCATCGATCGTTCAGTTGAGGACCGCGCTCGAGCAAAAGGCTTCGGAGCCCGCATGAGCGCGCCAGTTTTGGAAGCTACCGATGTCGCTCTACGCTATGCCGGAGCCAATACCGACATCCTGCAGGCTTTCGACTTTGCGCTGCACGCCGGTGAGACGGTCAGCATCCTGGGACCGAGCGGTGTCGGCAAATCCAGCTTGCTGCGCGTTCTGGCAGGACTTCAGCAGCCGACTGCTGGTGACGTTCGGATGGACGGTAAACCGCTTTCCGGCGTCAATCCGAGAGTCGCGATCGCGTTTCAAGATCCAGGCCTGCTCCCCTGGCTATCTCTCGAACGTAACGTCGCCTTCGGACTCGATTTCGCGAAACAGCCTCGTTTGTCGTCGGCCGAACGTCGCGATCGGATCGACGCGGCGATCTCCGAGGTCGGACTTGACGACGCGCGGCGGCGCTATCCCTCTCAATTGTCGGGTGGAATGGCCCAACGCACGGCGCTTGCGCGCTGCCTCGCCCGGAAGCCCGAAGTTCTTTTGCTCGACGAGCCATTCGGCGCGCTCGACGAGGTCACGCGTTCCGAGATGCAGCATCTCCTGATCGACGTCGTGCGCGATTTTCGCACCGCTGCCGTCCTTATCACCCACGACATCGACGAAGCCCTTTTACTCTCCGACAGAGTGATCCTGCTCGGCGGCGCACCGGCGAGTCAGATCGGGGAATGGTCCATCGACCTTCCAAAGCCGCGCGAAGACTACGTTTCGGAGTTGGGCGAGTTGCGGATCAAGATTCTCAAAGCATTACGGGGCGCAACGCGCCGGAACTGAAAAGGGGACATTCATGGCTTCCGACGATTTCTCACGACGTGATCTGATCAAACTGTCTGCGCTATTCACCGCCGCGGGAGCCGTTCCGCTCTTGAAGGCCTACGAGGCTAGGGCGCAGGAGCCGGACGCTCCCGTACGCATCGGCTATCTACCGATCACGGACGCCACACCGCTTCTCGTCGCGCACGGTAAGGGCTTCTTTGACGCCGAGGGCATTAAGGCCGAGAAGCCAATTATGCTACGAAGCTGGGCGCAGGTCCTGGAGGCGTTCATCTCGGGTCAGGTGAACGTCGTGCACCTGTTGTCCCCCATGACCGTCTGGGCAAGATTCGGCAGCCGCGCACCGGCGAAGGTCGTGGCATGGAATCACACCGGCGGATCCGGTATCAGCGTCGGGCCGCAGATCAACAGTGTGAAGGATCTCGGTGGCAAGACCGTCGCTATCCCGTTCTGGTACTCAATCCATAACGTCGTCCTCCAGACATTGCTGCGTGAGAACGGATTGACGCCGGTCGCCAAAAAGAACGGGGTGCCGGACGCAAACGAGGTCAATCTTGTCGTCATGGCACCGGCAGACATGGTTCCAGCCCTTGCCTCCAACCAGATCGCAGGCTTCATTGTTGCCGAGCCGTTCAACGCGACCGCTGAAACGCTCGGCGTCGGCAAGATCCTTCGCTTCACCGGAGACGTCTGGAAAGACCACGCGTGTTGCGTTGTTTTCATGCACGAGCGCGATCTCAAGGACCGGGCTGCTTGGTCGCAGAAGGTCGTGAACGCCATGGTCAAAGCGCAACTTTGGACCCGTGATAATCGCGCTGAAACCGCGGCCTTGCTGTCAAAAGACGGCACCAACAAGTACACGCCCCATACCGCCGCCGTGCTTGAAAAGGTTCTCGCGCCCCCCGAAAGCGACAATGCCGCTTACCTTAAGTCTGGGGCGATCCGGAACGCTGATTGGCGAGAGCGTCGTATCGACTTCCAACCGTATCCGTATCCGAGCTATACTGAAGAGCTCGTACGTCGGTTGAAGACAACGCTCATCGAGGGCAACCGCAGCTTCCTCGAAGATCTCGATCCGAGCGCAGCAGCCCACGAACTCGTCGACGACAGCTTCGTGAAGGCAGCAATCAAAGCATCCGGCGGCATGGCCGCCTTCGGCCTGCCCGAATCCTTCACCCGCACTGAGACCATCTCGGCGTGAGCACGAGCTGGCTCCCAATCTCCGCGCGACATGAAGCGCCTCCGGAGGAGGGCCTCCCCCTCAACAGGCGGACGCCCACCGGAAAGCCGACCTCTCTTGGGAATGCTTCCCTCGGGGTAGGCGGGCTCATCGTGCTCGTTATGTTATGGTGGATCGCAACGAGTCCGCTTGTTTCAAGCAGCCCGTTCCTCGCGAACTTCGCACCTGACCGGGCCTTCACAAGCCTGACGGATTTGCTTACCGGATCCGATCTCTGGACCCATGTTTGGGTCAGCCTTCGACGGGTTGTCGTTGGCCTCACCTTGGCGCTGTTGATCGGCGTTCCCGTTGGATTGGCGGTCGGCACCTATCGCCGCCTCAACGCGGCGACATCTCCCGCGTTTCAGTTCCTACGAATGATCTCTCCCCTATCGTGGATGCCGATCGCAGTGATGGTCCTCGGGATTGGAGATCGACCGATCTACTTCCTGCTTACATTCGCGGCATTGTGGCCAATCCTTCTGAACACCGCTGAGGGAGTCCGACGACTGGAGCCAAGCTGGCTCCGCTTAACCGACAGCTTGGCCGCGACGAAATGGGAAACCCTCCGTCACGTGATCATTCCCGGCGTCCTCGGACATGCTCTCGCAGGACTGCGGCTGGCGATTGGCGTCGTTTGGATCGTGCTCGTTCCATGCGAGATGCTCGGTGTCTCGGCTGGTGTGGGCTATTTCATTCTGGATACACGCGATCGGCTGGCATACTCGGAGCTTGCAGCAATGGTGGTCGTGATCGGCACGTTAGGATATCTGCTCGATCTCGGCGCCCGTTCTCTGTATCGCGCGGCTGCTCCCGGCCTCGATCGATAACATTCGGGATGCGGCAATCTGCAAGATAGGCATTGCACGTCTTAAGCGCCATACGCATGCATCGCTGACTTGGCCGTTTCCCCACTGCGGCCTTGGCGCGCGCGGGATCGCGGGCATTGCAGCCGGCGATCCCGCAACTCAGCGCGGCCCGCGAGTTTTATATCCGTCTGCATTCACGTTAGGGGCATGTCGTCGTCCGTAGGCGGGTCCACTCGCGGCGAGCAGATGTCACCATCTCCCGCGCCATCGTTTTCGATGGCCCTCCCGACCTCCTGCGAAATCTCACGAAGAGGACGCCCTGGTCTGCCGAAGTCGATAATCTGCGCCATAATGGCGCGTAGACGGCTCAGGCTCGGCATCACACCAATCCGCTGCAAAGATTTCTTATCGTTATTGGCCCAGTGTACGCCAGGACACGGTGGAGCGAACCTATCCCGATGAATAGGTCATTACGTGAGACGGCATTCCGACCCACTTCGTCATCAACTCGATGCCAACGGGGGCAGCATCGCCTGATGCATTCGCCGCGCCGTTTATCCCTCCGGTAAGCCGGCGCTCCGTATCCCTTCGCGGATGAGAGAGAAGTCGTCCGGCTGGACAAATATCCAGTCTTCGAGCCGCTTCACGGTCAGAGTGGGATCGATCTTGCGCACGTACTCCATGGCGTTGCGCGCCTCCTGCATTCGACCGGCCAAGCTGCATGCGCCAGCCATGAAGACGGCGACTCGAAGGACGTTCGGAAGCTCCTGAGAAGCCGCCCGGAGACAGGAAATCGCCTCGTCGAAGCGGTGAGAATAGATGTGCGCCATGGCGATCCCGGTCTGCATTTGAAACAGTTCCGGATCCAAGGGGCTGAGGCGCATGGCTTTGGAGAAAAATTCGATCGCCTCGTCGTGTTTGCCGAGGGAAACGCGTTGATAGCCAGCGAGATACCATCCGGTGGACATGTTGGGGCTTAGGTGCAGCGCGCGATCGACGTATGCGGCACAGGTGACAAGATCGCCACCGAAATGAGGCCACGCGTGCCCCCCCCGCATAAGTGCAACGGCATCGTTGCGTCCCAACGCGACCGCTCGGCTTGCCAGACGCGCGGCCTCCTCTCCGTCACGCACGCGATCGTCGAGCCAGCGGTTCATTTTGCGCCAATAAAAACACCACGCGGCCATGCCGTAAGCAGCAGCGAAGTCCGGGTCCAAGTCTATAGCCTGGTAAAACAGCGGCAATGCCTCGTCCAGACCGACCCGCGATGCCAGGTGGAATTTGGTCATACCTCTAAGATAGTAATCGTAGGCGTCGAGGTTTTCGGTTGGCTTGCGCCTGGCGCGCTCCCCTTCGGCATGCTCCAACTGATGCACAATCGCACCGACCACGCTCCCGGCAACTTCGTCCTGCAAAGCAAAGATGTCGTCGAGGGTACCTTCGAAGCGTTCGGCCCAGAGTTGCCCCCCGGTTCGCGTATCGGCGAGGCGACCAGTGATGCGAATGCGGTTGTCAGCCTTCTTGATGCTGCCTTCGAGAACGTATCGGACTCCCAAATCCCGCCCGACCTGTCGAACGTCAACTGCCCGCCCCTTGTATGTGAAGCTGGAGTTGCGGGCGATCACGAACAGCCATGGAACTCTAGACAGGGCGAGAATGATGTCCTCCACCATGCCGTCTGCAAAATAGTCCTGACCGTGATCGTCGCTGAGATTGAGATACGGCAAGACGGCGATCGAAGGCTTGTCGGGAAGCGAGAGTTCAAAGTGGCCGATGAGGCCGCCAGCTTTCGACGAGTTATGGATCGCCTCGTCTGCCGTCGAGTTTACACCGACCTCAATGACGTCGCCGACGAAACGAATTCCCTTTCTCCATACCGTCCTGAGCAGCTTTTGCTCCTCGCCGGTGTCGCCCAGCGCTTTACGAACCGAGTTGACCGTACTCGCGATGGTCGAGGACGAAACCGTACGGCCTTTCCAGACCTCGGAAACCATGTCCTCCTTGGTGACGACCTTGTCCCGGTTTCGAATAAGATGGAGCAGAAGATCGAAAACAATCGGTGCGGTTTGCACGAGGCTCGAGCCCGCCTTCAACTCGCGGCGGTCTGGATCCAGCGTATAATCGGCGAAAACGAAGTGCACCAAATAACTCCAACAAATCTCCGTGTCGTCGCTAGACGACTTACGAGTCAGGACGAACTATTGCGACAGGTTCGCAACAATTTCCAGCGCGATAAGTGGGGAAGTATCGGTTGCGTCCGTCAGCGGACACGACGTCTTGCTAATGCATCAACCAAACTTCCGAACGGATTAAGGCATAATAACTGATATGAGTTATTATTCAGGTTTATAAGTCACGATCAATATCTCATATGAGATATTCGTAATGGGAATTGTTCGTCTATACTCGCCTGTTGTGGGCAGAAAGAAGCGATGGGCCGAAGACATGCAAGCGAGATTCCCGACCGGGACTTTCGATCGCATCGAGGCTGTTCTAAGCGATAATGAAGACCGGACGGATTTCGTCCGCGACGCGGTGGATCGTGAACTTGGTCGCCGTGAACGCGCAAGCGCGCATGTGCAAAAAATTCTTGCATCTACGAAACTATCAGGGCGCGACTAGGCGTCTAATCCCGCGCGAGCTTAGGTCTGCGACCTATCCAATGGTCTAGAAGTTCCGCGCAACCGATGTAATCAATCCAGCCGCCGTCTAGATAAAACTCTAGAAGTAATCTGGGATTAACATCGCTTAACTCGCAATTCTCGCGATTCGGTCGGATGTTCGGGAGTGAAATATCGACCGAACTCATTTGGATCTGGAGAAGGCGGATGTCGCAGCACGGTTCTATCTCGCTGATGGTCGCGAAACCATGGTCGCCGATCCCCGACGGACACAGTTCGCAGACCATGTCGCACGCGGCCAACTACATGGAGCAGCGAGTCGGTGCCGTCGTGCACGATTTCAATAACTCGCTTCAAGCGATCGCAAGCGCTCTTATGGTGCTTCAGAACCGGCTTGGGAGCGGCAGGACAGACGAGATCGACCGTCTGATGAGCGCGGCCCTGTCTTCTGCCGATCGCGCCAGTGCGAATGCACGGCGCCTGACGACTTATCTGCGGTCCTCCCGCGCCTTGCTCGAGGTGGTGGATGTGAACGAACTGCTTAGTGCCAACAAGCCCATCTTTCAAAGTTTGGTGGGAGACGACATCGACTTCGAGTTGCGACTGGCTCCCGAAAAGCTCGCGATCTACTGCGATCCGGACGAACTGCAGAGTGCCGTTCTAAACCTTGTCGTGAACTCGAAGCATGCAATGCCCGACGGTGGCTTCATTCTGGTCGAGACGGTCAAGCTCGGCTCGGACGAAATTGGCCTGCAGGTCGCGGACAACGGAGCCGGCATGTCTCCCACATGCATGGAAAATGCCTGCAACGCTTTCTACACGACCAAAAGTCCTCAAAACGGTTCCGGCCTCGGTCTCTGGTCCGTGAAGGATTTTACCGAACGGTTGTGCGGGGAGCTTGTGATCCACAGCGTTGAGGGTTCGGGCACCTCCGTACAGATCCGTCTCCCCCACCTCAAGGGGCGCCCCTCCGAATAGATTAAGCAACAGCATCAGCCTGCCCAAGTATTGCGTTGGCTCTGCGCCAATCAGTCCGAGAATGCCCCTCAGGAAGACGTGTCATCACGTTAGTCAGTATGCGCGAGCCGAGTTCGCCATTGCCGTCGCGGGTCAGAATTTCGACGAGATCAATGCTGCAACGGAATTCCCACGAGAGAAGGCCGTTCTTGACCGAAAACGCGACCGCTTCCCGCAGCAGCCTCTCTGCTTCGCCCGAACTAGCGTCATGCATGCTAAGCGCCAGCGCCTTGACGCGCAGCATCTCGGGGTAGGCCCAGAGTTCGCCGGTCGCATTGACGTTCTCCAACCCTTCTTCGATCGTTTGGAGAGCCATGCCTGGCTCGCCTACGGCGACGAAGCATTCTGCGAGGGCAGCCACGAACATGCACTTCCGTATCATCCAACGGGTCTTGGCTATCCGCCACAGACCGTCTTGAAGGGCGTCGATCGCTTCGCGGTGCCGCCCTTCCATGAGAAGGAGGCACCCTTCGTAGCAACGACACCACCCGTCCCATGGGCCGAAGGCCTGCTGGCGCGAAACCTTTTGCAGCCTGTCGATGTAGCCGGAGAGAAGAGCATGTTCGCCTCCCAGATACGCAACAATGCAGCCTCCATCGACCAAGGTCAGCGCCAGCGACATTGAATGTTTGGACTTGCTCGCTCGTTCAACGGTCTCCCTGCTCAGTTGGACGGACCGGTCCTGGTATCCCCTGAACCACAGGACGGCTGAGCGGTAGGAATCGGTGGTGAGCGTGTGGTCGAGGTGTATGCGGACTAAAGCCGACTTGCCGGGATCTCCCTTGGCAGCGATTGCCTCAAGGTGCCTGTGCGCCTCGTCCATGCATCCCATGAACGTGAGCGTTATCGCATTGATCCGATGAGAGGTAATTAGGTCTGCAGGACCGCCCGACCGCAGTGCCAGTTGCGTCAGACGCCCGGACCAATCAAGACTTTCGCGAAGATGCATTCCGCTGAATTTGTTGAGCCAGATCCCCCAAAGGGCTCTGAGGCGAAGCTCATCGCTGTCCAGCTCTTCTGCGATGGCGTGCGCCTTCTCCCAGCTCTTCGCGGCCTCTTCGCCCGGCCCTATAGTGTAGTTCAGGGTCGCCCCCATCGCGGCGTACACTTCGAAATCTCGAGGTGCATCGCCACTAGGATGCTTTTCGAGTCGATCCAACGCCTGCTCGAAGCGGCGCTTGGCCTCCTTGACCAAGGACATTCGAAACCAGAGCGTGGGTGCGGAGGCTGTGACCGACACCCCCAAGGACGGATCTCCATGAGCCGAAAACGACCAGTCGAGAGCCGCGCGGACATCGTCCAGATGCACGCTGTACTCTTCGAGCCACCTGTCCTCGGACATCGAGTGCCAGTCGTCTTGAGCCATCTTCAACATATCGGCTACGTAGGTCGCATGCCGCTCAAGGACCCGTCGAGCCTCTACCGGCGTTTTCATCAGACGGTCCCGCGCGAATGCGCGGGTCGTGTCAAGCAACCGATAGCGAGGAAGCTTTCCGGAAAGATCGACCGCGATAAGCGATTTCTCGATGAGGCTTATCATAAGATCGACCGGCTCGCCGCCCGGCTTGGACGGATCCGAAAGAACAAACTCGGCGGCATCCATAGCGAATTCACCGGCAAACGCGGACAACCCTCGAAGGGCAAGCTGCTCCTCGTCATCGAGAAGTCCGTAGCTCCATTCCAGTGTTGCCGCGAGTGTCCGATGCCGCGGAGCACCGGATCTGTTTTGACCTACTACGAGGCCTTGGTAACCGCTCAGGCGTCCTGCAAGAAGTTCCAGACCCAAAGAGCTAAGGCGTCCTACCGCCAATTCGACGGCCAGCGGTATGCCGTCAAGGCGTCTCGAAAGATCAACCACAGTCCGAAGATTTGCGTCGGTGATCTCGAACTCCGGGAGGACTGCTCTTCCTCGGCTGACCAGTAGCTCCACCGCAGCGAAGGCGAGTGCCTCGCCAACCGATGCCACGTCCTTCGGGGGCACCGGCAAGGCCGATAGCCGAAAGAGCTGTTCTCCAGAACATCGCACCGGTTCGCGGCTCGTGCATAGGATCCGCAGCCTTTGGGTTTGATGCAGCAGCTCCGATATGATCTCTGTGACATCGGGTAGATGTTCGCAACTATCGAAAATCAGCAGCCGGTCGGTCTCGTCGTCATATGACACTTCCATGCCTGTGATCAGCACGGACGACTTCAGACCAGGGCCAAGCGCCCGTACCAACGCGGTGACAATCGAATGCCCGTCGCTCGCGGGAGAAAGATCCACTCGCGTTATTGCATGTGTTTTAAAATTTCGGGAGACTGCCTCAGCGAGAGATGACTTCCCGACCCCGCCTGGTCCCACGATCGTGACCAGCCGGTTGGCAACCACCAGATCGCCGACCGAGGCGATTTCGGCAGATCGTCCGACGAGCGTGGTCGCCTCGACATGATGCTCGCCACCAACATGGTCGAGTACGCCTGCTGCCGAAAGGTCGATTGACTCAACTTGCGCAGCCAAACTGTATCCGCGGCCGGCGGCATTTACGATCGCACCCTCGTCAAGAATTTTTCTCAGAAGCGAAATCTGGACTCGAAGATTTCCGTCGGAGACGAACAAGCCCGGCCATACCTTCTGAGCGATCTGCTCGCGGCTCACGATCGCACCCGGATCGTCCAGCAAGCAGAGCAGCAGATCGAATGCTCTTCCTCCGATGGGAATAGGTTTACCGTTTTTAGCCAGCCGCTTCGCGGCCGGGTCAACCGTCACGTCGCCAAACTTGTAGCCCAACGCGATCGATGTGCGTTCTGTGTCCATCGTAGTCCCTGGAGCGTCGTAGCTCCGGCCGATCTTCTGCTTCCCAGAAAAACGGTATCATTCTTCAAGGATATCAGGCCTACGTCATCGCGTCGCATCTGAGAAGCTTTATGGCAGATCATCGACTACAAAACTTGGCGATGGATGGATTTCCAATTCTTTATGGATGATTCGACAATATCTAGCAGAACGGTCTGGGTTAGAGCACCGCCGCTGCGTTCGCACGTTGCGGCGGTGCTCGCGGTTTCTCATCTATCAACAAGACCGACTTCGCGCCTCATGAGCGACATGTATTCGTCTTCCGAGGTCTCCCGTCGAGCTCTTACCCAGGGCTTGATCCCTTCTGTTGCGACATACCGGAGGCGATCGCTACCGTCATTGGCAGCCTCGAATATGACGTCCGCGACCTCCTCGGAAGTGCCGCTGCTCCGGCTTGCGGAAATCGCGGCAAACACCTTGCTCGCCGAAGAGAAGACGGGCTGGTAATCCGGCATCGTCGGAGCCGACCCGCCTTCGACGCCTGAGCGCACGCCAAACTTTGTAGACGTCACCCCGCCAGGTTCGACGAGCTTCACCCGGATCCCGAATGGAAGAAGTTCGTGCGAAAGGCTTTCTGAAAAGCCCTCCACCGCGAATTTCGACGCCGAGTACAAGGAGATGAAAGGCAATCCGAACACACCGGCGCCAGAGGTCACATTCACGATGTGCCCGGATTTACGGCTCCGGAAGTGCGGCAGAATCTCGCGCACGACGTCCATGAGTCCGAAAACGTTCACATCGAATTGCTCGAGCACCTTTGCGGTCGGTGTGGTTTCAAAGGGTCCGAAGAGACCGAAGCCAGCATTGTTTACGACCGCGTCGATTGCTCCAAAACGTTCGATGCCATCCCGGATGGCGGCTTGGATGCTGGCCCGGTCCTGAACATCCAATCTGGTCGCCAGCACGCTCGCCGGAAACTGGGGCGCGCCCTTGAGGTCTCGCATCGTAGCGACGACGTTCCAGTCCGCTCTCGCAAATCGATGAGCCGCCGCTTCGCCAAACCCGCTCGAACAACCTGTAATAAGCACCGTCTTCATGGAATTTGTATCCTTTCAAGAGCCCCGAGCGCCGCATCTAGGGATTGGATCGCTCGCAAACAATTGGACCGGCAAGGCTCCGACGCTCAATCCCATGCGGGGCGCGTTAATTCGCGGACGACCCAGCATTTAACACTGATTGACACCGCTAACGGTTCAATCGGCGCTATGGACTATCCACTTGCTGAATCGTGCAACGTGAAGGGGTTTATCAATGCAACAGTCGGAAGCAGCGGCCCGCACGGACCGCGCCTATACCGCATACCCGTCGACGAGCGGCGATTATAGCACCAACGCTCGTGACCTTGCCCGTCGAGCCAACGTCATGTCGGCATCCGCCGGCGACCGAGCGAAGGCGCGGACGACCGGGGAGAAGCCCCCCCTTGTCTACATCTGCGATCACGACGTCTTCTCTGCGAGAAAACTCGCCGCGATACTCGACGAAGCCGGCCTGGAAACCAAATGGTACGCCTCACCGTCCGAACTTCTCGCCGCAATCGACGACAACCGCAACGCCTGCGTCATTTCCGAAGTACGTCTTGCGGGCTCCAACGGCATCTACCTTCAGTCTCAGCTTCAGGCGCTCCACCGCACAATTCCAGTCATTCTCATGACCGTGACGCCTAACGTCTCCATGGCGGTCAACGCAATGAAGGCTGGCGCGATCGACTTCCTCGCGAAACCCCTCAACGACCAGGAGGTGTTGGATGCGGTCTCCGCGGCAATCACCAAGGATGCCGAGAAGCGCAAGGACCAAGCTGCTCTCGGCGATCTGAAGAAACGTTTCGAAAGCCTGAGCCGGCGCGAACAACAGGTCTTGAAGCTGGTCGTATCGGGCTCACTCAACAAGCAGATCGCCAACGAACTCGAGATCACTGAAGTCACCGTTAAGCTGCATCGCGGATCGATGATGCGAAAAATGGGTGCGAAGTCGATCGCAGATGTCGTTCGTAAATGGGAAGCGCTGATCCGCTCCATTTGAGCGGAAGGCGCCGACCAGTCTTAGATCGGGAAATCCAAATGAAAGTGGTAGTAATCGGCGGTTCTGGCTTGATTGGGTCGCGGTTGGTCAAAATCTTGGCGCGGCTCGGCCATGAAGCAATCGCGGCCTCTCCGCGTTCCGGCGTAAACACGGTCACCAGAGAGGGGCTGGCCGAGGCGCTCTTCAACGCTGACGTCGTCGTCGATGTATCCAATGCCCCTTCGTGGGAGCCAGTCGCGGTGCTTGATTTCTTCCAGAAATCGACGCGCAATATTATCGCCGCCGAGATCGCGAACGGCGTGAAGCACCATGTAGCGCTATCGATCGTTGGCGCCGAACGCTCTCCCGACAACTCCTACTTCTGTGCAAAGGTGGCGCAGGAGGATCTGATCAAGTCCTCCACAGTGCCATTCACGATCCTTCGGGCGACGCAGTTCTTCGAATTCCTGCAAGCAATCGCCGATCTGGGAGCCAACGGTGACAGGATCGTCGTCCCCACCGCTTCGTTTCAACCCATCGCTGCCGACGATGTGGCTGCCGAACTCGCGAAGATTGCGACCGGCGCCCCAGTCAACGGTACGATCGAGATCGCTGGTCCGGAAAATGCGCCGTTCAACGAATTCATTGCTCGTCGGCTCCGGTCTTCCGGTGATGACCGCAATGTCATCGGAGATCAGGCAGCGAAGTATTACGGTTCGGAACTGAACGATCAGTCTCTCACACCAATCGGCCCATCCTTAATTGGCGCTACACATCTGAATACGTGGCTTTCACGCTCCTGATTGATCGCGTCGAATCTGACGTTCGAAGGAAAACACCCATGTTGAAGACTTGTGCCTTGTCCCTGGCTTTACTTCTGGTTTCCGCATCTTCCCCGTTCGCTCAAGGCCATCAGCACCAGAGCGCCACCGCAAAGATTTCGGTAGTGTTCGATCAGCCTATTCCGAACATTCCGGGCAAAAGCATGAAGGGCGTACTCGTCGAATACGGCCCCGGCGGGTCGTCACCCGCACACACGCACGCCAAATCCGCATTTATCTACGCTACCGTTCTTGAAGGTGCGATCAAGAGCCAAGTGAATGGCGGAGAGATCCGGGTCTTCAAGAAGGGCGACAACTTCGCCGAGCGACCCGGCGATCATCACGGCATCAGCGCCAATGCCAGCGATACCGAGCCTGCGAAGTTGCTGGCTGTCTTCGTCGTGGACACCAACGATACAGAGCTGACAACCCCGATAAAGTAGGCTCTTGCTCTTTGATTTTGGGCCGGCCTTGCATCTCGTGTGCATGGTCGGCCGACTCATGTCGACAACCGAGGATGATGCGGTACAACGAGCAACGACGCTCGGATTGGGGGAAAGACGATGAATGCAAGCGCACACGGCGGGCTCACGCTCTATCTCCAACTATCGCTGCTGGCGCTTGCCGGCCCGCTCTACATCGACGTCTTGCCTGCGATGATCGCGGCGCTGTCGGGAGATGTCGGTCTGACACCACAGCAGGCCGGAGCCGTCGCATCAGCGAACGGCTACGCTTCGACGGTAAGCGCACTGCTTGCGGTCGTCGTGCTAAGGCGGCTACCTTGGCGTGCCGCCTCGGCCGTTCTTTTGACAGCACTCATCATCTGCGACGCGGCCTCCTCGATTCTGAGAGACTTCCACTCTCTTTTGATCGTCAGAATCGTTCACGGCCTTGCTGGCGGACTTTTAGTAGGCTTGTCATACGGCCTTATCGCCCGGACAGCGTCGCGCAGCAAAGCCTTCGGAATCCTCTTCATCCTACATTTCGGATTCGCCGGCATCGGTGTCGCGCTTTCAACTGCGCTGGGCCACTATCTTGGAGCTGGCACGATCTTCATGATCACCGGAGCATTCAGCCTGCTCGCGATGACATCTGTCGCCACGCTTCCTGATTTACCAATTCGAACGGCCGCGGTCGGCGCTTTTTCAAATCCTTTCGCCGCGTGGCGGGGCCGCAGCCGCGGCATTATCGCTGCGTCCTGCGGCCTTTTTGTCTTCCAAGCCTGTAATATCGGTCTCGGAGCGTTTCTCATCGGCATCGGTCGACAACTTGGCCATTCCGCCGACTTTGCCGGGCTCTTGGTAGGTGGAGGATTGTTCGCCGGTGCTTTTGGCTCCTTCGCAATGCTGCTGCTCACGAGACGGTACAGCAAAATGGCGATCGCGCTGGGAGGACTTGTCGCGACAGCATGCGTGAAATTCCTTCTTTTCCATGGATCGGATCCAGTTCTGTACGCGGTAGCCGTAATCGGCTCCTACTTCGCCATGTCTTGTGCCATCCCACTTTTGTATGCGCTGATTGCCGAATTCGACTCTTCGGGGGAAGCCGCGGCCCTCAGCGGCTTCGCTTCCAAGTTCGGTCTTTCCTGCGGACCACTGGCAGGCGCCTTCATCTACGGCGCCGGCTTCCATTGGCTCGTCGCAGCCTCCATCGGAGGCACTTTCGTGGCTGTAGCGTTGATAATCTACGCCTTCGGCTCAGCGAAGAGGTTTGCGGAGAAGACGAGTCTTCGCTCCGCCATGGACGGGGCGGTGTAAACCGCACTGGACGGGCAGTCGTCTGATCAGTGGCAGAAGACGGATCTATCCAGCCCTACGAACGCTGCTCCGTAAGGCACGCTCTTATTTTGGTACGAATGGACCGGGCTTCGCCCTGCGGATGCACGCAGCTACGAATAGTGCTGCAATCGCGCACCACGCCGAAAGCCAGAAACCGTCGATGTAAGCCAACGTATTGGCTTCCCGTTGAACCATCTGCGACAGCGTAGCTACGCCCCTGGCCGCGGCCGAGCCGGTATCATGCGGCGAGAAACCCTTCTGAAGCCGCGAAAGCGCATCGATAACGTACGGATCCCCCTGCGTGATATTGAGACCCAGCAAATTTGAATGTGTCTGTTCCCTGATCCGCAACCAAGTTGCCATCAATGCGCTGCCGATTTCGGCCGCTCCGATCCGGACTGACTGAATGTAGGCCGCGAAGGCCGTCGCCCGCTTAGGATCGACATTGGACAGCGCAGTCACGATAATTCCGATAAGTGTGACGGACTGTCCTACCGATTGGAGAAGAGTGATCGCTACGAAATTCTCCGCCGTCCACTGATGGGTCAAGTGCGTACCTAGAAGCGCCGCCGCAAAGAATGCACTGAAACCGACGACGATGACGACCCTCGAGTCCAGCCGTCTGGCCATCCAGATCGCGACCGGAGTGAACACGAGCATCGGCAAAGCGCCGTAGAACAGGAACAGCCAGCCGATCTGCTCTGGGCGGAGGCCGGCGACAGCGACGAGAAAATTGGGTGTCAGCAGTCCGTTGGACAGGCTGGTCAATGAGTAAAGAAGGATGCAGGCAATCGCCAAGCCGATATTGCGGGACAGAACCACGCTCGCCTCAGCCCAGGGGTTCTCGACAACGGCCTCGTTGAGGAAAAAGCATGCGATCAATACGATGCCGGCAACGATCAGGGAGATGACGATACCGGAATTGAACCAATCCAGCCGATTGCCCTGATCCAGTCCTGCATAGATCATTGCCATTCCGGCTCCGAGCAAAAGCATTCCGCCCCAATCGCCGCTCTTGACGAGCTCGCGGTTGATTGGCTCCCGCGGTGTTCCCAGGTAGGCGAATAGCGCCATCAACGGCGCAAACACGGCGTCCTGCCAGAACAACCATTGCCAACCCAACTGATCGACGTAGAGGCCCACGGCCCATACGCCAAGATTGACGCTAAAACCAACGCGGCCCGCATAGATGGCGATGGCAACGAGCCACCATTTCATCGGTAGATTGCGGAAGATTATCATGATGGTTGCTGGCACGAAAACACCGAGCAACAACCCGCGGGTAACAGATAGAATTGCGAGGGTACTGTATTCGTTCGCGAACGGCACGAGCACTGATAAGAGCGCGTACAGCAGGCTCGGGAAGATCAGGATTCGACGTAGTCCGAAGAGGGTCGCAAGCCACGCCACCGCCGGCGCTACCAACAGTTGAGCTGCCGATGTCGCCGTCATCAGCCAGGAAGCTTCGTCGAAGCCTAGAGACTGAATGCCCTTCAGGTCCGGAAGCGCTATCGTCAGCAGCCTACTGTCGAAACTGGATAGAAAAGCCCCCAGAAGCACGGCGCCAACCGCGAAGATAGGTCGTGGCGCACGGGCTCCGATCGAAATCGGCCCTCCTAGGACTGCGCTATTTTGCGCCATCGGCCGCACCCTCGTCCGTATGGATACGCGTCGTCACCGACATTCCAGGTCGGAGCTTTTCAAGCAATGGTTGGCCCCGCTCGAACTGAATGCGCACCGGAATGCGCTGCACGACCTTGGTGAAATTTCCTGTCGCATTGTCTGGCGGCAGCAGCGCAAATTGCGATCCGCTGGCTGGCGAAACTCTCTCAACGCGCCCGAGAAGCGTTTCACCTCTGAATGTATCCGCCGTCACCTCGACCTTCTGCCCGGGAAGGACGCGTCGGAGTTGCGTCTCTTTGTAGTTCGCGATGACATAAACGTTCGGAAGAGGAACAACGCTAATGAGATTCGAACCGATGTTCACATAATCGCCAGCCTGCACCTTGCGCTCGCTAACGACCCCGTCGAATGGCGCAGTTACACGCGTGTAGCTTAGCCGCAGTTTTGCGGCGTCGCGGGTGGCCTCCGCGGCCCTAAGCTCTGCTGCTCTCTGTGCTCGAGTGCCTTCAAGAACGATCAACTGTCGACGTTGCGCGGCTGCGAATGCTTCGCTCGCCTTATGGTCGGCCTTCGCCTTGTCATACGCGGCCGTTGCCTGTTGAAACTTCTGCAACGTGCCAGACTGCGTCTTGACCAGTGCTCCCTGCCGTTCTTCTTCTTGCTCGGCCTGCGTCTCAAGCGCCGTAATGGATATGATCTGCGCGTCAGCCTGCATGATCATCGCCTGCTGCAATTCGATCTGGTTCGCCAGATTGTCTAGTCCGGCTCTTGCAGCGCTCACTGAAGCTTCTGCCTGGGCCACCTGCGCGAGGTAGTCGGCTGGATCGATCTCAAGCAAGAGATCACCGGCCTTCACCCGCTGAAAATCGTCCACCGCCACGGTTTTTACTGCCGCAGCGACCCGGCTGCTTAGCAATGTGATCTGAGCGCGGACGTACGCGTCGTCTGTGCGTTGGACCGGAGTACTCGCTATCCAGTCGTCCCAGCGAAGGGTCGCAAGAGCGACGCAACCGAGCGCCGCGATGACCGCAACGGCTGGCGCGATTAGGCGCCAACGGGCGGCCGAATCCGAGGCGACGCTTTGAGGCGCGGGTGGAGGATTGGCCGAAGGGCCGGGCTGACCTATGCGCGGAATCTGTTGAACTGTTTCGTCCATGGATTTTTCCCTGATTTTCAATGCAGGGTGCGACGAAAGCCATCTCGCCGCCATTCTACGTGAACAGCCCATCGCTACACTTTCGGCACTGATCTCTATACCGAAGCATAGGGTGATCGGTGAGATTGAGCTTTTCTGCCAGTCGGGGCAGAACGCTCATCGAGCCCTCGCGATTCTTGGAATGAGCCGTTCGTTTCTGATCGAGCATGGAGGCCGCGGATTAATGCGGCAACGGCTGATCAAAAAAGGTGTAGATGGCCTCTCCATTTGCGCGACGGGGGTGCCGGGAGAGGCCATCTACGTCCGAAGCCGAGGGAAAAGGCTTCGGAAGTCGGGGAGGAAAGTGGGTCCTGTCAGGAAGCGATCAGGCGGATTTCTTTTGAAGTTCGACAGAGGGATGAAGAGACCTGAAGCCGACGTTCATCCGATTCCACATGTTGATCGTGCCGATCGCCAGTGTCAGGACAACCTGTTCTTCTTCCGTGAATTCCGACTTCAACAGTTCGTAGTCGGCGTCCGGAGCATGCGTCTCCGTGAGTCTGGTCAGTGCGTCGGTCCACGCCAGCGCAGCCCGCTCCCGCGGAGTGTACAGCGACGATTCACGCCATCCATCCAGCAGATGCAGGCGCATCCCTTCTTCGCCCAGTTTTTTGAGATCGGTAACATGCATATGGATGCAGTAGGCGCACCCATTGATCTGCGAAGCACGTAGACGAACCAGGTCGAGAATGACGGGTTCAATCGTGCTTTCCGAAAAGCTCTTTTCCAGAGCTATCGCGGCCTTGAAACTTGATCCTGCATGCAGGAACGGGTTCGCGATGCGGGCGCTCATTCTGTTATCCTCTTGACGATCGACTGGGAGACTTTAATGCAGTGGTGCTTCAGATCGACGTAGACAGAAATTCCAACATGTCTTTGTGGAATTGGTCCTTGTGCGTCTCGATCAGGCCGTGTGGCGCACCGTCGTAAACCTTCAGCAAGGCATGGGTGACGATTTCCTTGGACGCCCGGCCGGCACGATTGATTGGAACGATCTGATCGTCTGCTCCGTGAATAATCAGAGTTGGGCGATTGAACTTCTTGAGGTCCTCCCGGAAATCCGTCTCGGAAAAAGCCTTCACGGAGTCATAGGTATTTTTAAAGCCGCCCTGCATACCTTGCAGCCACCAGTAATCGACCATGGCTTGGTTGACCGTTTTTCCGGGACGGTTGAAGCCGTAGAACGGCCCGCTTGGAATGTCCTTGAAGATCTTCGACCGGTCGGCGATCATGCCTTTACGAATGTCGTCGAAGACGCTGATCGGTAGACCGTTCGGATTGAAGTCGGTCTTGACCATAATCGGAGGCACAGCGGAGATCAGGCCAAGCCGCGCGATCTTTGATGTCCCGTGTCGTCCAACATAGCGCGCGACCTCGCCTCCTCCAGTCGAGAAGCCGAACATCGAGACCCGATCCAGCCGCAAGGTGTCGATCACCGACGCCAAGTCGTCGGCGTAGTGATCCATGTCGTTGCCCTCCCACGCCTGGCTGGAACGACCATGTCCCCGACGGTCGTGGGCGACGACGCGAAAGCCCCGTTCGGCAAGGAAGAACGCCAGGTTCTCCCAGCTATCCGAACTCAGCGGCCAGCCGTGGCTCAATGTGACGATAGGTCCCTTCTTTGGGCCCCAGTCCTTGAAATAGATCGTGACGCCGTCTTTCGTCACGATTGCATCGGTGACGCCACTGGTGCGCGCGGGCGACGTATCTGATTTGGCCTGCTTCGCCTCGGCGCTGCTGACGCCCGTAATAGCCGTCCCAACGGCTCCGGCCGCGACCGCAAGGGCTGAAAGCAAACCTAATTCGCGTCGCCCGATCACGCCTGAGAAATCGATATTGCCGGTCATCACCATCTCCTGTCTGAGTTGACGGGAGGAGCCTATGAGGTCCTATCGTTCCGATCTGCTGTCCGATGGGCGCGGAAGTCATATCCTCAAGAATAGGTATTGGGAGTACCCGTCTATCCCGGGAGCGTTTGGCCACCTCCTGCGGTCACGCGATAGTCGGCACAATACCACCATCTACTCTTAGAGCTGCTCCGTTTGTAGCAGAAGACAGAGGGCTCGCGACGTACGCGACAAGGTTTGCAATCTCGTCCGGGTCGATCATCCTCTGGATGAGGGAGCTAGGCCGGTCTTTGGCGAAGAATTCCCGCTCGATCGTCGGAAGAGGCGCGTGCGGATCTGTTGCGACGCTTCGGAGAAACCCTTCAATGCCCTCGGATCTCGTCGTTCCGGCCAACACCGAATTGACCGTTACCCCCGTGCCTTTGCTCGCGGCTGCCAGCCCTCGCGATATGGCGAGTTGGGCGGTTTTCGTGGTCCCGTAGTGGATCATGTCCGGCGGGACGACGAGCGCGGAATCGCTTGCGATGAAGATGATCCGGCCCCATCCGTCTTCCACCATTCCGGGGAAGTATAGGCGGGACAACCGGGCTCCCGAAAGGACATTGACATTAAACAGGCGCAGCCAGTCATCGTCCGAAATGTCTTCAAAGCGCTTCGACTCGTAGATACCGAGATTGTTGACGAGGATATCGACCTTCGGAAGCGCCTGATGCAGTTTGCGGGCGCCTTCCGCGGTGGTGACGTCCGCAAGTATCCCGCGGATGTCGATTTCTTCAGCAATACGAGCAAGCTTCATCTTTTCGCGCCCGCAAATTACAACCTCGGCACCTTCCTCCGATAGTTTGCGGGCGATCGAAAGACCGATACCGGCAGTGCCACCGGTGACGAGCGCGACCTTACCTTCGAGTCCGAGATCCATAAAGTGCGCTCCGTTCCGACGAGTCAAGCGTCTCCAAGCATCGGCATCATCGCAACGCAAGGCATTCCCGGACGCGCGAAGCGCAACCAGACCGCTACCAGCTCCCAGAATACGTGCGAATACGGACGAGTACACCTGTACGAAGGGATAGTTTCGCAAGTGCGTCTATGGGTTATTGCCTTAGATGGAAGGCAGCGATCCGATTAGAGAAGTTGTTCTCATCGAACCTGCGCCTCACCCACAGGATGACAGAATGGCCATCGTCGAACAGCTCGCAGAGCAGATCCGTCAACGATTTGCGGTCGCATCAGACCGAGCATCTCTGGCCGAGATCGCCGAGATGCTTCATTCCGGTGTTGACCTCGTAGTGATATGCAGGCCCGACAAGACACCTTTCGGAATCGTGACCAAGACCAGCATCGTCGAGCACGTTGCGAAACAACGCGTAATTTCCCCTGAGACCTGTCTGGCTCCATGGGTGATGATCACCGATATCGTCACATGTTGCTTGTCTGATCGCGTAGATGCCGCCTGGGCCACAATGCGTTCACATGGCCTGAGAAACCTTCCGGTCACCGACATCGACGGCCGCGTCGTTGGCGTGCTGAACGCGCGCGACGCACTGCAAGCTCTGCTAATTGAGACTGAAAACGAGGAAGAACTGCTGCGCGAATACGTTATGGGTCGCGGATATCGATAGTCTTCACTCATCGAAGGGAGCGATCTGCGGATGAGTGCCGTCGCCAATTTCGAGCTGTTATTGCTGCTACTTGCAATCATTGTTTTATTGGATCTGATCGCGCAAAAGCTGGGCATGCCCCGAGCCGCCGCTCTGGTCGTTGGCGGATTGTGCTTTGCCGCCATCCCGGGCACCCCGGACGTCGCGGTCGATCCAGAACTTGTTTTTGTTCTCTTTCTCCCCCCACTTCTCATGTCGAGCGCCTGGTTCACATCATGGCGGGACTTTAAATCCGACCTACGGATGATCCTGCAACTCGCCGTAGGTGCGGTCTTCTTCACAACGCTCACCGTCGGCTTCATCGCGCACCTGGTCCTACCGTCACTTCCTTGGGCCGCATGCTTCGCCTTGGGAGCGATCGTGGCGCCGCCAGACGCCGTGGCCGCCAAGGCAGTTCTCGCAAAGTTGCCGCTTCCTCCGCGCATTCTCATGCTGCTCGAAGGCGAAAGTCTAGTTAACGACGCGTCCGGCCTTGTGCTTCTTCGAATGGCGATCGCAGCCACGTTCTCGGGAGCTTTCCACTATGGCGATCTCGTTCTGGGCTTCGGTTGGGCAGCGCTGGGCGGTGTGACGATCGGCTCGCTGTTCGCGTTCGCAGCGGTCACGATCCTTCGGCGCATCGACGATCTCGATCTCGGAATCACCGCGACGTTCTTGATCGCGTGGATATCCTATATTGCGGGAGAGAAACTCGGCGTGTCTGGCGTGCTTTCAACCGTCACTTGCGGGATGATCGTTGGCTCGCGACAACACGAGATTATTGGCGCGGCTCTTCGGATCAGAGGCACCGCGGTATGGGGAGCCGCCGTATTCGTTCTTGAGTCCTCCGTTTTCGTCCTCATTGGCCTTTCTCTGAAGTCCATAGCTGAACGACTGGGAGGCTACGATGCAATCGTCGGACTAATGGCGCCGACGGCCGCTGTCGTTGCGGTTGTGGTGCTGTCCCGCTTCGTGTGGGTCTATCTAGGTAGTTATCTTCCGCGATTTCTCTTCAAGTCGATCCGGCTCGTCGATCCCTATCCACCTCCCGCCATACCGTTCGTGATGAGTTGGGCCGGCATGCGCGGCGTCGTCAGTCTTGCCGCGGCGCTGGCTTTGCCGGATGCCTTTCCCGGGAGAGACACCATCTTGGTGATCACGTTTGCGGTCATCTTGGTGACTGTCATCGTGCAGGGCATGACCCTCCCCTTTCTGATCGAATTGATGCTGGGTAAGGGAATTCTAAACGTTCGTCGAGAGATGAACGAGGCCGAGGCGCGCGCGAGCGTGATCGGAGCGCAACTTCTTGCCGTAAAGCGGCGTTCGTCCGGATCGCGCGGTGGCGAGCGGTTTCCAGAGCTTGTCGAAGAGTATTCGGCTCGAAAGGAAGCTGCTGATCGTGCCGCATTTGAGCCGGCGGGTACGGCAAACGAGCCGTCAGAACGGTTAAAGGCCGCTCTCGCGGCGATCGAGGCCGGCCGCTCTCAACTTCTCCGACTTCACCACGCCGGAAAGATCAACGGCAACGTCTTGCACGAATTAGAGGAAAGCCTTGACGTCGAGGAGGTCAGCATACGCAAGCTTTCCTGATTAACTTGAAGATCACTGCCGTGTCATCTGGAGACTGACGGACTTGATGTCGCCCTCTGACGACAAGACAAACGATTGATGATTTCCGCGGGTGGAGACCGACAGGTTAGCGGAAAAGCCAGGTGCGTCGGCGATTGCCGAGATCTTTCCGCCCGCTTCGCGCCCCCTGATGCTTCCACTCACGCCACGACTGGATTCGCTCCACGACCCGGTGATCGCGCCACTGTTGCTTTCGAGATCGCTGTTCAGATCAAAACGATAACTGTCGCTTGCGCAACGGAGTGATTGCTGCATACGGGCGCCGCCGTCGCTGGTGCGGTAACTGGCTTTGCACCGAATACGCTCTCTCGAGCCATCGGATAAAGCAATGTTGCCCGATCCACTCCATGCCCCTTGAAGCCCCGCAAATGCTGGAGAAGAGCTCCCCGCAGACGGCGTGGCAAACAGGCTCGCGGCTGCGACTGCGATAACGAGCGATATCGAGAATGTTGCTTTGGCCATTTTTCCTGCGCCGCATTATCATGAGAGTTTCAGAGTCAAAGCTAAGAGCATGGCGCGAGGAGGCACACCTATCCGCTGGTATAGGCAAAACCGTTCCTTCGTGTGGCTATTCGGCCAGTTCGTGTCCGGATAAACTTCCTGCAAACGCCGGCAATGTTGGGAGGCGAGCATGACAGGCAATCCGACCGGGCCGGGACGTGGGCTTGGTAAAGGTGGGGTGTTGCTGCTTCTTGCTCTGTTCGTGATGCTCACCTTTGCCATCATATGGAGCATGATGGCTTGGACATCTGCGGAGGATGCCGAGATGTCCATTCATGGTTGGATTGCGCTCGGACTCGGCACGGTTTTATCGCTCGTTATCGGGTGCGGATTGATGATCTTGATGTTCTACAGCAGCCGCAGCGGATATGACGAGGTCGCCACTCCTCGCTTCGATGGACGCGATCTCAACTCAGATCCAAAAAATTGACGAATGATCAAACGTTCAGTCAAGCGTTCTCATAGATGAAGATCGATTGGGTCGAGGTGGTGATCTTCGTGATCGCGTCGTTTCTGGCCATGGCTATCCTGATATCGTTCTTGATCTCGCCGTCCTGACGCAAGTGCTGCGCGAGCTTGTCTCAGCTTAGAAGACCGATGTCGTCCGACGCATGGCTAAGCTGCCGATCAGATTGTTGACACTATTTTACTCGGCTACCTATTGTGTTCCTAGTCGATAGCAAATGCTTCACTCATTTCCTTCCTGAAGGACGCAATCACATTGCGCCGTGATTGGATCGCTTTGGGGCTGTTGTCGCCACCCGAAATTTTCTTGCGCCGGTAGATGACCAGTTTCTCGCCTGAACCGACCGATCAGCCAATCGGATTTGGCCCATTCCGGCTTTACGCCGCTGCCCGTATTCTCAAGCGGAATATGGAGACGGTCAGTATTGGCGGAAGAGCGTTCGATATTCTGCTGGCTCTGTTGAAGCGGCCGAACGATGTCGTCACGAAGCGTGATTTGTTCGAGCAGGTCTGGCCTGGAATTCACGTTAACGACGGCAATTTGCGCATTCAGATAAACAATCTCCGCAAGGCTCTCGGTGAAGGCGACGGAGAAGCCAGATACATAGCCAACGTTGCAGGTAGGGGATACTGCTTCGTGGGAACGCTATCCGCCTCCGTCGACCGCCCTGCGTCGCGAACTCCCAGCATCCCTACTGCCGTTCGATTGCCCAAAGCGCTGACCAAACTGGTCGGTCGCGACGAGGCGATTCGCCAGGTTTGCTCGAGTCTCCTCGAAGATCGCTTCGTCTCGATCGTCGGGCCCGGCGGAATAGGGAAGACGACTGTGGCCGCGGCCGTCACCCGGGAAACGGCCGCGATGTTCGACGAGGTCCACTATTTAGACCTCGGGGCCCTGACTGAGCCTATGCTAGTCGCAAGCACTCTTGCATCGTCGCTCGGCATCCCCGTCAATACCTCAAGCCCGGTCGCGCCGCTGCTCGTCGCTCTGAATAAGCGGAGATCGCTCATCGTCTTCGACTGCTGCGAGCACCTGATAGACGCGGTCGCCGAGTTGGCCGATGCGATCCATCGGGGGGCGGAAGGTGCTTACATCCTGACTACAAGTCGCGAGTCGCTTCGCTCCGAAGGGGAGCGCGTCTACCGTTTGAGGCCGCTCGAATGTCCACCGGCCGAAACGACCGTCTCGGTAAATGAAGCGCTCTCTTATCCTGCCGTCCAGTTTTTCAATGAAAGGCTGCTCGCTAACGGACTGAACGGACATTTGACGGAGGAGACGGTCGCCGCGGTAGCCGATATATGTCGCCGGCTCGATGGGATCGCACTGGCTCTGGAGCTCGCCGCCGGTCGGGTCGAGGCATACGGGATCCATGGAACTGCATCGCTTCTCGACAATCGCGGCGAGTTTCATTTCAAGGGGCGCCGCGGCGTCACTCCGCGTCAGCAAACCCTGAGCGCCACCATGGATTGGAGCTATAATCTTCTCAGCGAAGTGGAACGCGCGGTCCTCAGAAGGATGTCGGCATTCGTTGGTCCATTTTCGATCGAGGCAGCGAATGTGATAGCGGTCGGCTGCGGCGTCGACGATTGGCAAGTGGCCGCCTCCATTGACAATCTGGTATCAAAATCTCTTATTAGCCTTGATCCGGCCAGCACCACTACTATTCGATACCGTCTTCTGGACACTACCCGCCGATATTTGAACCAACGCCTTGCAGAAAGCGGAGAGGTTTTTGAAGTTCTTCGCAAGCACGCAAATTTCTACCTGAGACTTCTTACAGCAACCGGGTCCGGCGAGCCCGCCTCCGATGACCGGTTGGAGCGTTTCGAGTTGATCACAAATGTCCGCGCCGCGCTGGAGTGGTCGTTCTCGACGCCAGGTGAAGCAGGACTGGGAGTGGCGCTGGCATGCGCCGCATCCTACCTTTTTCTGGAGAAGTCGCTCCTTTCGGAATGTCGCATCTGGATGAAGAAAGCGGCAGCCGAATTTTCCCCGCACTCATCACCAACACATGAAGAGCTTGAGATCAGGACATCGCTCGCTCTGTCTCTCATGTTCACCGAAGGCAACACCTCGGAAGCGCAAACCGCGTTTGACCGGGGCTTATACTTGGCCGAAAGCCTTGGGGAGGCCTCGCATCAAATGCGCCTCCTCAGCGGCCTGCAGCTATTTCTGGCACGAGTAGGCCGGTTCAAGGATGCCTTGGTTGTTTCAAAGCAGAGCGAGGCAGTATCCGCGGCACTACCCGACCGCGAGAGCAGTGCTTTGGCCGCGGCGATGGTTGGGACTTCCTACCACTTGGCGGGAGATCAAGCTGCGTCGGAAGCGTACTGCAGAGCGGCTTACGAGCTTCCGCCGTTCGCGGGCGACATGCTTTTCGCGCAATTTGGATACGACAACCGCATCCGAGCCTTTGGCGCGCTCGCTCGCGTCCTATGGCTGAGGGGCTATCCAACTCAATCCGTCGCAATGATGCACGACGTTCTCGAGAGAGCTCGCCCGCTGGATCCTATTTCGAACTGCATTTCGATGATGTTCACGACCTCGATTGCCTTCTGGATGGAAGATTTGGACCTCGCCGGCGAACTGGTCGAAAGGTTGATATTCCAGAGTGATAAGCATTCCTTGCATCCCTACCGCATGGTAGGATCCGGTCTCCAGGGTAAACTTCAGGTTCTCGGCGGCGACCGTCATGCCGGCATGAAGCTTTTGACTGAAAGCCTGGAAGCTCTAAAGGCCGGTCGGCACCACATTCTGGCGCTTCCGCTCTCTGCTGACTTGGCTGGGATGTTCGCCCAAGTTGGGAAACATGAAGATGCCCGCTCGACGATCGAAGCCATCACAAGCCACGATGAACAGTGCGGCCGTTCATGGTACACGCCCGAATTATTGCGCGTAGGCGGCGCAATCCGCGCGGTGGCCGAAGGGCCAGATTCCGGCGCTGCGAATGACCTTCTACGCAGGGCTCTCGATTTAGCACGTCAACAGTCCGCTCTGAGTTGGGAATTGCGCATCGCGACAACAATCGCTCGAAACATGCATGCGATTGGTCGGTCGGGATCAGCGGCTGTCCAACTCGGCTCCGTCTACGAGCGGTTCGAGGAGGGGCATTCCACGCCGGACCTCCAGCAAGCGGCCAAATTGCTAAATGTCCTGAAGGCCTCGTGATCTAGCTTTCGTCACGGGCCTTAAGCGTGGGCGCCGCGCAAGCGGCGATCGCTGTGATACAGGCACAACCGATCAAGTAAAGCGAAAGAGGCCACTTCTCCGCATCCGCCGAACTCAGCAGTGCGCTCGCGATGATGGGCGTGCAACCGCCGCTGATGGTGGCCCCGATCTGAAAGCCGAACGCGATACCCGTGTAGCGAACTTTGGCGTGGAATAGCTCAGCATACCATGACGCTCCCACGCCAAACATCGCGCCGGCGCCGAACGATATTGCGAGGCTTACGGCCGTGACGATAAGAACGGGATTCTTGGTATCCAGAAGCCAAAAATAGGGGAATGCAAAGACCGCGCAGAAAGAGCATCCCGCGTAGAAGATTGCCCGCCGCCCCACGATATCCGACAACCACCCGAAAAACGGAATTGAGATTAGCGCACACGCGTTCGCTATCAAAACGGCGCTAAGCGCAACCTCACGCGGCATTCCCAGGTGGCGCGTGATATAGGCCATTACGAAGATGCCGCCGATGGTGGCGTAGGCGATGTCGGAGATCTTGAGTCCGACGGCGCAGACGAAACTGCGAGGATAATTTCGGATGACCTCGACGATCGGGATGGGAACGATCTGACCGCTCCGCTGGACGTGTCGATATGACGGTGTTTCGCTGATCCGTGTCCGGATGAAGAGACCAAGGCCTACGACGACGACGCTAATCAGGAAAGGGATACGCCATCCCCAGGATAAGAATGCGGCTTCCGGCAATCTTGCGACCATCCAGAAAAGGCCCGCGACCATGATATGGCCGATCGGATTTCCCAGTTGAACAAGACTGCTCGTGAGGCCCCGCCTCTTGGGAGGCGAGTTCTCGTAAACCATGAGTACGGCGGCAGCCCATTCTCCGCCGAGACCGATGCCCTGCATCAGTCTCAGGGTGATCAGAAGCACCGGGGCAGCAACACCGATTTGTTCGTATGTCGGCAACAGGCCGATGAGGAAAGTGCCGGCTCCCATGATGCTCATCGTGATGATCAGCATCGGCTTACGGCCGATACGATCGCCGAAATGACCAAAGACGAGAGCGCCCAGCGGTCGGGCGACGAACCCTGCCGCGTACGCTCCGAACGCAGCTATCGAACCGATATGCCCGCCGGAGTGGGGAAAGAATAGCTGGTTGAACACAAGGGCCGTGGCGGTCGCGTAGACTAGAAAGTCATACCATTCGATCGAGGCGCCGATGACGCTCGACCAAAGAACGCGCCTGAATTCGTTAGGCGAAGTAGTCGGCAGGCTGTCCGCGTCCGTGATCGTAGTCATGGTGCGTCGGCTCCCCCGAGTTTGCAGCAGGAGGACAACCTCCTGAAGTCCCTAAAGCACAGTGGGACTTTGCATGGAAAGTTTCCGTATTGAACCGTTAGTGACGCCGACTAACACTAATTAACGCCCCAGCCAGCCTCCCCTGTGGCAATTTGACACCGAGATTTGCAGTCAACCGACCAAACTTGCGGCGCAGGTTTGCAGTGGAGAAATCATGTACGACGTCCATAATCGACGCTGCGGTTTTCGGCAGCGGCGATCAGCCGAACACAGCAAAACCTGCCGCGCTGGGGCACGTATGGAAAGTGCTCGGCCATGACGTCGCTTCGTAGAATTCTAAACTCATCGGGCGCACTCGACCGATGGAGGAGCTTCGACCGTTTCGAAGTTCATTTATCCGCCGCCGGATCCATTTTGGCTGCCAAGACTGAAGCAAGTGCCCTAAAAGACATCGTCGTTACCGGAGATACCCGATCTCAAGCGGTTGAAATTTCTGGGATTCTCAATGGAACCGATCGCGGCCTTTGCCGAGCAGACTGGGTCGCATTGGAGGATGCTTCTGGAGCTTCCCATTCAGAACAAATGATCGCCTTTGATCACTTCGCGAGGCTTGGAGCTTCCGAAGACTGGAACAAGTTTGATCTGCTTTATTATTGCGGCATATCCGTGTGGAATTTTCTAAACGGGCCCTACTTGCTCGCGGATTCGGACGACAGCGTTCTGGACCACACTGCGCACGAGGTCGATGGGGAGGCGTGGCAATCCGTTAAGGTGAGATACCCGAATCACTTGGCTGCCGAGTCGCGGGAACAAACTTTTCATTTCGACTCCTGCAATCGTCATCGGCGAACGGACTATGGCGCTTCCGCGATTATGCATCGCCCCGTCGCCCATCTGATGAGCGCCCATCAAAGCTTCTCCGATATACCTGTACCCACGCTCAAGCGTGCTCGCTTTCTTGACGAGCGGGGTGAGATTTCGCAGGGTGCCGTTGCAATCGATGTGGAGATCTTCGACTTGATATTTTCACGGTCGCAATGTCCAACGAGTTCGCCGAGCCGAACCTGATGGCAACGATGGAAATCGGTATGGATGCAGATGATCGCCGCGTCGTGATCACTTTCGGGCTTCCTGCAGCCGGAAATCGTAGTGAAGATGGAAGTACGGAGAAGTTTGCACAAGGCCGTCCGGCGCTATGCCTGGCTGGTGTTCCGCAAACTTACGAACCAGGCTGTCCTTGACGCCGAACACGACGTCCGAATCCAAATACTGGTCCCCCTCTGCGAAGACGTGCGTTACCAATTTTTGATATCCTGCAGCAGAGATCATGAAATGGACGTGCGCCGGACGCCAAGGATGTCGTCCCTGCTTCTCGAGCATCGCACCGACCGTGCCGTCATGAGGTATCGGATAGGCTGCGGGCTTGATGGTCCAGAACCGGAATTTGCCACCATCATCGGTGGCAAACCTCGCTCTCATCGTAAGGCCGGTCGCTTCCAATTGTTGCACGTCGTAATAGCCGTCGCCGTCAGAGTGCCAGACGTCAACAGTTGCGCCTCGGATCGGAGCCCCGTCAGGTGCAAGCACCGATCCCGTTACGATGAGCGGTTCGCCTGCGATACCGACCGAGATGTTCTCGCCCGCCGCTTTTTCTGGAGGACCGTCGACGTAAAAGGGACCAAGCACCGTCGATTCCGTCACGCCCTCCCCCGCACCGTGATTGATTGCATCCACGAGCATTGAGACGCCGAGCGTGTCGGAAAGGAGCACGAATTCCTGCCGGGTATCGCTGCACATCTTGCCGGTGGCCGTGAGGAACGCGATTCCCTTCTCCCATTCCTCGATGGTCGGTCGGACCTCCCGCACAAATGCGTGCAAGTGTCGGATCAGTGACGCACTGATCTCCCTCGTCCGTACGTCGGCAGCGCCGGAAAGACGATCGAGGACCGCATCCGTGATAGTCATCTCGTCGAAGTTTCGCATGGCTCCCTACGCTCTCTGTTCGGTGGCGCCCTAAATTCTGCAGTCTGCCCCGTGAAATGAACTGGGGGAGCAACCGTCCCAAGCCGCCTCCAAGATGTCGCGGATCGACGACTTGCCGAACCGGCGCGGATTCCAATACGAATCTCTCATTGCCAATGTTGCGGCCAAGTCGAGTTTGTCTTCTCTGAAACCGATCTCCGACAGAGACTTGGGCAGTCCCAGAGATCGCGAAAGGTCGAAGATCCGCTTGGCCGGATCGTTCGCACCGGTCGCTGCGCGTAGGGCTTCCAAGGCAGACGGAGTTGCCTTCAAGTTATACGCAAGCGCATGGGGCAAGAGGATCGCGTGGGTCTCAGCATGCGGGAGATCGAACGAACCGCCGAGCACGTGGCAAAGTTTGTGATGAAGCGCCATACCTACGGATCCGAGGCAGACCCCGCATAGCCATGCGCCGTACAAGGCGTCGGAGCGACCTTGGCCGTCCAGCGGATCAGCCATAATCCGGGGAAGCGACCTCATGACCGCTGCAATGCCCTCTTGCGCCAGAAGGGTGATAATGGGGTTGCCGTCTCGGGCGTACAGCGCCTCGGCGGCATGGGCAATCGCGTTAATCCCAGACGCGGCGGAGAGACGCTTAGGCAGAGATTTCGTGAGTTCGACGTCGTAAATGACCGCCTTCGGCAGGATCGCCGGATCGGATAACGTTCTCTTCTCGCCGTCCTCGGTCTGCCCAAGTATCGGCGTCATCTCCGAACCGGCATAGGTCGTCGGCACGCAAATGTGGGGCAGCCCCATGCGCAGCGCTATGGCTTTACCCAAGCCAATCGCCGACCCGCCACCGATCGAGACGACACAGTCGGCCGCCGCCCCCATGGTGGCGCGGACAGCGTGTTTCGTCACCCCTATCGGCGTGTGCAGCACGGCGCCAGAATAAAGTTCGGCGCATGTACTACCGAGCAGATTTCGCAGCCGCTCGGCATCGTGCTTTTGCGGCTCGCTGCAGACGACGAACACACGCTTCTTGCCGAGTCGCGCGACCTCGTCGCCGATCGAATCGACCGTGCGCGATCCGAACACGACGCGCGTCGGAACGCCCGCAAATGTGAAAGAGTGCATATCGCGCCCACGAATTCCGGATGATCCGCGGGAGCATGGCGGCTCCCGCGGCTGCTTCGGCGGTTGACTACTCGGCAGCGTCGTTCATGTAGCCCTTCTGTACGTCCTGAGCCTTCGCGTAATCGGGCTGGAACCGTACGCTGGCGTAGTGCGACTTTTGCTCGGCCTCCTGCGCGCGCTTCCCGAGTTCTGCAGTATCGCCGAAGCCGAGAACCTGGCGCGCCAATTCGGTCAACGGGCCATCGACCTGGTACTCAGTCCGCTGCATCGTCAGCAGATTGATCAGATAGAGCGGCGTGCCGTTGAATTTCTCGAACATCTCATGGCGATTGCCCCATTCGCTGAGGAAGCGCTCACTGATCTGGCGGAAGATTTTGATGCGGTCGTATGCGCTGATCTCCGCACCGCGAAGTGCCTCGGCGAGCTTCGGCCCGATGTACGGATCTTCCATCTCGCGCTTCGAAGGCTGGATGACGACACCGCGACCGCAGAAGTCGATCAAAGTGTTCACCATCTTCGCCTGGTTTTCGAGATAGTAGGCCCGGCCGAAGTCGATATAGATGTTATTCGGCTTGAAAAGTCCGCCCGGCGTTGCGAACCCCGTCTCTTCCGCTGCGATCATGAACGCTCGGCACGTTTCCCGAAAGCGGATCAGTTCAGCAAGCTGCGCGGCGACGACCGGGTTCGTGCTTGTCCCAAGGGATTGCGTGAGCAGAAGCGCGAGTCCGACCATCAATTCGGCGTGGACGCAATGCCGTATCTGGGTTTCTAGATGCACCCAGTCGAATTGGCGTTGCGGATACCACTTAGCGTGATCTGGATTGCCGATGTGCTGCACCCGATCCCACGGAATGAGGACGTCGTCGAAGTAGACCATCGCGTCCAACTCGTCGCCGATGGTCGCGAGCGGACGATCGTATGGATCGGCATCGGGCTGCGCGTTGGACTTACGTGCGACAACCGAAATTCCTTTGGTGGCGATCGGCACCAAGGCATAGACCGTCTGCTCCGACGTCTGGCCGGGACGCCAAAGATTGCCGATCAGGAGGTGATTCACGAATGGGACGGAGGTGCCGATTGCCTTCCAGCCGCGGACGAGGATGCCGTCGTCGCGCTCTTCGACGATCTTCAGCATCGGAGTCTCGGCCATCGCGTCGTCACGACCGCGATCAAATTGGACGTCTAGGAACATTGGCGAGATCGCCAGATCATGCGTCGTCACTTCGTCCCACTGACGCTGGATATTGCCGGAGAGGTCGCGATGCTTTCCGCTAAAGCGGGAGTTGTCGGACCACGGCTTTTGATCGTCCACCTGGGTGAACATGACCACGTTCATACCAGCCGGCGGCCGGGTGAAGATGCCGCCCTTGAAGTGGCGACAAAGGAAATCGCAATATTCCCGGCGCTTGATCACGTCCTCCTTGGAGCGCGGCAGAAACCAGTGCATCGACTGCCGCTGTCCGCTCTCATCGACGAAGGTGGCGATTTCCTGGTTCTTCGGATCGAGGTGCAGATCGTAGTATTCGGCGATCGCGTTGGCGTATCCTCTCGTCATGGGATGCGCGGTCACGTCCTCGATCAATTCACCACCCACATAGACGCGGCGGCCGTCGCGTAGCGATTCGAGATATTCAGCACCGGTTCTCATAGTTCAGTCCTCCTCAGGTTTTAAGGAAAGTTGCCGCTGGAACGTTGCCGCGTCCCAGTAGTCTTCGCTGTGGCGTATTTGTCCGTCTTCGACCTCGACGAGTTGAACGCCGCGCAACGAAATTGACTTCGAAGGGGTAGCGCCGTCCCTGCGCGGAGCAGTCGCGTGCATTACGTAGGCGACCGCTATTGTCCCGTCCGCACCAACAATCGTCGTCCTCACCTGCCAACGGATGTCCGGGAGCCAAGTGAAGAGCTTCTCCATTCCCGCCGCGATCTCAACGGATCCTCTCTTGGTCTTCGACTGCGAGATCTCGTCGTGCGTCGCGTCGTCGCGATAGAGTTGCTGGATCGCCACGTGATCGTGGTTATCGTAGGCCGCGTAGAGCTTCCTCACGACATCGATTGCGGATGCTCCAGTCATGCGGGCGTTCCCAACTCGATCCCGTGCATGTAGCGCCCTTGGCCGTATAGGAGCGGCGGACGAGTAGCGGGAACGTGGATGTTGTCGATGGCGGCAATCGCGATGCGGTGGCTGCCTACGACGAGTTGATCCACCGTGCGGCACTCGAAGACGACCGAAGCATTGCTTAGAAGCGGTACGCCCCTCGTTCCGGCGGTCTCCACGGGCAGCAGGATGTGCTCGTCGATATACTTGTCTTCGCTCGGACGCGAACAAAGCTCTGAGAGATGGAGCTGATCCTGCGTTAGGAGATTGACGCCGAAGCGTCCGCGCTCCTGCACATGCTCAGCGCTGACCGTTCTGTTGTTAAGACAGACTAGAATGGTCGGCGGATCGGCGCATACCGAGGTGAACGAGCTGATCGTCATCCCCCACGGCCTGTCGCCGTGCCACGTGGTGACGACACTCACGCTCCCAACGAAGTTCCGCATTGCTGCCCGGAAGGCCGTCGCGTCCGCACTGGTCTGCGAGAGTGAGGCTCCGAACCCCTCTCCGACTCTTTGGATGTTTCTCATGCGCGCCCCGTTATGACTTGTTCCTGTCACAGAGGCTAAGAGGCGCGTGTGCCTGTGGTCTAATCGATAATAGATATCCCAACTATCCGTCGCATCGATCCCTATCTGTGATGCGCGTTAAGGCAGCATTTGCAGTTCACCGCGAATGCAGCATGCAAAGGAATTGCGCAGATCACCATCTCGCAGGCGCAATATGGAGGTTTCCTGTGTTTTGGCATGCGACAAAACGACTTCAATCCGCGAGGCGGGATGGTGCAAACTGATCAACATCATACGGAGCCGCATGCATCGGGGGAGCACGTGAATCTGCGCAACATCGACCTTAACCTTCTCGTCATTCTCGATGCGCTTCTTACGGAGCGGAATGTGAGCCGTGCTGGCGAACGCATCGGCCTAAGCCAATCGGCGATGAGCGCCGCACTCGCGCGACTGCGCGACATCTTTCACGATCCTCTGCTGGTCCGCGTCGGCCGCGACCTCGCGCTTACCCGCAACGCGGAAGACCTTATAGTCCCGCTCAAGGATTCGCTGACGAAGATCGAGCAGACCCTTTTGAGGCGGCCAGGGTTCGATCCGTCGAGCGACACTCGCACTTTTTCGATCAGCGCCTCAGACTATGCGGGCCTGGTCCTGCTCACGCCACTCGTAAAATTGATCTCGAACGAGGCACCGAACGTCACCATTCATCTGCTGCCTCGTGCGCGTGATGCAGCGCGCGTTCTGCAGACGAGCCAGGCCGATATCGTCATCGAACCCATTGAACTGTTCGGACCGAACGACTACCCGACTGCTCCGCTGCTGAGCGACCGGTGGCTTTGCGCCGTAGATGCAAATCATCCCGATGTCGTCGGCGAGAAACTGAGCGAGAAGCAATTTCTTGAACTTCCGCATCTCGTCTACGGCATCGGAAACGATCGCCAGTTGAACTTGGCCGACCAACATCTGGCCGACGAAGGCGTCCAGCGGCGGATCGAGGTCACCGTGGAAAGCTTTCTGTTGAACCCGTTCCTGATCGAAGGTACGCGGCTTGTGAGCCTGGTGCTGGAAAGGGCGGCGAAGCGTCTGCTCGGCACCGTGAATATCAAGCTTTTGGAATCGCCCTTCGCTGTTCCAGACATTCATGAGGCCATGTATTGGCACCCGCGCCATACCACGGACCCCGGGCATGGATGGCTGAGGGAGAAGCTGAGCAGCGTCGCGCAACGACTGGGCTAACAATTCCGATATGGTCGCCTGGCGCGACGATCGAAGTCTGGAAGTAGATTACTCGGGGTCAGCCAAGATTCTTCTGAGAAAGATGGATCGCGACCCGCCCGGCGCAAAGGCCGAGCGAGCCGTACATCGGCCTCTGAGACCGCGGGAACGCATTTCCGCGGTGAGAGATGACCTGATGTTACGAGTGTTGCCGCTTCACATACTTTACCGCGACCTTTTGCATGCCTTCCCGCTCGTAGAACCGCTGCGCATCGACGTTCTTCAGGGCAGTGTCGAGGACCACGGTCGTCCCGCCGGCCGCGACGCACGCCTTCTCGACCGCTTCCATCACCTTAGCGCCAAACCCCAAGCCTCTGACTTCGGCACTGGTGACCAGGTCATCGACATACATATGAATGCCAAAGACCAGATTCTCCTGTTGCCTCACGCCAGCAAGTGCCACGATCTCATCGTTACGTCGAAGGACAATGAGCTTGTATCCATGCGCGCCCTGGCGGATCACCCGATCGACCAGGTCCTTCGGCGATTCGAGATGGGGCCGCAATTGGCGCATGAGGGGCCAGCATTCACCGATCTCGCTGGCCATCTCGGCATACCCGACTGAGAAATCGTCTTTTGACATCATGCGACTTCCGAAAGGTCCGGTGTTTGGAGGCTCCACTTCCCGGCAATGCTGCTCAATTCAACGCGGGCTTCAGAGATCGCCTGCTGCTTGCGCTCCTCGCCACTTACCAGCAACGGCTGCACATTCACGTACGTCGCGTCTTTGAGGCCGATGAATTTGAAAACGGCGCGGATACCGGGGAGAAGCCCGTCCATATCGTCCCACGCGGCACCGGGGCTGAAGTCGAGACCTCGCGTCGAGACAACCAACGCCCGGTGTGCGCCCATCTTGCCGCTGATCGTGCCGTCAGCCTCCGCGACATGCGTCACACCCGGCCTTACAACTTGGTCAATAAAGGCTTTGAACGTTGAAGGCATTCCGAAATTGTAAAGCGGAACGCCGAAGAGCAGTGCGTCTGCCGAAATCATACGCGCCGCCACTTCATCTCCCTGCTTGAGAGCCTCTCGCATGGCATCCGTTCGCTGATTGGGAGGAGTGAACATCGCGGCAGTGAACATTTCCGTGACGTGCGGTAACGGGTCCGTTGCCAAATCCAGGTAATCGACCTTCAGATCTCTCACATGACGTCGCAACTCTTCGACGAAATATGCCGTGAGATCGCGGCTGATCGAACCTTTGTTGCGGGCGCTGGAGTCAACATGAAAGAGGCGCATCTGCTTTACCTTCTTGAAAATGTCGTAGATTTTGCGAGCGACGGACCGTCCGTCCGTAGAGTGATCTTGTCGCAGTACTCGTCTTCCCCACAGTGAACAGAGATGTCGAGTAACCGCTTACTCTTTAGATATGCGCCAGGCCGCCTGTCCGGCAGAACCAAGGAATGAGCGTTTGACTGTACCAAGCGATAAGACTGCGATCTCCTTCGCGCTTGATCGATCGAAACCGGTGCCCTTAGGTGAGCAGATCAGCAATGCGATCCGGTCGGCAATCCTGGACGAGCGACTGGCGCCCGGAAGCCGCCTGCCCTCTTGGCAAGATTTGGCGATCCAGCTCGGCGTATCGCGAGGCACAGTTAAAGGAGCATATGAACGCCTCGTGGATGAGGCTCTGCTTGTCTCGGCAGGCGCTGCCGGCACAAGGGTAGCGGAGGCAATGCCGCGGCGGTCGAAGTCATCCACCGTCAGGTCCGAAGCACCCTACTCCGGACTGCTTCCCGCCTTCTACAGCACGCCCCTTCCGTTTCAGATGGGCGTGCCAGCCCAAGATGCCTTCCCAGCCAAGGTTTGGGCCCGACACCGGATGCGCGCCGTCCGCGCCGACGCGATGGCGTCAGTCGGGCAGATCGATCCACGCGGCCATCCCGAACTTCGTACGCAGATCGCGAGCTACCTGGCCATCGCGAGGGGCCTTCAGTGCGACCCTGATCAGATCATCCTCACATCTGGCTATCGCGGCGGGCTGGCCATGGTGATCCGTGCACTTCGATTGCAGGGACGCCCGGTCTGGATCGAAGATCCCGGCTATCCGTTCACAAAAAAGGGTCTCGAACTGGACGGCATGAAGCTCGTGCCTGTCCCGGTGGACGACGAGGGTATCGACGTCGATGAGGGCATCAGAGCCTGCCATGACGCCGCACTGGTCGTCGTTACGCCCGGACAGCAGGCGCCGACCGGTGTTGCCTTATCTCCCGCGCGTCGGGTGGCACTGCTAAATTGGGCTGCAAAGTCCGGAGCATGGATCATAGAAGACGATTATCTCAGCGAACTGCAGCTTTCCGGACGAGCCATGCCGGCACTGGCTGGCGAGGTCGGAGGCGACCGTGTCATACACATCGGCAGCTTCGGAAAAACGATGAGTCCGGCGCTCGGTTTGGGATTCGTGGTCGCTCCGATCGGGCTGATCGCCCGTCTCTGGGATGTCGCCACCTATCTGCAACCCGCACCAAATACAACGACTCAGTTGGCCCTTGCCGGATTCATTGCCGACGGTCACTACCTTCGGCATCTCCGCCATATGAAAGCGCTCTACTCCGAGCGGCGCGATGCCTTGCGCGACCGGCTAGGTGACACGATCGCAATCGAGGCAATGTCGGGGCTCGCCATCAAAGTGAAATTGCCTTTGCACATCGACGATGTCGCGTTGGTTCGATCGGTCGTCCCGCAGGGAATTGCCCCGATGCCGTTGTCGCTGTGGTGGAGCAATCCGGAGCAGAGGGAGCCGGGCTTACTGCTCGGTGTAACCAACCTGCGACCGAAGATCATAGACAAGGCTTGCACTACGCTGGAAGCGGCAGTCCAGAGTATGAAAACATAATAGCTGACAGGTCGCGGAACGCAGGATCTTGATCAACTTCCTCCGTCGGCGCGGGAGTTCGGAACGGGCGGAGGCGGTCGCAACGTATAGCGGGATTTACGAACGTGGGAATCGATCTGCTCGAGTTTCTGCCTAGTTGATTGAGCCGATTGAGCGAGCAGCGCGATTTTGGAGAAGCTGACTTCATTGGAACGCAGGTCCTCTATGAAGGCCATGCCCTGCATGACTTGCCGCTCTGGGTGGGGAGCACTTAGCACAAAGGCGTGGAACGCGGTCGATGAGGAGAAGCCGGTGAGCAAAAGCCGACCCTGTCTTTCGATTACCAAGCCATCGCATATTTCACGCTGTTTGGTAGCAGTCCAATATTTGAAGGCAAATGTCGCAACCATCGGCTCAGATTCAACTTTGATCCGGATACTGTTGAAATCCATCTGCTGAAAGTCGTGATAAACGATATAGCCACGGCCATACATCGCCAGTCCAGACTGGGTTTCGCTACTAAGGCCGAGCTCTGCGAGAGCAAAGTCGTAGGCGTTATTGCGTTTCTCACGATCCAGGTCCGGTAACGAGGCAAGCACCTCCACAAAATCACGCCAACGATATGCCTGGTCAATTTTGGCAGGATCGCGAATCCAATTATCAACGGTAGCTTTGGCGACGCCCTTTGCGCGCAGAAGAGCTTTCACGTCAACCGTTTTGGAGGCCCGATCGTATTGGCTGAGCCGCTCGCGGGCTCGTTTCAATTTCGCTCTTTTGCCGTTCTTATCATCGTCCTCAACGTCCATTCGAAAAGCCTTCCAGATTCTGCCGCAAGCGCAATTTAGTCGCCCCTAACTGAATCTGTCCACTCCGACTAAATTTGAAAGAACATAACCAATTGATATATCTGATAAATTTTCCGCGCCATCTTCTCTCAAGCGTTTAGAACCGATAACGTCGGAGAAAGCGTCCCCGCCCGGGACGCGCTTGAAGACCTGCATGCAGGATCGAGTGGACGACAAAAACGGAGACGCACGGGCCAAGGCTGCGGTTCGGCAAATGAGGGAGGGAGCGGTGAGTATCATTCAGATTTCCAAGGACACCCCTGTGCCGCGGTGGGAGCGGATCTCTATCTTCGCATTTGGGGTGACCTTCGTCGCGGTCTTGCTGGCGCTGGCGTTCGCCTTCCCGCATCCGACGGCGTTCCAGTACACGACATGCAGAATTGTTCTCGCGCTTTCCGCATCTGCGGTCGCGACGTTGATCAGCGGCTTCGTCGTCATCAAAATTCCTCGGTTTGCAAAGGCCGGCGGCGCACTCGCTGTTTTCATCATTATTTTCTTCTACAGCCCGGCAGCCCTCGTCGTTGACAACCTGACCGCCGCAGCGCGGAATTTGGACACGAAGCACTACGACGTGGCCGAGCAGCAGTTGAGAACGACTTTGCTCGGAAACCCGAACAACCGCGACGCCCTCAATATGCTGGGTACCCTGTACTGGCGGACCCAGAAGCCGGCAGATGCGCTGCCGCTGTTCGAAAAGGCAGCAGGCCTAGCCGACGGCGACGAGCGCAATCGATATCTACACAACGTGTCTGCCGCCGCGATCAAGCTGGAACAGTTCGACAAGGCGGCAGACGTTTTGAAACATGTGCTGAACCGCTCGCCTGGAGACCTTGCAGCGAAATACAATTACGGGATCGCGCTCGCTCAAATCGGTCGTTACTCTCAAGCGCGAGATATTTTCGTCGATCTCTACAACGGCGGCGAGCGCGGCTTTAAAGATTACCGACCTACTGCGGCTCTGCAGCTTGGCTTGATTGATCTCTTAGAAGGAGACGTCGGGAGCGACTGGAATGCAACCGCCCATTTCAGGAATGCGGTGCGCTTGGATCCGGCGTTTGTGCCGTTCTTTCTTCATATCAAGACGGTGATTTCTGAAGAAGATTTTGAGTTCGAGCACCGCCTGCTCCATCGATCCGTGAAGGGGGCCGCATATAGAGCTTTCAAGGACGGAATCTTGCGTTGGTATGACGCCGTTTCGTCGGCCTAATGGCCCGTCATCGATACATTTATCAGGAGACAGAAATGCAGATTTCAGCTTGCCTTGCCGCACTGTCCATCTTGGCAATCTCGGTGCCGGTTGCCCCTGCCGCCCCCAAGGCCGACAAGGCCGATGAATCGACGTCGATCATTACAGCCGGTTTTGGCATGACAACGGTGTCAATTTTAGGCGCACACGTCCTCAGGATCACCGTTCCCCCGGTCGATTGTTGCAAGCTATCTGCATAAAACTCACGCCGCTCAACTTGATGCAACTGAAATAAATGCTGCTATGAAGAAGGCGTGGGCATACGCGACTAGCGCATGTCCACGCAATGAATGGCACTATTGGACCGTTCTCGGATACGCTCCTGGATCGATTGCCTATACCGACGCATAGGTTGTCCGCCGTTTGCGCTTGGTGCACCAGAATAGTCAGGCTTTGGTGCTGTCGTTATTCGGTTGCACCCGGCAAACCGGAGCCCTGGGTCGGTCGCATGGCTTAACCGGCCGGCCCACCACGGCGTCCGGAGCAGATATGACCGTCCTGATCTATGTTCTCATCGGCCTGAATGGCCTGCTCAACGTCGGCAACGGCCTCTACATGTTAGCCGATCCGGCGACCTGGTATGTGATCGTGCCCACCGTGACCGGGACAGGGCCCTTCAACCAGCATTTCATCCGCGACATCGGCATCAGCCACCTGCTTGTCGGCATCGGCTATCTTTGGGGTATCGCCGCTCCCGCCCAACGCGTTTGGATGTGGGCGGCCGCGACCATATGGCTAACCGTCCACGGCATTTTCCACCTTTGGGAGATAGCCGTCGGCATTTGCGGGACCGACGTCATTGCGCAGAATTGGCACGCGGTCTACCTGCCTGCCGCTATAGGGTTGCTTGGCGTCATATGGGCGTACGTAGATCCGGCAACGGCAAAGAAGGCATGTGCATGATCCCCAATGCACTCGTCATAGGCGGCAAGGGCTTGCTAGGATCCGCCATCTGCCGCCAACTCGCTGACCGCAACATCCCTTACGCCGCTGGAAGCCGCAGCATTGCGCCGTCGGACATTTCAGCGAGATGGAGGCGTTTTGATGCGGTGACCGGTGACGGCCTGGCCGATGCGCTAACCTGCCGTACAATGGTCTTCAACTGCGCCACTTCGCAGTCGACGCCTCGCGACGACGTCGCGGTTATCGATCGCCTGATTAGAGCTGCGCAGCGGAATCCGTTCCATATCGTGCATGTGAGCATCGCGGGAATCGACGTGTCCGCACGTCACCTAGCCTACTACAGGGTGAAATTGCAGATCGAAGAGAAGCTTGCGATGAGCGGCGTACGGCACACGATTGTACGGCCGACGCAATTCCACGAATTCGTGGATTTCATGCTCGGCAAACTGACCGTAGGCCCCTTCACGTTCGCGCCAAACATGGTCTTGCAGCCGCTCGATGTGGATTTTGCCGCTGCTCAGATCGTGAAATGGGCATTGGACGGTTCTGTTGATGATCAACACGTCATATGCGGCCCAGAGCGCATCGCGACCCGGTCCCTTGTCACAACCTGGGCGTCGGCAAGGCAGCGGCGACGCTTCCAGATCCGTTTGCCGTCGGTAGGCCCACTTGCCGCACTTTCAGAGCTTCGCTCAGTTGCCGGCGTAACCGGCGGACGCACGTGGTCTCAGTGGAACGCCGCAGCCGCAGTCAATGTTTCAGCCAGTCGGCAGACATCCAGAGGCAAGATTTGAGGACCAACCTCGACAGGGAGAGAACCAAGATGTCGGTGGATGTCTCTGCAGTCTCGACCTTTCCTATATTTGCGGGGCTCGATAGAAGATCCTGCGAGACCGTCCTTCGAGAGGCGCGCTCGTGCCGCTTTGCCCATGGTAAAGCCGTGTTCGAGCAAGGCGTGCAAGTATCCTCAATTTATCTTCTTCTCAGAGGACATGTACGCCTATCAAGAGTGACGAAAACCGGAGATCAAGTCACCGTGCGACTCGTTGCAAGCGGTGCGATATTCGGTGCCGCTCATGCGATGGGGCTGGCGACGCATCCGGTATCCGCAAACACGATGGAAGAGAGCGTGATACTGTCCTGGCCAGCCACGGCTTGGGGCGACCTTTCCGTCCAGATACCGCTTCTCGCCGCCAATACGCTCAAAGCCGTGGGCGAGAAACTTCAGGAGGCGCAAAATCGGATGGTGGAGATGGCTACGGAACAGGTCGATCAACGTCTGGCTCGGACATTGCTTCGTCTTGCGGATCGATCCAGCCGTAGAACCGAAGCGGGCGTTGCAATTACATTTCCTCTGACCCGTCGGGATATTGCGGAAATGACGGGCTCATCCATATTCACGGTCAGCCGCAGACTCAGCCATTGGGAAGAACGCGGCTGGATTTGCGGCAGTCGTCAACGCGTGGTTCTCAGGCTTCCTCAGGCCTTGCGGGCCATCGCTGCGGACGTCCGGGCTTCGCAGAACTGAACCTTACGCCGCAATGCTCGCAGAACCCTCTCGACCGAATTATGCGCCGCGAACCCAACGGCGGAGAATTGGCTTCGGCTTGGACCTGTCCCTTCGGATAGGTGTAAACCTCAGACCTTTCGTGCGATCGTTCTGGCATGCTGACAGAAAAATGCCACTTTGCCGGCTCGCAAGGGGAGTTGGCAGCCGCGCTGGATCTGCCTGACGGTGAAACGCGGGCATACGCCCTTCTTGCCCATTGCTTCACTTGCAGCAAGGACACTCTGGGTGCGCGTCGCATCTCGGACGCTTTGACGGCTCACGGCATCGCTGTGTTGAGGTTCGATTTTACGGGTCTCGGATCAAGCGAGGGCGAATTCGCCAACAGCTCGTTCTCGTCCAACGTCGAGGACCTCGTCCACGCCGCGGGGTACCTGCGCGCGCGGGGCAAAGCGGCTTCCCTTCTCATCGGCCATAGTCTCGGCGGATCCGCGGTTCTAGCGGCGGCCGAGCAAATTCCGGAAGCTTCGGCGGTCGTAACCCTGGCCGCCCCCTCCGATCCATCCCACATCGTGAACATGTTCGCGGACCATATGGATGACATTCGTGCCAACGGCGAAGTCGTGGTCGCGCTCGCGGGTCGGCCGTTTCGGATCAAAAGCCACTTCCTTGACGACATCTCGGAGCATCATCTGTTGCCCAAGGTCGCGTGGTTGCAGAAGGCTCTCCTCGTGATGCACGCCCCCACGGATGATACGGTCGGGATCGAAAATGCCGCGAGCATCTTTACCGCGGCCAAGCACCCAAAGAGCTTCGTCTCGCTGGACCGCGCCGATCACCTTTTGACCAACAGGGCCGATGCCGAATATGTCGCCGACGTGATCGCTGCATGGGCCTCGCGGTATCTTTCTCCGGAAAGAGTTGTCTGAGGCAGACGTGAACGATCATTTCAGCCTTCTGAAAGCTCGATACTGCAGAGCCGTCATGAGAACAGCGGCGATCAGTTCGGGCGTCGATGCAAATCGTCTCATCCAGGCAGCGGCAACCGAACGGCCGACTGCGGACACGTTGGAGATCGTCGAACGGGCCGAGCAGGCCGCGTTGGAGGCCATTCGCATTCTTGCGATCCAAGCGACAGACAGGAGCCTGTCGTCCGGATCCGTCGAGTGGCAAAGAGCGAAGAAGGCCGTCGATCGATGGCTCGGAATTGCGACGGCCGTCAGCGATCAGCCGCAGACGAACTGGCAGGACGGATTTCAGCAATAGAACCATTTCGGTCAAAAGACTTTTGCTCTGATCCGTCCGACTTCATGCAGACACGTTCAGACTGAAATATCGGTGAAGAAACCGCTCACGCTTCCGCCGTCCTGGGATTTCTTGTCGACTGCTTCCTTCATTTTTTCGCTGAGTTTCTGCTCGACGTCCCTGCGCTGCTCGGGCGACATGTTCCTCACCTCGTCCTCGGTGACGCCGATACTCGCCAACGTCGAATCACGCAGCTTCTCGGCCGGCGTCTTCTTCGCGTAGTCGAGGAGTTTCTGCTCCGGCGTTTGCGCCAACTCCGTGTTACCGTCCAAGGTGGAATTGCTTTTGCTTGGTTGCAGCCTCGCCGGAAGAGCAAAGGATTGCATGCTGGCGATGATTGAGCTCGACATGTGTCTCTTTCAAAGAAATTGAACTGAGGACAACACAGCAAGATTCAAGCCATAGCGATGCGCGAGCAATGTGAGCTACTTGGCTGCAATCACACGCGTGCCGTATCAGCCTATGGGCAAGCTTTGCCGGCAAATCTCGCCACAGCACTGCTTTAGGTATTCGACAAGCATTCACGAACCATTGCGAATCCCTCCACTCGACGTCCATCGAGCCTTGGTGAATCCAGCTCTGATGTGTCGGTTCGTTCTCATCGCGCCACCATCGCGGTCACTCATCCGACGGCTGGATTCGACCCGATACGAAAAAGCCTTGCGTGGGCGACAACCCAAAACCGCCTTGACCGGCTAGACGAAGGCGAATGCCTGATGCGACGCCTTGCCCCTCCCATCACGCCGCATCACGTGAAGCAATGGCGGCAGCGACAGAATGGCATCACTTTCGTCGCTCCGATTTGAGGGCCTTCTCGATCACGCCTTCGATCCACCGCCAAGCCGTGAGGTCATGGTTCTTAGCAACCTCCTGAACTTCGTCGAGAAGCTCTGGTCGGATGTAGAGGATCGTCGAAAGGCGACCGTCCGCCCTGGTCGATTTCCTTCGAGTCGTCTTAGCCGCTTTAGCTGGTTTCGCCATGATCTCGCCTGCAGATGCCCGGCGACATTTTAACTATTCCGCACAGACGCGATAGACAATTTGAGGAGAATCCACCGCCCTTTGATCCCTGCGCGTTAACCTCATCAGAGGAAGCGAAGATCGACATCTGGCATTGGAGCAACCGCACGTTAGATATCTGATAGATATCCGATCGATATCGATCAGATATCTTTCTGCTTGACTTATCCACCGTTTTGTGATCTAAGATATCCATTCTCTGGTCACACCCACTGCCATCTGCCCGCCTGCGGGCGGTCGCACCGCCTCGGAGCGTGCACCGCCGCCCGCGTTCGCTTGCCCGAATACGCGAGGACATATGAAGACGACCCGGATTGCTTCTTCGAATATTTTCGTTTCCCACAAGACGTCGGGAAGGGCGATTCCTGTCCGCTCCCCGAGCCGCCGCGATTTCCTCGTCCAGTCGACGCTGGATCCCCACGTCCGCCGGATCGAGTACCACCCTGCCATGCGGGTCGACGACAGCATCATCCCGGTGGACGCCATCCTCATCGACAGCGACGAAGGCCGCCACGCGATCGACTTCTCGGACGCCCGCCCCGCGTTCGATCCGATCGGCGAGAACCTGCTTCACCTTGCGTTCAGTGAAGGCTGCAACGGGGTCATGTACGTGACCAACGCGGACATCAGGCGCGAGCCATTATTCTCAGCAAGCCGCGAGGTCTGGCGCCATCATCCCGTGCGCGTCCACACCCGCGACCGCGAGCAGATCTTGTGTGCTCTGCAGAGCGAGGGACCGATGACCGTCCGCTCACTTGACGGGCTGGTCCATACGTCACGCGACCTGGAGCAGGTGATCTACTCCCTTGCCTGCAGCGGAGATGTCGAGCTCGATCTTCGTGATCCGCTCGGGGATCGCAGCATCGTCCGCGTCGGCATGCGTTCGTTCAGCAACACCGACCGCCTGGTCTACGGCACGTAGCCGATTTCCCAGCCTCAGCAACACGGACACGGCGCCATCCGCGGCGCCGAGCGATGACGCTCGCCTACGGGAGATATGATCGTGAGCAAGGATTCGAATAATTGGCGCGATGAACTCTGGGGCCGTCATACGAACCTTTTCGTCGGAACCGCCCCGTTCGCGAGCGGCATCTGGTCTTTGCCGGACGGATGGCAGGAGACGATCGAGCAGGCGCTCGACCGGATCGCTGTGATCGTGGATGCCGACCAGATCGGCCAAATGACCATCACGCGGCTTCTCCGGGCGCAGGCGGTTCTCGGCTTCGAATGGACCTCGGCCTCCCTTCGCCTCGAACCCATGGTCGCGGCGGAGGTCGATCGCGTCTCGGCACGTGCGGCCTGCACATGCGAGGTCTGCGGCGCCGCGGGTCGCCGGTTCATTGGCCTGAGCAACATCACGGTCCGCTGCGACACCCACCGAGTTCGCGGCTCGACCGAGTTGATGCCGCCTTGGCCCTTGATCCGTATCGACAGGGAGATCGAGGCCGGTATGTCCCGCATCGTGATTTGCCGCATCTACGACCGCGACCGCGACGAGTTCATCGATATCCCTCCTTCGGATCTCGGTATTCCCGACACCCCGTAACGAGGCGCCAATCCCCGGCGCGACCATCAGCTTTCGACTTCAATTCGCCCGAAAGGAGCCATGATGAACTACGTCCATCGGCGGGATGCACGCCCGTTTTTCTTCACGCTGAAGGCGGCAGATGCGATCGCCTTCGCAGGCCCTCTTTCAGAGGCGCTTCTCATCCAGGCCTCGCTCGATCCGACCGTGGAACGGATCAGTTACTGCTCGACACTCCCTCTTGACGGGTACGACGTTCATGCCGAAGCGCCGATCCTCCACCGCCCAGATAGCGACACGCTCACTCTCGTCGACGAGATTACGCCTGGTCGTGATCCTGATCCGGGGAGGATCGCCGCCGCAGCCGAGGCGAATTCGCTGGCCTTCGCAAGCATCTCCGCGTCTGAGGTTCGGCGTGAGCCGTTGGCGACGACCACGCGGGTGATCTGGCGGCAGCGTTTCGTGCCTGTCGATCTCTCGATGAGGCTGGCGCTCTCCCAGGCCTTCGCCGAGGACGGTTGGATGACGCTTGACGAACTGTGTCGGCGCGTGCCCGGCCCTCAGAACCCTGTCTTCCAGATCATGGCGCTGTGCTGCGCAGGTCTGCTGCGCATCGATTTCTCGGAAGGATTCAGCGGCGACACAATCGTGCGCGGCCCCCGTTAGCCGCTTCCGCAAACCGCCATAGCTCGATCGAAAGAAGGAGTCTCCATGGATTTCGACGATGAACAGAACGAAGGCAGTCTCTTGCCTGGCCGCAGCCCGGTCAGTTGCATCATCGATGCTGCGTGGTCGGCGGCTCTGACCCCCGATATATCGCAGGCCCTGGCGTCGGACGATCAGAAGATCGTCATCGTGACCGTGCCGGATCAGGAGTGGGTGCGTGCCCTCGACTTCCGCGTGAAGCGTCTGCTCGGTATCGGCTGGGCCACCTTCGCCCGCGACGGCAGTCATCGCAGCCGCGATAAATCGGAGGTCGGAAGCGATGACGTCGTGATCAAGCTCACCGGTGGGCAGAACGTGGTCGGCATCGCGGTGGCGGTCTCTATTCTGCCTGCCGCGCTGGTCGCGGCCGCGGATATCCGGATTGAAATTCGGCGCCCCGACGCGCGGGTTGTTGGTCAGGCCATCGCGAAGTTCCTCGGGCGGAGGACGCCGTACCGTTGCTCGGCAGATCCCGGCTCCCTGGACCTTTTTTCCCTCGCGGCCTGCTTCCGCAAAGGTACCGCCCGCGCGATCGACGAAAGGATCTCGCGCGCGCAGGCTGGGAGCATCGAAGGTCGCGGTGAAACGGCACCGGCTCTCTCGACCGCGATCGAATACGGAGCCGCGCGCGACTGGGGACTGGCGGTCGTGCAGGACATGGCCAGCTATCACGCTGGTACCCTTCCATGGTCCGCCGTGGAGAGTTCGGTACTGATCGCATCCGGTCCGGGCATCGGTAAGACCACGTTCGCGCGTAGCCTGTCCAACGCCATACCGAATTGCACGCTCGTCGCGACATCGATCTCGGAGCTTTTTGCCGGCAGCCCCGGCTATCTCGACTCCGTTATCAAGGCGATGCGCGAGACTTACGCGCGCGCGGAGATGTCTGTCCCGGCGGTGATCTTGTGGGACGAGATCGATGCTCTGCCGTCGCGCGTCGGACTCGACTCCCGATCGGCGTCTTGGTGGACCAGCGTCATCACGGACTTCATGATGATGGTCGCGGTGCCCCGCCCCGGCGTCATCCAGATCGCCGCCACGAACTTTGCCGACCGCGTGGATCCCGCGCTGCGGAGGCCCGGCCGCTTCGGACGCACGATCGAGCTGGAACCTCCGGGTCCTTTGGGCGTGGAAAGCATGGCGCGGCATCAGCTTGCCGGCGATCTCGCGGGTGCCGATCTCGCGCTTTTCGGCCAGGTGGCTGAGGGCTCCACCGCTGCGGAGGTGATGCAGATCGTACGTCGCGCCCGCGGAACGGCTCGGACCGCCGGTCGCGATCTGCAGCTCGATGACTTGATCGATGCAGTCACGCCTCCCCTAGATGTGACGCCGGAGGACGCCAGACGCATCACGATCCATGAGGCCGGACATGCGGTGGTGAGCGTCGCGCTGGGCGTAGATGAATTGGTCGGCCTGCAGATTGGCGGCTCGGGCCTCGGTTCGACGAAACACAAGCATGGCAACGAACTGGACACACGGCAATCGATCGAGAACCGCGTCGTCATGACTCTCGCCGGCCGCGCGGCCGAGCTCGTCTGCATCGGAGACATCAGCAGCGGCTCGAACCGTGATCTGGTCAACGCGGTCCGCGCTGTCAGTGCGGTCCACGCTGCTCTTGGCCTCGGCGATCGGCTGTACGCCGTCACCGAGGACGAACTCGAACGCGAAATGACTCTGGACCCGGTACTTCGCGGTGTTGTCGAGCAGGATCTCCAACGTCTGCACGAGCGTGCGATAGATGTGGTCCGCACCCATCGCTTCGCCGTCGAGAAAGTCGCGGCCGCCCTCGCCGAACGTCGCCATCTCACCGGCGACCAAACGCGGGCCATCTTCCAGGAGTGTTTGCCATCTCTCGAATGCGTGACGGAGGCGCCCGAATGCTGAAAATTACAATCGAATTGCTGCCGGGCGGCGACCCTACTTGCCGCCGTCCATTGGCGACTATGTCGATCGCGAACGCGAGCAATCTCGCGGACGTCAGCAACTACGATGTGACCGTCTTGGAGGGGGAAAACAGCTTGACGGGTGCGCCTCCGCGGTTGTGCACCTGCATCGTCCGTGACCACCCGCGCGCGCAGTCGGTGTGGGTCCTGGTGGGAGCCGCGATTTCGGCGATGAAGAATGCCAAGTGCGCCGATCTTTGACGCGCGCTCGGACGGGATTTCCGAAGTTTTTCAGGAGAACGAATGACAACGCGTTTAGATGTCTCGAACGAGGCCTCCTCGACCGTCGTCCACCGCCCTTTCGGTGGAATCGGCGGCTACCGGCGCCTGACCGATCGGGCTTGCCGTGTGAGCGTGCAGGCCTTTCCGATGGCGGATTTGCCCTCGCTTGCAGCCGCCGGCCTGCTTTCGTCACCCGGCGCCTACATACTCGCAGACGATGCGACGGCTTATGTGGGCGAGAGCATCCGGCCCGCACGCCGACTCTCCGATCACTCGGCGGATCCCGGAAAAGGCTTCGCGCGCGACGTGTTCGTCATCAGCGGCTGCGATGGGTCTCCATTCGACAAAAATCTGCTGCTCGATCTGCAGGCTCGGCTCGCCGCGCGCATCCGAGACGTCGGCGCGCGATCGATCTGGGGTCTGTGCCCGACCGAGATCGATGTGGCGGCCGAGGATCGATCGACGAACGACAGGATTTTCACGGACGCACTCCGCCTCATCTTCGATGCCGGATGCCGCTTTCTAAGCGCCTCCGCTGTACAGCCGGCGACCACTGCCACCGATGACACCGCATCGGGCATGTCGGATGATGTCGTCGCTGACGCAGGTCCGATCGAGATCGGCGTCAGCACGACGCCGGTCGGCATGCGCGAATACGAACTTCGCTACGACGCCGTTTGGGCACGGGGCTATTGGGCCAGCGACGGGCACTTCATCGTAGCGGCCGGCTCGGAAGTACGAACCCTGACGAACCCTTCTTGCGATCCGAAGACTGCAATTCGCCGCGAAGAACTCTCACAGGCCGGCGTTCTCGCCGCGATCCCTGGCGTCGAGGATCGGCGCCGACTCACCATGGCCGTTGCGTTCCCCAGCATCAGCGTGGCGGCAAAGTGTGTTTGCGGAGCTCACACCGCGGGCCGTTGGCTCGAACTCGCCCCTTCCCGCGCAGTGGTGTTGGCGGCCTGATCTGCACCATTTGGACGACCGAACAGGGAGACGACTATGACAGAAGCACAAACAGCTTTTTTCGATTTGCCCGAATTCGGCCGGATGGCCGACGTCCTGGAAGCGACCGGTCGCTTCAAGATTCTGCGTCGGCTTGAGCGGCGCACCTGTTACGTCACTCCTGACGGCACGCCGACCCAGCGCGGCATCTTTTTGGACGTGGAGACGACCGGTCTTGATCCGGCGACCGACCAGATCATCGAGTTAGCGATGGTCCCGTTTGACTTCGCGCGCGACGGCCGCATCTTCACCGTCCAGGAATCCTTCGAGAGATATCGCGATCCGGGTCGACCGATCCCACCTTCGGTGACCGAGCTTACCGGAATCAGCGACGAGACGGTCGCGGGCCAAGCTATCGATCCCGCGGAGGTTGCCGCCTTCATCGAGGGGGCGACCATTGTGGTCGCACACAACGCAGGCTTTGACCGTTTGTTCGCCGAGCGATTTTGCAGCGCATTCGCCAAGGTCGAGTGGGGATGCTCATGGCGCGAGATCGATTGGCGGAGCGAAGGATTCACCGAGGGCGCCAAGCTAACGCAACTCGCCACAGCGGCGGGCTTCTTCTACAGCGGTCACCACGCGGAAAACGACTGCAGGGCCGGGATCGAGATGCTGTCGCGTCCGCTTCCGAGGAGCGGTCGCTTGGCGCTGGATATCCTGCTCGCGTCAATACAAACGCCGCGCTGGCGGGTTTGGGCGACCGGCGCGCCATTCGACCGGAAGGACACTCTGAAGCTGCGCGGCTATCGTTGGAACGACGGTGCAGATGGCCATCCACGGGCTTGGTTCATGGATGTGACGGCTGAAAACTTAGAGGGGGAACGCCAATTCTTGCGGCGAGACGTTTATCGCCGCGAAAGTATGCCGATTGATGCACACCGAATCGATGCGATCGACCGCTACTCCGAGCGTCACTGACCCATTCCCCTATCTTCACTAACGCTTGGCACAACCCAAACCAACAATGTTGAAAGTCGAAGTTGAGCTCAGACGACTAGTGAGACCCTGTGGATCGCTTTTGACGCGTAGGAGATGATCATTGACAAAACGGGACCCCCGGCTCGAAAAGTCATTGCCATTGAGGGTGGAAAAGAGGCCCGCCCCATCTGATTGGACGGATGATGAACTGCTCACCCTCGAAGAGGCAGCATCCCTTTATTGGCCGGACGGCCCTCTCACTACCAATTCCCTTCGCACGGCGGTCCGCGACGGTCGTCTAGGCATTGTGCGAATAGCGGGCAAAATCCTGACTACTAAGACATCTATCAGTCTGATGAGCGCTTGCGAGAAGCCAGCTGTCGCTATTCCTTTCGAAAAGCCTTGGCCAAAAGTTCAGAAAACTGAAAATACAATAGCTGAATTGAGGAAGCAGTACCTTGCTAGGGTTGGTTAGTGCTGGGGTTATCGGGCTATCGAGTTTCAAATACCAATTCGCAAACCATTATCGTCACCATCACCACACCGTCCAACTAAGGGATTGAGAACACGACCTATTTTGACAACCTAGTTTATTCCCACTTTCGTTTTCGAAGAATTTTCCCGGAAGGCACTGATCACGCAGACTCCTTGTTTTGTAGGGTTTGCGTGATTTTTCGATGCTCCGCCGCGGTCCTATTCGGTCCCTTTTGGTCCGTTTTGCATACCAAAGGGTCTACCGTAAAAGTTCCATTTTGGCCGATCTTGCGGTAACTAGAGACCTCCTAGCTTCTTGCCTTTTTCTCGCCTTAATTCAATCCGCAGCCGTTTCCGCATCCTGATGGCCGGTCGGAGACGAGCCTTCGTCGGCCGTCCGTCGGGACAATATCCTGGTTTCTTCTTCAGGAGGGTGCGGCCGACGTGAGCCGCCGCCTGCCGCAGCACGCTGCGGACACGCCGACCGGCTTCGCCGGGATGGCGAAACCGGAGGATCGTCGAGATGAGGAAGGCGGATGCGGCGGCGGCGCCGCGCGGGCACCTAGAATGCCGGGCGCGGCCGGTGCTGACGGTAGCGCCAGGGCATCGGCGCCGAGATGCCGCCGACGCGCTTGTGCTTGCCGGCATCGAAACTACGGATGACGCCCGCAAAATTCGCGTAGTCCATCGGGTAGTGGTAGTCGACACGGAGCTTCTTCCAGAGCTCGGTCAGGCCCATCTTCGGGTGTTGCCGGCGGGCGTGGGCGGCCAGGGCCCGGGCCTCACGACGGGCGTCGAGGTCGGGGCGCGGACCGGTGGCGAGATGCAGCGTCCCCTTGTCGAAGTCGAAGCAGCGCAGCGTGACGCCCTTGGCCGTGAGCTTGAAGAGCTTGCGCGGCAGTTTGAAGTCGATCTTCTTGTCCGCCAAGAGGCGGCGAACGAACGGAAAGTGCTCTTTCAGGAGCTTGCGCCGGAAGTCGTCCTTCGACCCCTTCCAGACGGTCGCGGCAATGGCCGCGAGGCGCCGGGTCTCGCCTTCCGCGAGCACAGGAGGCGGCGCCTCGTGCTTCGGCTTGGCCTTCTTCTTCCGCGTTTCCGGCGCCCTTCCCTGCCTCCCGGCCTCAAGCCGTTCCTTGAAGACCCTGTGGTCGAGGTCGGCGAGCGTCCACAACGCGAACATGGTGGTCTGCTTGGTGGCGACGACCTCGTCGATCGTAGACGCGAACGTGATAAAGAGCGCGTCCAGCGCGTCCCAACGCTCGTGCCCCGTCTTTTCGGCGCTCGCCCGAAGCGCCACGACCAGCGGATGATCGTCGGCGAGCCTCATGCCGGCCTTGCAATGGACGTCGAGGTGGGCGGCTGTCTGGAGCCGGGTCTTCCCGCGCCCGACGACGGCTTGCAGGGCGGCCGGCTCGTCCAGGAAATCGATGTCGTCGCCGAACGGATCGATTTTCTTCGCCAGCGTTCGCAGGGCGTTGCCGGTCGGCGCGGCCGGTTCGTCTTTCGAGGGTTTCAGACCCCAGTAGCGCTTGTAGGCGTCCGGCCCGCCCTTGGCGAGATTGGCGCGGAAGTATTCGGCGAGAAGGGTCGAGAGTTGGCGTTGGGTGCCGAGCCGCCATCCCAGATGCCGCATGAACTGGCCGATGCTGCTGTGGTTCGGATCGCCGTGCTCGGAACACAGCAGTGCGTCACCCTTGTCGTTGGGGCGGCAAGCGAGCCAGCGGTCCAGCAAACGCCGGACCGCCGGGGACGCCGGAAGGACCAGCTCCGCTCTCCGAACCTTGGTGCGTACAGTGCCATATACCGGATCGTAGTCGCGCAGCCGCAACGCGGCGATCGCCGTGTCGCGCAGGCCCATGAGACCCGTCAGCGCCAAGATGGAGGAGGCACGACATGCGAACCGCTCCTGCTCCTGCTCGTCGTTCAAGAAACGAGGGTCGAAATGGAATTCGGGCGTGCAGAGCACGGCGACGTCGTCGTCGTGCAGGGGATCACGCCCGAACAGCGGAAGATGCGCAGCCTTGTCCGGCGGTAGGACCTCCCTAGGCCGCGTCAAGATAGACCTCGTCCATGTCCATCGGCGAGAACTTCCGCAGCCGCACGAGGTTGAGGTCGTCCGCTCGGAAGGTCGGCCTCTCGTCGCTGAACCAGTACCAATGGAGGTGGCGATAGGTCGATACCAGCGTTTCGTAAGAGGTCGAGAACGCACGCTCGACATCCAGCATCGGCATGTAGGCGCGGGTCGCCAGCGTGACGCCGGTGTGCTTGAGAACGTGCGACGTGATGCGCGCGATCCCGACGGCGGCGCAGATCTCGTCGAGGAGCTTCTCCATGCGCTTGGGAGACACTTCGTATCCCTCCTCGTCGTGGATGAAATGGATGAACCTGCCTTTGCCCTTCTCGCCGAGCGCGAGGCGGGCCGCCTTGTCCTCGCGGTACCACTTCGGCACCAACGTGCGCAGCGAACCGATGAATGGCGTGACGTCGCGACGCTTGTTGGTGACGCGCGCTTCGGGCCCTTGGCGGTGGATCTCGCCGTTGCGGACATCCATGTGCCCCATCGGACCGTCGGCGCCCCATTTGAGCTCGAAAGCGTTGCCCTTTCGCACGCCTCCGAAGACGTACCCCATCATGTAGCGCACGACGCAGGCATACTTCTTCGCTTTGCCGTGACGCCCGATGATCCGCCCATGTTCGTCCAGCACGTAGCCGCGGGCGTAGCGGACCAGTTTCCAGAACTGCCAGAAGTTGAGCCAGCGGGGCGGCTTGCGCTTGATCTTCAGGCGCGAGAGACGCGGCATGCTCATCCCGTACTTGGCGTAGTACAGACTCAGCAGTTCCAGGAGAGTGTCGACGTGAGTGTCGGCGGTCGCCGGGTCCACGAGGCGCGGGTTCGGATTGTCCGCCCTTTGGGTCTTGATCTGCAACTGGATGCGGAACAGGACGTAAGACTGTGCGACGTTCAGCGGCATGTCGCAGATGCGCAGGTCCTGCAGGAACTCCTCGAGTTGCGCGGCGTCGGAGAGCCAACGCTTGTACGGCCCCGTGAGGCCCGGGTCGGAGCTGTTGCCGGGATCTCGGTCCACGAGAATTTCGCGGATTGCCTGCACCACCGTCTTTTCCTTGGCGCGCAGGCGACCCAGCATGTCCCGGGCCAAACGCTTCTTGAACGCACGCAGGAACAGCTTGGCAGCAGGGTTCTTCTGCACGTCCTCGCCGGTCTCCAGAACGATGCCCGAGGTGGTGTAACTGCCGTCGTAGACGACGCGTGCCATCCGCCGGCCCGGTGTGCCGTCGGAGCGGAACCGCGGCTCGCGGACATCCAAACGCGGCGCCATGGTCGGTCGCCCCAGCTTCGGACGGCTCGCCCACAATTTGGCGAGTTGGTTCATCGTTTTGGCGCCGCGGACGTCGAGGCCTTCATCGATCATCTGTTCGACCATTTCCAACGAGATGTCGGTGTCCGGATTGATCACGTCGGCGCCCTTGGCGCGGCGTGGCGGCGCCGGCATGTGGATCACCGTACCGCGGACCATGTCGTTTGCAACTCCCTGCGGCAACGCTTCGGGCTTCGGCGCAGTCCCGGTCTCCGCGCCTTTGACCTTAGGCGCCGAGCCGTGTTTTTTCGTCGTGTTCACGCTCATGTTTCCTTTGCTTTCTCGGATCTTCGAAGTCGGTGGGTGACGCCGTAGCGCGTTGGTGGACTCAGTGGCCGGGATGGCGGGCGCGCCAGGAGCGCTCGAGACGGAGGGCCGCCCGTGCCTTGCGTTCCTCCGTTTCCCGCCAGCGGGGAATGTCCTCGCACCACATCCCCTGCGGTGTCGGACGGAGTCGCGCCTCAGCCTCTGCGGCGAGCCGCAGGAAATTCTCGATCGCCACCTCGAGGTGGTCGCGCTCGAGCCGGCCTGCGACGTAGGCGGTGACGTCCAGGCCACTTTTCCCTGCGCGCAGCTCCTCCCGCGTCCGTTCGGCGGGGTTCATGCATCGGATCAGGTCGGCGGCGCGGCGCTCAGCGCTGATGCCGTTGTAGAGGCGGGCCCGGCGGTTGGGGGGGCGCTGCATGAAGTCGAAATCGGGGCCCATCGTCGGATCGACCACGAACACGATCTCCTTCTCGCCATCGCGCGTCGGCGTTGGATCGACGAGCGAACCGTCGTCCAGACGCAGAACGACGTGGGACTCCGCGGTGCAGAAGAGGAGGCACGACCAGATGCACCGGCCATGAACGGGCGTTCCGCCCCACGCGGCCGCAGCCTTGGCTACATTCTTGAAACACCATCCGGACTCCCCGCCCGAAATGGGGCGCACCGGTACGCGCAACGGAAGGCCATCGCCGAGCGAATGCACGAAATCCGACAGGGTCGGCGGCATGTCGGCGGGCGTCGTCTCGAAGAGCGGTGAGGATCGGGAAAACGATTGCGAACTGTGCACCGGATCAGCCCTCCGCCACAGAAAAATGGTCCGCGACGGGTCCGTTCATTTCCTCCAGCAGACTGCGCGCTTCTTCGTTATTGACGAGGTTCAGGCCGCGGCTCGGCGACTGCCCCCAACGGTCGCAATGCCCCCAGCGCCCGTGAGCGCCGCTTTCTCCGGCAATGAACCAGGCTCCGCGGAGCGTCTTGAATAGCCCGGTGCGCTCCACACGCGGATCGTGAAGCGACCCCTCGTCGTCGCGCACCATACCGGTAAGCGTGGCGGTCGCGGTGTCGTAGCGGCGCCCGCTGACCACGCGGTAGATATCGCGGATCTGCATCTTCGTTCTCCTTTTATGTCGGGCCTGCGGGTTCAGGTCCGCGGCTGCAACATAGGGAGAAAACTCGGCTTGTCTACACTACAAGAGACTTTAAGGGTTGATGCGGGATGTGATATAGTGTTTAGGGTTAACCGCCTTGGTTCCGAGCCGTTAAAAGGGTAGCGATTTGAGCGAAGAGGAATTCCAACTCCTGCCGGATACCGACGTTGTGGCCCGCAAAACGACCGCTGGGGGACTTGTCGTCCGGGTCGTCTCGACCCTGCCACTGAGACGAGAATGTCCGCGCTGTGGTGCGGCGGGCAGGAAGAACGGCGTTCGGGCCGCTCGGATGCGCGATATTCCGGTCGCCGGGCGTCCCGTCCTTATCGATTTCGTTCGGCAGCGAATGTCCTGCGCCGCATGCGGCAACGTCTGGCAGGCGTCGCATCCCTCTTTGGATCCGCACCGCGACATGACCGCCAGATTTGTGCGATGGCTGGGATCGGCTGCGGCCAGCACCGATTTCGACAATCTCGGCGCCGAGGCGGGTATCGACCGCAAGATCATCCAGCGCATCGCGAGCGAGAAGAACACGACCGTCAAGCCGGATATCGGGAGATTGTCGGACCGCGTGGCCGTCGAGCTGCTCAAGGTCGCCGGTCGTTGGCGGCCCGTGATCTGCGACCTCAGCGTCGGTGCCATTCACGACATCTTGGAAACACCCGATGCCGCACGCCCCCTGACGCTCGAACTTGCAGACCGGATAAGGGACCGCGGCGTCGGCCTGCTCGTGATCGATGCGCACATCGCCCTCGGCAAGGATTCGATCATACCGCGGCCGCTCTTATCCGCGTCGACGGTTCAGGTGAGCCTGACGTCACTGCAGCGGGACATCCGCCGCATGATCGACGACGCGATGCGCATTCCGATCGGGGCTTCGGCCCGGCATGACTTGGAGCTTTTCAGATCGCGCCGCAGCGAATATCCGGCCAAACTCTTCGATGGCTTTTTCCGAGAACACCCTCCCGCGATCCGGACCGCTCACGACGCCAAAGAGGCTTTGCTCCAAATCGGGGAAGCGTCTGGTCAGGATCGCGACCGGCACATCCGGGATTGGTTTGCACGCGTGTTCGCGGTTGGCGGGAATGAAGGGCTCCCACTTGTGGCTCGCCGCATCAGGGCGTCCTGGCCCGAAGCATTCGATGAAGAAGGCAAACCTGCGTTCTCCGTCCATATCGCTTCGATCCCCTGCCGTATCGGACAGCAATCCGAATCTTTCGCGGCCGTCCGGGCGGCGTTGATCGCCAGAGACAACTCGAAATTCGCACAAACCGTGGATTGAGGACAGCGACCGCGACGTTGAAGCACCGATGCGCCCGGCGCTGGACACGCCTCTAAGCCGCTCGCGGACTTCGCCGCTCCCTGCCCTCCAACATTCGAATGCCCGAAATCATCGAGCGTTTTTCGAAATGCACAAGCAGACCGTTAACTATAAAAAGATCACTAAGGCGATCTTCAACCTTAAAAGTCCCTCATAATGTAGACATCCGCTACGTTCGCCAGTATCGCCTGCATATCTGCTGTCGGAACACCGTCGGCATGTCTCCGGATTCATCCGAACTCATGCAGTAGCTTCGCGATACCGGGTTGCTTCGGCGATCTGATATCGGAAATCGGACGTGAACCCGGACGCGTCAAGGGAGCGGCGAATGCGAACTTCAAATCTCTATATGTTGAGTACCGGCAACGGCGCAGATGATCACATCGTCGCGAGACGACTTGATGCGGTACAGACGATGAATGCGATCCTCGCCGAGGAGGAAGGGCGTTCTTTTCATTTCTCCCTTGATGGGTATGAGAGTTTTCTGCGTTTCGAAATGCATCTCGACTACATCGGCGGATCAGCTCAAAGTATTCTGCAGGCAACGGTGCCGAAGACCGACGACCGCGGAGCGGATTTTGCACTGGCGACCGCTATGATTGCGGAGCAGTTCATCAGGATCGCGCATCAGTTCTCCCGCACCCGCATCACGATGGAGGCCGACTGGGCCGAAGACGTTTTGCGGGAAGCCGAGCAGAAAGAAGCGGACCGGACGTTGAAAACGCTCGCCCGACTGGTGATCGATCGTTTGATCGAGGCCGGCTATACGTTCTCAAGAGATGTCGAGAACGACGGAGTGACCCGGATTTCGTTTCGTGAGGAAACTGATGCCGAATTCATTTGTGATGCTGCCTGCTCCGGAGGCCTGGTTGAAATACGGGTTCATCGAGATGGATTGACCGGGTGGCTTACGGCGGATGCCGGAAAGGAACCGGCCGATCTTTTCGAGTACGATCGAACTTTGGCTCCGCTTATCGACCCCCTGATCGCGCCGTACAAAGCCGGAGGCGAAGCCTTGTACGCGAATGTGACGCGACCAAGCGCATCGTTCCGAAAAATGACCGCCTGCTGAAACCGGGACATTCGACGAGGGCGGGCACGGGGATCTCCGCCCAACTCGGAAACGAGACGCAGCGACAAACCCGAGACCTCATCGCTTCCATCCATGCAGCGCCTAGTCAGTTCGACGCGGCGTTCGGAAAATTTCTGAAAGCATCCAGCGTATCCATGAATATGATCGACCTGATAGCCGAAGCCGGGATCGCGACTCATCTTTCAAAGGCCGGCCAAGCCTATGCACAGCGTCATGGCGTTCGCTCGGCGCCAAACCTTGCGGTGATGACCGACGAGGTCGCGGGCCTTATCGCTGCTCATCTGCACGAACGCATCGAAGGTAGAACCGTGATCGATGTAGGCGGCGGATTGGGGCTTCTGGCTCTGCATATGGCATCGTCCGCTCGTCGCGTCTTCGTTGTCGAAGCGAACCCGGTATGGTCGCTGGCGTGGCTGGAATTCTTCCAAGACAAGCCGGCAAACGTGACCTACGTCTGGGGTGCGGCGGATGAGCTCTTGGAAACCATCCGGGCCGACGTAGCACTCGTCTGCACCCACAGCGACGTGCAGGGAATGATGGCGATCGCCCAGCAGCTCGCTCCGCTTGCCATCGACGTGTTCGGCGAGCTTATTGATGAAAATCCACAAGCATTCGATGAATGGGCGCGCAATGCGAGGAATTCCGCATGATCGAGGCGTCCAGAAGATTTCGTATGTGAGGGCTCTGCGGGAGTGGGCGGACCACGACATCACCGTCCGCCAAAATGGCCTTCTAACTGGTCGAAACCGGCGTATGTTTCTACGCCGTCAATTACCTTCTTGGTGCTCGACCAACCGAAATTGTATCCCCGCCGAGCGCATTCGATCGCTGCCGCCTGTCCCGGTTCGCCCAGAGCCATAATGCCGACCGTTATGTCCTCAAGATCGTCCCCCTTCTCGTATTCCTAATGACGGGACCGCTGAGCTGCCTTGAAGGTACGGATGTCGCGGGCATGCCGCATGAAAGCAACCAATACGAAGCCTGCCATCATTCGCGAAGCCGCGCGCGAACTTATCGGTGCGTCAGCGCGCAGAACAAATGCATCCGATGCAGATCGACGGCTTTCGCTCAGAAAGATTGGTGTGGTCCGGCCAGGCCGACAGAACGGCGGGATATTCCCGCCATGCCAGACCCCAGCCATCGCCTGCGTCACAATGCATCAATGGTGGTGACCCGCACGACCCCGCTTCGCTCCAATGAACTGCCTCGCTGGATCGACGATATCTTACTGATCGGCTTCGTTATTTCCTGCGGCGAATCTGACTAACGACGCTTGCGAAGGCGGTTGTGCGATTTCCGACGCCGCAGTTGTTGTGCAGTGCGTACAAGAAGACTTGGTCAACGGGCTAAATGTCTGTCGGTCAACATCCGAGCTTCGCCGCTGACCTTTGCAAGGCCAAGCATTGCGTTTACAACTAGCGAGAGGGAGCTGGGTGGGGCGCAATTGTCAGAGACTTTTCATTTTGCCGCTGTTGCTAAGCGACAGTGCTGTGCCGACGTAATTTTCGTACACGGTCTTACGGGCGATGCGGTCGAAACCTGGACGTGCTTGGACACCTCCGAGGCGGAAGGCAAATATTGGCCAAGCTGGCTGTCTACCGATCTTCCCACGCTTAGTTTTTACACGATCGGCTATCCTGCGAGCGTTTTCGCCCAATGGGCTAAGAAGGAAATGAACCTTCACGAGCGCGCCAAAAGCACACTCGAAATCCTCGCTGGATATGCTTTCGGCGACAAGCCGGTCGTGTTCGTCTGCCATAGCCTCGGAGGGCTGCTGGTCAAGCAGATACTTAGGACGGCTGCGGAGTCCAATGATGACGGATGGAGGCGCATTGCCGACAGTTGCGCAGGCGTTTTCTTTCTGGCGACGCCGCACACGGGATCCAGCCTGGCCGATCTTCTGAAAACTTTTGTGCGCAGGCTGGCATCAACGCATATCGACAAACTCGCAACAGAAAGCGGCGACCTCGACGATCTCAACGATAGCTTTCGGATGTTCTGCCAAGGTCGAAAGATCGAGGTCTGCGTCTACTATGAAAAATACAAGACGCAAAAAATCGCTCTTGTGGTTGATAGGCAAAGTGCCGACCCCGGCGTTGGCACGCCCGCGATCGCCGTAGACGCCGATCATCTCACGATATGCAAGCCTGCAAGCCGGCACGACGTCGTGTATCTGGGCGTCCTGCGCAGGTTGAAGAAAATCGCGCAGGAGCACGAACATCGTGCGGTTACAGATGAATTCGCTCCAGACGACCTCCAGGCGCGGGGGGAAGATCGGCGAACTCTGCTCGAGAAGTTGGCATCGGCGGGTCGTGAACACGAGTACATGTTTGCGAATGAGTCCCAGAACCGCTTCGCGCGCGAATTCGCAAAGCAAGGCCTCATTACAAGCAAGTCACGTCTGCACGACAATCTGCTGGCCGATGTTCAACAATACTTCCAGACTCTGATCTATCATCCGCTGATATGTACTGGAGCGGACAACGCCGCCATCTCCGCAGCCATCCTCCGCGAGGTGATCGAGCCGTTAAGTGCCAAGTACTGCGAGAACCAGGCGAGCACCAAAACGATAATGAACGCCCTCTATTTCCTTACGGAGCGATGCCATGTGCGATGGGATGCGCCATGAAGATCCGCCACTGGCATTCGCAGTTAGATATCTTCGACACGATGAGGAGATGCCTCGCCATTCTCAAGAATTGGAACACGACAGCGCCGCGCCGCGATCGACTTTTTGTTTCCGATTTCTACTTGGTGAATCCCAGCCTGCTACATCTTACACAGATGTCTCTGGAAGCCCGACGCGCGTTCAATGCCCTCAGGATCCCGCGTCCCGATGAGGCGTTTCTCGAATATCCATCACCGCCGCTGTTGTACAACAAGATGGCCGGTACTCAAACGTTGGCTCTCCAGAACCTTGTCGGCCGGGGACTCTGTGAACTGAAACTCGCCGACAAGGGGCAGTACCAACTCACCGATACCGGAGGAGAGCTGGCCGCTTCGCTGGGGGATCGCCTCGTGCTTGCCCGGGAACAGGACGTATTGCGCTTCATCACTAACGAGTTCGCGACGGTAGGGACGGACAAAGGGGGATTAAGATCCGCAACAGGTCTCCGGAGGATTGGAACGTGACGGCGCGCTCATTCATGGCCATAAGGCGGCTTCGTGTGACGGCGGGCACGTCGGTCGAATACGACCACGAATTTCACCACGGAGTGAATGTCATTCGCGGTGAGAATAGCTCCGGCAAATCCACCATCGCCGACTTCATTTTCTTCGGGCTGGGCGGTGAGTTCGATCGTTGGAAGGACGCAGCCAGCAGATGTACTGCGGTTCGTTTGGAAGTAGAAACCGCGTCATCAATTCTGACACTGCATCGACCGATCGGCAGCAGGTTGGAGGCGATATCGGTTTATCACGGGCCGCTCAAGGATTCGCTTGAGGCGGATATCGACGCATGGCAGCGCTTTCCAATCCGCCGTCCGCCGGGAGGCAACGACCTTTCAATCACCCAAGTCCTGTTCCGCGCGATCGGCATTCCGGAGGCTCCGAGCCTCGGAAACTCGAACGTTACAATTCACCAGGTCATGCGCCTGCTATATGCCGATCAACAGACCCCGCCGGGGAAGTTGTTCCGGTTCGAGAGCTTCGACACGCGCGACATCAGGGAGGTCGTCGGCCAACTTCTGACCGGCGTCAACGGTTATGAGCTTTATGAGAACCAGATCCGGCTACGTGAACTCAAAGCTGAGTTCACTGAAAAGAACCGTGACTATAATGCGGCCGTGGCCGCCCTTCCGAGCTCTGAAGGACTGTCGTCAATCGCAATGCTGGACGCACGAAGCGGAGCGCTCGTGCAGGAAAAAGCGACCGTGCTGGCCGAAATCGAGAGCGCCGATGAGCTGGTCGGCGCCGCTCAAACCGACGACTTCGCCGCAGACCGCCGTAAGATGCAGATGAGACTGAGAGGCGTTGCCGGCACTCTCAACGGCTTCGAACAACGCGCAACAACGCTATCCGACGAGATCGAGGAGATCAGTCAATTCGTCACTTATCTTGAGGAGCAACTTGAGACCTTGAGTGCCACCGATGAATTGGCGGAAAAGATCGGAAACATTGAATTTCAATATTGCCCTGCTTGCTTGAAGCCGCTCCACGAAACCGAACCCGGCCACTGTATCGTTTGCCATCAGGTCCTCGACGTAGATGAGATAAAATCGAAGTACTTCGAGATCAGGATCGACACGGAACTACAGATTCGAGAGTCGCGCCAACTTCTGGACACCAAGAATATCCAGCTTCAGGAAGCGCAGGCTGATGCACGAACGTTGCGGCGTGAATACACTTCGTTGCTCTCCGACTTCATCAGTAGATACGACGTCAGCAACTCTCCGCGAGAAAGCTTCCTTGCAGAAAGGAACCGACGGATCGGTCGCATCGACTACGAACTTTCCCACCTGGAAAGAATACGAGCAATTGTGGAGCGTATCGACGCGCTTTCGGCCGCTCGTGCGTCTTTGAATGATCAAATCGATCGAGTGGAAACTCTTTTGAAGAGACTACAGTCCTCCGCGATGTCACGCACGAACAAAGCCATGTCGTTGATCGGCGCGTTCGGCTGCAACATTCTAAAGCAAGATCTATCTCGCGAAGATACATTCGAAAATCCGACGACGTTCTCGATCAACTTTGGAGACGACGCTATGCTCGTAAACGGCAAAATGAATTTTGCCGAGAGCAGTAATGTCGTTCTCAAAAATGCAGCCATACTTTCTCTGTTGTTTGCGGCGTGTTACGATGCTGAGTTCTGGCATCCACGCTTTCTTCTAATGGACAATATAGAAGACAAGGGCATGGAAGCGGTGCGTACGCATAATTTTCAGCGGCTGCTCATCGCCGAGGCGAAGAAGGTCAAAGTGCCCTTTCAGGTGATTTTCACGACTTCTATGCCGGACGCCTCTCTGGAGGAAAGCGGGTTAACCGTTGGCCCCCGATACAGTCGTCAGAGCAAAACTCTTTCTCACATCGTGACCAAAGAGACGGACGGAGAATCATGAGCGTTCGGCGCAAGAAGCAGCGGGTGAGCGTCGAGCCGTCCCGGAATCGCGCATTTTCGACAACACGGACCAGCCTGAATGCCCCTGCCAGTCTTGACCTATGACGAGGCCTTGCAAAAAGCAGGAGAAAAGCCTTCGCTCCTGCTCGGCAACGGCTTTTCCGTCAAGTATTTCAACTACAGCTCGCTTCTTGCGAAAGCAGATCTGAAGCCTGACGACCCCATCAGAGTGCTATTCGATCGCCTGAAAACGGTTGACTTCGAGAGAGCCGTCAAAGCCTTGGAAGGCGCGGCGGAAGTCGAACTTGCCTATGACAACAAGGATCACGCGGCGGAACTGCTCTCGGATTCGAAGCGCTTGCGTGAAGCGCTAGTCCACGCCATCCGCGAGACCCACCCTGCTCACCGAGAGGATATCGAAGACGTCATACCGAGCTGCATCACGTTTCTATCAGCCTTCGAGAACATCTTCACCTTGAACTACGACCTGTTGTTGAATTGGGTCTCTTTATCCGATGGAGCTAACCTGACTGATGGCTTTGGTCTCGGTAGGCAGCGTAACGGGTTTCAGGGACCTTTCAAAGAAGACGCCTACTGCCGCGTGTACAACCTGCATGGCGGTCTTCATCTCTTCCGCAATGAGCCCAACATTGAGAAGAGGCTGGCCGGCGATTCCGGGGTGATCGATGCAATCTCTCGGACCATCATCGGCGACAGACGCTTTCCGTTGTACGTAGCGGAGGGCACATCACCCGCGAAGATGAACCGGATCAAGACAAACAATTACCTAAGCCATTGTTATCAAAAACTCGGCGAGAGCGTGGGCTCGTTCTTTGTTTTTGGTCATTCCGCAGACCCGAACGACGCCCACATCTACTCGGCGCTATTTGGATCCAAAGTCAAACATATTTACTTCTGCGTATATCAGCCCACCGACGAGAAGCTGCGGAAGACAAGAGGCGAGCTGGCTCGCTATAAGGAGCTTAGCGGTTCGGATATAGATTACACGTTTGTCGATTCTGAGTCGGCGCATGTGTGGGATCGGTCGGCCTGAGGATTTGTCGAACGGTTATTATCGCTGGGACCATGTCGGGCTTTACAACTGCAGTTGCAGTTAGTGCCCAGCGGCTAACTCCCGAGAAGTGCCTACGACTTCGAATACATGCACGCAGTTGGATGTCCGATTCAATTTGTGCGTTCGTCTGTAATGGCCTCGAGCTCTGCCACACGCTGTAACGCTCCCCGCGACCACCTTCTGAAGTCGTCCGGCTCACGTTTGGATCGTTCATATCCTTCATTCTGATCGGCCAGATCCCTGAGCAAAACGACTATCTCCACCGCCTTCGTGTCAGCGCCATCGGCGCTGACCTCAATATAGGCAGCTAGGGCCCGCAATCCTTCTATCGCTATAGGGATGCCATCATGGTTGTAGGCAGCGTTAGCGACGTTGCGCAGCTCGGTCAGGGCGTCCCGCCAGCTCGTCACTGCCGCCCTTTGGTGGTCATTCCGAACAGATCGGCGCACCAGAGCATCAGCAAGCAGGTGAAGCTTTTCAGGTGCTTGATCAAGCAAGCGGTCGATAAGCGGCATGGCGACCTGGGTAGGCGATCGCGCGATCGTACGCGCGTCCGCCGCCACCGTAGTGATGCGACCAGGCTTAAAACCACAAGCCTCACCGATTTCACGCTGAAGAAGTCTTAGCTCCGCGATATTAACCGGCCACCACCGTTCGAACTCTTGGGCTCTATAAAACGCGATAGCATCAACAACGATGGCGCTGGCAGTGTTTCGGCGCCGAAACTCGACGAGACAAAACGAGGCGAATTCCTCCTTTTGAGGGGCCGGACTGAAGTCACGAAACGGATCGACCAAGACTGCAACTGCCCGTGTACTTTCCTTCGTCTTCAACAGATCGATAATGCGCTTAATCTGATCTATCTTGCCTCCGTAGCGCCGCAGCCGCGCGCCGTGTATGTATGGGATCCGGTGCTCCAGTTGAGAGCGATCCCGCTGCCACCAAGCAACCAGATCATTCAGCCACTCGTCGCGTTCGTGATCCGCTAGTTTGTCAGGCAGCGGATATTTGGTGGGCAGCGGAAGATTTGGGCTGTCGTCTTCTGCCAGATCGAGGTGGACGATCAGTGTGCCACGCGAGGCATCCGAGCTCGCTGCAGCGCATGCCTTGGCGTATACCTCGTCGATATTCGATCCTTCGATTACAATCGGCGCAGACGGCACGACAACGACGGGATCCCCGGATCGAGTTTTTTGGACCCACAATCGCCTGACAGTCTCTGGACCCGGCTGCCACTTCGCCCCAGCGCGCGGCAAGGGCAAAGGTTCGATCGTGACTTCGGGCGTATGGGGCGTGCCGTCGACTGTGAGAAGCCGCATGGCGTCGCTTTCGCGCCCCGTCTCGAATGTGGCGCCGGAGATAACGAGCGTCCTTCGGGCCTCTTCGCCAGCATCGTCGTAGATGTGATCAAAATAAGCCGCGTGCTCATGCTTGTGGCCGTGAACAACGACGTCGATCCCGCTATCGCGGAGAAATGCACGAACCTGCTCAAGGTTCGACATGTCAGCGAATGGCTTGAGCTCTTCCCGCAACGTGGGTGATCGAAGATGGTGATGCATCGTAGCAACACGTAGCTGGCCACCGGATCGCGGAACAGCGGTGTCCGCTACGATTGCGCGAAGCGCTTCAAGTTGCCGCTCCGACACACGTGCCATATCGTAACGCGCAAGCGACTGAAGTTGGTCGCGCAACCGAGACGCGCGCCCGGCGTCGCCATTCGCCATTTGTTCCGGAATGGCATCCCATATATCTTTCAGAGGCTCTGGGAGGACTGAGCTTACATGCGACCAATTGCTCGTGTTGACCGCAAAAATAGCCCAGCTACGATCCGGGGATAGCAACCGATGTCGATCCATCTCGCTACGAGGCAGCGGCCACGAGTCGATGCCGTCGAGCCACGGTACGATGCATCCGGCGTCAGACCAGACCTTACAGAATGCCGCGTACCGGTCCTTACTTCCCGGCGGCGCATCGCGAGGCACATCATGATTGCCCGGCGTTGCCACGATGCGCTCGGGTTTTACGCCGGCCGATCCGAGATGCTTGATCAAGAGTTCAAAAACAAGTTCGTGGCCACCGGACGCGCTTTGGTTTTGTGCGTCTCCGGAGAAGATCACTGCGTCCACCGACCGGCCCTCTTCCGAAAGCCTTTCGGCCAGACGGACAAACAACTGCTCCAGCGCGTCCTCGCGTCGGCCAGGCGTGATCGCCGGTATGACGACCTTGCGGTCGTCCCGGATTAGGGGAACGCCTGCTGCAGAGACATGAGCGTCGGTCAGATGAAGAAAAGTCGCGCGATTTGACATCGACTCAACTATAGCAGGGCCATTGATCCGAGCACAACTATGTGCTGTCTGCACAACGCGGAGGCATTCATCATCCGATGGGTTAGTTGGACGGTGAGCCTGAGTAGGAGATATTGATGTGAGCAGCTCGGCTGGCCCCTCGTTATTTCGCCGTCAGGCATCGCTATTCCAAGACGCAGAAGCTCCTTTGGGGCTCGACGAGTACCAGCAATTTACGACCCGGACAGACCGAAACACCGCGCCCGGCACAGCCGGACTTGGTTTCGTTCTACTTGGTCTGTTTGGGGAAGTCGGAGGTCTGCTGAGCGCTTTGAAAAAGAAGCAGCGTGATAAGGATGCGTTCGTTGCCTATCACGATGTTGTCCTCGAGGAACTTGGCGACACCCTTTGGTACTTCGCGAACGCCGCATTGCGCGCAGAATTGCCTCTCTCCGTTATCGTGCAGCGCACGCCGGCCAAACTCGACGACTGGGACTACCGCGGCCGAACGGGCGCTTTGACCTTTCTGGAATTGCAGTCGCCCAATCAAGCACTGGGCGGCGCAACGTTCACCGGAGCGGTCGAGCATCGTTTGCTCGCATTAGCGGGCAAGGTGGGCCGACTCTTAGAAGATTGGAGCAGTGGCCGGATCGCCGACAATCGGGATGTGCTTTCCGCGGATTTGGTCGATATTTTCCGCGCTTTACTGGCCGCCGCCGAAGATGCCGAAGTAAGCCTCGACGAAGCCGCGCGTAGGAACATAAGCAAGACCTTTAGTCGGTGGCCGGACGCACCCGACTGGGGCGAGCTTTTCGACGCCGGATATCCCGCCGAGGAGCAGCTTCCCAGGCGCTTCACGATGATTTTCACCGAGCGGACCGTGGGAGATCGACCGTATGTTGTGCAGCAGTTGAACGGCGTAAATGTTGGCAGCCGACTTACCGACAACCGCCTGGAACCTGACGACTACCGTTTTCATGACGTCTTTCATCTAGCCTTCGCTGCGGTTCTAGGCTGGTCTCCAACTCTGCGCGCGCTTTTGCAATTGAAACGTAAGAGTAGGCCGGAAATCGACGAGAACGAGGACGGTGCTCGGGCCAGCATTGTCGAGGAAGGAATTTCCACCTGGATATTCGGTCACGGGGTACGTAACAACGATTTCCGTAACGTTGAAAACCTCGAATATGGATTGTTAAAGGCCGTACATGAGTTGGTTCGCGGCTATGAAGTCGAGGCCCGTCCTCTTTGGCAGTGGGAAAGAGCAATCCTCGAGGGGTTTCGAATTTTCCGAGAATTGAGGTACTACCGCGGCGGCGCGGTCACGGTCGATCTCGTCGAACGCACAATCGAATTCGAGGCTCCGAAGTGAACAACAACCGCCGCATCGCTCAGCGCTTTGTCCGCCGCCTTGCGGATTGCCAATTCGACGACGTCTTTAATCCCTACTCCGATGCGTGCGGAGATCACGATGAGGCGAATGCGCCCGCGATCCGACGACGCAACCTCGCGCTGGTTCTTGAAGCCGCCCTTACATCTGGGGTGGAATCTTTCTGGATCGCGCGAGATCTCGGCTACCGCGGCGGAAGAAGGACAGGGCTGGCTCTGACAGACGAAGTTCATCTGTCCGCACACGGAGGGTTGTATGGTGATCTTCCATTGATCCGCGCCACCCGTGGTCCGATCGTTGCCGAGCGAACGGCTACGACTATCTGGCAGGTTCTTCGAAGCTTGGAGCGCCCGGTCTTTTTATGGAACGTTTTCCCGTTTCATCCTCATGAATCAGGCGACGCTATGTCCAATAGATGCCACACTCGCGCCGAGCGTCGGGCATCTCGCCCACTTCTAATCTGGTTACTTGAGACATTGCAGCCCAAGACTCTTGTCGCGATCGGACGCGACGCCCAAATCGCTCTGGACGATCTCGATATTGTTGCCCAGAAAGTCCGGCATCCAAGTTACGGCGGACAGGCGGAATTCATATCCGGAATGGAAGCCCATTATGGGATCAGTGCTGCGCCGCGCACGGCGCAGGGCTCTTTCTTCTAGAGAACATTTTTGGTTTTGACCGAACGCGAATCGGGTCAGCACGGAGATCAGGCTGCGATCGGCGCACCGACCGCCAGTAGTTCTCCACATAGCGCGTGAAGAGCCTTCAGCTCGTCACGGCTTCCTCCTGCCGTATCCACCTCGGCATGTGTCGATAGGACCGAGAGAGGTCCGACACGTACACCCGCCTCGGCTGCAACAAAGGCCATCAAGCGTCCTAGCCCTATGAGATTTCCCAACAATTTCTCTGTGTAGTAGTGATTGCGGTAGACAGCCGACAGAAGCAGCCGGTGATCCTTGTCAAGCTTGAAGCTCAAGAAACTGAGGCATTGTCCTCCACGTGGAGAGCCCTTGGCGTCCTTTAAAGGATTGTAGATCGGAAGTTCATAGATGTTCCGGTAGGTAGCCTCCTTGGCAACGTTCCTTTTCATCTTGGTCACCATGTCGTCGAGCAGATTGACAGGTCCGCTTTCGCCGGGGAACGCGATCATGCGCTCGAAGTACCGCCCCCAGTCCTTTGGAGACCTCTTTAGCCGTGGAAATACCTGCCGCATGTAGACGTCATAAAAGTCTGGAGCGCCATGCCGCTCGTATGTCGCCTGCGGAAAGATGGTGTTTGCGACGGTACGGACCAGAAATCCTGTAGCGCTGTGCTTTCCTAGATACGCATCTACTTGTTCCACGACCGCGGTCACAGACGGCGACAGGGCTGCAGGGTTGGCCACATCGACAACGATATGATGGCCTTCGTGCTTGGGGAGCGCATGCACAACGCGCGAAGCGTCCAACCATGCGGAAGCACAATCAGGCTGCGAGATTCGAGGCGGAAACATCAGCGATCTCCGTGAGTACGGCCAAGCAGAAAATGCGCGGTGCAAGATATGATTTGGGAAGCCAGGCGTGACCTTGGAGTCCCCAATCGAGACCCCAGCTATTGCGGACTAATATCGCATCATCCCCATGGGCGCTGCCGCACCCGACGGCGACGACCGCATGACGCCGGACTGGATCTTCGCCGCCGATGCCGCTCACAACGCCAAGAGCGTCCGGCAGGTAGAATGTGTCCGAGATCGTCATCAGTACGACCGGAGTTTCGCCTGCTCGCAGACGGCGTATGATTTCATCGTAGTCCTGAAGACCGGCTTCGCCGTGCCGCCTAAATAATCGTTGCACCGCAGGGGGACCATATTCATCGAGATGGTCTGGAAGTCGATCTAAGTAGGGCCAGTCGATTTCGAGCGGTTGCCCGTCGTGCCGCAGAGCCTGCAGCATGGCCGGCAATGTCGCCCCGGCTGAGGGCGGCCGGCCTGCGCGACGCTGCGCGTGATAAAATGCGAACTCGCATGACAAAGGACGCGAGGGATCGAGCAGAGCCGCGTGCGCATCGCTCAAGGCAAACGCCAGGCAGGTTGGTCGCGCGCCCTGGTCGCGGGCAGGTCCAAATTTAGCCCGCAGATCGATGTTGACTTTGATCTCGCTCACGCGGCCCTCGCCTCCAGATCGAGACGATGTTGCTTCCTCTGGTCGCGATACCAACCCTGGCGCTCCGCGCCCGACAGATCGTATTGAACAGCAAACGTGTTTAGCGGCACCGTCGGCTGCCAGGGGCGAGCTTCTGCCAGTCGTAGCTCTCCGACACGGCGATCTTGCGCAACGGTCGTGATCAGTCGCGTGTTAGGACCGCCCACTACATCAATCCCGATTGCTTCCCGATGGTCTGCAACCACCGCAAGCGCCTCACCATCGATTGCATCGATCCGCCACAGGTAGCCCGAACCGCTGTGCTCGGTGAGCTTCACAACGAAAAGATCCTTCGGTCCGCCATCGAGACGGTTGTCAGCATCGCGCTCCGTAACCAGCCAGACATCCGTTTCACGAAAGTTCGCCGGCTTATAGCCCTTAAGAAGATGCTGTTTCACCGACTTGAGTTCGATATCGGCAAGCGCACGCGCATTGGCGCGGTCAAATACGCCGTATTGATGCATGGTCCACACAGCGGCTTCGTAACTGATACCCACTCGTAACGCGAGTTGATAGGCATTGACGGGATCGGCAAGATCCGCGTCTGTCCATCTCTGACGGTCGCAGTGCCAGTCCAGTAACCATCGCGGCAACAGAAAAGCCGCAGCAAAGGCCTCCGCTTCAGCTTCCTGCAGTTCCTGCTGCGAAGATGGACGGCGCGCTGCTCGACGAAGGATATTGTCATTGTCCAGACTGGGCGAGTGTCCGAGATGGTGATGGCCTAGTTCGTGGGCGGCGGTGTAGCGTTGTTGGCTTGAAGGTCGCTGGGTCGTCACCAAGATTCCCGGCGACGGATCTCGATAATACGCCCCGAGCAATCCATCGAGCCGGGTAAACATTAGCGGAACGCCAAGTCTTGCAATGGTGCTGTAAACATCGACCCGGCCATTACCGTGAACCGTCTGCGCCGGAATCGAAAGATCCCGATGCAACCGCGCCGCCTCAAGCGACGCCTTGCGGAGCGAGCTCTCGTAACTGGCCATGGATCAATCCCCGCTATCCGACCGCGTTTTGAGAAACTCGGCGAAGCGAGCGAGTTCATCACGATCTTTCGCTGACAGCTTGGCGGCGGCGCGGGCCAAATGAGCGACGTCTGCAGGCAGCGAAGCGGCAACTTCATCCTCGCCGGTAAAGTATCCTACCGGTCGCCTAAAAAGTTCTGCCAGGCGTTTCAACTCGATAGCCTCGACCTTCCGTTGGCCGTTCTCCATGTTTGTAACAGCAGTGCGCGTTACTTTTAGAAAGGTAGCCGTCTCGTCCTGCGAGTAACCAACGTACTCGCGGGCTTGGCGCAGACGCTCTCCCAATCTACGTCGCTCTGCTTCGTCGTTCATTTCTTCTTTCCAAGGTGGTGATCGTTCCACTTCTTTTCGACACGACCTGTCACATGTGCAACCGCCGCCTGTATTGAATCGTAGCCGCCGGCTTTGACCACGCTTTCAGTAACCTTGAAGGGGAGGACATCGTCCAGGACTTGCAAAGTCTCGACGACGAGCTGCGAATCGATCTCGATTGGTTTTGCAACAACGCTGGCGTCATCTACCGGCAATGCCAGGCCCTTGCGCCGATATGTACTTCTGATCGCCCGCAAAAGCTCATCGCGCATTAAACTTGCGACACCTGCGGCGGGGTAGACGACCCCGACCTTCGATGGCGATGGATTGGTAGAGGTATCTGACATTTTGATCTCCCTTCCCGACTCGACATATAACACCGAATGTCCGAAAATCAAACATCGTTTGTCCGATAAATACAAGGAGTAGGGCTTGATCATTGGCTCAGGCATCGACATCCACGAAATCGAAAGAACCGCGGAGGCGGTTCAACGTCGCGGCATCGGGTATCTGGAGCGTCTCTTCACCCCGAGCGAGATCGCCGCCGGGTTGTGTCGTAAAGACCCAAATGGCTTTTTCGGCCACCGGTTTGCTGCAAAGGAAGCCTGCGCAAAGGCGCTCGGCACAGGTATCACCGGGCGAATTGGCTGGCACGACATCGAGATCGGCACCGTCGAACTCGGGGCTCCGACAGTTGCGCTTTCGGGCGGCGCGCTTCGACGTGCGCTTCATCTTGCTCCTAAGGGCTCAAAAATCTCCGTTCACCTCTCTCTTGCGACCAGTGGCGGCATGTGCGTGGCTTTTGTGGTGATTGAGGCCAGGCTGTAGAACCGATTAGGGGTAGTGCGGGTGCAAATTTAAATCGGCCTTCCACAGTCGATCAGCGATTTCGTTGGAAGGATGGCCGCTCGACACAGGCGCAAAACCACCAGATCTTTCACTGTCCGGCGACGCCAAGCTGTGCTACATACTGGGGCTACACAGGCCTCACCCAGAGGCTTGCAGAAACCCACAATTTGCTGGGTTTTCGGCCCTTTCGAGCCAACTGGCGGAGAGAGAGGGATTCGAACCCTCGAAACGGTTTCCCGTTTACACGCGTTCCAGGCGTGCGCCTTCAACCACTCGGCCACCTCCCCAGTGCGCCTCTCATGACGGCTGCACGACCGATTTGCAAGAGATCGCCAGCGCGGATCGGCGCTTTTTCGCAATTATCTGGAAAATATGGAGATTTTGCCGCCCATCAGGCCAATCCCGCCGCGAATTGATCGCGCCGGCATAGCTCGGCCTCAGTGCAGGCGGGAGGTTGCCGCGACAGAGGCGACCGAATGGACCGGCCAGACTGCAGGTGTTGCGCCGGGCACGTTGTCATTTTGCGCGGTGTCGTTGAGTGCATGGGCATCCTGCAACGACCCCACGAAATCGCTGAACCATTCCTGGATGGTGCCGGCACGCAGCTTGGCCATCATGGCTTCCCAGCGCATCCGGCGCTCCATCAACGGCATCGAGAGCGCGGTCGCGATGGTGCGGGCCATGCCGTCGATATCGTGCGGATTCACCAGAAGTGCCGTGTCGAGCTCATTGGCAGCGCCGGCGAATTTCGACAGCACGAGCACGCCGGGATCGACCGGATTCTGGGCGGCGACATATTCCTTCGCCACCAGGTTCATGCCGTCATGCAGCGGCGTCACCACCCCCACCTGCGCCGTGCGATAAAGGCCGGCAAGCACGGTCTGGCTGAAACCCTTGTTGAGATAGCGGATCGGCGTCCAGTCCACCTCGCCATGGCGACCATTGACGTCGCTGACGAGTTTGGCGAGCTGGTTCTGCAGATCGCCATAGGCTTCGATATTGCCGCGCGACAGCGTCGCGATCTGCAGCAGCGAGACCGAGCGCTTGAGCTGCGGCTGCGCCGTCAGCATGCGATCGAAAGCTTCGATCCGATTGACGAGGCCCTTCGAGTAATCCACGCGATCGACGCCGATGGCGAGCTTCTCGCCATTCAGGCTGCGGCGCAGGCGCGACACATCGGGATGCGACGACGACTTTGCAGCGAAAGCGGCAAACTTCGCGGGATCGATGCCGATCGGAAACACCTGGCAGCTCGACGCGCCATAACGCGACTGCACGACGCCGCTCGACACATCGAGGCCGAGATCGCTCTCGACATAAGACAGGAAGTTATCGCGATCGCCGATGGTCTGGAAGCCGAGCAGATCGTAAGCCAGCATGGCTTCGACCAGTTCGCGGTGATGCGGAACGCCGCCAAAGATATCGCGCGTCGGCCATGGCGTGTGCAGGAAGAAGCCGAGCGGCTGCGTCACGCCCAGCGCGCGCAGCTCGGCGCCGAGTGCGAGGAAATGATAATCCTGGATCCAGAATGCCGTATCGGGCTTGCGGAATTTGAGCAGCGCACGCGCGAAGAACGAATTCACTTCGCGATAGGATTGATAATTGTCCTGGGTCGTACGGATGAGATCGGTGCGAGAATGCAGTGCAGGCCACAACGCCGAATTGGCGAAACCTTCGTAATAGCCTTCGTAATGCGCGGCTGGCAGATCGAGCATGGCCAGCGCGCCCGCACCAAGCGCTTCAATTTCGGCGAACGGCTCTTTCTGCGCGCCTTCGCGCAAACGGCCCGAAGAACCAACCCAAATCGCGCCGGACTTCTCAACCACGGGCAGCAATGCTGCCGCTAAACCTCCCGTCATCGGTTCATTTGCCGAAGCGCGGGAGACACGGTTTGAGACAACGACGAGATTCACAAGATTCCCTCCTGATGGCTGGTCGAGAATAAACGTCCGTTCATCAATATGGTTCCTGGTCATCATTCGACCCGAATGAAACCAAATTCAGGCAAGCTGCGGTGGAACTCGTCTTTTTTGTGATGTTTCGTCGTGACATGTGGACGCGATGAGTCGGCTACATGACGTCGCGTAGGGTGGGCAAAGCGAAGCGTGCCCACCATCACGTGCACGGCTTGTGAAGGTGGGCACGCTTCGCTTTGCCCACCCTACAGGCTACTGCAATTTCGCATCATCGATCAGCAATCGTCCGAGCCACGCGCGCACGTCGCGCGGTTCGGCGAAATGACCTGCAACACCCTGTGCATGACGGCCGACGGAGAATGCCAATCCATTCATGCCGGGCATGATGGCAAAAACGCTCTCATCGGTGACATCATCGCCGAGGAAGATCGGACGCTTTCCCTTGAACGGTTCATGCGTCATCAATTCGATCACGCCGGTGGCCTTCGTGAATCCCGCCGGCTTGATCTCGCAGACGAATTTTCCTGGCAGCACTTCGATCGGCGCATTCGGAAGATCGGCACGGATCGCCGACACCGCATCATAGATCGCCTTCTCGGCATGCGGCGCGAGGCGATAATGCAACGCAAGCGAATAGCCCTTATCTTCCAGCAGAATGCCGGGCGAGAGCTTTGCGATCGCAGCGAGCCGCCGCTTCAATTCCTTGTCCATCGGCGGCGCGCCTGCCGCCACCGATTCCACATCGCGTCCCAATCGCATCTCGGCGCCGTGGCCACCGACCGCGGGAAACTGCATCGGCGCAAAGATCAGATCGATGTCATTCACCGAGCGCCCCGACACCAGCGCCATCGCGCCGTTCGTGCGCTGCAAAAGCTTGCCCATATTGGTGGCGAGATCCGGCGGCACCCAGACTTCGCGCGGAGTCGGCGCCATGTCGAGCAGCGTGCCATCGATATCGAGCAGCAACGCGCATTCGGACAGACGTGGCAGCTTGATATCGACATGATCGAAAATCGCGGACGACGCCGGCGGCGCATCGTTCATGGCAATTTCGACAATGTCTCTCGGTAGGGTCATGATATCACTCCGTCGCGGCCAGTGGCCGTGCAACTGATTCAAGCGGCTTGCGTTCCGCCGCGATGGCATAGCGCGCGCCCACGACCGCAGCAGCGATCATCAGCACAGCGCCAAGGAGATAACCGGCAAACACGCTGTTGCGCGAGCCGGTATCGATGAGGACGCCGAACAGCGCCGGACCGGCGATACCGCCGATGCCGGTGCCGATGGCGTAGAACAGCGCGATCGCCAATGCGCGAACCTCGATGGGGAAGGTCTCGCTCACGGTGAGATAGGCCGCGCTGGCAGCGGGCGAGGCGAAGAAGAAGATCACCATCCAGGCGATCGTCTGGGTCTGCGCACTCATCACGCCGATGGAGAACAGATAGCCGGAGCCGGCCAGCAGAATGCCCGACATGCCATAGGTGAAGGCGATCATGGTTCGGCGGCCGATCGTGTCGAACAGCCGGCCGAGCAGCAGCGGACCGAGGAAATTGCCCGCAGCAAACGGCAGCAGATACCAGCCCACATGGCTCGACGCGATACCGTAGAAATCGGTCAGGATCAGCGCATAGGTGAAGAAGATCGCATTGTAGAAGAAGGCCTGCGCCGCCATCAGCACGAGGCCGACAAGCGACCGTTGTCGATAGGACACCAGCAGCGTCTTGGCGACCTCCGTCAGCGGCGTGTGATCGCGTTGCGTTAGCTTGATCTTTGGCAGCGCAGCGATCACCTCCGGCGAAGCCTTCTGGTGCGCCGACGCTTCGATGTCGCGCACGATCTGTTCGGCGCGTTCGGGCTGACCATGGATCATCAGCCAGCGCGGGCTTTCCGGAATCCACATCCGCATCAGCAACACCACGAGGCCGATGGCGGCGCCGGTGAAATAGGCGATGCGCCAGCCATAGGATTGCGACACCACGGCGGGATCGAGCAGCACGATGGCGCAGATGGCGCCCATCGCAGCGCCGAGCCAGAAGCTGCCATTGATGACCAGATCGGTCCAGCCGCGATAGCGCGCCGGCACCAGCTCCTGGATCGTCGAATTGATCGCCGTATATTCGCCGCCGATCCCCGCGCCGGTGACGAAGCGAAACAACGCATAGCTTGCGAGGCTCCACGAGAACGCCGTGGCAGCCGCTGCGGAGAGATAAAGCGCGAGCGTGATGAAGAACAGTTTCTTGCGACCGATGCGATCGGTCAGCCAGCCGAAGCCGAGCGCGCCGATCACCGCGCCGGCGAGATAGGCGCTGCTGGCGATGCCGATATCGACATTGGAGAATTTGAGAACCGGATCGTCTTTCAAAGCGCCGGAGAGTGCGCCCGCCAGCGTCACTTCGAGTCCGTCGAGAATCCAAGTCACGCCAAGGGCGATCACCACACGCGTGTGAAATCCGCTCCAGCGCAGATTGTCGAGGCGTGAGGGAATATCGGTCTCGATCACCCGCGCGCCCTGCGCGGGCAATCCGTCTGGCGCGATCGCCTGCGCGTTACTCATGCCCTGCTCCGAAGCATCGACACTGGGCTCCTCGGTTCAAGGGCAAGGCGACAACACCAAAGCGAAGAACGCCCGACGCCAACAGGCACGGGCTGCTTTGATCCTGACAATGAATTCCCACGTTGGGCTAACGGGTGGGGGTGGTGAAGGTTCCCCAGCGCTGGGCTGCGGCCCGTAGGATGGGTAGAGCGGAGGCGCACAGCGCCGGAGCGAAACCCATCACCGCGGGCTCGGTGCTTGTGATGATGGGTTTCGCTCCGCTCTACCCATCCTGCACGCTTCAGATCCGTCGGATGGGTTGAGCGGAGCGAAAACCCATCACCTTTCCCTGTTGCAGGCTCCGCTGATGGGTTTTCGCTCCGGCGCTGCGCACCTTCGCTCAACCCATCCTACGGGTCCGAGCTTGGCGCTTGACATCGTCCGCGTTCCCCTTCCTTATTGCGAGTAGTTCGCATTAGCATTCGCAGGAAGAGTTCGGGGGTCGCGTGACATTGGGGAATTGGAGATCGGTGGCAGCACTTTCGGGCGCGGCCTGCATCCTTGGGGCGAGCGCAAGCATCCTCCACGCGCAGGAGGCGTTGTCGGAGATCACCGTGACGGCCGAACGCGAAAAGAAGGAGGCCGACGCTTTCCAGGCCACGACCCAGCTCTCCGGCGAGGCCCTGCAGCGTGCAGCCTCGTCCTCCCTCGCCGATTTGCTGGCGACACAGCCCGGCATCGCCGCTTCCACCTTCGCGCCCGGCGCCAGCCGGCCGAATATCCGCGGCCTCGACGATTATCGCGTCCGTATCCAGGAGAACGGGGTCGGCAGCCAGGACGTCTCGGATTTCAGCCAGGATCATCAGGTGCCGGTGGACCCGCTCACCGCCGACAAGGTCGAGGTGATCCGCGGCCCGGGCACGCTGCGCTATGGCAATCAGGCGATCGGCGGCGTGGTGAACGCGGTGAACAACCGCATTCCGGAAGCGCTGGTGCCGAACGGCTTTGCCGCCAAGATCAAAGGCGGCGGCTCGTCGGTGGACAGCAGCGTCGATGGCGCCGCGAGCCTGGATGCATCAGGCAGCAATGTCGCCATCCATGTGGATGCATTCGGGCGCCGCGCCGGTGATTATCGCATCCCCGGCGGCGGCGTGCAGGCCAATACGCGCCAGCAATCCGAAGGCCAGGCGATCGGCGGTTCCTATATTTTCGACGGCGGCTATATCGGCACCGCGCTCCAGCACATCACCAGCCTCTACCACATCCCCGGCATCGCTGAATCCGAGAGCCGCACGCGGATCGATCTGCAACAGACCAAATGGACCACCAAGGGCGAATGGCGCGCGCCCAACGACAAGATCGATGCGATCCGCTTCGCCGTCGGCGTCAGCGACTACAAGCACAAGGAACTCGGCATCGACGGTGACGGCATCGATGGCCTGCAGAACACCATCACCAACAAGGAAATCGAAGGTCGCGTCGAGCTCGATCATGCTGCGATTGCGACGCCGCTCGGCGCGCTGACCGGCAGCTGGGGCATCCAGGCCAGCAACCGCAAGCTCGCCACCGCCGGCGTGCTCGGCGGCCTGCTGGCGCCGACCAATACGGACGCTGTCGGCGGTTTCGCCTTCGAGCAGCTGCAGCTCAACGACACGCTGAAATTGCAGGCTGCCGGCCGTATCGAGACCCTCACGGTGTCCGGCATGGCGGCGACCTTCCCGGCCAATTTCCTGCCGCCGCCGGATACATTCACCGAGAGCGCCGCGACGCGAAACTTCACGCCGATGAGCTTCAGCTTCGGCCTGCTGCAATCGCTACCTTGGGACATGGTGGTGTCGCTCAATGCCAGCCGCACGCAACGCGCGCCCGCGGCGCCGGAACTGTTTTCACGCGGCTCCGACGGTGCGTCCGGCACATTCGTGATCGGCAATCCCGACCTGAAGATCGAAACGGCGGAATCCGTCGAACTCGGCCTCAAGCGCACCGCCGGCCAGTTCCGCTTCGAGGCCAATGTCTATTACACGCGCTATCTCGACTTCATCTACAAGCAGCTCACCGGCAATTTCTGCACCGACGTCTTTGCGAGTTGCGGTGCAGCAGGTCCCTTGCTGCAGGTGGCTTATGGCCAGCGCGATGCGAACTTCCGCGGCGCCGAATTCATGGCGCAGCTCGATGTCACGCCCGTCAATGACGGCATGTTCGGTCTCGACGGCCAGTTCGACGTGGTGCGCGCGACCTTCGCCGATGGCAGCAATGTGCCGCGCATCGCACCGATGCGCGTCGGCGGCGGCATCTGGTATCGCAGCGCCGCATGGTATGCGCGGCTCGGCCTGCTGCATGCCTTCACGCAGGACGACATCGCCGACTATGAGACGCCGACCAATGGCTACAATCTCTTGAAGGCCGAGGTCAGCTACACGCACACCTTCACGAAAGTTGATGGCGGCATGCGTGACATCACTTTTGGCGTGGTCGGCGACAATCTGCTCGACGAGCGCATCCGCAACCACATATCGTTCAAGAAGGCCGAGGTGTTGCAGCCCGGCCTCGGCGTCCGCGTGTTCACGACCCTGCGATTTTGACCGTTATGATCTTGGAATCGCTCCAGTTTAGTTCGCAACGCGCCGCCTTGAGGGCGACATCGCCAGCGTCGGGGGATATGGTCCGGCGCTCTTCGCAACCAGCCTCGATCCACGGAATGCAGCTTCGATGACCGGCTCCCGCTCTCCTTTTATTCTTGCCGCCGCCGCGCTCGCGACGCTCACCGTTCAGCCCGCTTTCGCCGCAGGTCTCGACGCGTCGAACCTGTCGCCATGGGGCATGTTCCAGAACGCCGATATCGTGGTGAAGACCGTGATGGTCGGCCTCGCCTGCGCCTCGCTGGTGACCTGGACCGTGTGGCTCGCGAAAACCATCGAACTGCGCCGCGAAACCAGCCGCGCCCATCGCCGCCTTGAAATGCTGGAAAGCGACACCTCGCTGCGCGAAGTTGCGCGCAACAGCGCCGAGGACCGCGACGCCGTCGCGCAGCTCATCCATACCGCCGTGCGCGAGACCGAGCTCTCCCACGGCATTTTCGACGACGGCTTCAAGGAGCGCATCGCGCTGCGGCTGGAGCGCGTCGAAGGCGCGATGGCGCGGCGCATCGCGCGCGGCACCGGCATCGTCGCCACCATCGGCTCCACCTCGCCCTTCATCGGCCTGTTCGGTACCGTCTGGGGCATCATGAATGCCTTTATCGGCATCGCCGAAACCAAGACCACCAATCTCGCCGTGGTCGCGCCCGGCATCGCGGAAGCGCTGCTGGCGACGGCACTCGGCCTCGTCGCCGCCATTCCCGCGGTCATGATCTATAACGCGCTGGTGCGCAGCATCACCGCCTATCGCGCCCTGCTCGGCGACGCGTCGGCGCAGGTGATGCTGCTGATCAGCCGCGACCATAGCCGCCGCGGCATGCCGATCGCGCGGGCAGCAGAGTAACGACGATGGGTTCACGACTGGGCGGACGTATCGGCGCGGGCGACGATCTCGAAGTCAATCACGAGATCAATGTGACGCCCTTCATCGACGTGATGCTGGTGCTGCTGATCATTTTCATGGTGGCAGCGCCGCTTGCCACCGTCGATATGGGCGTCGACCTGCCCGCCTCCACGGCCGAGCCCCAGCCGCGGCCGGAGAAGCCGGTGTTCGTCACCGTGAAGCCGGACATGACGCTCGGCATCGGTGAAGATGTGATCCAGCGCGACGGCCTCGGCGAAGCGCTCGGCGCCGCTACCAAAAACAACAAGGACGAACGCATCTTCGTGCGCGCCGACAAGGCCGTCAGCTATGGCGACCTGATGGAGGTGATGAACATGCTGCGCAATGCCGGCTATCTGAAGATCGCGCTGGTCGGCCTCGACGGACGCGCCGCGATCCAATGAACGCTTTCGCGCTCCATCACCCCGGCGACAGGGCCGCGCTGCGCTGGACCGGATCGGCGCTGGCGATCATCGCCGTGCATGCCGGCCTGATCGCGGCCGGCATCGCGCTGTATCAGAACCACGCGCCGCCGGGCGTCGCCGAAACCACGGTCATGATCGACATGTCGCCGGTCTCGGCCGCGCCGGAGACACAGACCCAGGACGTCGCGCCTGGGCCGGAAATGCAGCAGGCCGAGGAACAGTCGGCACCGCCGCCAGAGCCGCAGGCGCCGCAGCCGGTCGAAGAACAGATCCCGCCGACACCATTGATGGAAAAGGCCGAGGTCCAGGCCCCGCCGGAGCAGAAGGTCGAGCCGACACCGACGCCGCCCGAGCCCGCCAAGGTCGCGCCCGAGCCGCCAAAGCCCACGCCGGTGAAACCGAAGCCGACCAAGGCCGAGGTGAAGAAGAAGCCGAGCGAAACGCCACCAGCGCCGCGCACCTCGGCCCCGCAACGCGCCGAACGCACTGCGCCGAACGCGTCAGCATCGATGGCCGGCGCCTCGCGCGCTGCCATCGTGAGCTACAATCAGCTGGTTCAGGCGCATGTGCAGCGCTTCAAGCAGTATCCGTCCGGCGCCCGCAACGGGCAGGCCGGCCGCGTCCGCACCATGGTGGCGTTCACGCTGAGCCGTTCGGGCAGCGTACTGTCGGTACGCTCGGTGGGGTCGTCGGGCAATCCGGCCTTCGATGCGGAGACCGTAGCCACCGTGCGCCGTGCGCAACCGTTCCCGCCCTTCCCGGCGGAGATGGCATTGTCGAGCCAGTCGTTTACGCTGCCGTTGTCTTATGATTTGCGGTGAGGACAAACTCGAACCGTAGGGTGGGTTGAGCGCAGCGAAAACCCACCACCTTTCCCCGCAGCAGGCTCGGCTGATGGGTTTTCGCTCCGGCGCTCCGCGCCTCCGCTCAACCCATCCTACACAAAAATCACTGCGCCGGGTTCGCCCGCTCGAATTGCCGCAACAGCTTGTTGCCGCGCTCCACCGCCGCATCCAGCGCCTGCTGCGCCGTCTTCTTGCCCGCAAATGCCGCTTCCAGTTCATCCTCGATGGCATCGCGGATCAGCGTGAATGATCCGAGCCGCAATCCCGTCGAGTTCTCCGTCGGAGGCTTCAGCGTGATCTGCTCGATGGATTTTTCGGTGCCGGGATTGCGCTGATAGAAGCCCTGCGACTTCGTGAGGTCATAGGCCGCGCGCGTGCTCGGCAGATAACCTGTGTTCTGATGCCACGCCGCCTGGATGTCCGGCTGCGACAGAAACGCGAAGAATTTCGCCACGCCCTTGTATTCGTCGCGCGGGCGATCGCGCAGCACCCACAGCGTGGCGCCGCCGATCATCGAATTCTGCGGCGCCCCCGCAATGTCCGGCCAGTAAGGCAACAACCCGTAGCCGACATCGAATTTCGCATTCTTCAGGATATCCGCGCGCGTCGCCGACGAGCCCAGGAACAATCCGCATTCGCTTTTCTGGAAACGCGGCTCCGCCGCCGTGCCGCGGCCGCTATAGTCGAACAACTTGGTCTTCTGCCATTCGGCGAGTTGCCCGATATGACGGACCATGGTGGGATTGTTGACGGTCAATGCAGCGTCGAGCCCGCCGAGACCGTTCGATCGCGTCGCGATCGGGATGTTGTGAAAGGCCGAAAACGTCTCGACATTGATCCAGGACGGCCACGACGTGGTGAAGCCGCAAGCCGTGCCCGCCGAACGCAGCCGCTTCGCCATGGCGCCGAGTTCGGGCCATGTCTTCGGCGGCTGCTCGGGATCGAGGCCGGCCGCGCGAAACAGGTCCTTGTTATAGTACAGGATCGGCGTCGAGGCATTGAACGGGAACGACAGCATGTTGCCGGCCGTGTCCGTATAATAGCCGGTGATCGCCGGCAGATAGGCCGATGGCGTGAACGTCTCGGCCTGGTCGCGCATCAGCTCATAGACCGGATAGGTGGCGCCCTTGGCGGCCATCATGGTGGCGGTGGCGATCTCGTTGACCTGCACGATGGCCGGCTGGCTGCGCGAACGGAACGCGAAGATCGCCGAGGTCACCGTCTCCGTGTAGTTGCCCTTATAGACCGGCACGATGCGGAAGCCCGTCTGGGTGGCATTGAAATCGGTGGCCAGCTTCTCGACCTGCCGGCCCAGTTCGCCGGACATGGCATGCCACCACTGGATCTCGGTGACCGCCCGCGCCGGGGCCATCGCCAGCAGGATCGCCGTGACGAGCGCACACCATCCGAGCGCGAATTTTCGCATCATGAAAATGACATGTCCGACAAGGTTGTTAGGATGCCGCCATGCGCGGCCCGAGGCGAATTAAGCATGAACCCGCCCCCCTGTGTTAAATTCCAATGCCTTTCGGTTCAATCGCAAGTATAGCTGCAACAGTTTGGAATGACTTTGTCCGCCAGATGAACCTTTCCCGAAATCGAATGACACATCCGTGGTGACAAGCCCGCAGAGTGAAGTATCCGAGGGTCAGGAAGGGCTGGCGGCGCAAGGCCGAACCGGCGTCGTCGGGCTTGTGCGCGCGATTCCGATCCGCTGGCGCATTCTGTCCATCGCGGCCCTGAATTCCGCGGTCGTCCTTGTCCTCGCCGGCCTGATCTGGAGCGGCTCCCGCGTCCTGTCCTCCGCCTGGGAAGATGTCCGCCAGGTGCGTCAATCCGACCAGGTGCTGGCGCTGCTGGAGAGCGAGACCGGCCGCCTGCAGAACCTGATCCATCGCTATATCAACCAGCCGAGCCCCGAACTCTTCGCCGAGATCCTGCTGCTGCGCGAAGCCGTCTTGGGCACGCTGAACACCCGCGCCTCCACCGATCCCATGATCTCCGGCTCGGTCGAGGAGCTGGAGCGCGTGACAGAACGCTTCCTGTCTGGCTTCGGCGAGTTGCGTGCGCTGCAAAACACCATCGCCAAGACCTATGAGGACCAGGTGCTCGGCCCGGCCAAGGACATGGCGGGCCTCTATTCCATCATCGAGGGCGCCACCGGCCAGCGCGATGCCCTGATCTGGCCGGCGCTCGGCAAATCCCGCGAAGCCTTCACGGCCATGCTGGTGGCGGCGAATTCCTATTATCTCTCGCTGGCCTCGGCCTCTGCCGAAGAAGCGCGGCGCAACACCGAGACGATCGAACGCACCATCCCGGTCATGACCGATCTGGCCGACAACGATCTGCAGCGCATAGCCCTGCAGCGGCTGAAGGGCAGCGCTGGCGCCTTGCGCGCGGGGCTCGCGAAACTATCGGAACAATTGTCCAACCGCACCGATCTGCTGCGCAATTCCATCGATGCCAGCCAGGCCGAAACCATCGGCGCCATCGACAGTCTATCCGTGAAAATGCGCGAGCGCGAGCAGAAGGCGCAGACAACCTTCGCCCGCACCCTGGCATCGATCTCGCGCAATGTGATGGTGATCGCCGGCGCATTCCTCGGCATCATCCTCACTGCCGGCATCATCATCACGCTCAGCATCCGCATGCCGTTGCGCCAGATCATGACCTCGATGCGCGCCATCGCGTCCGGCGATCTCGACCGCAAGGTGCAAGGCACATCGGCGCGCGACGAAGTCGCCGCCATGGCGCGCGCCGTCGAAGTGTTCCGCCAGAACGCCATCGCCAAGCGTGAGGCTGAATACGAGCTGCGCGCCGCCAAGGAAAAGGCCGAGAGCGCGCTGTTCGAACTCAACACGGCCCAGCAGAACCTGATCGATGCCGAACGTCTGGCAGCGCTTGGCGGCCTCGTCGCCGGCGTCGCCCATGAGGTCAACAATCCGATCGGCATCAGCCTCACGGTGGCGTCGAGCTTCGCCCGCCGCGCCGACATGTTCGATGCCGAGCTGCGCTCGAAATCGCCGCTGAAGCGCTCGCAGCTCGAGGATTTCGTCAAGACCTCGCAGGATGCGGCGCAGCAACTGGTCGCCAACCTGCACCGCGCCGGCGATCTGATCCAATCCTTCAAGCAAGTCGCCGTGGACCGCTCCCATGCCGAGCGCCGCCAGTTCAGCCTCTCGGAGGCCACCGACCAGATCATCGCCAGCCTGCGACCGGTGCTGAAGAAAGCGCCGATCAGCATCACGGTGGATGTGCCCGACGGCCTTTTGGTGGACGGCTATCCCGGCTCCTACGGCCAGATCCTGACCAACCTGTTCCTCAACGCCGCCAATCACGCTTTCCCCGACGGGCAGCCGGGCGCCATTTCGATCACCGCCAAGCCGCGCGGCAGCGACGACATCGAGATCAGCTTTTCCGACAATGGCGTCGGCATGAGCCCTGACGTACAACGGCAGGCATTCGATCCATTTTTTACGACGCGCCGCAACGACGGCGGCACGGGCCTCGGCCTGCATATCGTTTACAACCTGGTCACCCAGCAGTTGGGCGGCCGCATGATGCTGGAATCCCGTTTGGGACAAGGCACGACATTTCGCATTATCATGCCGCGAAGCGCCACCGGTGCCGTCGGCGCATTTGACGGGGCGACGCAGCAATGGCCGACCAAGACGATGTCCTCTTCCTGATCGAAGACGACGGCGAGGTACTCGACGAGTCTCATTTGCGCAAATGGAAGATCGCCGTCATCGACGACGATCAGGCCGTGCATGAGGGCACGCGCTTTGCGCTCAGCGACTATGCGCTGAACGGCCAGTCACTGGAAATTCTCTCGGCCTATTCCGCCGCCGAGGGCCGCGAATTGATGCGCCAGCATCCCGACATCGCCGCGGTACTGCTCGACGTCATCATGGAGACCGACGATGCCGGCCTCGCCCTCGTCGAATTCATCCGCAATGAGCTGCATAACGAGACCGTGCGCATCATCCTGCGCACCGGCCAGCCCGGCCAGGCGCCGGAACGCCGCGTCATCGTCGATTACGACATCAATGACTATAAGGCGAAGACCGAACTCACCGCCGACAAGCTGTTCACCTCGCTGACATCGGCGCTGCGCAGCTATCAGCAGCTCGAGCGCATGGTGCAGACCCGCCGCGGGCTCGAGATCATTCTCGATGCCGCATCCACGCTTTACGATTTCCGCTCGATGCAGCGCCTTGCCGAAGGCGTGCTGACCCAGATCGCGTCGCTGCTCAATGTCGATTGCGCCGGCATCCTGGTGCTGCGCGATGGCGGCGCCGCGTGCGAGGAATTTGCCGTGCTCGCCGGCTCCGGCTGCTACAGCCGCTTCACCGGCTGTCCCACGCCGACATCGCTCGATGCCGACTTGCGGCAGATGGTGGAAGACGCCTTCCGCCGCCGCAAGCACGACTTCGACGACCATCGCACGGTGCTCTATGTGCGCACCGGCTCGGGCCGTGAGGTCGTGGTATTGCTGCAGGCCGAACGCGAACTATCCGAGACCGACCGTTCGCTGGTCGAACTGTTCGGCAGCCGCCTGTCCATCGCCTTCGACAATGTGATCCTCTATCAGCAGCTCCAGGCCGCCAATACGCAGCTGGAAGATCGCGTCACCCAGCGCACCCGCGCGTTGATGCAGGCCAATCGCCGGCTCTCGGCGCAGTGGCTGCGGCTGCAGCGCGCCAACGGCTTCAAGAACGAGATCCTCGGCACCGTCGCCCATGATCTGAAGAATCCGCTCGGTGTCATTCTCGGCCGCACCGAAATGCTGACCGAACTGATCGCCGCCGGCTCGGCGAAAGAAGGCATCGCGACACAGATCGACCATATCCGCGATGCCACCAAGCGCCTGACATCCATGGTGGATCACCTGATCTCCGACGCCATGGCCGATGCCTTCGACATCACCATCCGCCGCGAGCCGGTGGATCTCTCTGCGCTGGTGAACGAGGTGGCCGAGGCCAATCGCCCCTCGGCCATCAACAAGCAGCAGCGCGTCGCCGTCTCCACCCCGGGCCATTCCGATCTCACCTGGTGCGATGCCGATCGCATCCGCGAAGCCATAGACAATCTCATCAGCAACGCGATCAAATACTCGCCGATCGGCGGCAAGATCGACATCGTGGTGGACGGCGATGCCGATCACACCCGCATCAGCGTCAGCGACGAAGGTGCCGGCCTGTCACCGGAAGATCTCGACCGCCTGTTCGGCCGCTTCCAGCGCCTCTCCGCAAAGCCCACCGGCGGTGAAAGCTCCACCGGCCTCGGCCTCTCCATCGTCAAGCGCATCATCGACATGCATGGCGGCGAGGTCACCGCCGACAGCGCCGGCCCCGGCCAGGGCGCCAGCTTCACCATTGTGCTGCCGGTGACCAATGAGGCGCAGCCATGAGTACGAGCCCGCATATCATCGTCGTCGATGACGAAGCGCCGGCCCGCGAAATGGTCGGCGATTATCTGAAGATGCACGGCTTCACCGTGACGCTGTGCGACGGCGGCAAGAGCCTGCGCAGCGAGATCGAGGCCAAGGTGCCCGATCTCGTGGTGCTCGACCTCAACATGCCCGAGGAAGACGGCCTCTCGATCATCCGCGATCTCAAGAGCCGCACCAATGTGCCGGTGATCATGCTCACCGCCACCGCCAGCCCGATCGATCGCGTGGTCGGGCTCGAGCTCGGCGCCGATGACTACATCGCCAAACCGTGCGAGCTGCGCGAGCTGATGGCGCGCATCCGCTCGGTGCTGCGCCGGAGCGTCCCGGCCCAGAAAGCGGCCGAAGCGGCACCAGCCAAGAACAGCAAGGACCATCTCGTCCGTTTCGGCACCAAATGGCTCGATCTCGAAGCCCAGGCGCTGCGCGACGAGGAAGGCAACGAGCATCCACTCACGGCGTCCGAATTCGGCCTGCTCAAGGTCTTCGCCGCCAATCCGAAACGCGTACTCTCCCGCGAGCGGTTGCTCGAACTCGCCAATGCCCGCGACGCCGAAGCTTTCGACCGCGCCGTCGATCTCCGCATCATGCGCATCCGCCGCAAGATCGAGCCGGACCCGACCAAACCCGCCGTGATCCGCACCATCCGCGGTGGCGGCTATCTGTTTTCGCCGGCGGGTGAGAAGGCGTAGGCCTCTCAACCGCCATTGCGAGGAGCGCAGCGACGAAGCAATCCAGACTTCGTTCCACCGCTCCTGGATTGCTTCGCTTCGCTCGCAATGACGACCGGGAGATTCCCCCGAGAAGCTATCTCATTAGAAACATTATATTTTTCTCCCCAAATGTTTCGTCGCGGCGCCCCCGACGAAACAAAACTCCCGTACCACGAAACCATTTTCCGCTTTTCAAGCCGCCATCCTGAAACCGGCAAACCTTAACAACTGATCCCAACGAAACGCGCATCACCGACGTTTCAACGGGAGCCAGTCATGTCGAACGTCATCGCCATCAACGCCGCCGGCCGCCAGGGAATCATCACCGCCCGCGCCACCACGGACGAGATGTTGCTGGAGCGGATCGCCACCGGCGACCGTTCCGCGATGCACACGCTCTATGCCCGTCACAATGTCCGCGTCTATCGCTTCGTGCTGCGCATGCTGCGCGATGTCACCGCGACGGAAGATCTGGTCAGCCAGGTGTTTCTCGATGTGTGGCGCACCGCCAGCCAGTTCGAGGGCCGCTCGCAGGTCTCCACCTGGCTATTGTCGATCGCGCGCTTCAAGGCGCTGACGGCGCTGCGCCAGCGCAAATACGAGGACATCGACCAGGACGAGGTGATGGACGTCGCCGACAGCGCCGACACGCCCGAAAGCGCGCTCGATCGCAGCCGCACCAGCGAAATCCTGCGCGCCTGCGTGGCAAAACTCTCGCCGGCGCACCGCGAGATCGTCAATCTCGTCTACTATCACGAGAAGTCCGTCGAGGAAGTCGCCGGGATCGTCGGCATCCCCGCCTCCACCGTCAAGACGCGCATGTTCTATGCCCGCAAGGCGCTGGCGGATCTGCTGAAGAATGCCGGGATCGACAGCATCGCGGCGTAGCTCTTTTGTAGGGTGGGCAAAGCGTAGCGTGCCCACCTTCAAGTGACGTGCCGCGCATGGTGGGCACGCTGCGCTTTGCCCACCCTACGATCCCGTTTTAATCAAATCCTCATTCCCCGAATTCATGGTTCACGCGCTAGCCTCGCGATGCTATGCACGGACACCATCAAATCGGGAGATGCCGAAATGATCGACCTTCGCCGCCTGCTCGGGCTCACTTTCATCGCCACAGCCGGCCTCGCATTGTCGATCACGCATGCGAGCGCGCAGATGCAGCGCCCCGATGTCGGCGACGAACCCGGCCTGATCGCCGATGACAGCATCGAGCTGCCGCCGGAATTCCAGAAGCAGATGGTGCTGTACCGCACCACCGAGCCGCCCGGCACCATCATCATCTCCACCAATGAGCGCTATCTCTATCTCGTGCAGGGCAATGGCCGCGCGATGCGCTACGGCATCGGCGTCGGCCGCGACGGCTTTCAGTGGCAGGGCCTGGTGAAAATCACCCGCAAGGCCGAGTGGCCGGACTGGACGCCGCCCGCGGAAATGATCCAGCGCCAGCCTTACCTGCCGCGCTTCATGGCCGGCGGCCCCGGCAATCCCATGGGCGCCCGCGCGCTCTATCTCGGCGCCACCGTCTATCGCATCCACGGCACCAACCGGCCCGACACCATCGGCACCGCCGTGTCGTCGGGCTGCTTCCGTCTCGTCAATGCCGATGTCAGCGATCTCTATGAGCGCGTGCCCGTCGGCACCAAGGTCGTGATCCGGCAGAAACCCGAGATCTGAAGCGGCACGCGCCGCTTCTCGCTTTGCATCACATAACGCCATCAATCAGGGGGCTGACTTCTCATGGCGATGAAACGCACTTTCGTGACCGGCCTGGCCATCGGCCTCGCCGTCGCCACCGCCGTGGTTGCCGCTGCGATCACCTATGAGCGCTACGACACCAAGACGCTGAAACGCACCATCAAGCGCGACGCCGTGCTGTGCGGCGTCAACCAGAGCCTGCCGGGCTTCTCGGCGCCGGATGCCCAGGGCAACTGGACCGGCTTCGATGTCGATTTCTGCCGCGCCGTCGCCGCCGCCATCTTCGACGATCCGAAGAAAGTGAAGTTCACCGGCCTCGACGCCAATGAACGCTTCAAGGAGCTGCAGAGCCGCAAGATCGACATCCTCGCGCGCAACACCACCTGGAGCATGTCGCGCGAAAGCAATCTCGCGCTCTACTTCCCCGCCGTCTCCTATTATGACGGCCAGAGCTTCATGATCCCGAAATCGCGCAACATCGATTCGGCGCTGGAGCTCAACGACAGCAAGGTTTGCGTCCAGGACAACACCACCACGGTGCTGAATGCGCAGGATTACTTCCGCGCCAACAACATCAAATATACCGAGGTCAAATTTCCCAAGCTTGAGGATGTCCTCAAGGCCTATAATTCCGGCCAGTGCGACACCTTCACCGCCGACGCCTCGCAGCTCTACGCCTTGCGCCTGACGCTGGCGAAACCCGACGATCACGTCATCCTGCCCGACGTCATCTCGAAGGAGCCGCTCGCCCCGGTCGTGCGCCAGCGCGACGAAGACTGGATGATGATCGTCAAGTGGACGCTCTATGCGATGATCAATGCCGAAGAGCTCGGCATCACCTCGAAGAATATCGACGAGGCGCTGAAGTCGAAGAAGCCGGATGTGATGCGCCTGGTCGGCACCGAAGGTGCTTATGGCGAGGATCTCGGCCTGTCCAAGGACTGGGCCGCGCGCATCATCCGCCATGTCGGCAATTACGGTGAAGTGTATGAGCGCAATGTCGGCGATGGCTCGCCACTGAAGATCCCGCGTGGCTTGAACCAGACCTGGAATGCGGGCGGGATCCAGTACGCGCCGCCGATCAGGTAAGGTGCGCCCGGCCATTCATGGTTCGAGACGGCGCCGAAGAGGCGCCTCCTCACCATGAGGGCGGAGCGGATTGGCCGCCCCAATCTCTGCCCCTCATCCTGAGGAGCGGCGCAGCCGCGTCTCGAAGGATGGATGCGAAGCTCAATACTTCTTCATCTTCGCCAGTTGATCCGCGTGAAAATTGCTGTCCCCCAGCAATTCCTGGCACACGCGGGCGCGCTTCATGAACAGGCCGACATCGAACTGGTCCGTCATGCCCATGCCGCCATGCATCTGCACGCCTTCCTGCACCGCCAGCGTCGCCGTGGTGCCGGCCTTCGCCTTGGCAACAGCGACCGCAGCCGCAGCCGTCGGCGCATCGGCATCGAGCAATTGCAGCGCCTTCATCGCCGCAGCCCGCGTCACCTCGATTTCCGTATAGAGATGCGCGGCGCGGTGCTGCAGCGCCTGGAATTCGCCGATCAGTTTGCCGAACTGCTTGCGCTCCTTGAGATAGGTCACCGTGCGGCCGAACACCTCGTCCGCCAGTCCCACCATCTCCGCTGCGACGGCACCGCGGCCGACGTTGAGCACGCGATCCAGCAACACGCCGCCCTGATCGACCTCGCCGAGCACGCTGTCGGCATCCACCGCGACATTGTCGAACACGATCCGCGCCGCATTATGCGCGTCGACCATCACCGTGCGCTCGATGGCGATGCCCTTGGCCTTGGGATCGATGGCGAACAGCGTCAGCCCTTCGCGCTCGCCGACGCTGCCGCCGCTGCGCGCCGCGACGATCAGGAGATCGGCGGTGTGGCCATCGACCACAAAGGCCTTGTCGCCCGAGAGCTTGAAGCCATTACCGGAGCGCTCGGCCTTCAATGCGATATTCAGCGGCCGATGTTTCGTCCCTTCATCCACCGCCAGTGCTGCCAGCAGCGCGCCTTCCGCGATCTTCGGCAGATAGGCCGCCTGCTGCGCCTCGCTGCCGCCGCGCAGCGCGGTGACTGACAGCACCGCGGTGGCGAAGAACGGCGACGGCATCAGCGTGCGCCCGATCTCCTCCATGATGACGCCGGCTTCCACCGCGCCAAGCCCGCTGCCGCCATGGGCTTCCGGCACCAGGAGGCCGGCAAAGCCCATCTCGGCAAAGGTCTTCCAGTGCTCACGCGAGAATCCGGTGGCGTCCTTGCTGTCGCGCAGCTGCCGGAAATGAGCGATCGGCGCATTGTCGCCAATGAAACCGCGGGCTGAGTCGCGGAGCATGGTCTGTTCGTCATTGAGGAGGAGAGGCATGGGGGTGATCCGATGAATTGAATATTTCGAGCGATGGCGGCAGTTACTCGTCATTGCGAGCGAAGCGAAGCAATCCAGTTCTTCCTTGTGGTTTCTGGATTGCTTCGTCGCTTCGCTCCTCGCAATGACGGAGCTACGCCCCCGGCAAATCCAGAATCCGCTTCGCGACGATTCCCAGCATCACTTCGCTGGTGCCGCCTTCGATCGAATTCGCCTTGGTCCGCAGCCAGGCGCGCGGTTTGGCGCCCTCGCCCGATCGCGCGCTCTCCCATTCCAGCGCATCACTGCCGCCCGCCGACATCAAAATCTCGTGCCGGCGCTTGTTGAGCTCGGTGCCGTAATATTTCATCGCCGACGAGAACGCCGGATGCCCCTGCCCGGCCTTGGCGAGATCGACGGCGCGCTCGGCCGCGCAGGACAGCGCCGCCTCGTCCACCTCGAAACTCGCGATCTGTCCGCGCAGCATCGCGTCATCAAGCCTTCCTTCGCCATCGACCCCGATCGTATCCGCCGCGACCTGCCCCAGCGGACGGCCGACGCCGCGCTCGCCCATGCCGGAGATCATCGCGCGCTCATGCTGCAGCAGATATTTTGCGACATCCCAGCCGCGATTGACGGTGCCGACCACATGCGATTTCGGCACGCGCACATTGTCGAAGAACGTCTCGCAGAACGGCGACTTGCCGGAGATCAGCAAAATCGGCTTTGTCGACACGCCCTTTGAGGCCATGTCGAAGAGAATGAAACTGATGCCGTCATGCTTCTTCGCGGCACCATCGGTGCGCACCAGGCAGAAGATCCAGTCGGCGTAATTCGCGTAGGAGGTCCAGATCTTCGAGCCGTTGATTACATAGTGATCGCCGTCGCTTTCGGCGCGGGTCTGCAGCGAGGCGAGATCGGAGCCGGCATTGGGCTCGGAATAGCCCTGGCACCAGCGGATCAGGCCGGCCGCGATCTTCGGCAGATGCTCCTGCTTCAATTCGTCATTGCCGTATTTCAGCAGCGCCGGCCCGAGCATCCAGATGCCGAAGCTCGACAGCGGCGGCCGCGCGCCGATCCGCGCCATCTCTTCGCGCAGCACCTTCGCTTCGGCGCCATCGAGACCACCGCCGCCATATTGCTTCGGCCAGTCCGGCACGGTCCAGCCTTTGTCGCGCATGCGCTCGAACCAGAGGCGCTGCGGCTCCGATGCGAATTTGGTGTTGCGGCCGCCCCAGAACACATCCTCATCGGCGGTGACCGGCTTGCGCATTTCCGGCGGGCAATTCTGCTCCAGCCAGGCGCGGGTGTCGCTGCGGAATGTCTCGAGATCCGACATCGGGTGTTTCCTCATTGTTTGTGCGCAAGCGTGGCGCTCACGATTTTGTTGACATGAAGCTTACCCGGCAGATCGTGGAATTCAATGGCTTGTCGGAGGCTGCAAAGACTCGTTAGCTTCCCGCCACAACGAACAAGAATGAGACGAGGAACGAGATGCGCCTAAAGCTTCTTTCGCCTGGCGAAATGACCGCCGACCAGAAGGCGATCTATGACGAATCCATCGCCAGCAAACGCGGCAAGCCGCCGGAGCCGATGATGGCCTGGCTGGCGAGCCCCGAAATGGCGCGCCATGCCACGCGCCTCGGCGCCTTCCTGCGCTACGATACATCGCTCTCCGATGCGCATGCCGAACTCGCGATCCTCGTCACCGCGCGGCACTGGACGGCGCATTTCGAATGGTATGCGCACAAGAATTTTGCGCTGAAGGCCGGGCTCGATCCGGCCATCATCGAAGACATCAAGAACCGCCGCACGCCGAGCTTTGGCGAGGTGCGGGAGCGCGTGATCTATGATGTCGCGCGCTCACTGCACGAGGCGCAGCGCTTGTCGAAGCCGCTCTATGATGAAGCCAATGAGGTGCTTGGCGCCAAGGCCCTCGCCGAGATCATCGGTCTGTGCGGCTATTACACGATGGTGTCGATGACGTTGAATACGTATGAATTCGGTCTGCCGGACGGTCAGGTGTCGGAGCTTTCGTGAATCCGTAGGGCGGATGAGCGAAGCGCAATCCGCCGGCCGAATTCAAAGCTGAAACTCCGCGGCGGATTACGCCTTCGGCTCATCCGCCCTACGGCGGTGAGCTTTTGGAAACGATGGGTTTCGCGAAGGCGCTCTACCCATCCTGCAATTCCATCCCCAAATCCTCCTGATCGCATCACGCCATCCAGGAGCCCATCATGTCCACCGCCCCCATTCCCGCCGGCACCAAGATCGGGCATGTCCATCTCAAGGTCGCCGATCTCGATCGCGCGCTCGGCTTCTATCGCGACGTGCTCGGCTTCCAGGTCAAGGCGCGCTACGGCGACCAGGCGGTGTTCATCGCGGCCGGCGACTATCATCACCACATCGGCCTCAACACCTGGGAGAGCAAAGGCGGCCAGCCACCGGCGCCGGGCACGACCGGGCTGTTCCACACCGCGATCCTGTACCCGACCCGCGCGGACCTCGCCGACGCCCTGCATCGCGTGCTGGCTGCCGGCATCACGCTCGACGGCGCCAGCGATCATGGCGTGAGCCAGGCGCTGTATCTCCGCGATCCCGACCAGAATGGCGTCGAGCTGTATTGGGACCGCCCGGAAAGCGAATGGCCGCGCGACGAGAACGGCGAGATCGCGATGTTCACCAAGCGGCTGGATGTGGAGGATTTGTTGAAGGCGAGGGAAGAATAATACTCCGCGGCCGTAGGATGGGTTGAGCGCAGCGAAAACCCATCACCGCAAGCGCTTGGCCGTGATGGGTTTTCGCGAAGACGCTCAACCCATCCTACGGCAGCGGCGTTTTGATCATCCGCCCCCGCACCATCACCATCACAGCCGCAATCACCTGCAGCGCCATGCAGCTATAGAACGGCACGCTGTAGCTACCCGAAATATCCCTGAGCCAGCCGACGATCCCAGGCCCAAACGCGTAAGTCACCTGTGTCACCGACGTGATCAAACTCACCAACACACCGAACGATCGTGGATCGAATTCGCGCTGCACGATCAGCGCCGGCAGCGTGATCAAATTGCCCACCGAGAAGCCGAACAGCGCGCAGGCAACGAACACCCACGGCGCGCTCTGCGTATTGATGATGATCGCCAGCGCCACGCCCTGGCTGAGAAACGATAGCGCCGACGCCAGCCGCTGATTGAGCCGGTCGATCACCGTCGAGAACAGCACGCGCCCGACCACGGCCATGACCGTCATCAACGACACCGCCGCCGCTGCACGCTCGCGGCCGATCACCGGATCGAGAAACGAGATCAGGTGAACGATGAATCCCACCTGCGCGAATAGTCCGAGCGCAAAGGCGATCGTCACCGTGAGGAACGCCACGTCGCGCATCGCCTGCGCGCGAATCCGCGTCGATGACGGTGCATCGGATGCCGCGACATGACCGACACCAGCCCGATGCGGCGGATGGCCGACAAACAGAATGATCACCGGCACCAGCAGCACCAGCATGGCGCCGACCGCCGCCATCGTCGCGCCGGCGAAACCGAATGCGTTGCTCGCCGCCACCATTGCGGGCACGCCGACAATGCCGCCGAAGCTCGCGCCATTGAGCGCAAGGCTGATGGCCATGCCGCGCTTTTTGTCGAACCACATGCCGAGCGTATTGGTGATCGCACCGAGGCTGGTGCCGGCCCAGCCGAAAGCGAGCAACACATTCACCGCATAGAGCTGCCAGGGCGCCGTGATCTGGCCGAGCAGGATGGTGGCAAGGCTGAGCATCCCGACGCCCGCGAGCAGGCAGTTGCGCGGCCCGAGCGCGCGCATCGCTTCGCTGACAAAGGCAACGAGCAGCGCGCCGACGAGATAGAAAAAGGTGGTGGCCGTGGCGATGGTGGAAGCCGGCCAGCCGTGAACGCGCTGGAGTTCCGCGAGATAGACGCTCTGTCCGTAGAACCCGAGCGCCCACCCGAACGTCGCGAGAACGAAGCAAACACCTACGATCCGCCAGCCTTCATAACGAATCGAGGCTTCATCGGTCTTCCCCTGTGTCGTCGCGTCCATTCCGGATCTGCTTTCGTTATTTCCCCGCCGCATGCTGCTCTGCGACATCACGCCGCGCAGATTTAGCATCGTTCCAGCCGTTAACCACCCGTTTTCCTGCAGAAAATGCCTGCGTTTTTTAACTTCGCGGCCAAGCTATCCAAACGTTCACTTTCTTGGCAGGTGAACTATGGGGCACCATATGTTAGGTTGATTGCAGATGGAGGATTTGAAACCGTGAACGCTCTTGCCGAAGTGACTGAACAGACCGACCGCTCGCTCCTGATCGTTGAGGACGACAAGCCGTTTCTGGAACGCCTGTCACGCGCGATGGAGACCCGCGGTTTTACCGTCACCTCCTGCGATACCGTCTCCGATGGCCTTGCTCACATCGGCAAGTCGGCGCCGGCTTTCGCGGTGGTCGATCTTCGCCTCGGCGATGGCAACGGCCTCGATGTCGTCTCCGCGCTGAAGCAGCAGCGCCCGGAAGCGCGTGCCATCGTGCTCACCGGCTATGGCAACATCGCCACCGCCGTGACCGCGGTGAAGATGGGCGCCGTCGACTATCTGTCGAAGCCGGCCGATGCCGATGATGTCGTGAATGCGTTGCTGGCGATCGATAGCGACAAGTCGGAATTGCCGAACAACCCGATGTCGGCCGACCGCGTGCGTTGGGAACACATCCAGCGCATCTATGAGATGTGCAACCGCAACGTCTCGGAAACCGCGCGCCGTTTGAACATGCACCGCCGCACATTGCAGCGCATTTTGGCCAAGCGCGCGCCGCGCTAAGCCAACCCCACACTCCGCCCTCATCCTGAGGAGCGGGCGAAGCCCGCGTCTCGAAGGATGGTCGCGGAGCTCAAACAGCTCATGGTTCGAGACGCGCGCAAGGGCGCGCTCCTCACCATGAGGAACTGAGATCCCTAAAACTCATTCGAACAGGCTGCATGACCTTGAGGGTCATGCAGCCTGTTTAGTCTGTGCGCCGCCGTCATCGCAAAACGCAGCATCATGAATTTGCGCGTCGCGGCCGGCAGCTTGTGCTCCGGCGCCTCACACTGCACATGCGCGCCATAGGCATCGGCGACGATCAGTCCGGTCTCCCCCGGAAAAATCTCGCACGGCAAATCCTGCGTGAAGGCGAAGAACAACCGATCGCAATGGGCGCGATAGTCCGGCCATTTCGTATCCGCGCGTAGATCCTCCACTGATGACTTGATCTCGACGATCCAGATCGCGCCCTTCTCATT